>NZ_JBBBNW010000003.1:0-1007959 GCF_037137035.1 Nocardioides sp. CCNWLW239 | reverse complement strand
TCGCCGTCTCGGTCCCGGTCTCCCCCCCGTGCCCCCTGCCCCTGCCGGGCCCCGCCCCCGGACGGTCCCCCCCGGACTACCCCGACAGACCGTCACGGCAGCAACAACCCCGAGTCGCCGAACTCGTGCCACAGGTAACCCTCGGCGACAGCGGCGTCGTAGGCCGCCTGGGTGAGCTCGGGACCGGCGACGGCCTCGACGAGGAGCAGATGGCTGGCTTGTGGGTCGTGCCAGCCGGTGATGAGCCCGTTGACGACGTACGGCGGGTTGGCGGGGGTGATGACCCGGTCGGTCCACCCGCTCGCCGCCCTGACCGCTCCGGTCGCCGCGACGACGGCGGACTCGAGGGCTCTGGTGACGGTGGTGCCGGCTGCGATGATGCGGCCGCCGGCGTACCTGGTCTGCTCGACCAGCCGCGCGGTGGTCTCGGAGACCTCGAACCACTCCGCGCCCGGCGCCTCGCCGGCCTCCTGGGAGGAGACGCCGGTGTGGAGGGTGACCGGTGCGATCTGGATGCCGCGGGTGACCAGGTCGGTGACCAGCGGATGCGTGAACGGACGCGCCGCCGAGGGCATCTCGGCGCTCCCGGGGCGATGCCCGAAGACGGTCTGATAGGCGTCGAGCGGGTAGCGCCGGTCGAGATAGCCGTAGGCGATCGGGCGGCCGGCGTGCGCGAGCTCGGCTACTACGTCGCCGGTGACCTTCGCGCGCCACAGCCGGTTGCCCTTGCCGGTGGGAGAGGAGGGCCGGCCGTCCGGGTAGGGCTCGAGCAGGGTGACCCGAAGCCCTGCGGTGACGACCACGTCGCCCGCCTCCGCATCGAGCACGGACCGCGAGGCGTCCGGCGCCGAGCGGAGCTCCACCGCCCAGCCGGTGTCGAGACGCTGGGCGAGGTGGAGCACCACCCGGCCGCCGCCGACCATGTCGGCATCGAGCTGCCGCGCCTCCGTCCTCGAGTCGTTGACGACGAGCAGGTCACCAGGGGAGAGGTGGTCGGCAAGGTGGTGGAACCGTGCATGACGTACGCCTCCAGGGGAGGCCACGAGCAGGCGCACCCCGTCGCGCTCGAGCCCGCGCCACTCGGCGGGCGCGGGAGCGGTGGTGTCGGCGGGGAGAGGGAACGTGGTGGTCGGTCGTTCGGCGAGCATGGTCATCGGGCTGCTCCGATCGGGGTGAGTTCGGCGGCGCGATAGCGCCCTGACGGTTCCGCGCCCGCGAGGAGGGCGAGCAGGTGCGGAACCACTGATTCCGGGAGCGGGCGGTCGGAGATGTCCTCACCGGGGAACGCGGCCTGGTGCATGGCGGTGCGCATGTCGCCGGGGTCGACGGCGTAGGCGCGGATGCCGTTCTCCTCGCCGAGAGTGAGGACGAGGTGGTCGAGGGCGACCTTGCTGGCCGCGTACGTTCCCCAGGTCGGGTAGTGCTCGACGGCGGCGTCGCTGGAGATGCCCACGAGGGTGCCGCGCGAGGCGATCAGGTAGGGGAGGAGCCGCTGGGTGAGCGCGAGCGGGCCGAGCAGGTTGGTCTCGAGCACCCGCGAGAAGTCGCTGTGCGTGACCTCGGCCAGGGGAAGCATCGGGCCGAGGTCGCTGGCGTTGTGCACGAGCAGGTCGAGCCGGCCGTGCCGTGCCACGGCGGCGGCGATGGCGTCCAGATGGTCCTGGTCGCGTACGTCGCCGGCCAGGGTCGTGACCCGGGAGCCGTTCGGCAGGGCGGAGTGGAGGCGGTCGGGGTCGCGGGCGTCGGTGACGATGGTCCAGCCGCGGTCGATGAGCGCCGTGGCGAGGGCCTGCCCCAGCCCGGCGGAACCGCCGGTGATGACGGCTACTTCGTTGTCTGTTCTGTCCATGCCGTCTAGGATTCAACCTAAAGTGAACTTGAGATCAAGGGATCCGGCGAGAAATCTTGCGAGGAGCGACATGAACACCCACGACCTGCTCACGATGGGCGAGGTGACCCGGCGCAGCGGCTACGCGGCCTCCGCGGTGCGCTACTACGAGAGCCAGGGCCTGATCCAGGCCCAGCGATCGGCCGGGGGACAGCGCACGTTCGAGCGCAGCGTCCTGCGCCGCCTCGCCTTCATCCGCGCGGCCGCCAACGTGGGCCTGTCGCTGGACGAGATCAAGGCCGAGCTCGAGTGCCTGCCGGGGGACCGGACGCCCACGAAGGCCGACTGGGCGCGGATGTCGAAGCACTGGCGGCGCCGTCTCGAGGAGCAGATCCACGCCCTCGAGCGGCTCCGCGACAACCTCGACTCCTGCATCGGCTGCGGCTGCCTCTCCCTGCAGCGCTGCCGCATCTCCAACCCCGACGACGCCGCGGCGTCTCAGAGCGCCGGCGCCGCGTACCTCCCCAAGGTCCTGCGCCGCGACCCGCCCCGCCGGCGCCCCTGACAAGCTGAGGCGTCACCCCCGTCGACCGACGGGGGTGACGCCTCAGCAGATGAGGGGTTCAGCCGACGGTGATGTTCTCGAACTCGACAGGCTTCTTGGGAGCACCGGTGCCGTCGGGGCCGGCCTCGGCGACGCCGGCCTTGCCGACCTCCTGGAGCTTCTTGATCGAGGCCTCGTCGAGGGTGCCGAAGGTGGTGTAGGCCGGCGGGAGCTGGGTGTCGCCGAAGACCATGAAGAACTGGCTGCCGCCGGAGTTGGGCTGACCGGTGTTGGCCATCGCGAGGGTGCCGGCGGGGAAGGTGTCGGTGTCCTTGAACTCGTCGGGGATGGTGTAGCCGGGGCCGCCCGTGCCCTGGCCGGTCGGGTCGCCGCACTGCAGCAGCTCGAAGCCCGGGTTGGCGCCGAGACGGTGGCAGCTGGTGCCGTCGTAGTAGTCCTGCGAGGCCAGCGAGAGGAACGAGTTGACGGTGCAGGGCGCCTTGTCGGCATCGAGGGTGACCGCGAGCGGGCCGACGGAGGTGTTGATGGTGGCGGCGACCTTGCCGGTGTACTGCGCCGTCTTGTTGGGTGCGTCGACCTCCTTGGAGGCGCCCATCGGGTCCTCGGGGTAGTCGCAGCTGGTCGTGCCGGGCTTCACGATCGCCTTCCAGTCGCTCGACTCGCTCGACTTCGGGCCGTTGCTCTCCTGCGCGTCACCCGAGCCGGCGGAGTCGCCAGAGGAGTCCGAACCGCAGGCGGAGAGCGTCAGGAGCAGGGCAGCGGCGGCGGCAGCGGCCGGGAGCGTACGAGTCAGCATGCCCAGATGCTAGGGGACCCGCCCGAAATCGCCCGCGACCGACCCTGCGGGTGCCGGCCCAGGTGGCATCGTCCGACAGCATCGATGCGATGCACTATCGCACACCCTGGTTGCGAGCCGCGATACTGCACGAGCCCCACCTCACCTATACGCCACGACGAGGAGAGCGTTCGCTAACCTCCACTCGTGCCACTGCTCCCGCTGCGTTTCGAGCTCGACGACCTGACCCGGCCCGAGGTGATCCGGCTCCTCGAGGAGCACCTGGAGGACATGTACGCGGTGAGCCCGGCCGAATCGGTACACGCACTCGACCTCGACGCTCTCAGAGCGCCCGAGATCGCATTCTGGTCGGCGTGGGAGGGAGCTGAGCTCGTCGGCTGCGGAGCGCTGAAGTCACTGGGGGCGGGTGACGTCGAGCTGAAGTCGATGCGCACCGCGACGCACGCCCGCGGCCGCGGTGTCGCGACCGCACTGCTCCGGCACCTGATCGATCAGGCCCGGGACGCGGGCGAGCGACGGATCCTCCTCGAGACCGGCAGCGAGGACTTCCATGCCCCGGCCCGGCGCCTTTACACGGGCAACGGCTTCACCGAGCGCCCGCCGTTCGGCAGCTACGTGCTCGATCCCAACTCGGTGTTCTTCGAGCTCTCGCTGTAGTCCTCGACCGGGGGAGTGCCACGCCGGAAGAGCAGGTCACCGAGAGCGAGCTTGGTGCGGCGTACGACGATCAGGTAGACCGCGATCGCGAGCCAGCCCAGGTCGCGCAGGGTGTCCGCGAAGTAGGCGGGATCGGCGGAGGCGCCGCCACCGCCGAAGCACCCGCAGTCGATGTTGAGCCCGCGGACCCAGGCCGAGGTGATCCCGAGGATGAACGAGCACAGGCCGAGCGCCGTGGCCACCGCCGCCGTTCGCGTGAACAGGCCGAGGATGAGCAGGATCCCGAGGATGATCTCGGTGATCGGCATGGCGATGGCGTACGCCGGGGCCAGCTGCCACGGCAGCAGCTGATAGCCGCGCACCGCCTGCTCGGTGATCGCCGGCTCGGGCAGCTTGGCCAGACCGGCGGTGAGGAACACGAAGCCGAGGTAGAGACGGCCGGCGAGGCCGACCCAGCCGAGGGTGGATTCGTTGAGGATGGCTGCACGGGTCGTCATGAGAGCACCACCCAGGACGTGCGCAGCACGCCGAAGACGACGAATGCCGCCACGATCGCGTACCCGGTCCACAGCAGCGGCGCCGGGGAGATCTGGTCCCGGATCTCACGCCTGACGAACCACACCCCGAGCACCAGCACAGCCACGGACACCGCGACCAGCCCGATGACGTACCACACCTCGTTCACCTCGCCAGGGTGCCACAGTCACGGCCCGCGACCATCGCCCGGACGCCCACCCTCAGCGCATCTTCAGACTGCGGGCGACCTTCTCAGGAAACCCACCTCAGGGCCGCAGCCACCACGGGCTCGTGTAGGCGATGCCCAGGTCGTTGCACGGATGGCCCTCCGGCCCCGGGGTCGCGTTGGGCTGCGCCGGGTCGCTGACCCGCAGCAGGACCCAGTCACCGTCGTCGTAGGAGACCGGCACCGTGACCGAGACCGGGTCGCCGACGCGGAACGACACGACGTCGGCGACCACGGGCACCGACGGACCCGGTCGCAGCACCTGCAGGTGGAGCTCCCGGCCGATCCACTCGGCATCCCGAGCCAGATCGAGGGTGAAGCGCATGTCGCCCCCGCGTCCGGGGATCACCGCGCCCATCCGGTGCTCGACGCCGTCCAGCAGGACGACCGCATCGACCCGGAGCCCCGAGGTCCGGGTGGCGAAGAAGCGTCGCGCCCGCATCGCCTCGAAGACACCGGCGCGGTCGTGCGAGGAGACCCACAGCCCGGTGCGCCCCTTGCCCTCCGGGTGGCCCCAGTCGGTGCCGTGCTCGTCGGTGACGCCGCTGATGCCGGTGCGCCAGCCCGCGTTGAGGCACTGGCACAGGGGAGAGCTCTTGCCGTCGGCAAAGCCTTCGAAGAGGTAGTCGTCTCCCCGGTTGAACATCTCCAGCGACACCATCCGCTCGCGCGCCCGCGCGTCGAAACGGAACTCCTGGAACCGGAACGGCTCACGCCCAGGATGGTTGAACCCGGCGATCCCGTCCGAGCCGCCGTCGATCAGCGGCGTGTCCGGGGAGCGCATCAACCAGTCGAAGAACGGCCGCATCACGCCGATGTCGACGATGTCGGTGAAGTGCTCGCTTCCCCACACGTTGATATGACCCAACAACGGCTCCGACCACTCGAACCCGCGGATCGCGGTGAAGGTGCCGTCGGCGTTGGCGGCATCGGCCAGCTCGCGCGTCCGTGCCCAGTCCGAGCGGGTGATGCCACCGATCTGCTTGTAGGCCGGCGGCAGCAGCCCGGCCAGAGCGTTCCCGAGGATGTTGTCGGAGACGGTGGCATGGTCGGTGAGAGCCGCCACGTCCAGCCCGGCGCTCCGCATCGAGTCGAAGGCGAGGTCCGGGTCACCGTCGCCGTCGGACATCAGCGTGTGGTTGTGGAGGTCGGCGTGGACCAGCGTCGTGCCGGCGGTCAGCCGCGACTGCCGGCTCGCCCCGACCCCGGAGCGGGTGGCCGCCGAGGCCGCCGCACCCGTGAACGGAGACAACGACGGCAGCGACGCCATCAGGAGCCCGGCGCCCGCCGCTCCCAGGGCCGTACGCCGCGTCAGCGGCCTGCTCATCGAGCGGATCGGTCCGTGCTGATGTCCGTGTCCGAGGCACATGGCCCCTATTTGACGCAGATCCAGGGACCTTGCGGGAGGGTTTTCGGGCCACAGGTGGGTGAAGTCGACGAAACGTCCGGCCGACCGGATGCTTCGGTTAGGCCACCCGGCCGGTCACCGGGTCGCGGTCGGTGAGGCAGTAGACCTGCCCGTACGGAGCGCGCATCACCGTCCACCATTCGAAGACGCCGACCGTCTCGGCGCCGATCGCCTCGTGGCGACAGGTCTCCGAGGCCCGGTGGGCGACCGCGAGGTCGGGGTGTGCCCGGACCTCGCCGCCGTCCTCATCGAGCCGTTGCAGGAGGATCCGGAGGCCGCCGTGCGGGTCGGGGTCGGCGAGGCGTACGAACTCGGGGGTCGTGGCCGGCTCGAGCGCTCGCCCGGTGATCGCAGCCCAGAAGGCCACCTCCTCGTCCCAGCGGGAGCGAGGGATGTCGATGCAGATCTGGTCGACGACCCGCTCGGGCTCCGAGCGCGCGAAGCGCGGCGTGGAACCTTCGCCGAGGGTGTGACAGAAGAGCAGCCCGCCGGGGGAGCGCATCACCGGCACCCCGTCGTAGGTCCATGCCGCCTGTGCCCCGAGAGACGTCGACCGCTGGACGGCAGCCTCGCGGTCCGGTGCGTCGAGATCGACATGGATCCGCGGCTCGCGGTCGTCGACGGCCTGCATCTTCAGCCAGGCGTCACCCGTCTGCGGCACCAGCGTGACGAACTGCCCGTCTTCGCCCCGCGGCGGCGAGAGCGCCCATCCCGTCGCCGCCGACCAGAATCCGACGGCCTCGTCCCACTGCTCCCGCGGGACGTCGAGGAAGAGATGGAACCAGGCAGGTACGCCGGGAGTGCTCATGTCCGTGACCCTACGCGGGCGGCAAGCCGGACGGGGCCGAAAACGACGTACGCCGGGGCGCACCGCAGCTGCGGCGCACCCCGGCGTAGCTCAGGATCAGCCCTGCTGGGAGATCCCGAACTGGACGTTGCCGGAGGCATCCATCCCGGCGTCGAGGACCTTGTCGTCGAGCTCGGCGGCGGCGCCCTGGTCGAGGAAGACCCGTGCGCCCTCCTGCTCGATGACCTGGTCCTCGGCCTCGGCGGCGGGGACCAGTGCGGCGCTCAACGCACCGTCCGGTTCTGCGTTGGAGGCGAGCCGGAGGCCGGCGCCCTGGGACTGCTCGGAGATCGAGCGGACGATCGTGGTGGCGTTCTCGGTCAGCTGAAGCATGTCGAGATCTTCCATGGTTGGGTACGGAGTACCCGCTCCACCATTCCTCACAGATGGGCCTCGTTCAAGCCCGACAGTCGGCGGTCACCCCGCGATCACGCGTCCCAGCCCTCCGGACGGAGCCTCTTGGGCAGCTTCGTGACCACCGCTGCGTACGACTCGTCGACCGCCTCCAGGATCTCCTCGTCCGGGATCGCCCCGCCCCATGCGAGGTCGTTCCACCCCGAGCGCCCGATGTAGCCGGTGACCGTCGCGTCGGCGGGATAACGCAGCAGCCACTCGTCGGCCACCTCGCGCGACGGTCCGCACTTCAACCCCACCTTGGCTGCTCCGAGGAACGCGAAGATCTTCCCGCGCTCACCCGGCCCGACCTTGATCACCGGGTGCTCGTGCTCCCACGGGTTGTCGGGCCAGGCTCCGGGCTTGGCGAGGCAGTACGCCTGCAGGGAGGTGACGTCCATGGCGACCATCCTGTCACCGTGGCGCACGACCGACGGCCGTCATCGGATGGAAGGCGCGGATCAGCCGATGTCCGCGCCGTACACCTTCGTGACGGCGATGGTGATGAGCACACGGCGGTCGGTGACCATCACCTCGCGGTACTCGTCCCAGTCGGGATGCTCGCCGGCGCCGCGACGGTAGTAGTCGACGAGCGCGTCGACCTCCGGCCCGTGCGGGTCGGTGGCGGGACCGGTGAGCGTGACGGTGCCCTCGGCGGTCGCCCAGGACCGCCCGCCCGGACCGTCGACCTCGATCGCCGCCCGTGGGTCGCGGCGGATGTTCTTCGTCTTCACCAGCCCGTCGCGGGTCGAGATCAGGATCTCGCCTCGCTCACGGTCGTAGAACTGCCACACCGGCGAGAGCTGCGGAAGCCCGTTCGCCTTGATCGTGGCCAGGATCGCATGGCGGGTCGTGGCGAGCAGTTCGTGCGGGTCGTACGTCATGGTGGAGCGCCTCCTCATCGGGCGTTGCCCATCTGGTCGTTGTCCGTGAGAAGGCATCCGGACACGACTTGCTTCCCGGATGCCTAATTCGGAGGTGTATGCGGCGTGCGTGGGCTAGGTTGCCGAGAACCCGCACCGAAGGAGACCCCAGCATGCGTGCATTGATCGGCCGGATCCTGGTGACGATGGGGCTGGCATCCCTGCTCCTCGTCACCCCTGCCAGCCCCGTGGCTGCCGCCGAGGACGACATCCTCGATCGGCTGCTCGCCATCGACGGCGTCAGCCTGATCCAGGAGAAGCCCGTCCAGGGCTACCGCTACTTCGTCCTGAACTTCACCCAGCCGGTCGACCACCGGCAGCCCGATGGTGACACCTTCCAGCAGCGGTTCACGGTGCTCCACAAGGACACCGCCCGCCCGACCGTGTTCCACACCAGCGGCTACAACGTCTCGACCAACCCCGGCCGCAGCGAGCCGACCAGGATCGTGGACGGCAACCAGGTCTCGATGGAATACCGGTTCTTCACCCCGTCGCGTCCCGCACCGGCCGACTGGGACGACCTCGACATCTGGCAGGCGGCCAGCGACCAGCACGCCATCTTCGATGCGCTGAAGCCGATCTACTCCGCCAACTGGCTCGCCACCGGCGGCTCCAAGGGCGGCATGACCGCGACCTACTTCGAGCGCTTCTACCCGCAGGACATGGACGGCATCGTCGCCTACGTCGCGCCGAACGACGTGGTGAACCGCGAGGACTCCGCCTACGACGACTTCTTCGCCACCGTCGGCACCGAGGACTGCCGCGACCGTCTCAACGGCGTGCAGCGTGAGGCGCTCGTGCGTCGTGAGGCGCTGAAGGCGAAGTACGCCGACCTGGCCGCGGCCGAGGGCTACACCTTCGACACGGTGGGCAGCCTCGACTCCGCCTACGAGATGGTCGTGCTCGACTACGTCTGGGCCTTCTGGCAGTACGCCGGCACCGGGCAGTGCGCGAACATCCCCGCCGACGCGGCGACCGCCACCGACCAGGCGATCTGGGACTCGATCGACAACTACTCGGGCTTCAGCTTCTACACCGACCAGGGCCTGGCCCCCTACACGCCGTACTACTACCAGGCCGGCACCGAGATGGGCGCCCCGACGATCGGCTTCCCGCACATCGAGGACGAGCTGATCCGCTACGGCTACCAGCCGCCGCGCAGCTTCGTCCCCCGCGACATCGACATGCGGTTCGACCCCTCGGCGATGCGTGATGTCGACTCGTGGGTGCGCAAGCACGCCGACCAGATGCTCTTCGTCTACGGCGAGGCCGACCCGTGGGGTGCCGAACCTTTCCGCCTGGGCAAGAAGGTCACCGACTCCTACGTCTTCACCGCGCCGGGGATGAACCACGGTGCCAACGTGGCCGGTCTGGTTCCCGACGAGCGCGAGCTCGCCACCGCCCGCATCCTGGAGTGGGCCGGTGTCGCGAGTGCCGCGGTCGAGGCCGACGCGGCGAAGGCGAAGCCGCTGGCTGCCTACGACGCGAAGCTCGACAAGCGCGACCTCCGACGCGAGCCGACCCTGCGCTGATCCGCTCCGACACCGACGGCGCTGTGTCCTGATCACCTCAGGGCATGGCGCCGTCGGTGTCTTCGGAGCTCAGAGCGAGAGCACCCGCAGCACGAGCACGGCGACAGAGACAAGGGTGAGAACGATCGTGGGCACCGCGCCCTTGCCGTCGCCGGCACGCAGGTGGGTGAGGATGGCACCGAGGAAGTAGAGCGCGAGCGCACCGGCCGTCGCAATGCCGAGGCCGGCGATCCAGTTGCCCACGACGAGGCCGACGGCGCCGAGAACGAGCAGGCTCCCGAGCACGGGCACGTACTTCGCGGCAACGCCGAGGCCGCCCAGCTGTTCGACCATGGCCGGTTGCCTGGTCACCTTGAGCACACCGGACGCCAGGCAGGTGAGTGCGAGCAGGGACGAGACGACGACGTACGCGATGAACACGCGTGTACTCCTTCGGGCGGCCCGCCTCAGCGGGCGATCTCACGGCGGCCGATCGGCCGCCAGCCGCAGATTCTGGGGGGACGGACGACGGCCTTGCAACTGGCTCATTAGCAACTTACTCTGAGTAAGTGAGTCAGGACATCCAGGTCGCCGGAAGCTCCTGCGCCGTCTTCCGCCGCACGCTCGAGCGGGTCGGACAACGCTGGTCCGGGGCAGTCCTCTTCGCCGCGGTGGGTGGTGCGCGTCGCTTCAGCGAATACCGGCGCACGGTCGAGGGCATCTCCGACCGGATGCTCGCCCTGCGCCTCAAGGAGCTCGAGCGCGACGGGTTCATCGTGCGCGAGGTCATCCCGTCGACGCCGGTGCAGGTTCTCTACCGCCCGACCCCTGCCGGGGTCGAACTGATCGCAGCCCTCCAGCCATTGGCCGAATGGGGACACAAACACCTCGCCGAGCCGCCCGAGAACGCGTGAAGCTCTTGTCTTCGAGCGCGCTCGAAGACCTAGCGTCTGAGGTATGGATCTTGGACTCCACTATTTCACCTTCACCCACCCCGAGTGGGAGACGACGCTCGCCGACAAGCTGACCGAGACGGCCCGGATCGCCGACCAGGGTGGCGTCGACCTGCTCACCGTCATGGACCACTGGTTCCAGATGGAGCAGGCCGGCGGCCCCTTCGAGCCGATGCTCGAGGGCTACACCACGCTGGGCTACCTGGCCGGGATCACCGACAACGTACGCCTCAGCCTGCTCGTCACCGGCGTGACCTACCGCCACCCGGGACTGCTCGCGAAGACGGTCACCACCCTCGACCGGCTCTCCGGTGGCCGCGCGCTGCTGGGTATCGGCGCCGCCTGGTACGAGCGCGAGCACCAGGGCCTCGGCGTGCCCTACCCGCCGACCGCGGAGCGGTTCGAGCGGCTGGAGGAGACCCTCGAGATCTGCCGCCAGATGTGGTCGGAGAACGACGGTGCCTACCAGGGCAAGCACTACCAGCTCGCCGAGACGATCTCGCTGCCGCAGCCCGTCAACGGCACCGTTCCGGTCCTGATCGGCGGGGGAGGCGAGAAGAAGACCCTTCGACTGGTCGCCAAGCACGGCCAGGGCACCAACCTGTTCGGCGGCCCCGGTGCGGAGGCGGTCGCGACCGTCAAGCACAAGCTCGACGTGCTCCGTGGCCACTGCGACGACCTCGGCACCGACTACGACGCGATCGAGAAGACCATGCTCTTCCAGGGTCCCTCGGTCGAGGACCCCGACGCGTTCCTGAAGTCGATGGAGGAGTACGCCGCCCTCGGCATCACGCTCATCGGGCTGATGCCGACGCCGTATGTCGACCCGGTTCCCTGGGCCACCGCCGCCGTCGACCTGGTGCCGCGGCTGAAGGAGATCTAGGAAGCATGGTCTCGCGGGCCGGCACCGTACACTTGTTCTAACCACACTGCCGGCCGGACTCGTCGAGTCCGCAGGGCAGCACGAAAGGTGGGCGTCATGACGACGTCACCGACAGAAGAGCTCCCGACCGCCGATCGCGTCGGGCTCCGGCTCCGCCTCGACAACAGCTTCAGCTCTGGACCGCTCGATGGCGCCTGGTGGCCGCAGTCACGCGACCTCCAGGACGAGGCCGCCGACCTGATCGACCACTTTCCCCACCCTGTCGGCCGGATCTCGCGGTTGCTGTTCTCCCGCCCTGACTGGGACTCGGTCGCGGGAGCGCCGAGCGTCCGCAAGGTCCGTGCCGCCCGCGGGATCGTGAAGGTCGGCTCGTTCCCGTCCGACGACACCCATCTCATCGTGCTGTCGATGGCCACCGGCGACCGGTTGCGCCTGCTGGTGGTGCCTCACGACACCGCCCCCGAGCACGCGGAGAGGATCATGGCGCAGGCGGCCGACGACCGGAACACCGACAGCCCAGCACAGCTGCTCGGTCTCGACGGTCCCGACCAGAGCCGGATCGGCCAGCAGGTCTGGGACGACGACGGCGGAGTCTCCTAGGTTCGGCGCAGCGTGGCGGCGACGACCGCGCGGGTCTCGGCGGGGTCGATGACGTCGTCGATCTCGAACATCCGTGCGGCGTTGAGGGCGCTGGCCTGCTTGCGGTGCTCCTCGGTCAGCGCAGCCACCCGCTCCTCGCGCTCTGCCTCGGGCATCGATGCGAGCTCGGTGGCCAGGGAGAGGCGTACGGCGCCCTCCAGCCCCATCGGGCCGAGGTGGGCGTCGGGCCAGGCGACGGTGAGCAGGGGGCGGTGGGTGCTGCCGCCGAGCATCGCCTGCGCGCCGAGGCCGTAGCCGCGGCGCAGGATGACCCCGACCAGCGGGGTGGACAGCTGGGCGCCGGCGACGACCATCCGGGAGGCGTGCCGGACCAGGCCGCCGCGCTCGGCCTCGGGGCCGACCATGAACCCCGGGGTGTCGACCAGCGACACCACCGGGAGGCCCCAGCGGTCGCAGAGAGCCAGGAAGTCGGCGGCCTTGACCGATGCGTCGCTGGTGATCGCCCCGGCCAGATGCGTGGACTGGTTGGCGATGACGCCGACCGCGATCCCGTCGATCCGGGCCAGTGCGGTGACCAGCTCCGGAGCGAACGCCTCACGGAGCCAGACGACCGAGTCGAGGTCCGCGAGCGTCTCGACGACAGGGCGTACGTCGAAGGCCTCACGGTCGTTGTGGGGGAGGAGCGTTCGTAGGTCGGCCTGGTCGCCGGCCTCGCCGCTCGCCTCGTTCGGGTCGAGGCAGGAGAGGATGGTGCGTACGGCTTCGACGGCTGCGGCTTCGTCGTCGACGAGCAGATCGATGACGCCGTTGGCCGTCTGGTCCTTCACCGGCCCGATCTCCTCAGGCGCGAAGGTCCCGAGCCCGCCGCCGGCGATCATCGCCGGCCCGGCCATGCCGAGGTTGGCGTCAGGCGTGGCGATGCGGAGATCGGCACAGCCGGCCAGGACCGCGTTGCCCGCGAAGCAACGCCCGGAGACGACCGCGATCCGCGGCACGACGCCCTCGAGCTCACCCCAGAGTGCGAACGAGCCGACGTCGAGCGCGGAGACCAGCGGGATGTCCGTGTCGCCGGGGCGACCGCCGCCGCCCTCGGTGAAGAAGACGGTCGGCAGCCGCATCCGGCCGATGATCTCGATCAGCCGGTCCGACTTCCGGTGTCCGCGCATGCCCTGGGTGCCGGCCATCACCAGATAGTCGTAGGACAGCACCGCACACGGCTTCCCGGCCACGGTCGCCGTCCCGCCGATGATCCCGTCGGCGGGCGTCTCGACGACGAGATCGGCCAGGTCGCGACGCTGCTCCTGGGCCGCGGTGATGAACCTCCCGTACTCCACGAACGAGCCCGGGTCGACCAGATCGGCGATGTTCTCCCGAGCCGTGCGCCGCCCCTTGCCGTGCCAACGGGCCACCTTGTCAGGTCGCGCCGCATCCGTGGTCAGGAAGCGGCGGGCGTGCAGCTCGGTGAGCCCGGTGGCGGGTGCGTCGTCGGTCACGGGCCACATGGTGCCACGGTCCTCGGGCACATCAGGGGGTAACGATCGCGAAGCTGGGATCGGGCGCCTCCAGAACCGCCAGCAGCCGCTGCAGCACACCGATGTCACCGGCATGCTCGATCCCGTCCAGACTGCGCGATCCGAGCAGGCCGGCGAGCTGGGGTCGGGTCAGCGTCAGGGTGAGGCCCGCCTCCGGGTCGGGAGCACCATCCCGCCGGTACACGAGCACCCCGTTGTGCAGCCGGGCGTGCCACCAGCCGCCCTCGGGTGTCTCGTCGTGATCGCGCAGGTGCCAGTCGATCCGCAGATCGAGGTCCCAGGCGCGTGGGCCGTCAACCCGGATGGCGAGCGAGTCGAGCAGATGCGAGACCGAGAGCGCGGCGAGCAGGCCCCGACCGCCGCCGCGTGGCGGCACCTTCGGGCCGTCGAGCAGCTCGCGGGCACCGGTGAGATAGACGTTGCGCCAGGTGGAGTTCTCCGCACCGTGTCCGAGCCGGGTGTATGCCGCGGCCAGGAGCTCGCGCGCCGACTGCTCGCCGGGATAGGCGAAGACGACATGGTTGAGCAACGTCACCGCGAACCGCAGATCGTCGGTCTCGCCGGTCGCGATGATCTCGCGAGCCCGTGCCACCGCGGCCCCGGCGCCGCCGAGCAGGCGCACCCACCGGACAGCCTCTTCGGTGGGCGGCAGCTCCCACAGGTGGGCCGGGTTGGCGTCGTACCAGCCCAGGTAGCGCTGGTAGATCCCCTTCACGTTGTGGCTCAGCGAACCGTAGTAGCCGCGGGTGGAGGGCTGAGCGTCGAGCACCGGCGGCAGCACCAGCTCTTCGGCGATCTCCTTCGGGGTCAGGCCACGGTTGATGAGACGTACGGTCTGGTCGTGCAGGTAGGCGTAGACGTCACGCTGTCCGGCGAGGAAGGATCCGATCCGATCCGCACCCCACGTCGGCCAGTGATGGGTAGCGAACGCCACGTCGGAGCGCCCGGCGTACAGGTCGATCGCCTCGGTGAGGTAGCGCGCCCACAGCCGGGCGTCGCGCACCTCGGCTCCGCGCAGGGTGATGATGTTGTGCAGGGAGTGCACCGCGTTCTCCGCCAGGAGCAGCGCGCGCCGGCCGGGGAGGTAGAGGTTCATCTCCGCCGGCGCCTCGCTGCCCGGGGTCAGCTGGAACTCCATCTCGATGCCGTCGATGACGCGTGTCTCGCCGGTGTGCGTGATCGAGTCGGTGGGCGCGGCCAGCCCGATCGACCCTGATGCCAGCCGAGGGCCCAGGCCGCAGCCGAGGTGTCCGTCGGGTGCGACGGGCAGCATGCTGCCGTACATGTAGGTCGAGCGCCGGTTCATCGCCGGGCCGACGTAGACGTTCTCCGAGACCGCGTGCTCGAGGAACCCCTCAGGAGCCAGCACCGGTACGTCGCCGGCGGCCGCCGCCAGCACGGCAGCGATCCCACCGAAGTGGTCGGCATGCGGGTGGGTGAGCACCACCCCGGTGACCGGACGGTCACCACGGTGCTGCCGGTAGAGCCCGAGGGCGGCCGCCGCCGTCTCTGCGGTGGTGAGGGTGTCGATGACGACGATCCCGCGCTCGCCCTCGACGACGGTGAGGTTGGCCAGGTCGAGGCCGCGGACCTGGTAGATGCCCTCGGTGACCTCGAACAGGCCCGGCAGTGCGGTGAGCCGGCTGTGGTGCCACAGCCCGGCATGGGCGGTGCCCGGTGCGTCGGCGTCGAGGAAGGCGTACGCGTCGGTGTCGAACGCAACCGTGCCGTCGGCCTTGTGCACGACGGCGGGCTTCAGCGCGGCGATGAACCCGCGGCGGGCGTCCAACTCCTCCTGGGAAGCGGTGCCGACAGGGTCGGTGGTGCGGGTGTCGGTCATCATGCCCCCAGCGACTTCACGAGATCGCGGATGACGCCGTTGCGCTGGATCTCCGAGGAACCGGTCAGCACCCGGAACATCCGCAGCCGCCGCCAGATCACCTCGATCTCCGCGCCCCGGACCATGCCTGCCTTGCCGTGCAACTGCATCGCCGCGTCGGCGATCTCGAAGGACCGCTCGGCCACGAACAGCTTGCACATGAACGACTCGATCCGTGGGCGCCTGCCGGCGTCCAGGTCGGCCAGGGCGTCGTAGGTCATCGACCGGGCGGCGTAGTAGTCGGTCGCCATGTCGGCGAGCCGGTGCTGGATCGCCTGCTTCTCCAGCAGCAGCCCGTCGAAGACGGTGCGATGGGCGGCGTAGTCGAGGGCCAGGGCGAGCGCCCGTCGGGCCGCGCCGAGCGCCGTCGGGCAGTGCAGCAGCCGGTTCGCGGTGACCCGGCCCAGCGCGATCCGCAGGCCCTGACCGACCTCGCCGAGCAGGTTCTCCTGCGGCACGAAGCAGTCCTCGAGCACGACGTCGCTCTCGATGTTCTGCCCCGACAGCGGCAGGTCGCCGGGCAGCACGCGACAGCCGGGGGAATCGAGGTCGACGAAGAACGCGGCGTACGACTCCTCCTCACCGGCCATCCGGGCCACCAGGATCGCGAAGTCGGCGAAGGTGCCGCCGGTGCTGAACACCTTGTGCCCGCTGACCAGGAAGCCGCCCGACGTCGGGGTGGCGGTGGTCCTCATCCGGCGGACATCGGAGCCGGCGTCGTCCTCGGTCATCGAGAAGCAGCAGGCGCGCTCGCCGCGCACGACGGGCATCAGGTACTTCTCGATCTGGTGCTCCGTCGCGTGCTCGAAGATCGCGCCGACGCGGAGAGGGCCGCCCATGTCGCCGAGCACGCTGGTGGCGAGCTGGCGCCCGGAGGCCCCGATCTCCTCCTTGAGCGCGGCCAGCTCGGTGAAGCTGAGACCCTGCCCGCCGAGCGACTCGGGCAGATGGATGCCATAGAAGCCGAGCTCGCGGCTGCGCTGCCAGACCGGCTCCAGCATCGAGCGGTCCAGGGGAGTCTCCGGGCCCAGGCCGAGGCCGCGCTCGTAGTCGGCGAGCTCGCCGTCGAGGTAGTCGCGCAGTCGGGTGACCAGCTCGTCGAGACGCGGGTTGTCGGGGTAGGACGGGGTGAGGGAGAACGTCATCTCAGCCGACCTTCCGCTCGGTGCCGGCCCAGTCGCGTTCGCGCAGCGCGCGTCGGTCGACCTTGCCGTTGCGGTTGACCGGGAGCGCGTCGGCGAACTCGATGATCCGGGGCACCTTCACCCCGGAGAGCCGGGTGCGGCAGAAGTCGCGCAGCTCGTCCTCGGTCGCGGCTGCCCCGGCGACCAGACAGACGTACGCCTTGACGGTCTCGCCCCACTTCTCGCTCGGGACACCGACGACGCAGGCCTCGCTGACCGCCGGGTGCTCGTAGAGCGCGGCCTCGACCTCGGAGCAGTAGACGTTGTAACCGCCGGAGATGATCATGTCCTTCTTCCGGTCCACGATGAAGACGAACCCGTCCTCGCGGATCCGGCCCAGGTCCCCGGTGTGCACCCAGCCGTCGCGGAAGGTCTCGGCAGTCGCCTCCGGCGCGTGGAAGTACTCGCGAACGCAGTCCGGGCCGCGTGCGACGATCTCACCGATCTCGCCGGCGGGCAGCGGGTTGTGGTCGTCGTCGACCACGATCACCTCGGTGTCGTAGACCGGACGCCCGCAGGAGAGCAGCAGCTCGGGGTCGGACTCGATGCCGCGGACGACGTCCTCGGAGCTGAGGAAGGTGATCGCACTGGTCGTCTCACCCTGCCCGTAGCCCTGGTTGACGACCGGGCCGAACGCCTCGACGGCCTCACGCAGCCGCGCCGGACTGATCGGGGCGCCGCCGACGGTGATGCTCTGCAGGGCGGACAGATCACGGTCGCGCAGGGTGGGGGAGGCGAGGACCAGGTTGAGCATGACCGGCACGACGAAGGTGTGGGTCACCCGTTCGCGCTCGAGGGTGTCCAGATAGGCCTCGACATCGAACGCAGGCAGAACGACCCCGGCCGCGCCGCGGAAGAAGCAACCGAGGATCACCATGCCGCTGGCGTGGGTGATCGGCCCCGGCGCGAGATAGACAGCCTCGGCGGAGAGTGAGCCATAGGGGTTCATGGCGAGCTTGCGCATGTTGGCCAGCCGGTTGCCGACGGTCTGGACCGCCGCCTTCAGCGTGCCCGTGGAGCCGGAGGTGAAGTTGAGGACGGCCGGGGCGTCCTCGTCGACATCGACCGCGACCGGGTCGAGAGCGCCTTCGCCGAGGAGGGCGTCGTACGCCGTCACGCCGGGTCCGGTGGCCGCGCTGTTGTCCAGATCGACGATCAGGCAGTCGAGGCGGTGGGCGTCGACGATCTTGCGGACCAGGTCGAGGTGCGCGCCGCCGGCGAAGATCACCTTCACGTCCGCGTCGAGCAGCACGTGCTCGACCTCGGCAGCTGCCAGCCTGGCGCTGATCGGCACCCGGAGCGCCCCGGCCTTGCAGATCGCCATCTCCGCGACGACCAGCTCGCCTCGGTTCGTGGCCAGCGTGGCGATCGGAGTGCCCGGAGCGCAACCTCGGGCGATGAGGGCAGCGGCGAGACGGTTGGTGTCGTCCTCGAGCTGGCGGTAGGTCCATCGGTCGGTGCCGGAGACCAGGGCGGTGGCGTCGGGGGTGAAGCTCGCGGTGCGGGTGAGATAGCTACCGAGATTCACGGATGCCCTCCTGGTGGTCGGGGTCGCTGCTGTGAGCGCGGTCACCCGAGATCATAGACAGCGTGTCCAGAAACAGTCCACCCGTCCGGCAAAATGCTAGAACAGTGCCCATGACGGTGGTTGAGGACCGGCGCAGCCGGCGAACGCGAGGAGCGCTCCGTGACGCGCTCGTCTCCCTGGTGCTCGAACGTGGCTACGCCGCGGTGACGGTGGAGGACATCGTCGCCGCCGCCGACGTCGGGCGGGCGACGTTCTACACGCACTTCAAGGACAAGGAGGCGCTCTACGACCACGTGGTCTCCTCAGTTCTCCACGATCTGAAGGAGCGGCTGGCCGAGGTGCTCGCCCCGGAGGATGCCGGGTTCACCGGACAACCCGTGGCCGAGGTCTTCCGGCATGCGACCGAGCAGCCCGACGCGTACCGGATGATCCTGCGGGGCGAAGGCGACGGCCGCGGCCTGCGAGCCTTCGAGGACGCGTGGAGCACCACGGCCCATGAGACCTTCTCGGCGCGCGTGAAGGCCAACGCAGTGCGCCCGCGGGTCGATCTCCAGGTCCTGGCGCGCGCCTGGGTCGGCGAGCAGATGGCGGTGCTGCTGTGGTGGCTCGATGCGCCCGAGCCGCGGCCGGCCACCGACCAGGTCGTCGACACGCTCGTCGAGCTCTCCCGTCGCGGGCGCTTCTGGGCGACCGGATTCGACCCGGACGAGCGCTGAACATGGACACGGTGTCTTGTGTGGCGCGGGTCACTCACCCTACAGTCGGACGTGATGACTGTTACTAGACGCTCTGTCTAACACCTGAAGGGCGGATCCCCGTGTCCTACCGCACCCTGCTCACCGAGTACCCAGTCGGAGCGCGCCGTCGTGTGCTGCTCGCCGTCGTCGTGCTCGCCCTGTTCATCTCGGCCTTCGAGGGCCAGCTGGCCCCTGTGCTCCCGCTGTTGCTCGACGACCTCGGGATGTCACTCAAGACCTACGGCCTCATCACGGCCGCATCGCTGATCTTCGGTGCCTTCGCCGGCTACATCGGCGGCGAGCTCGCCGACCGTGTCGGCCGGGTGCGGATCCTGGTCCCGTTCATGTTCCTGTCCGCGGCCGCCTGCCTGTTCATGGCCACCTCCGACTCCGTCGGACACTTCGCGCTCGCCCGGATCCTGCTCGCCTTCGTCGAAGGCGTCGCCGTCGCCGGGACGCAGCCGCTGATCCGTGACTTCACCCCGCGGATGGGACGAGCCCAGGCCTTCGCGTTCTGGAGCTGGGGATCGGTGGGCGCCAACTTCCTCGCCGCCGCCGTCGCCTCGGCGACCCTGGGTGTCTTCGACAACCAGTGGCGCTCGCAGCTGTTCATCATGGCCGGCGCCGCCCTGGTCGGCGCCATCGTCATCGCCCTCACCCTGCGCGACCTGTCGCCCGAGGTCCGTCGAGCCGTACGTCTCACGGAGCACGAGTCCCACACCGTCGAGATACCCCAGGGCCGCACCGGCCTGCTCTTCCTCCTCGTGCGCCGCGCCTTCTGGACCCACGTCCTGGCGATGTCGTTCCTCTACGTCCTGCTCGCCACGATGAACGCCTACGCCCAGACCATGCTCGTCCAGCAGTTCGGCGTCTCGGTGCGCGCTGCTTCGGCGATGACGATGGTCTTCTGGTTGAGCAACCTCGCGCTGAGCCTGGTCTTCGCCCGCTTCTCGGACCGTACGCAGAAGCGCAAGGTGTTCTTGGTCGGCGGCGGCCTCGCCGCGTCCGTCTTCGTCGGCGCCTTCCTGGCGCTCATGGGCCGGGGGAGCGATGCCTCCTCGGCCGTGGTGGTCGTCCTGTTCATCGGCATCGGCGTGGCCCTCGCGGCGATCTTCGGGCCGTGGATGGCGAGCTTCTCCGAGCACGTCGAAGAGGTGCACCCCGACATCCAGGGTCGCGCCTTCGGCCTCAATCATCTGCTCAACCGCACCCTCATCCTGGCCACGGTCCTCTTCGCCCCGCGCGTGGTCGACGCGACCGGCGGCTGGGAGCGCTGGATGAGCGTCGTCTGGGTCGCCACGATCCTGTTCACCGTCACGGCCGCACTCGTCCCCGGCATGACCGGTCGTCGTCCTCGCATCGACGCGGGTGCGGAGGCGGTCACCCAGCCGGCTTCGTGATCGGGAGGCGCCGGGGCCGTCGACGGACGTGCCCCGGCGCTGAATGCCTCCTAGCCGGACCGCGTCACGACTGCTCGGCCGTCAAGGTATCGACCGCCAGCAATGCGAGGGCTGCCGCCTGATCACCCAGGACGCTGTCGTCGAAGACGGCGTCAGGGGAGTGGTTGGGGGCGGCCTCGTCGTGGGGAGCGGCACCCAGCAGGACCATCGTGGTCGGCACCTGCTGGCTGATGAAGGAGAAGTCCTCCGCGCCCATCGTCGGCCGTGGCACCTCGACCACCCGCGGCCCGAAGGCGCTCCGCAGCGTCTCCATCGCGCGCGTGGTGACCGTCTCGGCGCTGACGACGCTCGGGTAGCCGGTGTCGAGCGCGACTGTCGCCTGCAGGCCGTGCGCGGAGGCGATGCCTTCGACGAGTCGGGGGAGTTCGTGCTCGATCCTGGACAGTGTGTTCGGTTCGACGGTCCGCACGGTGCCGGTCAGCTCGACCGACGCCGGGATCACGTTGTCGGCGCCGCTGCCGGCGGTCAGGTTCGTCACGGAGATGACGACCGGGTCGAAGGAGTCGAAGCGGCGCGCGGTATAGGTCTGCAGGGCCAGCACGATCTCGGCCGCGACCGGGACCGGGTCGAGCGCCTCGTGGGGCCGGGAGCCGTGTCCGCCACGTCCGGTGAGGTCGATCTTCAGGTGTGTCGAGCTCGCGGTCACGGTGCCGGGACGGGTCAGAAAGATCCCACGAGGCGCGTTGCCCACATGGATCGCGTACGCCGCCACCGGCCGGCTCCCTGCTGCATCGAGCACGCCCTCCTCGAGCATCAGCTTCGCTCCGCCGTGCCCCTCCTCGCCGGGCTGGAACATCAGGATCGCGCTGCCGGGAAGCTCAGCACGGTGCTCGGCGAGCAGCCTGGCGGCGCCGACCAGACCGGCGACATGGAGATCATGACCGCAGGCATGCATCGCGCCGTTGGTCGAGCGGTAGGGGACATCGACCGCCTCGGTGATCGGCAGAGCGTCCATGTCGGCACGGAGCAGCACGGTCGGGCCCGGCCGCGCACCGCGCAGCACCGCGGTCACCGACGAGAGCGACCGCCCCACGGTGATCTCCAGGTCCAGGCCGGCCAGCGCGTCGATCACCCGGCGTTGCGTCGCGGGCAGGTGGAGTCCGAGCTCGGGCTCGGCGTGGATGCGCCGCCTGAGCTCGACGAGGTCGGGAGCGAGCGCGTCGGCAGAGGCGACGATTCCTGCGTTGAGATCCGCGTTTCTGGACATCATGTCTGGAAAATATCAGGTGATGCTGGGCCTGCTCACCCGTCCGTCGGACAAGATGGATCCATGGACTCTGAGAGTGCGCGGCGCTCGGCCGCCGTCGTCGGAATGGCCACGCTGCCGATCGGGGCGGCGATCCTCCTCAAGCCGGAGTGGGTGGGCCGGACGCTGAAGCTCGGCGACCATCCCACAGCGCTGCGGGTGATCGGGGCAGCAGACCTGGCGCTGGTGCCCGGATTGTTGGCAGGCAGGCGCCGGCTGCCCTGGATGGTGGCCCGAGCCGGGCTCAACGTGGCGATCGCGGCGTACTGTGCACACCTCGCACGCCAGGAGGGCTCCATCGGGCCCAAGGTCGCCGCGTCGGCGCTCGTCGTCGCGACCGCCGCCGATGCGCGCACGATCCTCGCGCTGCGTGAGGGTGAGGATCGTCCCGGCGCTGACTCCTAGGGCGCGATGTTCTGGTTGTGGCCGAACAGGTTTCCCGGATCGTAGGTGCGCTTGATCTCCCTGAGCCGCGCGTAGTTGCTGCCGTAGGTGTCGGTGACGCGGCCCTGGTCGTCCTCGGACATGAAGTTCACGTATCCGCCGGCCTCGGAGTGCGGCGTGAGCGCGGCGGCGTAGTCGCGCACCCAGGCGATGTGGGCGGCGTCGTCGGCAGCGTCCGGCCAGGCCGAGACGATGACGGTCGAGAACGTCGCGTGACGGTAGGAGAACGCGGTGTCTGTCGCGCCGACGCGGGAGGCGGCACCGTTGATGGGGTACAGGTGCATCGTCGAGCTCGCGTTCGGCGCCTTCGGGCCGTGCGCGAGGTGCACCTCGATGGCCTCGTCGGTCAGCTCGGTGACGTAGTTGCCCTTCCAGTAGCTGCGTACGCCGCGAGGGAAGAGCTCGTCGAACGCGCTGTTGAGCCAGGGGTACGGCATCGGTGAGACCATCTCCCCGACCCGCGGCGCGAGGTCACGGAACGGCCGCATCGCCGCCTCGCCCGCCTCGACCGGGCCGCTCCAGTGGACGATGGCTGCGCAGAACGTGTCGCCGTGGCGCTCCTCCGGGAGGAAGGGCAGGGGAGGGGCGACCTGGAACGCCGGGAAGCCGCCGCAGCGTTCGTCCGCCTCGGTGACCCAGGCGCGGAAGAGACGCAGCAGGTCGCCGGCGTGCTCCAGCTCGTAGAAGAAGAGGCCGACGACCACCTGGTCCACGGGGTGCAGGTCGAACTCGAACGTGGTGACGACCCCGAAGTTGCCGCTACCCCCTCGAAGCGCCCAGAACAGATCGGGGTTCTCGGACGCACTGGCGTGCCGGAGCTGCCCGTCAGCGGTGACGACGTCGGCGGAGCGGAGGTTGTCGATCGAGAGGCCGAAACCGCGGGTGAGGTAGCCGATGCCGCCGCCGAGCGTGAGTCCGCCGACACCGGTCGTCGAGACGATCCCGCCAGGCGCGGCCAGGCCGTGCGTATGCGTGGCGTCGTTGAGATCGGCCAGGGTGGCACCGCCGCCGACGCGAGCGATCCGTGCGTCGGCGTCGACCTGGACGGAGTTCATGGGGGAGAGGTCGATGACCAGGCCGCCGTCGATCGTCCCGAAGCCGGGTGCACTGTGCCCGCCTCCGCGAACGGCCAGCGGCAGGCCGGTGTCGCGGGCGAAGTTCACCGCGGCGATGACGTCTGCGACGTCATCGGCCTGCACGACGGCCGCCGGACGACGGTCGATCATCCCGTTCCAGACGCCTCGGGCAGCGTCGTAGTCGGGGTCCTCGGGCGCGATGACCCTGGTGACGTTCTTGCGAAGCTCGTTGATGGTTGTCATGCCGCCAGCGTCAGCCGCAGCGGTCGCCGGCCACCAGTCCAGAGATGCCACCTCGCCGGTACAGATTTCGTACTTCCGGCCATCCGACAGCGGTGGGACGATGCGAACATGCCCGACTACGGCCACTACTGCCCGGTCGCGATGGCCAGCGAAGTCATCGCGGACCGCTGGACGCCGCTGATCATCCGTGAGCTGGTCCTGGGCAACGTACGTTTCAACGACATCGCCCGGGGGATGCCCGGCATCTCGCGATCACTCCTGGTCCAACGTCTGCGCCACCTCGAGCGTATGGGCGTCGTCGAGACGTGGCCGTCACCCACGGGCAAGGGGAGTGAGTACCACCTGACGCCGGCGGGGAAGGACATGGAACGGGTGGTGGATGCGCTGGGGAAGTGGGCGATCGAATGGTTGTTCGACGACATCCGTCCGCACGACATCGACCCGGTGACGCTGACCTGGTGGATGCATCGGCGCATCCGGCCCGAGCGGTTCCCGCCCATTCGGACCGTCATCGAGTTGCACCACACCGCTCCGAAGCCGGAGACCATCTGGATCGTCCTGGACCGCGGTGAGGCGTCGGTGTGTACGCAGCACCCGGGGTTCGAGCCCGATCTGCTCGTCACGGCGACGACAGGCGCGTTATCCGACGTGTTCAACGGTTTCTGTCACTGGGACAAGTCCGTGGCGGACGGGTTGATCACCGTCGCCGGCGCCCCGCGGCTCGTCCGGTCCCTGCCGTCGTGGTTCCGGTGGAGCCCGTTCGCCGACGCGATCCACGAGCGCGCGACGCGCTAGCTCGCTGGGGGCGTTCGGGGGAGTGTGCGAGTTCCTCGGGCTGGCTCCGCCACGCTGACTACGAGGGAGGGTCCGAGCTTGTGAAAGATTCACAAGCTCGGACCCTCTCTCGTAGTCATGCCAGTGCGCGGTGGAGGAAGTCGTACGCGGCGCGGCGCATCGAGGGGGAGAAGCCATGACCCGTGTCATACGCGCGGAGACGTGCCCGCTCGGACAGCGCTTCACGGGCGCGTTCGAAGACCTCGAGATAGCCCCGAGACCATCTGTCCTCGGTGCCCACAGACAGCAGCAGCTGGGTCTCCGAAGGGTACGCCGCGAAGAGGTCATCGATGTCGAACTGCTCGGCGAACCCCGGCAGGACGAACTCGGGTTGGCATCCGGTGTCCTCCGTGAAGGTGAGACGGTAGGGGATGCACTGACAGTTCGACACGGTCGCGCGAACTCGATGGTCGTATCCGGGCGCGAACAGGGCCATCCGGCCACCGTAGGAATGTCCGATGAACCCGAGTCGGCTCGGATCGACTTCATCGAGCGTGGTGAGGAGGTCGAGTCCGACTGAGATCTCGTCGAGGCAGTCTGCCATCAGTGTCCGGCCGTGGAGCAGGCGGCGAGACAGCTCGAACCAGGAGACGTCTCGGGCGCCATCGGCGCTCCAGTTCCGTTCTTCGAAGCCGATCGCGTCGGGGCGATCGTCACGAATCCTTCTTCGGCAAGTTCTGAGGCGTAGGCCAGGTTCGGATCACCCCGCGAGGCCGACGCACTCGCTCTTGCCCAGCGCGAAGTTGCCGGCGTGTTGATGGTGGCAGAAGACCGCAGGTGCAGGGCTGATCAGATTCTTCGGGCGACACAGGTACGCAGGGATGTCGACCCCGGAGCCAGCGGTGTAGGTGATCTTGTCGCGTGTGTAGCTGCCGCAGTCGACCGACTCGATGATCTCGGCTTGTCTGGGCGCGGCTTCGCGCAGCGGGCCGACGGCTGCGAAGAATGCAGCTGCGGCCGGATGGGGCTCCGTCACCTGTTCATTCTGGGCAGGGTCGAGCCGTCGAGGGGAGGGATTCTCCGAGGCATTCCTGTTCAGATTGACATAATGCGCATTATCGGCGACATCCGTCATCGTGAGCGGCTGTCGAGAGAGGCGGTTAGAGTGCGCTGCTGTGACGGATGACTTCGACCCGGTCGCACACAACCGCGTCGCCTGGGACGACCTGGTCGACAACGACAACGAATGGTCTCGGCCGGTGGGTCCGGAGATCATCGCTCGGGCACGTGAAGGCGACTGGTCTGTCGTTCTCATCGGCCACGAGCCGACGCCGCGAACCTGGTTTCCTGACGACCTGGCCGGCATCAGAGTGCTCTGCCTGGCGTCGGGCGGTGGTCAGCAGGGCCCGGTCCTCGCCGCAGCGGGCGCCACGGTGACCGTGTTCGACAACTCGCCCAAACAGCTGGCGCGCGACGACGAGGTGGCCGCTCGCGAGGGTCTGGTGCTGCGTACCGTCCTCGGCGACATGCGCGATCTCAGCGCCTTCGAGGACGCTGCCTTCGACGTCATCGTCAATCCGGTGTCGACCCTGTTCTGTCCTGACCTGAAGCCGGTCTGGGCGGAAGCGCGCCGGGTGCTGCGTCCAGGCGGGACGCTCCTGACCGGGTTCATGAACCCGGACGTCTACATCTTCGACGAGGTGGCGCTCGACCGACGGGAGCTGGTGGTGCGCCACCGGCTGCCCTTCAGCTCGCTCGATCTCTCCGAGGACGACCGGTTGCGCGCCTACGGTGACGGGCCGATCGAGTACAGCCACTCGCTGACCGAGCAGATCGGCGGGCAGCTCGCTGCCGGTTTCATCCTGACTCATCTCACCGAGGCTCCGCACCACGCCGACGTCACGGCGCAGCATCTGCCCGGTTACATCGCAACCCGCGCGGTCAAGCCCTAGTGGTCTGAGCCGGGCGGCTCGAACGCCTCCGCCGTGTCCCGCAGCACCTCGCGCGCAGGCGAGAGCAGGACGGCGTCACGGGTGTCCGAGGCGGTCGCCTTGACGTAGATCCCTGTTGTCTTGAGGTCCTCGTGGCCGAGCAGCCCTTGGACCGCCGGCACCGGTACGCCGGAACGGATCAGTCCCTTGGCGGCGCTGTGCCGGAAGGCGTGTGCGGCTTCGCCAGGCTGCTTCGGGACGCCCGCGAGCCGGATCCAGGTCTCGACCAGATGGTTGAGTGCACCGGGACGCAGCTGCTTGCCGGAGGTCAGCACGAACAGGTGGTCCGCCACGTCGCGAGCACCGAAACGGGACTCGAGCTCGGTCAGATAGAGGTCGACGGCGTCCACGGCCTCGGGAGGCAGCGGCAGGTTGCGCTGCTTGTCGCCCTTGCCGATGACCCGCACCAGCGTCTCTCCGTCGGGCTCGCGGCGGATGGAGCCGACGGTGAGCCCGCACAGCTCCGCTGCTCGTACGCCGGTGGTGACCAGCACCGCGAAGATCGCCCGGTCACGCGCCGGCCATCGCCGCCGGTCGGTGCCCTCGCGTGGCGTCGAGGCGACCCGCGCCAGGCGCCGGAGCTCGTCGACGCTCCAGCCGGCCGGCAGGCGGCTGGGCCGCTCGGGCGCCTCGATGCGCAACGTGGGATCCACCAGCAGGTGTCCCTCGAGCTGCAGCCAGTGAGTGAAGAGCCGCAGCGTGCCGACCCGGCGCTGACAGGTCGCCGCAGCCGAGCTCTCGCGCAGCGACCTGTAGGCGATGCGTACGTTCTGATCGGTCAGCGCCGAGATCGGGACCGATGCCAGGACGTCGGCGTCGGGATCACCACCGGCGTCGACGTGCAGCTGACGGGCCCAGGCGGCGATGTCCTGCCGGTAGGCGCTGCGTGACTTGTCGTTGAGACCTCGCCGGGTCAGCGTGGCCCGGTCGGTCAGGAAGTCCTCGACGACATCACCGAACATCACTGCATCGTCAGGTACGCTCACATCCCCCGATATTACAGTCTTTTCGAACATTTCTGCGATAGGGGGTACTATCGCGGAAATCAAGCGAGGTGGCAGACTCGCGCCGTGGCCGACACCGCTGTAACTCACCGCACCGAGCACGTCAACGGAATCGACCTGCACTGGGCGGAGACGGGCCCGGCCGATGGCCGGCTCGTGGTCCTGGTGCACGGGTTCCCAGAGTCCTGGTACTCCTGGCGCCATCAGCTCGCCGCGCTCGCCGAGGCCGGCTACCGGGCGGTCGCGATCGACGTACGTGGCTACGGCGGGTCCTCGCGGCCCACGGCCATCGAGGACTACCGGATGCTGCGCCACGTCGGTGACAACGTCGCTCTCGTGCGCACGCTGGGCGCGGAGACCGCCGCCATCGTGGGTCATGACTGGGGTGCTCCGATCGCGTGGACCTCGGCACAGCTGCGGCCGGACGTCTTCACCGCGGTGGCCGGTCTGTCGGTGCCGTTCAGTCCTTCCGGACGCCGCCGTCCGACCGAGGCGATGGCCCAGGCGGGCGGTGA
The DNA here is from genome assembly GCF_037137035.1 of Nocardioides sp. CCNWLW239. Classification (NCBI taxonomy): domain Bacteria; kingdom Bacillati; phylum Actinomycetota; class Actinomycetes; order Propionibacteriales; family Nocardioidaceae; genus Nocardioides; species Nocardioides sp. CCNWLW239. The sequence goes on along the minus strand of NZ_JBBBNW010000003.1, from coordinate 980,240 downwards.
CGACGAGGACTTCTACATCTCCTACTTCCAGGCTCCGGGCGTCGTCGAGGCGGAGATCCTTCCCGACGTACGCCGTTGGCTTCTCGGCATCTACTACTCGATCTCGGGCGAAGGCGTGCTCGAGGCCGGCGGCGACCCGCGCGGGGCGCTCGGGCTGGTTCCGCGCGGCGACCGGCTCTCGGACCAGTTCCGCTATCCCGCTCAGATGCCTGCATGGATGAACGAGGAAGACCTCGACGTCTACGCCGGCGAGTTCGCCGACTCCGACTTCTTCGGCCCACTCGCGCGCTACCGCAACATCGATCGCGACTGGGAGGATCTGGCGGTCTTCAGCGACGTTCCGATCAGCGTGCCGTCGCTCTTCGTCGCCGGCGAGTTCGACGGCCCCGCCATCACCGGACGCCGCCAGATCGAGCGCTTCGATCAGACCCTGCCCGGGCTCACTCGATCGGTGGTCCTCCCCCGGTGCGGACACTGGGTCCAGCAGGAGCGCCCCGAGGAGACCAACCAGCTGCTCCTGGAGTTCCTCGACCGTGCCGAGTCACGCCAGACCGGCTGACCGGCTCACTGGCTGACCAGCAGACCATCGGGGCACCGGCTGCGCATGGGCGCAGTCGGGATCGGGTACCAGCCCTCCATGGCGAGCTCTGCACTGGACATGGTGGGTGCCACGGTCGTGGTGCTCTTCGTGCTGATGGTGCTCGCAGCCGCGGCCGGGTTCCTGCTGGCGAGGCTGGAACGGCGCCGCGCACGCAGGATCCACGACGATCTCGTCGAGATGCGTGACCAGCGCGGCCGGCACCGGCGCGGCCGACCGTAATTCGATGGCCTCCCCCGTGGAAACCCGATTGTCTGGCTTCCGTGATCGAGGATCTCCGCACCCTGGCACTGCTCGCCGCGACCATGACGATGGGTCTGATGGCAGGTTACTTCGCGCTCTACGCGCACACGATCATGCCGGGGTTGGCCACCACGGACGACCGCACGTTCGTCGGCTCGTTCCAAGCACTCGACCGCGCGATCATCAACCCCTGGTTCATGGTGAGTGGATTCCTCGGCGCGCTCGTGTTGACCGCCCTGGCGGCTGCACTGTCCTTCGGGGCCGGTCAGCGCCGACTGCTGGTGTGGGTGGTGGTGGCGCTCGCTCTCTACCTGCTCGCCTTCGTCCTCACCATCGCCGTCCATCTCCCGCTCAACGACGCCCTCAAGGCCGCCGGGGCACCGGACCGGATCTCCGATCTCGCCGCTGTCCGAGAGGCGTTCGACGAGGCGAGGTGGGCCCGCTGGAACCTCGTACGCACCCTCGCCACCACTGCGGCCTTCGGCTGTCTCGCCTGGAGCCTGGTGCTCCAGGGTCGGCTGTCAGCCTGAGCCTCGCATGGATCAAGCGAGCGAGCCGATGACGAGCGCAGCGGCCGCGAGCAGCGGAACGACTCCCTGCTTGAGCGCAGCGCCGCGCTTGTCGGGCGAGGTGACGAACAGGAGGATCGCGGCGGCGGCCATCGACCCCGTGCCGGCGAGCACCAGGGCGGTGCCGGCAGCATCAGCGGAGCCGGCGAGGAGCGCGATGCCCACAGCGGTGACGATCGCCAGGAACAGGTTGTAGAAGCCCTGGTTGAACGCCATCTCCTTGGTTGCCTCGGCCTCCTGGAGGGTCGTTCCGAAGACGGCGCGCGTCTTCGCGCTCGTCCAGGTGAGCGACTCCATCACGAAGATGTAGACGTGCACCAACGCAGCCAAGCCGGCGAACACCAACGCCACAGCAACCATCATGGGCTGAGAGTAACCGGCTCAGAAGCGCACCGGGAACAGCTCCGTGCGGGCGACGGCCGCGTCGCGCTCGGCGGACAGCGACGTACGCCGCTCGTCGTTCAGGTAGGCGTCGAGCGAGGACTGGCCGGGGAACCGGAACAGCTGGACCTCGTCCGGCTGCCCAGCGGTGTCGGCGAGCGCTCGCTGGACCACCTCTCCCCCGTGCTCCTGGATCAGCTGAAGGACTCGGTCCTCGTAGGCGTGCAGTGATTCGGCCTCTCCGGTGTGTGCCCACAGCAGGCAGCACAGCAGGACCGGCTCTTCGGGATGCGACACATCTTCTCCTTGTCGAGGTCAGGGCCTGGCGGCGCAGGTGATGCAGGTGCGTGCCGCCGGGCGTGCTTCGAGGCGACCCTCGCCGATCGGCCTGCCGCAGCTCTCGCACGTCCCATACGTTCCCTGATCCAGCCGTTCCAGCGCCGCGTCGACCTCATCGAGATGCCGGCGCACCTGGCGTACGACCGACTGGACCTGGGACCTCTCGAAGGCGATCGTCGCGCCCTCGGGGTCGTGCTCGTCGTCGGCATTGGTATCCCGTGAGGCCGCGACGACGGCATCGAAGTCGTCGGTCAGGTCGGCGAGCCGGGTGAGGGTCTGTCGGCGCTCGGTCGCGAGGCGTTCGCGGGCTCGGTCCGTCATCGGTTCATCGGGTGGTCCGGCCCGGGGCCGTCGGGATGGGTGAGGTCGTAGGCGGCCGCGACCTTCTTCGGTACGCAGAGCCGCCAGGCGTCGACGACGAACTCGCACGCCTCGATCGGGTCGAGGGCGGCCAGGGACGACTCCACCCAGTTGAACCGCATCTCCGACTCCCGGGGCAGGTGGAACTTCTCGGGCGCTCCGGCGACCAGGCCGGCTCGCTCCTCCTTCGGGAAGCCGAAGCCCATCTCGGTCTCGTCCAGGGAGAAGGCGACGTAGACGATCGAGCCGACCCGGAACTTCAGCCGACCGCGTACGAACACCTCATAGGAGCGTTCGAGGCTCGAGCCGAGCCAGCGCACGTCCTCCACGGTTGCCATGCTCTGGAGCGTAATCATGTCTCCATGGCGACGAAGACCGATCTGAAGAAGACGCTCGACGGCTATCGGGCGCGCCGGGGTGAGTTCCGTGTCCTGCAGATGCCGCCACTCCCCTACCTGATGGTCGACGGACATGGCGATCCCAACACGGCTCAGGAGTACGCGGACGCGCTCGCGGCCCTCTACCCGGTGGCGTACACGCTCAAGTTCGCCAGCAAGAAGGACGGTCGCGACTACGTGGTGCCGCCGCTGGAAGCGCTGTGGTGGGCCGAGGACATGGACGCGTTCACCCGGGCGCGCGACAAGTCCCGATGGGACTGGACCGCGATGATCATGACCCCTGACTGGATCACCGAGCGGCTGTTCGAGGAGGCGATCGCGACCGTGGCGGCGAAGGATCGTCCGGCGAGCCTGGACAAGGTCCGCTGGGAGACGCTTGATGAGGGCACCTGCGTGCAGACGCTGCACATCGGGCCGTACGACGCCGAGGGCCCGGTGCTCGAGGAGATGCACCAGCGGTTCGTCCCCGACCAGGGGCTGCGGCTGACCGGGAAGCACCACGAGATCTATCTGAGCGACCCGCGACGTGCCGATCCCGCCACGCTGAAGACGATCCTGCGCCAGCCGGTCCTCCCGACCTGATTTTCGGTGTACGAATGTTGACTCAAACTCTTGTCGACGTGAGCGGCCTCACATTACTCTTCAGTAACCCGGGACGGAGTCGTCCCGCTCACGTGAGGAGAGTTCCCCCATGTCTCTGCCCGCATCGAGAACGGTCTGCGCCCTCGGCGTGCTGGCCACTGCCCTGACGGTCACCGCCCTCGCTCCGGCCTCCCCCGCCACCGCAGCCGGCGGAACCATCCCCACCGCGGTCTCGCGCGGCGTGGAGATCCCGGCGTTCTACGACCCGCCGTCGACCCTCCCCGAGGCGAACGGTGAGCTGGTGCGCACCGAGCCGCTGCGGCTCGGCGCCGGGCTGTCGATCCCGGGCATCGGGTCGCTGCCCGGCACCGCGACCCGGGTCATGTACAAGACGACCGACAACAACGGCGCCCCAGCAGCTGTGACCGGCGCCTATATCGAGCCGTTCGCCCCCTGGTTCGGCGCCGGCGACCGGCCGCTGGTGGTCGTCGCGCCCGGCACGATGGGTCAAGGCGACCAGTGCTCGGCCTCGCTCGGCCTCGAGCGACCGATCCTGTTCAACGGCAAGACCGTCTCGGTGGGCTATGAGGACATCGGGATCTACCGCATGCTGGCGCGCGGCATGGCGGTGATGGTGACCGACTACGTCGGCCTGGGTGCGACCGACCGGCTCCACACCTACGTCGACCGGGTCGACGGCGGCCACGCCGTCCTCGACGCGGCGCGAGCAGCGCGCTCGGTGCCGGACTCGTCGGTGACCGCAACCTCACGGGTGGCGCTCTACGGCTACAGCCAGGGCGGTGGTGCCACCGGGTCGGCGGCTGAGCTTGCGCCGGCGTACGCTCCCGACGTCCGGCTGGTCGGTGCCTACGTCGGCGCGCCGCCGGCCGACCTGCGGGCGACCGCAGAAGGCATCGACGGGTCGGCGCTCGTCGCTGCGCTCGGCTGGACCATCAACGGTCTCGCCCAGTCCCACCCGGACCTGCGGCCGATCCTGGACGAGAACCTCAACGAGAAGGGTCAGGCAGCGCTCGAGGACCTGTCGACGGCCTGTGTCGGTGACGGCATCATCAGCTACCCCTTCCAGCGGAGCACCAGCTGGACCAGGACCGGAGAGAGCCTCGAGGACATCATCGAGCGCGAGCCGACGGTGCGGGCGATCATCGACGAGCAGAAGATCGGGAACCAGGCTCCCCGGGTCCCGGTGCGGGTGGCCACGGGCACCGAGGACGACATCGTCCCGCACGAGCAGTCCCGTCAGCTGGCCGTCGACTGGTGCGGTCGGGGAGCCAAGGTGACCTATCAGGCGGTCGTCATGCCCAACCTCGGCGACGGGCTGATCACCAACCACATCTCCCCGCTCCTCGTGGACCAGACGGCGGCCGTCAACTGGGTCACCGACCGCGTCAGCGGTCTCCCCGCCATCTCGAACTGCGCGACGATGCCGATTCAGCCCTGAGCTTCCCGGAGCCGCACGGACAGGCAGGTGACGCAGCCCTCGAGCTTCTCGAACTCGGAGATGTCGACCGCGACGACGGTGTAGCCGCGCTCCTCGAACATCGCCCTGCTCAGCGGTGCCGAGGCGGCCATCAGCAGCGTGTCGTCGTCCAGGACGACCACGTGGGAGCCCGATTCCTCCGGGACCGGCAGGAACCGGGCTCCCCACACGTCCGTGTCGTCGACAAGGGGCTCATGGCCGATCACGGTGCCGTCGGGCAGCGCCGTGACGGCAGACTTCAGATGGAGGACCTTCGAGACCGGCACGGCCACGACCTCGGCACCCAGCGGGCCGAGCAGCGCCCGGAGCTGGGCGATCCCCTCGGCGTTCGTACGCCCGCCCTCCCCCACCCACACGGTGTCACCGTGCTTGAGCACGTCACCGCCGTCGAGCGTGCCGGGCTCTTCGATGTGGGCGATCCGGTAACCCCGCGCCCGGACCGCCTCCTCGGCGGCGACGATCTCCGGACGCCGCTTCAGCGCGCCCGGCCGGCTGATCACCGCCAGGTCACCGAAGACGACCATGGTGTCCTCCACGAAGACCGAGTCCGGGCAGTCGTCGGCGGGATCGACCTCGTGGGTGGTCCAGCCCGCGGAGCGCATCGCGGTGACGTACGCCTCCCACTGGGCGACGGCGAGATCGACGTCGACCGGGGTCCGTTCGATGTGGGTGACGAGGCCGTCGGCGAGGCGGGGCGAGGGGCGGCGTACGAGAGCGTGCATGGGTGAGAGTATCGCTGACGAGCGATCATCCGATCGGCAGTCGCCTGATCCTCATCGTCTCCTCGCCGATGACGACGACCGCACCGGCGAGCAGGTCTTCCTCGACATCGTCAAGATTATCGATGACCACGCGCGCGATCTCGTGGACTCGTCGGCCAACCAAACGCCGGATCAGGACGAAAGACGGGGACGTTGCATGCGTCCTCGCCAGCAGCGTGCCGAAATCGGTGTCGGCGGAGACCAGGATGCGCTCGTCGCGCTTCGCAAGTTCGAGTACGTCTGGATCCAACGTCCCAGCGAGTCCGAGTTGTCGAACATGAATGACGTCATTCCCTCCCGCTACGAGCAGGGGAACCAACTTCTCGGAGAGGTTCTCGTCGAGAAGCAGTCTCATGCGCTTGGGCGCAACGGCAGTTCGCGCTCACGCACAGCCTCGGCTGCATAGCGGAGGGCCTCAGACACATCTTCGGCGACGAGGTCAGGTAGGTCATCGACGATCTCGTCGATCGTCATTCCGTCCGCGACCATCGCGACGACGGTCGCTACGGGGATGCGCATCCCCCTGATGGTCGGGACCCCACCCATCCGATCAGGATGCACAGTAATTCGTTCGAACGTCACGGTCCGAGGTTACCTCTCGAGTTGCCAGTTCGGCGCGACGTATGTGCGTAGGTTGGTCCCATGAGCGAGCACGAGGGACGCGAGATGTTCGAGCCCGAGTCGTGGGAGGAGCGCTACGCCGGGGAGGAGAAGGTCTGGAGCGGCAACCCGAACCCGCAGCTCGTCGCCGAGGTCTCCGCGCTGGCGCCGGGGACGGCGCTCGACGTCGGCTGCGGGGAGGGCGGTGACGTCATCTGGCTGGCGCAGCAGGGCTGGACGGTCACCGGCGCAGACTTCTCGGCGAACGGGCTGTCCCGGGCGAAGCGTCACGCCGAGGAGGCCGGGGTGGCGGAGCGTACGTCCTGGTGGCAGGTCGACGCCCGCACGTTCGACGCCGGTGGTCGAGAGTTCGACCTGGTCACGTGCCACTTCCTGCACACGCCCGACGGGAGCATGGTCGAGGTCGCCGGACGCCTGGCCACCGCGGTCGCGCCCGGAGGCCATCTGCTGATCGTCGGGCATGCGCCCTCGGAGGTCTTTGCGCGCCACAGTCATCACGACGCGATGTTCCTCGCCGCGGACCTGGTCCCCGGGCTGCCGGACGGGTTCGAGCCGGTCGTGGTCGAGCAGCGCCCCCGCCTGACGATCCGCGACGGGATCCCGGTCGAGATCGACGACTCGACGCTGCTCGCCCGCCGGGCCTCGAACCCCTAGGTTCGGACCATGCGGCGCTCGACGCCGACCGGTTCGGTCGTGGTCATGCCGTCGAACCGGAAGCCCTGACGTTCGTAGAACGCCGTGGCGCGCTGGTTGCCGTCGAGAACCCAGAGGTACGCCGCCGACGCCCCGATCACGGCCTCGAACAGCCGGTGACCGAGGCCGGTGCCGTAGCTCTCCGCCCGGGCAAAGAGGGCGGAGAGCTCCAGCGACGGCAGCCCGGAAAGAACCTCAGTCGAGGCACCACTCGTTTCCTTCGGGGTCCTGCATGACGATGAAGCCGTTGCTCATCGGCGGTTCGGGCTCGAAGCGGCGTACGCGGGTGGCGCCGAGCGCGACGGCACGTTCGCACGCGGCCTCCAGCGCGGCCATCCGCTCCTCCCCCACCAACCTGGGCGCTGCCCGGACGTCGAGATGGACGCGGTTCTTCGCCGTCTTCGACTCCGGCACGCGTTGGAAGAAGACCCGCGGGCCGGTGCCGGCGGGATCCTCGATCGCGGAGGCGTTGTTGCGCTCCTCCGGCGGCACTCCGACCTGCTCGAGGAACGCGTCCCAGGCGTCCAGCGGATCGGTGCCCTCGGGCACCTCGACTCCCGGCGGGCCGGGGTGGACGTATCCGAGGATGTCGCGCCAGAAGGTGGACAGTGCGCGCGGGTCGTGCGCGTCGAAGGTGACCTGGAAGGTTCGGGTCTGACTGGTGCTTGCTTCGGTTGGCATGGCACCACCCTGACACCGATTCAGGACAGTTTCCGTCCTTTATCGGCGGTGGGCAGGTGTGCGCAGTCCGAGACCGCGCCGCTCCTCCATCCGCATGGCGATCATCGGAACCACGATCGCTGCGGCGACGACATGCGTCAAGCACAGCACGCCGACGAAGGCCAGGTCGAACTCGAAGAACGGCAGCACGTCGGGAATCAGGGAGAGCCCGGTGAGCACGATGGCCGTGATCTGGAACGTCGAGCGCGGCAGCTTGGCGACCCGGATCGTCACCTCGGCGATGATGATGCCGATCAGTGAGCAGTAGACGGTCAGCATCGGGAACGCGGAGATCGGTACGTCACCGAGGCTGCTGCCGAAGTCGACGCCGGCCACCTTGGCGATCACGGCGATCAGTGTCGTCGCGATCGCGGCGACGGCGGTGGCGACCAGCCCGCGCGGCCAGACCGGCGCCGGACGTTCCCGCACCGGCGTGATCTCCACTGCCGTGCTCTGCCTGTGCTCGGGAAGGTAGAGGGTCAACTCGGGTGCTCCTTGATTGATGCTGCAACCAATTCACACTAAGCGTGACCCTCTACCTCGACCGCATCCAGATACCCGCAAACAGGCGTGATTCGCGCCACCCGCTACCTCGGGGTCACGCCCCGACGTACGCAGCCAGGTGCTCACCGGTCAACGTCGACCTCTTCGCGACGAGCTCGGCGGGCGTACCTTCGAAGACGACCAGCCCGCCGTCGTGACCCGCGCCCGGGCCGAGGTCGATGATCCAGTCGGCGTGAGCCATGACGGCCTGGTGGTGCTCGATGACGATGACCGACTTGCCGGCGTCGACCAGCTGGTCGAGCAGCGCGAGCAGGTTGTCGACGTCGGCGAGGTGGAGGCCGGTGGTCGGCTCGTCCAGAACGTACGTCCCGCCCTTCTCTCCCAGGTGCATGGCCAGCTTGATCCGCTGCCGCTCGCCCCCGGAGAGGGTGTTGAGCGGCTGGCCGAGCTTGAGGTAGCCGAGGCCGACGTCGCTCATCCGCCCCAGGATCTTGGCGGCCGCCGGCACCTTCGACTCGTCCTCGGAGAAGAACGCGTGCGCCTTCGAGACCGACAGGTCGAGCACCTCGGCGATGTTGAGCCCGCCGAGGCGATACTCGAGCACCAGCGGCTGGAACCGCTTGCCGCCGCAGTCCTCGCAGGGCGAGGCGACGGTCTCCATGAAACCGAGCTCGGTGTAGATCATCCCGTTGCCCTTGCAGGTCGGGCATGCGCCCTCGGAGTTGGCCGAGAAGAGCGCCGGCTTGACGTCGTTGGCCTTCGCGAACGCCTTGCGGATGGGCTCGAGGAGGCCCGTGTAGGTGGCCGGGTTGCTCCGCCGGGACCCCTTGATCGCGCTCTGGTCGACGAACTCGACGTCGGCGCTGGCGGGGATGGAGCCATGGATCAGCGAGGACTTCCCCGAGCCGGCGACACCGGTGACCACCGTCAGCACGCCGAGCGGGATGTCGACGTCGACGTTGCGGAGGTTGTGCGAGGTCGCCCCGCGGATCTCCAGATAGCCCTTCGGCTCGCGGACCGTCTCCTTCACCGAGGCGCGGTGGCCGAGGTGGCGCCCGGTGAGCGTGTCGGCCGCGGCGAGTCCCTCGTAGGTGCCCTCGAAGCAGATCGTGCCGCCGTCACTGCCCGCCCCCGGACCGAGATCGACCACGTGGTCGGCGATAGCGATCGTCTCCGGCTTGTGCTCGACGACGAGGACGGTGTTGCCCTTGTCGCGCAGGTCGAGCAGCAGCTTGTTCATCCGCTGGATGTCGTGCGGGTGCAGACCGACGGTCGGCTCATCGAAGACATAGGTGACGTCGGTCAGCGCAGAGCCCAGGTGGCGGACCATCTTCGTACGCTGCGCCTCTCCGCCGCTCAGGGTTCCCGAGGGCCGGTCGAGGGAGAGGTAGCCGAGGCCGATCTCGACGAACGAGTCGAACAGGTGCAGCAGCCCGGCCACCAGGGGTGCGACCCCCGGCTCGTCGATGCTCCGCAGCCACTCGGCGGCGTCGGTGACCTGCATCGCGCACACGTCGGCGATCGACTTGCCACGGATCTTGGAGGAGAGCGCCGACTCGTTGAGGCGGGTGCCGCCGCAGGCCGGGCACGGCTTGAAGACCGCCGCCGCCTGGACGAACTTCTTGATGTGGGGCTGCAGCGCCTCGACGTCCTTGCTGAACATCGACTTGCGGATCTTCGGGATGAGGCCTTCGAAGGTCGCGTTGATGCCCTCGAGCTTGATCTTGCGGGGCTCGGCGTAGAGCAGGTCGTGGCGCTGTTCCTCGGTGAGGTCCTTGACCGGCACGTCCTCGGGCACGACGACCTTGAACGCGGCCACCATCCAGCCGTCGGCGGTGTAGCCCGGCACCAGGATCGCCCCGTCGACCAGTGACTTCGACTCGTCGATGATGACCGAGAGGTCGAGGTCGGAGATCGTGCCGCGGCCCTCGCACTCGGCGCACATGCCGCCGAGGTAGACCGCGTCCTTGACGATCGTCTTCTCGCCCTTCGGGCCGGTCATCACTCCGCTCGCGCGGGTGGTGGGGATGTTGAAGGAGAAGGCGGTCGGTCCGCCGATGTACGGGTCGCCCAGGCGACTGAACAGGGAGCGCAGCATCGCGTGGGCGTCGGTGACCGTGCCCAGCGTCGAGCGCGGGTTGGCGCCGAGCCGCTCCTGGTCGACCAGGATGGCGGTGGTCAGACCCTCCATCGCGTCGACCTCGGGCCGCGGCAGGCTCGGCATGAAGCCCTGGATGAACGTCGAGTAGGTCTCGTCGATCAGTCGCCGCGACTCCGCTGCGATCGTGCCGAAGACCAGCGACGACTTCCCGGATCCGGAAACGCCGGTGAACACCGACAGGCGGCGCTTCGGGATCTCGACCGAGATGTCCTTGAGGTTGTTCTGCCTGGCGCCCTGGACGCGGATCAGGTCGTGGGTGTCGGCATCGTGCTCGGCCGTGCTGGCATCGTTCATGGCGGTCAGGCTAGCCGGAGGGTTGAACCCGGGCGCGCACATTTTCTCCGGCTCACTTGATCTGCTGGAGGCGGACGGTGTTGCCGGCGGGGTCACGGAAGGAGCAGTCCCGCATACCCCAGTCCTGGTCGGTCGGCTCCGACATGATCTCGCCGCCGGCGGCGTCGATGCCGGCCTGGATCTCCTCGAAGGCGGCGTCGATGTCCGGCGAGGAGAGCATGATGCTGCCGAACGTGCCCTTGGCCATCATCTCGAGGACGACGTTGCTCTCCTCCTCGGTGACGTTCGGGTCGGCGTTGGGCGGGTAGAGCACGATGCTGATCTCGGGCTGTGACGGCGGTCCGACCGTGAGCCAGCGCATCGCCTCGTAGCCGACGTCCTTCCTCACCTCGAATCCCAGCAGGTCGCGGTAGAACCTCAACGAGGCCTCCGGGTCGGTGTGCGGCAGGTAGCTGTGGCAGATGGTGATGTCCATGGACCTCAACCTATGTAGGGGTCCGGCACTTTCGCTTCTCGATTTCTGACCGGTCTGGTGACCTGTTTCGAGACGCATGGCGGGATGCCGGCCCCATCGATCGTCGCCTTGTCGCGGTAGACGCTCGGCGACATCCCGACGAGCTCGCTGAACCGGGTCGAGAACGTGCCCAGCGACGAGAAGCCGACCTCGAAGCAGATGTCCGTGACACTGCGGTCACCGCGCCGCAGCAGGGTCATCGCCCGCTCCACGCGGCGGGTCATCAGGTAGGAGTAGGGCGGCTCACCGTAGGCCTTCTTGAACTCCCTGCTCAGGTGACCTGCCGACATGTGCACGCCGGCGGCCAGAGCCTCCACGTCGAGCGGCTGGGCGTACTCCCGGTCGATGCGGTCCTTGACCTTGCGCAGCAGCTTGAGGTCTCGCAGTCGCTGCGTCTGGTCGGCCTTCGTCGTCACCGTCCGATCCTCCCATTTTGATGAATCTGCCGCGTGTCGACGAAAAAGTGTCGAATTCGGGCGCGCACACTCGTGGAGTAGGTGAAGGCACGCTGTGCCTGACAAACATCGGCAGGATAGGAGAAAGTCATGTGGGACACGGCTCAGAACCCCGAGAACACCAACGTACGCAGCTTCCCGATGTCGCACTTCCTGCCGTGCCCGCGATGCGGCCACGAAGTGCACACCTACCTGGCCTGCAGCGACACCTGCTCGTGCGCGCCGGTCGTGATGCCGGGCAGCGTCCCGCTGGCCGCCTAGATACTCGAGCCAGATCCTCTGGCTAGATCTTCAGGCCCGACTCGATCGCGAAGACGACCAGCTGGGCGCGGTCGCGGGCATGCAGCTTCACCATCGCACGCGAGACGTGCGTGCGGACCGTGTCCGGGCTGACCACGAGCTCGGCGGCGATCTCCGCGTTGGATCGGCCGGTGGCCACCCAGGCGACCATCTCCCTTTCGCGCTCGGTGAGGTCCCCCAGCCGTGGATGCGGATTGGCGGCCCGTCGAGAGGAGCCGAACTCCTCGATCACCCGCTTCGTCACCGTCGGGGCGAGCAACGAGCCACCGTCGGCGACGACCCGGATCGCGTCCAGCAGCGCCACCGGCTCCGCGTCCTTGAGCAGGAATCCGCTCGCCCCCAGACGCAGCGCCTCGAAGACGTACTCATCGAGCTCGAAGGTCGTCAGCATCACCACGCGCACGTCCTCCAGCGAGGCGTCAAGGGTCACCTGCTCGAGCATGCCGAGACCGTCGAGCACCGGCATCCGGATGTCGCAGAGCACGACGTCGGGACGGGTGCGACGCAGCATCGGCAGCGCGGCACTGCCGTCCGAGGCCTCACCGACGACCTCGAGATCGGGCTCGGCACCGATCATCGTCGCCAGGCCCATCCGGACCAGGGGCTGGTCATCGACCAGAGCAACCCTGATCGGCGTGCGATCACGGTGACTCATGCCAGCCCCTCCGCGCCACCCGCCGAGGACCCAGCAAGCGGGATGGAAGCCCGCAGCCGGAAGCCCCGCACCTCCGGCCCCGCCTCCAGGGTGCCCCCAAGCGCCTCGACGCGCGACCGCATTCCCACAATTCCCATCCCTGGACCTCTCTTCGCGCTCGACATGTCCGATCCCCGCCCGTCGTCGGTCACCGTCACCACCAGCTCGTCGGCGTTTCCCTCGTGGGTCGAGTCTGTCGAGCGTTGTATCGAGCTTGTCGAGATGACCACCACGTCGGCCCGGGAGGCCTCGGCATGCCGCAGCACGTTGGTGAGCCCTTCCTGAACCACCGCGTACGCCGCCCGTTCCGCCTGCGCCGGCACCGCGTCCGCCTCGACACGGAGCGAGACGTCCAGACCGCCGGTGCGCACCCGTTCGACCAGGGCCGGCAGGTCGGCGAGACCGTGCTCGGGAGCCCGCGGCGCCGCGGCATGCGGCTCGGTCTCGGTCAGCCTGGCCAGCTGGCGGCGCAGCAGGTCGAGGGACTCCTTGCTCTCTGCCCGGATCGCCTCCAGGTTGCGCCGGGCTGCTTCCGGGTCGCGGTCGAGCACGTGCAGGGCGGCGCCGGCCTGCATCGCGATCACCGCCAGGCCGTGGCCGACACCGTCGTGCAGGTCCGCGGCCATCCGCACCCGCTCCTCGCTGACGACGCGGCGCTGGCGCTGGGCGCGGGCCTCGTTGCGGGAGCGCAGCGCGGTCGCGATGGCACCACAGGCCGCGATGATCGCCACCTGGCCGATGGCCTGCCACACCGACAGGTTGCCCTCGAGGCTCGGCCCGTGGCCTCCTGATCCCCAGGGCGGACCCTGACCGACCTGGGACCCGAGTCCCGGACGGTCGGGGTTCAGCATCATCCCGGTGACACCGAGCACCGCGCCCCCGATCGCCCAGCCGACCCAACGACGCAACGGCAGTGACAACGCGAGCGCGAAGGTGACGGCGGGAAGCACGAAGAAGATGGGCCCGGCAGCGTACCCCGCCATGAAGTAGGCCCCGACGCACAGGCCGCTGACCGTGACGGCCCATCCCGGGGGCCTCTGCAGCAGGACGGGGAAGATCCCTGCCAGGGCGAGCACGGCGACCAGGAACGTCGGGCCGTCGGCGTCGGATCGGGAGGCGGTGGCCAGCGAGCCGACCACCACGAACACCGCGACCAGCCACGGCAGCGGGTGGCGGCGCAACCAGGACATGGACACACCGTAGTTCGCGCGAGCGCCCGAGGCGTACGACATCAGCGTTCGATCACCTACGCAGATCCGCGTAATCCGGAGCCTCCGCTACGCCGACGCCAACCCAGCGTGGTCACGGGAGCGTGGGAGACATGAAAGAACTCGTGGTTGAGACCGACGGGCTGACCAAGCGGTACGGCGACAGGCTTGCCGTCGACCGGGTCAGCATGACCGTCAAGCGCGGCGAGGTGTACGGCTTCCTCGGCCCCAACGGGGCCGGCAAGACCACCACCTTGCGCATGATGCTCGGCCTGATCCGGCCCACCGCCGGATCGGCCAGCGTCCTGGGCCGGCCTGCTGGACGACCCGACGTCATCGCCCGGATCGGCGCCCTGATCGAGGGTCCGGGTTTCTACCCCTACCTGAGCGGTCGCGACAACCTGCGCACGATGGCGCGCTACCAGGGACTGCCGGGCACCGAGGTCGACCGGGTCCTCGAGATGGTCGACCTCGCCGACCGGGCGAAAGATGCCTTCAAGGGCTACTCGCTCGGGATGAAGCAGCGTCTCGGGGTCGCCGCTGCGATGCTCGGCTCCCCCGACCTGCTGGTGCTCGACGAGCCGACCAACGGGCTCGACCCGGCCGGGATGGCCGACATGCGGGCGCTGGTCGTCTCGCTCGCCGCGGCCGGCCAGACCGTGATCCTCTCCAGCCACATCCTGGCCGAGGTGCAGGAGATCTGTGACCGCGTCGGCGTCATCAACCATGGTCGGCTCCTGCGGGAGTCGACGGTGGCCGAGCTGCGTGGCCGGGCCACTCTCCAGGTCCGGGCGACCCCCGAGGACACCGCTCTGGCGGTCGTCATGCAGATGGCCGGTGACGAAGGCGTACGCCGGGTCGGCAACGAGACGCTCGAGATCGACCTTCCGTCCTCGGCAGCACCCGAGGTCGTACGTCGTCTGGTGTCTCGGTCCGTCGACGTCCACGAGATCACCGCCGCAGAACGTTCTCTCGAGGACGTCTTCTTCGAGATGACCGGCACCGACACCGGAAAGGAGCTCGTGTCATGAACACACTGAGCTTGAGAGCACTGACCAACAGCACCCGGGCCGAGCTGCTGCGCCTGCGCAGATGGCCGGCGATCTGGGTGATCATCGGCACCGGCCAGGCGCTGACGCTCTCCTTCGGATACGTGTTCAACTACGTCGCGTACAAGACGGGTGACGAGAACTTCGCCGAGGACGGCGCGACCAGCGCCCAGCTGCTCGCCGAGCTGATGCCGAGCGCGATCCCGGAGGTCATCATCAGCGGGCTGCCGATGTTCGGGGGCGCCCTGGCGATGGTGATCGGCGCACTGGTCGCCGGCAACGGGTTCGGCTGGGGCACCTGGAAGACCGTCTTCACCCAGGGTCCGAGCCGGGGCGCTGCCGTCGGTGGGTCGCTGGCCGCGGTGACGGTCTTCGTCGTCGCGATGATGGCGGCGACCCTGGTGCTGTGCACCGGTGTCTCGGTCGCGATCGCCGCGAGCGAGGGACAGACGATCACCATGCCTGCCCTGGCTGATCTCGCGAGCTCCTTCGGAGCCGGGTTCCTGGTGCTGGAGATGTGGGCACTGCTCGGTTTCCTGGTCGGTGTGCTCGCCAAGGGTCCCGCTCTCGCCGTCGGGCTGGGGCTGGTCTGGTCGCTGGTGGTCGAGAATCTTCTGCGGGGCGTCGGCGGTCTGCTCTCGGGAGTCGAGGCTGTCACCGCCGCACTCCCAGGCACCGCCGGAGGTTCGTTGGCCGGGGCGATCGTCGGCGGGCCCAACGGGACACCGGGAGTTCTCGACGCGGTCTCGGGCGAGCGGGCGCTGATCACCGTCGCTGCGTACGTGGTGATCGCCGCGATCGCTGCGATGGTGGTGATGAGGCGGCGCGACCTCACCTGACCTCGCGAAACACACCCATTTAACACACGCCGGGACGAGTCCGTGACACGTCTCGGCGTGTGGCACACCATGCGAGTGTGACCCACGTTAAGTCTACTGTCTTGGTGGACAACAACCCGCTGTCCCCACGCACTCAACGTCGAGACTCACCCGTCTAGAAGAGGTTCCCACCCGTGTCCTCCAACACGCCTGAGCCCACCCCGCTCATCGAGGCTCCCAAGTCCAAGCTCCCGCTGATCATCGGCATCGTCGTCGCGGTCGCCGTCGTGATCGGCGGCCTCGCGTTCTTCCTGACGCGCGACGACAGCTCCGCCGACGGTCTGAAGAAGGTCACCATCGGCGTCGTGGGTGCCGACGACCCCTACTGGGAGACCTTCAAGGACGCCGCCCGCGAGGAGGGCATCGACCTCGAGGTCAAGAACTTCGGCGACTACAACCAGCCCAACCCGGCGCTGTCCGAGGGCGAGCTGGACCTCAACCAGTTCCAGCACATCATCTTCCTGGCCGACTACAACGTCCAGAACGACGACGACCTGGTCGCGCTCGGCTCGACCGCCACCTATCCCCTGGGCCTCTACTCCACCAAGTACGACAGCCTCGAGGACATCAAGGCCGGCGAGACCGTGATCGTCCCCGACGACGAGACCAACCAGGCCCGCGGCCTGGTACTGCTCCAATCCAAGGGTCTGATCGAGCTGACCGACGGCGGCACCCCGTTCAGCACGATCAAGGACGTTGACACGGCCGCCTCCAAGGTGAAGATCCAGGCCGTCCAGGCTTCGATCACCCCGTCCTCGCTGCCCGACGTGGCCGCGGCGATCATCAACAACGACTACGTCGAGGACGCCGGCCTGAAGTTCGAGGACGCCCTCGCCACCGATGACCCCGCCGACCCGAAGGCCCTCCCCTACGTCAACATCTTCGCCGTCCGCGCCGAGGACAAGGACAACCCGACCTACCAGAAGCTCGTCGAGATCTTCCAGAGCAACGAGGACGTGCAGAAGGGGGTCTACGAGACCTCCGGCAACACCGCCGAGCTGGTCAAGATCCCGGTCGAGGACCTGCAGAAGTCGCTCGAAGACACCGAGAAGCAGGTCCGGGAGCGTCAGTGACACGCTCGGCCACCCCCGCGGAGCCGCTGGTGCGGCTCCGCGGCGTCACCAAGACCTACCCGGCAGCGAAGGGACGCGCCGAGGTCCACGCCGTGGCCGACGTCGACCTGGACATCGCCGCCGGTGACGTCCAGGCGATCGTCGGCTACTCCGGCGCCGGCAAGTCGACCCTGGTTCGTCTCCTCAACGGCCTCGAGCCGGCCACCTCGGGCTCGATCAAGGTCGGCGGCACCGAGCTCGTCGGCCTGCACGAGCGCCAGCTGCGACCGATCCGGCTGGGCATCGGGATGATCTTCCAGCAGTTCAATCTCTTCGACTCACGTACGGTCTGGGGCAACCTGGCCTACCCGCTGCAGATCGCCGGCGTCGGCAAGGCCGAGCAGCAGCGCCGGATCTCCGAGCTGCTCCACTTCGTCGGTCTCCCCGACAAGGCCCACACCTACCCGCGCAACCTCTCGGGCGGACAGAAGCAGCGGGTCGGGATCGCCCGCGCGCTCACCACCAACCCAGCCCTCCTGCTCGCCGACGAGGCCACCAGCGCGCTCGACCCGGAGACCACCCACGAGGTGCTGCGGCTCCTGAAGCAGGTCAACGAGGAGTTCGGCACCACGATCGTGGCCATCACCCACGAGATGGACGTCGTGCGCGAGCTCGCCGACCACGTGGCGGTCATGGAGAGCGGCCGGATCGTCGAGTCCGGGCCCGTCTACGACGTCTTCTCCGCCCCGCGGCAGCCGGTGACCCGGCGCTTCGTCGGCACCGTCATCGACGACGAGCCGGCTCCGGACGCGTTGGCGGCGCTGCGCTCACGCCATCCCGGCCGGTTCGTCAAGCTCGAGCTGCGCGAGGGCGGCCCTCGCCAGACCGACATCTTCGCTGTGCTCCTCGAACGCGGCATCGCCTTCGAGCTCGTCTTCGGCGGCATCGAGGACATCCAGGGCGCCACCTTCGGCAACCTGACCCTCGCTCTCGACGGTCCTGCGACCGCGGTCGACGAGGCCGTACGCGAGCTGGCCACCCTCGTCCCTGCCAAGGAGCTGTGATGCTTCTCCCCACCGACACCCGTCTCGGCGAGCTGTGGCCCGACATCTGGCAGGCCACCGGCGAGACCCTGCTGATGGTCGCGGCGACGATGCTGATCGGCGGCACCTTGGGTCTCCTGCTCGGCCTCGGTCTCTACCTGACCCGCAAGGGAGGTCTCTACCAGAACGCCGCCGTCTCGGTCGTGCTCAACGTGCTGGTCAACTTCTTCCGGCCGATCCCGTTCATCATCTTCATCGCCGCCGTCCAGCCGGCTGCACGGCTGATCGTCGGCACCGGGATCGGGATGCCGGCGGTGGTGTTCTCGCTGATCCTCGCCGCGATGTTCGGCATCGCCCGGATCGTCGAGCAGAACCTCGTGACCGTCCCGCCAGGCGTCATCGAGGCCGCTCGGGCGATGGGTGCCACCCGTGCCCGGATCGCCGCGACGGTAGTCATTCCCGAGGCGATGGCACCGGTGATCCTCGGCTACACCTTCGCGTTCGTCGCGGTCGTCGACATGTCTGCGGTCGCGGGCCTCATCGCTGGGGGTGGACTGGGCAGCTTCGCCCAGACCTTCGGCTACCGGCAGTACGACCCGACCGTGACCTGGGTGTGCGTGCTCATCCTGGTGGCGCTGGTGCAGCTGGTCCAGCTGCTCGGCAACACGCTCTCGGCACGGATCCTGCGGCGCTGAGCCGTCGATGCCGATCCAGGCTCAGGCGCGAGCCAGGATCTCGCCGTGGAGGACGGAGAACCAACCGTCCTCGGCAGCCGCCCACGACCGCCACCCGTCCGAGATCCGGGCGAGGTCGGCGGTCGTGGCGTCTCCGGAGTCGACGAGCTGACGAGCGACCGCCGAATCGGTGAACCGATTCGCCCACATCTCGCCCCACCACGCCCGGCTCTCGGGGTCGGCGAAGCACCACGTGCTCGAGGATGCGGTGATGTCGGTGAACCCGGCCGCACGCGCCCAGGAGACCAGCCGTCGACCCGCGTCGGGCTCGCCGCCGTTGGCTCTCGCCGCGTTTCGGTAGAGCCGCAGCCAGTCGGTCAGCTCGGTCGACTCCGGCCACCAGACGAAGCCCGCGTAGTCGCTGTCCCGCACGGCCACGACTCCGCCCGGCTTCGTCACCCGCCGCATCTCTCGCAGCGCCTGCACCGGGTCGGCTACATGCTGCGCCACCTGGTGAGCATGCACCACGTCGTACGTTGCGTCCTCGATGCCCAGCGCATGCACGTCCTCGACCCGGAAGTCGATATTGGTCGCTCCCCCGTCCTCGGCGGTCTTCCGGGAAAGGTCGAGCTCGGCCTCGCCGATCTCGGTCGCGGTCACCTGGGCGACTCGACCGGCGAGGTCGAGCGTGATCGTCCCGGGCCCGGCACCCACGTCGAGCAGGCGCTGCTCAGCGTTCAGGTGCGGCAGCAGGTAGGCAGCGGAGTTCTCCGCCGTACGCCACCTGTGTGAGCGCAGCACCGACTCGTGATGTCCATGGGTGTAGGTCTGCATGCCCCCAACCTACACAGGGAATCCCGAAATATGAGACCAGCATCTCATGCTTTGAGCAGAACTGGCGTGGCGACAAGGAGCGGGAGCTAGACCGGCAGATGCGGAAGGCGGGCGTCTGCACACCCGAGCCGGCGACGTGCCCACAGGACGCCGCCCACGAGGCCACCGAGGAGCAGCGTGTTGACCACGATCACCACGCCGGTCTCGATCGGCGCCGCGCCTCCGCCCGGCCGCGCGTCCTCGGGTGCGACCTCGCGACGGTCGAACACGACCTGCCCGTGATCGGACGCCCGCGGCTCGTCGGCCCTCGCCGCGCTCAGCGCCGCGGATGCGACGACGACGGCGACGATCCCGGCAAGCAGAATCCGCAAGGTGCGACTCATCATGCTTCCGAGCGTGAGTGCCGGTCCCTTCAGGAACTCGACGCACACCGTCCCTACCGGCAACAAGCCGGTGAACAATCAGAACCGCCGGGTCGTGCGGGGGTCAGGTCCTGGCGAACTCGGTGGCGATCTCGAAGAACCAGACCGTGGAGTCGGTGCAGACGATCCGATCGAGCTTGCCGACCGCGACCTGCGAGCGCGGTGTCTTGCCCGAAGCCAGCACCACGTCGTAGGCGTCGCTGGTCCGCATCACCGACCACGGCTCGGACTCGGTGCCTTCGCCGGTGCTGATGATGCTGTCGAGGGCCGCCTGAGCCAGGATCGACTCGCGCTGGGCCTGCTCGGGGTTGCCGAGGCCGCGCTGGGCGTCGGCGAGGGCAGCGTGGGCCGAGGGGCTGAAGATCGCACCGGGCATCAACCCATGGACGGCCGCAACCGCGCCGGCGTAGTCCCCGACCGACATCATCGGCGCGATCATCTCGGTGATCTCGAGATCCGGCCGGAAGTTCGGAGCCTCGAGGATCGCCTCCCGCAAGGCCCGCAGTGACTCCGGGCCGGGGTCGCGAAGATAGACATCGAGCAGCTCAGCGTACGTAGCCAACAGGGGTCCCCTTTGAATAACGGTCGCCCTGCACGGTAGCCAATAGTCCGGCTACGTGGGGCGGTTGACAACGATTATGCGCCCTATTGTGACCCGGACGCCGAGCGGTCCGTGGCTTCCTATCGCCAACCGAGACCGGGGGCGACATGAGTCAGA
This sequence comes from Nocardioides sp. CCNWLW239, assembly GCF_037137035.1. NCBI lineage: Bacteria > Bacillati > Actinomycetota > Actinomycetes > Propionibacteriales > Nocardioidaceae > Nocardioides > Nocardioides sp. CCNWLW239. The sequence continues at coordinate 959,677 of NZ_JBBBNW010000003.1, read as the reverse complement.
ATACTCTCCAGGGCATGCACGTTGTAGTCGACGCCGAGCTGGTTGGGGACGGTCAGCAGCAGCGTGTCGGCAGCCTGGATCGCCTCGTCCGCGGCGAGCTCCTCGACCAGCACGTCGGGCTCGGCGGCGTACGAACGCCCGAAGATGGCGCGGGTCTGGTCGTCGATGTTGCCGATCTGGTCCGTGGTCTGGCGATCGAGACCGAAGTAGCGGCGGTCCTCGTCGCTGACGAGCGCGAAGATGGAGCGGGACACGGAGACGCGGGGCTCGCGCTCGTGCCCGGCCTCCTTCCAGGCGTCGCGGTAGGCCTCGATCTGCTCGCGCTGCTGGATGTGGAACGGCTTGCCGTTCTCGTCGTTCTTCAGCGTGGAGCTCTGCAGGTTCAGGCCGAGGCCAGCGGCCCAGCGTGCGGTCGCCAAGGAGCTCGAACCCCACCAGATCCGGTCGCGCAAGGTCTCGGAGTAGGGCTCGACCCGGAGCTTTCCCGGCGGGTTGGGGAACATCGGCCGGGGGTTGGGCTCGGCGAACTGCGTCCCCTCGATGATCTTGAGGTAGGTCTCGGTGTGCGCACGGGCCATGTCGGCCTCGGAGGCGTTCTCGCCGGGCTCGTAGCCGAAGTAGCGCCATCCGTCGATGACCTGCTCGGGTGAGCCGCGGCTGATCCCCAGCTGCAGGCGCTCACCGGCGATCAGGTCGGCGGCCGCGGAGTCCTCGGCCATGTAGAGCGGGTTCTCGTAGCGCATGTCGATGACACCGGTGCCGATCTCGATCTTCGAGGTGCGGGCACCGATCGCGGAGAGCAGCGGGAAGGGCGAGGCGTACTGGCGAGCGAAGTGATGGACCCGGAAGTAGGCACCGTCGACGCCGAGCTCCTCGGCGGCGACCGCGAGGTCGATCCCCTGGATCAGCGCGTCCCGGGCCGACCGTGTCTGCGAGTAGGGCGACGGCGTCCAGTGTCCGAAAGACAAGAATCCGATGTTCTTCACGGGTAGTAGAACGCTCAACAGACCGGCGAGATTCCCTCGGAGCGGCCGCGGACGTCGACCATCCGGGTCGGCCAGGGCGGGCTGGGACCTTCGCCTCTGGCTGTTCTGCACTCCGGAATCGGGGGTCGGACTGATACCAGCTTGTCGGAGGTGACCTGCAGGTCTGCGTTCTGTTCTCATTCCGCCAACACGCCAGAGCGCCTTCGGATGCCATGTAAAGCGGATGTCTACGCGGCATCAACAACTGCCCCTTATGAGTTTATCTATCGGTCGACCGAATAATCATATCGGTCGACTGACCAGGGAAAACAATGTCTCGGCGTGTTGTCCAAGCCCTTCCGAAGTCGCGGATTATCGTGTTACATATCAGGCAGCTTCACCGATGCAGTTTCACCGAAATAGACCAACCAACATTCTCTGGGGGATGAATTAATTATGTGGGACACCGTTGAGGTGCAGAGCTTCACGCTTTCTCACGACATGCCGTGCCGCGACTGCGGCCACGCTCGTCACCGCTTCTTGCCGTGCGACTCCGACTGCGACTGCCGTGCCCACGAGGTCGCAGAGCTTCTGGAGGTCGCCGGCGCTCGCTGAACGACCTGACGTCAGCTGTCTCGGGCGTCCAGAACGGTGACCACCGCAGCCGCGGTGGTCACCGTTCTTGTGTTCGGACGCCGGTAGGTTCAAACGGATCTCAGCGGCGGAAGCGGATCGTCCGCAACCGGGACGAGGATCGCGTCATGGACATCGTTCTCGTACCCGGCCTCTGGCTGGACGCATCGTCATGGGACCTCGTGGTCCCCCACCTGATCGAGGCCGGCCACACACCTCGCCCGCTCACCCTGCCCGGCCTCGAGTCGGCCGAGACGGACCGTTCCGGCGTGCACGTCGCCGACCAGGTCGCCGCGGTGGTGGCTGCCATCGACGAGTCGGCCGGGCCCGTGGTCCTCGTCGGACACTCGATGGGATGCGCGGTGGCCGGCGCCGCTCTGGATGCGCGCGTCGACAAGGTGGCGGCAGTGGTCTACGTCGGCGGCTGGCCCGCTGAGCCCGGGATGATCCCGGCCAAGAACTTCCCGACCGACGGCGCCGACCTACCGCCGGTGCCGTGGGAGGAGTTCGACGAGGCCGACGTGCGTGATCTGGACCGCGCCTCCTTCGAGGCGCTGCTGCGGCCGTCCCCCGCCAACCTGACCACCGAGCCGTTCGAGCTCGGCGACGAGCGTCGCTACTCCGTCCCGGCGGTGTTCGTCTGCCCGGAATACACCGCCGCCGACCTGAAGGAATGGGTCGGTGAAGGCACCGAGTCGGTCGCAGCCATCCCGAAGCATCGGGACGCCACCTACGTCGACCTGCCCACCGGACACTGGCCGCAGCTGACCAAGCCTGCCGAGCTCGCCGCCATCATCGGGCAGAGCATCGCTCCCGGCGTCGGGTAGCGTCGGGTGCGTGCGCACTCGGCTCGCTGCCCTGACCGCCGTCACTGCCCTGTCGGCGCTGGCCGCCGGTTGTGGGAGCGAGCCGTCCTCGGCTCCGACCCGGAGCGCCTCGGCCCCGGCTTCATCCCCGGCTTCATCCCCGGCTTCATCCCCGGCCTCGTCGCCGACGTCGCTCCGGCTCGACGACGCCTCGGTACCGCTGGCTGAGCGCCTCACCCAGGCTCTGGCGACGGTCTCCTCCGGCACTCCGGGGGCCGAGGACGTACGCGAGGCCGCGCTGTTCGAGCAGACGACCGCTCGCAACCTCGCCCGTGGTTCGAAGGCGCAGACCGAGAAGGTGCTGGGCGCGCTCGGTAGACCCGAGCGCGCCCAGCTCGAGGCCGACATCGCCGCGGCGCGCGAGCTCATGGTGATGACCGATCCGCAGCCGAAGCTCCCGGACTGGCGGATTCTGACCCCACCGGCGCCGGACGAGCTGATCCCGCTCTATCGCGCGGCGCAGCGCGAGACCGGGACACCGTGGGAATACCTCGCAGCCATCCACCTGGTCGAGACCCGGATGGGCCGGATCCGAGGCACCAGCACGGCGGGTGCCCAGGGCCCGATGCAGTTCCTGCCCTCGACCTTCGCCCAGTACGGCGCCGGCGGCGACATCAACGATCCCGGCGACGCGATCATGGCCGCCGGACGCATGCTCGCCAACAACGGCGCCCCCGACGACATGGCCGGTGCCCTGTGGTCCTACAACCACTCCGACCGCTACGTGGCGGCCGTCAGCGACTACGCCGAGCAGATGCGGCGATCCCCTGCTGCGTACGACCTCTACTGGCACTGGCAGGTCCTCTACCGTCACCAGGACGGCACCATGCTCCTGCCCGAGGGATACCCGGGCGAAGAGGCCGTACGCATCGCGGACTGAGGCGACGGGTCCTCAGGCGGTGACCGGTGACCCGGTAGGGATCCGCCCGGTGATGTGGCGACGGAAGGTGGTGTCGTCGGGAGCAGTGACCTGGACGTCGTACCAGCCCCGGTCGGTCGGCCAGCCCAGCGTCGCCGAGCCACCGGCAGAGACGCGGACCGTACGCGGCTTGCCGTCCGGCCCCTCGACCGCGAGGAGAACCGCGCGGTCACCGGAGTTCGCGAACCGCAGCTCGAGGCCTTGCCTGGCGGCGCGGTGACCGACGGAGATGCCGGCGGCGGCACCGAGGCGGCTGCCGGTGGCCTCGTGCCAGTAGCGGTCCGGCCCCTGCACCGTCACGTCGTACGCATCGACGACCGGCAACCGCGCCTCGCCCGAGGCCTGCGACCGGACCCAGAGCAGCTCGGGTCGGGTGAGCTCGCCACCGAAGGGATAGACCTGGTAGGCCGCCCCTCGAGATCCTTCGTTGCTCACCGACACCGTGAGGCCCGCCTTCCGCAGGGCGACGGTCACCTGGGAGTCGTACGCGGTCGGCCGGGCCGGCTTGCGACCGGGCTCCTGCTCCGGCAGCTTCTGCACGGCCGGCGGGACCGGCTGCCAGCGCTGGATGGGCGCCGGCACCGGGCCGGGCTGGGTCAGCGGCTCGGGCCGTCGGCTGCGGTCGAAGTCGAAGACCGAGGTGAGGTCGGACGCGACGCTGCGCCGCCACTCGGAGATGTTCGGCTCCCGCACGCCGGTGATCCTCTCCAGCAGGCGGAGGGTCGAGGTGTGGTCGGCGACGGACGAGTCGACGACACCTCCGACGGTCCACGGCGAGACGATCGTCATCGGCACGCGCGGGCCGAACCCGATCGGCTGGCCGTTGTACCAGTCGTCGCCGGAGCCGCTGGGCGGGCGCGGTGCGACCGGCGGTGGCACGTGGTCGAAGTAGCCGTCGTTCTCGTCGAAGTTGATCAAGGTCGCGGTCTTCGACCAGGTGTCGAGATCGGAGGCGACCACGTCGAGGAGGTCGTAGATGAGGTTGGCGCTGCCCACCGGTGTCGAGGAACCGGGGTGCTCCGAGAGCGCCGCCGTCGGCACCAGCCAGACCACCTGGGGCAGCGTGCCAGCGGCGATGTCCGCCTTGACCCGCTCGATCAACGTGCCCGGGCGACTCCGGTACATCGCCTTGTCGAAGAGCGACCGCTCGGCGGCGCTCAGGGATGCGCGCCCCTTCTCGAGCTGCTCGAGCAGTCGGTCCTGCTCGGCCGGGGTCTTGCCGTGCAGCGAGTCGTAGAACTCCTCCGTGGTGCGGTAGGTGCCCTCCACGTGAGCGAGCATCTTCGTGCCGATCGCCTTGAACGGTTTGAAGTACTCGACCGCGTTGTCGGTGAAGTTGTCCCACTCCTGGTAGATCTGCCAGGAGACTCCGGCCGCCTCGAGCCGCTCGGGATAGGTCGTCCAGTCATAGCCGGGGTGCGCGTAGCTGTAGGCCGCGTTCGTGACCGCACGCCTGCCGTCGGCCTCGAACCCGGTGGTGCCCGTCCAGAAGTAGTTGCGGTTCGGGTTGGTGCTCCCGTTCACCGAGCAGTGGTAGGCGTCCATGATCGTGAACGTGTCGGCGAGCTCGTACTGCAGCGGGATGTCTGCGCGGTCGTAGTACGTCATCGAGCCGCGGCCCTTCGCCGGGACCCATCGGTCGCACCAGCCGTCGGACCAGGCAGCGGTGGCGTCGCCGAACCCGTGCGGGAGGTCACTCAGATACTGGATGTCACCGGCGGCCCTGCCTGCCGCGGCTGCGGCCTCGCGGAGCGAGAAGGGAAGCACGTCGCCCTCGGCGCCGGCCTGGTGGAGCACGGTCTCACCGGCACGGCGACGCAGCGGGTTGGGGTCGCCGTAGCCGCGTACACCCTTCATGGTGCCGAAGTAGTGGTCGAAGGAGCGGTTCTCCTGCATCAGCAGGATGACGTGCTCGATCGCTTCCAGGCCGCCGCGACGGGGTGCGGCCGCGAGCGCGCGGTGCACGGACGGCGGCAGCAGCGAGCCTGCGACCGCGGCACCTGCGGCGATGCCGGCGCCGCGCAGCACCTGGCGACGAGAGGCGGTGGCCGGCGTACGCGGTGCGTCGTTCATGTGGGGTGAGTCAGTCATGCCGCAGATGCCATCATCACCGCCTGAACGCCACGACGCACGTGTATGAACAGCCCGCGGATACCCCTTGTCAGGTCCGACGGTCAGGTCCGACCGGCCGGCTCAGTAAGGGCGCTCGACGGCGTACTGGACGAGGCTGACTTCCTCGCCGCGGTAGGTGTCGGTGCCGTGGCGGCCGGTCTCGATGAAGCCGGTGGCGTCGAAGAGCTTCTTGGCGCGGGCGTTGGTCTCGTGGGTCTCGGCCCAGATCCGGGTCAGGTCGAGCACGGAGAACCCGTAGGTGAGCGCGGTCTTGATGGCCCGCTGGCCGAGACCCTGGCCCCAGCGGGAGCTGGGGCCGATGGCGATGCCCAGCTCGCGGGTGTCGGGGGCGAGCCCGTGGAGATCGGCGTAGCCGACGACCTCTTCGTCGACCTCCACGGCCAGTCGGATCAGCTCGGGCGGCGGGGCCTCGATCAGACGGCGCCAATGGCGGAGGTGACCGTCGCGGTCCCGCTCCGGCCAGCCGTTGGCCACCCGGAACTCCTCGTCGTGTGCCCAGCCGGCGAAGACGTGTTCGTCACCCGGTGACAGCGGGCGTAGGCGCATGGTGTCGGTACGGGGCATCGACCGAGTCTCGCAGATCAGCAGCCCGGCCGATGCCCCGCCCGGGATCAGTAGGTCAGCTGGACCTTGGTGGCGAGCCGCTCGTCCATCAGCCGGTAACCCTCGGCGGCCTCGGCGAAGGGCAGTGCCTTGTCGAAGACCAGGCCGGGGTTGATCGTGCCGTCCAGGGTGAGGCGCAGCAGGTCGGGGAGGTAGCGGCGTACGGGTGCCATTCCGCCCTTGAGGCCGACGTTGGTGCGGAAGAGCGCGTTGACCGGGAGGTTGACGTCGTGCGGCACCCCCACGAACCCGACGGTCGCGCCCGGGCGGGCGACCTTGGAGGCCGTCTTGAAGGACTGATCGGTGCCGACGCACTCGAGGACGTAGTCGGCGCCGATGCCGCCGGTGAGTTCGCGTACGGCTGCCTCGCCCTCCTTGCCGCGGGCGGCGACGATGTCGGTGGCGCCGAACCTCGTGGCGATGTCCTGGCGGGCCTCGTGGCGCGACATCGCGACGACCCGCTCGGCGCCGAGCTGGGCGGCCGCGAGGACGCCGCACAGGCCAACCGCTCCGTCACCGACGACGACCGCGGTGCCGCCCTGGGCGCCGGAGCCGAGGCCCGACATCACCGCGGCGTGCCAGCCGGTGGCCATGACGTCGGTGAGCGCGAGCAGGTCGGGGTACATCGACGGGTCCGGCGTCTCGTCGAGCTTGACCAGTGAGCCGTCGGCCTGATTGACCAGGGCGTACTCGCTCTGGCCGCTGACCGTGAAGCCGAGGTTCTCGCAGACCGACTGGACCCCGGCCAAGCAGTGCGGGCAGGTGTTGTCGCAGTGGTCGAAGGGGACGATGACGAAGTCGCCGGGCTTGACGTCGCGTACGTCGGCGCCGATCTCCTCGACGATGCCGATGCACTCGTGACCGATGGTGCGCGGCTCCTCGATCTCGCCGTTGGCACCGCGGTAGTTCCACAGATCGGAGCCGCAGATGCAGGAGCCCACCACCTTGACGATGGCGTCGGTGGGCTTTGCCAGGGTCGGATCGGGTACCTGGGTGAAGCGGATGTCGCGCACCCCGTGGATCGTCGTCGCATGCATGGTGGCATCCTGTCACCCGGCGTGGACGATGTTGCGCACGTGGCCGCGAGCGAGCCGGGCAACAGCGCTGGAACGAAACGCCGACACTTCGCGGGGAATCCAGGCTTATCTCATATATGAGTTACGGTGGTGCACCATGACCGACGGATACAAAGGTCGTATCGGGAACCTGATTCGCGATGCGCGCAAGCACAAGGGCCTCACCCAGGCACAGCTGGCTGACCTCCTCAACACCAGCCAGAGTGCGATCAACCGCATCGAACAGGGGCAACAGAACCTGTCCCTGGAGATGATCGCCCGGGTCGGTGCCGCGCTCGACTCCTCGCTCGTCGACATCGGCGCCGGGCCGACGCACCTGCGGGTCACCGGTCCGACGACCCTGTCCGGTGAGATCACGGTCAAGACCTCCAAGAACGCCGGCGTGGCGCTCCTGGTCGGCTCGCTCCTCAACCGAGGCCGTACGACGCTGCGCAAGGTCGCACGCATCGAAGAGGTCAACCGGATCATCGAGGTGCTCAACTCGATCGGTGTGCAGACCCGCTGGCTCAACGACGACAACGACCTCGAGATCGTGCCGCCCAAGGAGCTGCGCCTGGACGCCGTGGACGAGGCAGCCGCGCGCCGTACGCGCTCGGTGATCATGTTCCTCGGTCCGCTGCTGCACCGTCTCGACACCTTCGAGCTCCCCTACGCCGGTGGCTGCAACCTCGGCACCCGCACCGTCGAGCCGCACATGTCCGCGCTGCGTCCCTTCGGCCTCGAGGTCAAGGCGACCGACGGCGCCTACCACGCGAGCGTCAACCGGGAGATCCAGCCGGGCCGCCCGATCGTGCTGACCGAGCGTGGCGACACCGTCACCGAGAACGCCCTGATGGCTGCCGCGCTGCACCCCGGCACCACGGTGATCCGCAACGCCTCCTCGAACTACATGGTCCAGGACCTCTGCTTCTACCTGCAGAAGCTGGGCGTCGAGGTCGAGGGCATCGGCACCACGACGCTGCGTGTCACCGGTCGCGAGATCATCGATGTCGACGTCGACTATGCGCCGAGCGAGGACCCGATCGAGGCGATGTCGCTGCTGACCGCTGCGATCGTGACCGACTCCGAGATCACCATCAAGCGGGTCCCGATCGAGTTCATGGAGATCGAGCTCGCGACCCTGGAGGAGATGGGTTTCAACTACACCCTCTCCGAGGAATACCTCGCGCTCAACGGCAAGACCCGCCTGGTCGACATCAACACCAAGCACTCGATCCTGCACGCGCCGCTGGACAAGATCCACCCGCTCCCCTTCCCCGGTCTCAACATCGACAACCTGCCGTTCTTCGCCGCGATCGCCGCGGTGGCGCAGGGTCAGACGCTGCTGCACGACTGGGTCTACGAGAACCGGGCGATCTACCTGACCGAGCTCAACAAGCTGGGCGGCAACGTCACGCTCATGGACCCGCACCGGGTGATGATCGAGGGCCCGACGCACTTCTCCGGCACCGAGATCGTCTGCCCGCCCGCACTGCGTCCCGCGGTCGTCGTGCTGCTCGCGATGCTCGCCTCGAAGGGCACCTCGGTGCTCCGCTCGACCTATGTCATCGCCCGCGGCTACGAGGACCTCGCCGAGCGGCTCAACCAGCTCGGTGCGAACATCACCGCCTTCCGCGACATCTGAGTCACCACTGAGTCTCCGGGCTCACGCGGACGGATCCTCACGGGTGGTTAGATGCTTCCCGTGAGGGAGCAGCAACGACGCGTACGCGCCTATGCGCACCGTGGTGGAGCGCTCCATCCCGACCTGGTCGGGATGGAGAACACCATGGAGGCGTTCCGGCATGCGGTGGAGCTCGGCTACACCCATCTCGAGACCGACGTGCACGTCACCCGTGACGGTGTCCTGCTCGCCTTCCACGATGAGGCGCTCGACCGGGTGACGGATGTCAGCGGGTTGATCGCGGAGATGACGTACGCCGAGGTGCAGGCCGCCCGGATCGGCGGCCAGCACGGCGTGCCGACCCTGGCCGAGCTCTTCGCGGCCTTCCCCGAGGTCACCTTCAACATCGACCTCAAGTCGGACGGGTCGGTCGGCGCGGTGGCCGAGCTCCTCGCCGCGACCGACCACGAGGACAAGGTCATCGTCGGCTCCTTCTCGGTGCGCCGGCTGAAGGCGTTCCGACGGTTGACCGAGGGGCGCGTGCGGACCTCCGCGCACCCGCGCGAGGTGCTCGCCTACCTGCTGGCGCCCACCACCGGGATCGCCAAGCGGCTCGTCGGGGCGCATTTCGACGCCTTCCAGATCCCGCACCACCAGCGCATCCGCGGGCCGCTGTCGATCCGGGTGGCCTCCCGTGGGCTCGTCCGCCGCGCCCACAAGGCCGGCAAGGAGGTCCACGTCTGGACCATCGACGACCCGGCCGAGATGGAGCGTCTGATCAAGCGCGACGTCGACGGGCTGATGACCGACCGGACCGACGTGCTGAAAGCGTTCCTCGAGGAACGCGGGCTGTGGGAGGCTGGGCCGGCTCAGCCCGAGGCTGGGTTCGACGACGACCAAGGCGAGGAGCCGCAGAAGTGACCACACCGGCCGGCATCGGCGACTTCAGACCGGTTGAGCGGGCGCGGGAGCAGAAGGGCTGGTTCTTCGCGGACTGGGCCGTCTCCGCCTTCCAGACGACCGTCGCCGGGGTGCTGTTCGCGCCCTACCTGATCGAGATCGCGAAGGCCGCCGCCGTCGACAACCGCATCGACGTGCTCGGGCTCTCGATCGCGCCCGGCGCGCTGCCGTCGTACGTGATCACGTTCTCGACGATCCTGTCCGCGCTGATCTACCCGCTGGTCGGTGCGATCGCCGACCGCACCTCGCGCAAGCCGGACTTGATGGCCGGTTTCGCCTGGGCCGGTGCGCTCTGTGCGGCGTTGCTGTTCTTCATGACCGGCGACAACTGGTGGTTCGGGTCGATCATGTTCATCATCGCGAACCTGTGCGCGGGCGCGGCAGTGGTGGTCAGCGACTCGATCCTGCCGCTGATCTCGACCGAGGAGGAGCGCGACCGGGTCTCATCGATCGGCTGGGCCTATGGGTACGCAGGTGGTGGGCTGCTGCTCGCCGTCAACTTCCTCCTGGTCACCTTCGCCGACCCGCTGGGTCTCGGCACCGCCCTGGCGGTGCGGATCTCGATGCTCTCGGCCGGGCTGTGGTGGGCCGGGTTCATCATCATCCCGTGGCGCCGGATCCGCCGCCACGAGCCTGCCGACGTGGAGGACGTCTCCGGCGGTGTGGTCGCGCGCTCCTTCGGACAGCTGTTCGTGACGCTCAAGGAGCTGCCGCAGTACCCGGTCGCGCTGACCTTCCTGCTGGCGTACCTCTTCTTCAACGACGGCATCCAGACGGTGATCAGCTCGGCGTCGACCTACGGCATCGAGGAGCTGGGCTTCGAGACCGGCACGATGCTCGGCATCTACCTGTTGGTGCAGTTCGTCGCCGTCGGCGGAGCGGTGTTCTTCGGCCGGCTCGCGAAGAGCTTCGGTGCCAAGCGGGTCATCCTCGGCGGGCTGGGCGGCTGGATGCTCATCGTGATCGTGGCCTACTTCGTGCCGGAACGAAGCCTGGTGCCGCTGCTCGTGGTGGCCGTCGGGATCGGCATGGTCATGGGCGGCACCCAGGCGTTGGCACGGTCCTACTTCTCGCTGTTCATCCCGGCCGGCAAGGAGGCGGAGTACTTCAGCCTCTACCACGCCATGGACCGCGGCACCTCCTGGCTCGGCACCCTGGTCTTCGGGCTCGTCTACCAGCTCACCGACTCCTACCGGCCGGCGATCCTGGCACTGATCGCCTTCTTCGTCCTCGGTGGCGCACTGCTTGCGCTGGTGAACACGACGAAGGGCATCGAGCAGGCAGGCAACCGGGCGCCGGCGCGGGTCTGAGGTTGTCCGGGCGAGGGAGCAAGGCGCCCGGAGAGCACGCAGGAACCGTCGGCTGGCGGGTTCGAGACATCCGGCGCTCAGGACTTTCTCAGGGAGATCTGCAGGTCAGGCGGGTCCTGTGTCGAACAACACGGCGAGAATCTCGACAATTCACGGAATCATCACCTCCTCTGTACCGTTGACGGTGTGAAGAGGCCTGACCGGCCTGCGTCATGAGTCCGCAGACCGCTCGCTCTTCGCTCATTCAACGGGGGACGATCGACTCAGGAGGTGCTTCATGGCCGAGCGCACGTTGCGCGGCGCCCGACTGGGCGGACAAAGTTTTGAGGACGAACGCGGGATCGAGTTCGCGGGCCGCCAGCAGGTGGCCTACCGCTGCCCGCAGGGCCACGACTTCGAGATCACGATGTCGGACGAGGCCGAGGTCCCGGCCATCTGGGAGTGCCCGCGCTGCGGCATGGAAGCTCTCAACCTCTCCGGTGCCAAGCCGGAGGAGAAGGCCGAGAAGCCCGCTCGTACGCACTGGGACATGCTCCTGGAGCGGCGCTCGGAGAAGGAGCTCGAGGACATCCTCAAGGAGCGTCTCGACCTGCTTCGCGGCGGCGAGATCGGCCCGGCTCACCTGCACCGCAAGGGACCGGGCAACAAGAAGAAGGCCAACGCCTGACTTCTGACACAGCCAGATACGCCGACGGCGGCCTTCCATCTCGGAAGGCCGCCGTCGGCGTATCTCAGGCGATGTTGTCCTTGTCGATGACCTCGCCGGTGACGATGTCGTCGTTGCGAGGGCGAGCCCCCGGGCCGAAGGTCGAGGGCATCGCGGCGGTCACCAGGCGCTTCTGGACGAGAGTGGCCAGCATCCGCCGGAAGAACGGGCGGGTGAACGGCAGGATCAGGACGATGCCGAAGATGTCGGTCACGAACCCTGGGCTGAGCATCATCGCTCCGCCGAGCAGGATCAGCGCGCCGTCGGCGATCTCGTTGGACGGCAGCTTGCCCGAGGAGAGTGCCGTGGTCAGCGCGTTCCAGGCTCGGGAGCCCTCGCGGCGCATCAGCCAGGCACCGAAGATCGAGTCGGCGATCAGCAGCAGGATCGTCCACCACACGCCGATGACCTGGCCGACCTGGATGAGCACGAACAGCTCGGCCAGCGGCATCACCAGGAAGAGCAGCACCAGCACCCAGGAGTACCTGCGGCGGCGTGTCGTGGTCATCGGCGGCCTCCGACAAGACGGTCGAGCCCGAAGCGGCGCAGCACCCGGAGCAGCTGATCACGGCGCTCGGCCAGGCCCCAGCGGGTCACCCGGCGCATCGACTCGGCGGCGACCGCGGGGCTCATCTTCGACTCGCCTCGGACCCGCTCGATGAACTGGATCGGGACCTCCTTGACGGTGAGGCCGGCCCGCAGCGTGCGCGTCACCATCTCGGTCTGGAAGACGTAGCCGGTCGACTCGACGCTGTTGAGCTGCAGCTTCTCGAGCGTCGTACGCCGGAAGAGGCGGTAGCCCGCGGTGGCGTCGTGGACGCCGATGCCGAGCAGCAGCCGGACGTAGAAGTTGCCACCCACGGACAGCAGCCGCCGCGACAGTGGCCAGTTGACCACCGAGCCGCCGCGGACCCAGCGGGCGCCGATCACCAGATCGGCGGAGCTGACCGCCTCGAGCAGCAGGTGGAGCTCCTCGGGCTGGTGGGAGCCGTCGGCGTCCATCTCCCCCACCACGTCGTAGCCCTGCTCGAGGGCCCACCCGAACCCGTGCAGGTAGGCAGCGCCCAGCCCGGCCTTCTCGGTGCGGTGCAGCACGTGGATCTGGTCGTCGTTGTCGGCCAGCTCGTTGGCGATCGTGCCGGTGCCGTCGGGTGAGCCGTCGTCCACGATCAGCACGTCGACGCGCGGCTGCGCCTTGCGCAGCCGTCCGACGATCCAGACGAGGTTGTCCGCCTCGTTGTAGGTCGGGATGACCATCACCGCCCGACCGATCTCGGTCCAGGGTGGAAGCTGCTCGTTTGTCACGTACGCCGGCCTTGTCAAAGGAATGGGGTGGAAGTCACAGGATATCCGCCCCCCGCTCGAACCCAAGATCCCCAGCGCCTGAGCGCTCCTCGTCTGGACGCAGCGATGCGGAGGAAGACGAGGATCAAGCGAAGGCGCTCACGAATTGCGAAGCAATCGCCACAGGCACAGCGCTGTAGCGCTCCTCGTCTGGACGCAGCGTAGTGAGGAGCGCAGCGACGAACGCAGCGGAGGAAGACGAGGATCAAGCGAAGGCGCTCGCGAATTGCGAAGCAATCGCAAACAGCACAGAGCGCGGGAGGATCAAGACGTTCTTCGGGCCGTTCCGATCCCTGCTGGGTGCAGGGGGACGATCGTTGTCTAAGGGCGTCTCGGCCCTCCCGCGTTGCCCTCGCGGTCAAAGACCGCGCCCGCGAAAACGTATCGAAGGCATGCCTGGCTCGACACCCCCCGACCCGATTCGTCGAACGCCGGTCCACCTGCCGCGACTCTGCATGGGCGAACGTTGCCACCATCACCCGATGGCTCCGCGGAAGTCAACACGACGCTGACCTGCGGAAACATATGTTTTCGCAGGTCAGCGACAGCCTGTGGGCGGCGAAAAAGTGAAGAATTCTCGAGGATCCTCGGCGTGTCGCCTTCGCGTACCCGTTACGGCACTCAGGGAACGACGACAGTCCCCCGCGCAGAGGTTGCGAGGATCGGCTCGGCGAGCATCTCAGCAGCGCCCGGACGATCCTCGGTGGCGGCTCCTCGGGCCACCACGTACACGGCGAACTCCATGGTTCGGGAGCGCCGCCCGGCCTTGGTCAGCTCGCAGGTGACCTCCAGGACGTCTCCGGCCCGGACGGGCGCCTTGAACTGCACGTCGTCGTAGGAGGCGAAGAGGCCCTCGTCGCCGTCGGTGCGGATGCACATCTCGGTCGCGACGTCACCGAAGAGTCCCAGGCTGTAGGCGCCGTCGACCAGGTTGCCGGCGTAGTGGGCGTGGGAGTAGGGGACGTAGCGGCGGTGGACGACCGTCGTGCCGACGGCGGGTCCGGTCTGCGGTGTCGTCATGCTGCGGGCTCCTTCGAGGTGATCCGGTGGACGAGGTAGGAGGCGACCTCGGCCGGGGTGGTGCCGCGGCCGAAGATCCGGTCGACGCCCAGGTCCGCGGTCGCGGACTCGTCGAAACGGGGACCGCCGGCGACCAGGAGAGGACGCTCGCCGGCCGGGTAGGCCTCGCGGAACGCCGCGGACATCTCCCGGGTGTTGAGCAGGTGGGCGTCACGCTGGGTCACGACCTGCGAGACGAGCACGGCATCGGCGCGCCGGGTGACGGCCGCATCGACCAGGGCGGGTACGGAGACCTGGGCGCCGAGGTTCACGACCTCGATCTCCTTGTAGTACTCCAGGCCCTTCTCCCCCGCAAACCCCTTGATGTTGAGGATCGCGTCGATGCCGACGGTGTGGGCGTCGGTGCCGATGCATGCACCGACAACGACCATGGGACGCCGCAGCGTCTCCTTGATCACCGCGTTGGCCTCCTTAGGGCTCAGCAGCGGGAAGTCGCGCTCGACGACCTGCACCTTGTCGGTGTCGACGAGGTGGTTGACCTGCCCGTAGACGACGAAGAAGGTGAAGTCGTCGCCCATCGGCTTGGAGTGGACGACCATCGCCGGCTCCATGCCCATCTTGTTGGCCAGCTGCAGCGCGGCGCCGTCGGCGACCTTGCTGTGCTTGATCGGCAACGTGAAGGAGACCTGGACCATCCCGTCGCCGGTGGTGTCGCCGTACGGCCTGATGATGCTCATGCGTCTCCCTCCAAGATGGCGCTGGCCGGGTTGTAGTACACGTCAGACTTCTGGGCGACGCCCTCGAGGCCCTTGCCGGCGTCGGCCGGGCGCTTCATCAGGCCGAAGGTGCCGTCGGCGATGGCGTCCAGGAGCCCGTTGGGCTCGTCGATGATCTTCTCGAGCAGGTCGATCGACTCCCCCAGCACCTCGCGCGCGCGGTTGGCGATGAACCCGTCGGGAGCGGGGTGGAAGTCCTCGCCGAGCCGCCCGGCGGCGTCCATGACGTACCGGACGTTCTGCAGGGCCAGGTCGCGGTCGGAGAGCCAGGGCGTCACGACCGCCTCGGTCATCATCCCGACGAGCAGGATGCCCTGGTCGGTCATCGCGCCGGCGAGGTTGAAGAACCCGTCGAGCAGGTATCCCTTGAAGATGTCGCCGGTCATGTGCCGCGTCGGCGGCATCCACTTCAGCGGCGCGTCCGGGAAGATCGTCTTCGCGAGCAGCGCGTGCGCGAGCTCGAGACGGAACGAGTCCGGTACGTCGGGGTTGATCTCGAACGCATGGCCCAGGCCCAGCTGCCAGTCCTCGAGGCCGGCCTCCTTGGCGAAGTACTCGTTGAGCAGCTGGCTCGTGGTGACCGTGTGCGCCGCCTCGACCGCGTCGGCGGTGGTGAGGTAGTTGTCCTCGCCGGTGTTGATGATGATCCCCGCACGTGCGTGGATCTGGCGGGAGAGCCGCTGGTCGACGAACGTACGCACCGGGTTGATGTCGCGGAACAGGATCCCGTACATCGAGTCGTTGAGCATCATGTCGAGACGCTCCATGCCCGCCAGCGCCGCGATCTCGGGCATGCACAGCCCGCTCGCGTAGTTGGTGAGCCGGACGTAGCGGCCGAGCTCGCGGCTGGTCTCGTCGAGGGCCGCGCGCATCAGCCGGAAGTTCTCCTGCGTCGCGTACGTCCCGGCGAACCCTTCCCGGGTCGCGCCCTCGGGCACGTAGTCGAGCAGCGACTGGCCGGTCGAGCGGATCACCGCGATGATGTCGGCGCCCTCGCGGGCGGCCGCCTGCGCCTGCGGGATGTCCTCGTAGATGTCGCCGGTCGCGACGATGAGGTAGATCCACGGCTTGCGGGGCGCGTCGCCGATCTCGGCGATCATCCGCTCCCGGGCCACCCGGCTCGCGTCGAGGCGGGCGATGCCGACGCCGACCGCCTCGCGGGCGTGCTTCGCCGCGAGGTCCGCCTCGGCGCCCTCGGGCAGGTGGAACGTCACCTGCCCGGCAGCGGCCTCCTCGGCGAGGCGGGACAGATCGTTGCCGTGGGCGGCCAGGGCGTGCCACACCGGGAGCGCGATCCCGTGCTCCAGGCCGACGTCGGCACGTACGGCGTCGACGAGGTGGTTCACCCAGGGTGTGCCGTCCGGGTCGGCACCGGCGAGCCCGGCCAGGCGCAGCGTGGCGCGCTCCACGGCGACCGTGGTGTGCTTCGTGGCCATCTCGACGATCGGGTCGCCGACCTTGGCTGCCAGCGCGCGGGCCCGGGCGATCGTGCGTGGGTCCAGATCGAGTCTCACCGGACACCCTCCTTCTCGAATACGGTCCTGCCGTCGACGACGGTCTGCAGGCAGGGAGTGCTGACGTCGGCGACGTCGGCTGAGGTCAGGTCGGGGAACGCGGTGCGGTCCCAGACTGCGTAGGTCGCGCGCTGGCCGACCGCGAGCGTGCCGGCGTCGTCGACGCCGGCGGCGTACCAGCCCCCGGAGGTGTAGGCCGCGAACGCCTCCGCCGGCGTGATGCCCTGTCCCGGGGTGCGGTGGTGCACGGCCGCGTGGACGGCTGCCCACGGGTCCAGCGGCGTCACCGGTGAGTCAGAGCCGAAGGCGAGGCGTACGCCGGCGTCGAGCAGGGTCCGGAAGGGGTTCATCTGCTGCCAGCGCTCCCCCAGCCTCGCGGCGTACATCCGGTCCGGGCCTCCCCAGAGACCGTCGAACATCGGCTGCATGCTGGCGATCACGCCCAGCTCGGCGAAGGTCTCGATCGCGGTCGGCGAGGGCAGTTCGCAGTGCTCGAGCCGGTGGCGACGAGCTCTCACCGCCTCGGTGCCGAGCACGTCAGCAGCTCGACGGAACGCCTCCGCGATGTTGTCGATCGCCTGGTCCCCGATGCAGTGGAAGCCTGCCTGAACGCCGCGCCGCGTGCAGCCGACGATGTGCTCGGCCATCTGCTCGGGGTCGAGGTAGGCATGGCCACGGTGGCCAGAAAGATCGGCATAGTCGCGGGTCAGTGCGGCGCTCCGGGACCCGATCGAGCCGTCCGCGCTGAGGTCGCCGGCAAGCCCGGAGATGTCCTCGAAGCGGTCCAGATCGTCGAAGCCGAGATGGGCGCCCCAATAGTAGGTGCCGTGCAGTCCGGCGGCGGCGGTCTCCGTCTGCAGCGCGCGAAGATCCGACTCAGGACCGATCGCAGGCCCGGAGTTGTCGTGGAACGCGCCGATGCCCAGCGCGGCCATGTGCTGCAGCGCCGCCTGCGCGCAACGTTCCGCGTGGCCGGCCGGGGTGAGGTCGGCCAGCAGCGGGAGCAACGCGTTCATCGCCTCGCGTTCGACTCGTCCGTCAGCCGACCATCCCGGTAGCCCGGCGATCTCGGGCAGCTGGGCCATGAGCGCGGTCGAGACCACGGCCGAGTGCCCGTCGATGCGGTTGAGGTAGACCTTGCGCCCACCCGAGGCGCGGTCGAGCTCGGCCGCGACCGGCAGCGTCGGGTCGGGCCAGAGCGTCTCGTCCCAGCCCTGGGCGAGAACCAGGTCGTCGGGACCGAGGTCGACGACGTACGCGGCGATCTTCTCGAGCACCACCTCCCGGCTCGGTGCGCCGACGAGATCGAGCCCGAGGATCTGCTCGCCGGTCTCGACGACGTGGACATGACTGTCCACGAAGGCCGGTGTGACCAGGCGTCCGCCGAGGTCGATCACCTCGTCGGGACTCGCGATGTCGTCGGGGTCGTGGCCGATCCAGGCGATGCGTCCGTCCTCGACGACCATCGCCGAGACCGTCTCGTCCCGGCCGCGGCCGGTATGGATCACACCGTTGCGTAGAAGGATGCGGGTCACGGCGCCAGTCTGCCCTCGAAGAGAGACCGGACGCCCGGGTTCGCGCGGAGAAGATCGAGCGCGTACGCCGCGTGGCCGGGCACGTAGCCGTTCCCCACGAGCATCGTCACGTCCGCGGCGAGGCCTTCGGCGCCGAGCGCGGCGGCGGAGAAGGACGTCGCCATGGAGAAGAAGATGACGGTGCCGCCGTCAGCGGTGGCCAGGATCGCGCCTCCTTCACAGCCGGGCACGTCCACGCACACCACGGTGACGTCGGCGGGGCCGCCGGCCTTGGTGATGGCGTCGCGCAGTGCCACCGGGTTGCGAGCGTCGGCGACCACGACCTCGTCGGCCAGCCCGGCGGCGCGCAGACGCTCGGCCTCGGAATCGGTGGGAACGACACCGATGAGGTGGCCCGCACCCGCCTCCCGGGCCGCCGCCAGCGACAGCGACCCCGACTTCCCCCCGCCTCCGATGACCGCCACGGTCACCCCCGAGGCGTCAGTTTTCGACGCCTCGCCGTCAATTTTCGACTCCTCGGCGTAGGTGGTGACGATGCGGCGGGTCAGGGCGGGGGCGCCGCAGACGTCCATCACCGAGAGGGCCAGTTCGGGGGCCTCGTCGTCGGGAAGGACGGCGGCGATCGAACGGCCGAACAGAATGGCGTAGCCGTCGCACGGCACCTGCTCGTCCTCGCCGGTCCAGCCTTCGAGGGCGTCTTCGATGACGAGCGGGGTCAGCGTGAGGGAGACCAGGGTGGCGACGCGGTCACCGACGGCGAGTCCCAGCGGCGACTCGGGGCCGACCTCCTCGACGACGCCGACGAGCATCCCGCCCGACCCGGTCACCGGGTTCTGCATCTTGCCGCGCTCGGCGACGATGTCGAGCACCTCGCGGCGTACGGCATCTCCGTCGCCGTCATGTGCGGACTCCAGTTGTCGGAACGAGGCGGCGTCGAGGTTCAGTCGCTCCACCCGGATCCGCACCTCGTCGGGCCACAGGGTCGGCCGAGTGTCGAGTCTGCGTGCCGCCTGAGGCAGCGGCAACGAGCCGGCCACCGGCTCGTCGAGCACCCGGTGCAGGCCTGTGGGGTCGGAAGTGGTCATCGCGTACGCCTCCTTGCGTCCATCACACCGCGGACCCTATCAGCGTGTGCGGGAAAAATTGCGGCCAATGGTTGCTGACGCCGCAGGATCTCCCGCTATGGTGGAGGACATGACGGCAACCATCGAGCCCAAGACCCGTGACGGACAGCCCTACGCCTACCAGCGCGTAGAGCTGGTCGAACCCGACTGGACCCGGTTCCCGGGGTGGGCCGACATCACCGAGGAGCAGTGGCGCGACGTGCAGTGGCAGCGTGTCAACTGCATCAAGAACGTCCGCCAGCTCCGCGCCCTGATGGGCGACCTTCTCGAGGAGCGCTTCTACGCCGACCTCGAGAAGGACATGGCCGAGCGCGCGACGATGTCGATGCTGGTGCCGCCGCAGATGATGAACACGATGGTCCCCGCGGGCGCGTCGGCCGGTGACGAGTTCACCGCGGCCTTCTATGCCGACCCGATCCGGCACTACATGATCCCGGTCTTCTCCGACCGCCGCACCGACTGGCCCTCGCACCCGCAGGCGAGCCGCGACTCGCTGCACGAGCACGACATGTGGGTGGCCGAGGGGTTGACCCACCGCTACCCGACCAAGGTGCTCGCCGAGCTGCTCTCCACCTGCCCGCAGTACTGCGGGCACTGCACCCGGATGGACCTGGTCGGCAACTCGACCCCGGTCATCGACAAGCTCAAGCTCACCGGCAAGCCGGTCGACCGCCACGAGGCGATGCTCGACTACCTCCGCAACACCCCGCAGGTGCGGGACGTGGTCGTCTCCGGTGGCGACGTCGCCAACCTGCCCTGGCCGCGGCTGGAGGACTTCCTCACCAAGCTGATGGCGATCGACAACATCCGCGACATCCGGCTGGCCACGAAGGGTCTGGTCGGCCTCCCCCAGCACTGGCTCCAGGAGCCGCTCCTGGAGGGCATGAACCGGGTGACCACGATCGCCCGCGAGCGCGGCGTCTCGCTGGCGATCCACACCCACGCCAACCACGCCAACTCGGTCACCCCGCTGGTCGCCGAGGCGTCGAAGGCGCTGCTGGCCGCGGGCGTGCGCGACGTACGCAACCAGGGTGTGCTGCTCGCCGGCGTGAACGCCGACAGCCACAGCCTGCTCGACCTGAGCTTCCGCCTGCTCGACGGCGCGCAGATCATGCCCTACTACTTCTACATGTGCGACATGATCCCGTTCAGCGAGCACTGGCGGGTCTCGGTCGCCGATGCGCAGCGGCTGCAGCACGACATCATGGGCTATCTGCCCGGGTTCGCGACCCCGCGCATCGTGTGCGACGTCCCGTTCGTCGGGAAGCGCTGGGTCCACCAGCTCGCCGACTATGACACCGAGCGCGGCATCTCCTACTGGACGAAGAACTACCGCACCTCGATCGAGGCCGCCGACCCCGAGGCGCTCACCCGGACGTACGAGTACTACGACCCGATCCACACCCTGCCCGAGTCGGGCCAGGAGTGGTGGCGTACGCACGCCGAGTGACGCAGATCCGCCCGGCCCGGTGCATCAGGTCCTGTGACTCAAGGTCAACCCAGGATCAACGGGTCAGGGTCGGGCGGTTCTCGTAGTAGGTGTACATCGCGATCGTGGTCCGGGTCGACACGTTGGCGACCGAGCGGATCCGCCCGAGGAGCTCTTCGAGGGCTTCAGGGGTGGCGACCCGCACCTTGAGCATGTAGGACTCCACACCCGCGATCGACCAGCAGGCCTCGACCTCGTGGAGGTCCGAGACCCGCTCGGGGCAGTCGTCGGGCTGCGAGGGGTCGAGGGGCGTGACCGCGACGAACGCGGTCAGCGGGACGCCGATCGCGGCGTAGTTGACGGTGGCGCCGTAGCCGGTGATGAGGTCGCGCTGCTCGAGCCGCTTGACGCGCTGGTGCACCGCCGAGGTCGACAGGCCGGTGGCCCTGCCCAGGTCGGTGTAGGACATCCGACCGTCCTCCGCGAGAAGCTGGAGGATCTTACGGTCGGTCGCCTCGATCTCAGGTGCAGTCACGGCGACAGCGTACCGACAACAGCAATATCTCCGCCGAAACGTCCGAAAACGCGGTTGAGGCCGAAAGATCTCCGGCGTGAGGGCGGGGTGATCGCGCCTCAGGCGGGCCAGCCGCCGAGCGTCGTCGAGACTCCCTGCGTGCCGGCAGGGAGCTGGACCACCGACAGCAGTCGGCCACTGGGTGCCGGACCCGGGCTGGGCCTCGTCGCCTGTCCGGTCGCCAGGTGCGGGTCGGCGGAGACGACCACCCTGCCGTGGGAGTTGACCAGGGTCGCACCGACCTCCCGCAGGCCGGGGAGCAGCATCGTCTCCAGGGTCTCGACCGAGGTGTCGGCACCTGCGACACCGACGAGCCGGCCACCCGCGTAGACCGGCAGCGTCGTGGTCATGACGTATTCGTCGGCGCAGACGATGTCGACGTAGGGGCCGGCGACATACAGCTGTCCGGTCCGCTCCGGCATGCGGAACCAGGGCTGACGGGTGTAGTCGATGGTCTCCCCCGTGCCGGGCACCTCGGCCTCACCGAGGAAGTCCCGTCCCGGCCCCTGCCACCAGGCCAGGTAGAGACGCCGGTCGCTGAGGGCTTCCGGGGCGGCGACGAAGCCACCACCCAGCAGGTTGGGGTCCTGGAGGAATGCCAGCATCCCGGCCTCGACCTGCGCGCTCAGCTGGTCCGAGGTGACCGGCCCGGCGCCGAAGAGCTCCGCCACCTCGGCGCGCAGCCGCTCCAGCTCGGCGAGGATGGACCCGAAGTGGTGCTCGATCCGGACGGCGCAGTCGGCGGTCACATCGATGTTCACTGTCGTACCACCTCATGGATCTCGGTCAGACGTTCAACGGCGTGGGTCACGTGGTCGCGTACGCTCGCCCGGGCCGCGGCCGCATCGCCGGTCCCCAGCGCGGCGACCAGCGCCCGATGCCGCTCGCCGGACGCCTGGCGGAAGTCCGAGTCGCTCAGCGGCACTCGCAGCAACGTACCGAAGTCGGCCTCCTGGCGCACCACCTCTCGGGTCAGACGCGCCGACTGGGTCAGTGCGGCCACGGAGAGGTAGAGCTCGCTCTCCGTGTCGCGCCATCGTCCGACGTCCTGCTCGTCGGCCGGGAGCAGCAGGTCGCGGAGGTCCTCGACCTCGTCCGGGGCGGCCCGCTCGGCGGCGAGCTCGGCGCAGCCGGTCAGCACCACCAGATAGAGGCTCGCGCGGTCGCGCAGCTCCACCCGGGACATGGTGGCGAGGCGTCCCTTCACGACGTCGCCGGGGTCGGGGGCCCGCACGAAGGACCCGCCACCCCGTCCTCGTGTGGTCACGACCAGGCCCTGCGCCCGCAGCGACACCAGTGCCTCCCGGGCAGTCACCGTCGCCACCCCCAGCATCTGGGCGAGCTCGAGCTCGCTCGGGAGACGGTCGCCGTCGGCGAGCACGCCGGAGCGGATCGCCTCTGCCAGCCGGTTCTCGACACGTACGGCTCTGCCTTCGTCGCCGATCGGCGCGAAGATCGCCGACCGGGCGCGCGAGGTCGTCGCGCGGGGGTTGGCCACGATCGGGCTCCTCCTTCGAAATGGGTTCACCAAGAAACTTACGCAGAGACCCTTTAAAATCTAAGATCTGGTTCCATATGATTCAGCAATGGGACCGACCGAATCTCCGCAGATCCAGCTCGACGCCGTCACCAAGGCGTACGGCGACGTCAAGGCCGTCGACGCTCTCGACCTGACGATCGGCGACGGCGAGTTCTTCTCGATGCTCGGGCCCTCCGGCTCGGGCAAGACGACGGTGCTGCGCCTGATCGCGGGCTTCGAGCGGGCCGACTCCGGCACGATCCGGCTCGGCGGCGAGGACGTCACCGCCCTGGCTCCGTTCGACCGCGACGTCACCACCGTCTTCCAGGACTACGCACTCTTCCCGCACCTCAACGTGCTCGACAACGTCGCGTACGGCCTGCGTGTCCGTGGCGTCTCGAAGGCGGAGCGCAGCTCTCGGGCCCGAGAGGCACTGGCGATGGTCCGCCTCGACCACGTCGCGGCCCGGAAGCCGACCGAGCTCTCCGGCGGGCAGCGGCAGCGAGTCGCGCTGGCCCGCTCGATCGTCGTACGCCCCAAGGTGCTGCTCCTCGACGAGCCGCTCGGCGCGCTCGACCTCAAGCTGCGCGAGCGGATGCAGGTCGAGCTCAAGCAGATCCAGCGTGAGCTGGGGATCACCTTCGTCTTCGTCACCCACGACCAGGAGGAGGCGCTCACCCTCAGCGACCGGATCGCGGTCTTCGACAGCGGCCACATCGTGCAGCTGGGCACGCCGAAGGAGATCTACGAGCGGCCGACCTCCCCGTATGTCGCCGACTTCGTCGGCACCTCCAACGTCTTCGACGAGGAGGTGTCCAAGCGGGTGCTGAAGATGGAGGGCGCCTTCGCGCTGCGACCCGAGAAGATCCTCCTCTCCCCGGAGAGCGCGAGCGCCCCGGCCGGCGCGATGACCGCCGCCGGGGTGATCACCGAGTCGATCTACATCGGCACCGGTCACCGCGTCCACATCGAGCTCGAGGACGGCACCCGGCTGGTCGCCCTCGAGCAGAGCCGCGGCGCCCTGCACCCCGATGCCGCCGAACCAGAGTCTCGGGGCGACCGCGTGGTCGCCTCCTGGTCTCCGGGCGACCTGGTCCCCTTGGGCACCGATTCGTCCCGTGCCGTGCAACACCGATGAGCCAGAACCCACCAGAGAGGTTTGACCATGCGCAACATCCCAACCAGGTACGCCACCAGCCGCACCATCGGCGGAGCGCTCGCGGCGCTGTCGCTGATCACGCTCACCGCCTGTGGCGGTGACAGCGGGAGCGAATCGACCGGCGCCGTCGAGAAGCTCGGCGAGAACGAGGGCGAGGTCTCGATCCTCGCCTGGCCGGGCTACGTCGAGGACGGCTCGACCGACCCGGAGGTCGACTGGGTCTCCGGGTTCGAGGAGGAGACCGGATGTCAGGTCACCGCGAAGGTCTACGGCACCTCCGACGAGGCCTTCAACCTCGCCAAGACCGGCGAGTACGACGTCGTGGCCGCCTCCGGCGACCTCACCCTGCGGATGATCGCGGCAGGTGAGGCGGCCGAGGTCAACACCGACCTGATCCCCAACTACGAGGGGATCTACGACTTCCTCAAGGACCGCGAGTGGAACACCGTGGACGGCAAGAACTACGGCATCCCGCACGGCTACGGCGCCAACCTGCTGATGTACAACACCAAGGACGTCACCCCCGCCCCGACCTCGTGGAAGGCGGTCTTCGAGGACGCGCCCAAGCACAAGGGTCAGGTCACCGCGTACGACTCGCCGATCTACATCGCCGACGCCGCGGTCTACCTGATGGCACACCAGCCCGACCTCGGTATCGAGAACCCCTACTCGCTCGACGAGAAGCAGCTGGACGCGGCCGTCGAGCTGCTCAAGACCCAGCGGGCCTCCGTCGGTGAGTACTGGTCCGACTACACCAAGACGCAGGCGTCGTTCGAGACCGGCGACACCGTGGTCGGGACCACCTGGCAGGTGATCGCCAACCTGATCGACCCGAAGAAGGCCTCGGTCGAGGCGATCCTCCCCTCCGAGGGCGCGACCGGCTGGAACGACACCTGGATGATCTCCTCGAAGGCGAAGTCGCCCAACTGCGCCTACGCCTGGCTCAACCACATCTCCGACCCGGAGACCAACGCCCAGGCGACGGAGTACTTCGGTGAGGCCCCCAACTCGGACAAGGCGTGCGAGTTCGCCTCCGAGGGCCACTGCGAGACGTTCCACGCCGGCGACGAGAAGTACGCCGAGCAGATCTGGTTCTGGAACACGCCGATCGAGAAGTGCCTGGACGGCCGGACCGACGTGAAGTGCACCGACTACCAGGACTGGACCAAGGCCTGGGCGGAGATCAAGGGGTGACCTTGAGCTCCATCAGCAGCACGCTCAGCAGGAGGCCGGGGATCCGCCTCGGCCTCCTGCTGGCCGCTCCCCTGACCTGGCTCGTGCTCGTGTACGTCGTCGCCCTCGCCGCGCTGCTGGTGACGGCCTTCTGGACGATCGACTCGTTCACCAACGAGCTCGAGCGCACCTTCACCCTCGACAACGTCCGCGAGATCACGGGGGAGGCGCTCTACCGCACCGTCACGCTGCGCACCCTCGGGGTGGCGCTGCTGGTGACGCTGATCGACTGCCTCATCGCGCTCCCGGTCGGCTTCTACATGGCCAAGGTCGCCTCCCGGCGATCCCGCCACCTGCTGGTGATCGCGTTCCTGATGCCGCTGTGGGCGTCCTACCTCGTCAAGGCGCTCGCCTGGCGCTCGCTGCTGTCCAACGGCGGCCTGCTGGACTGGGCCGGCGGCCTCGTCGGGCTGGGCTCGCCGGGCTTCGGCTTCACCGCGATCGTGCTCACCCAGGCGTACATCTGGCTCCCGTACGTCATCATCCCCGTGTACGCAGCCTATGAACGTGTCCCCGACTCGCTGCTCGACGCTGCCGGCGACCTCGGCGCCCGGCCGGCGCTGACGTTCCGCACCGTGGTGCTGCCGCTGGTGGTCCCGGGCCTGGTCGCCGGGTCGATCTTCTCGTTCTCGCTGACCATGGGCGACTACATCACGGTCAACATCGTCGGCGGCGCCAACCAGATGCTCGGCAACCTCGTCTTCATCAACTCGGGATCGAACCTGCCGCTGGCCGCCGCGATCGCGCTGATCCCGATCGTCGTGATCATGATCTATCTGGCGTTGGTACGCCGCACCGGAGCTCTGGAGAACCTATGACCATCTCGAGAACGACCCGGCGCCTGCTCGCTGTGGTGACCGGCCTGGTGCTCGCGGTGCTCTACGCGCCGCTGGCGCTGGTCGTGGTGAACTCGTTCAACACCTCCCAGGCGCTGACCTGGCCGCCCAGCGGCTTCACCACCCAGTGGTGGCAGCGCGCGGCGGTCAACCCGGGAGCCCACGACGCGATCCTCACCTCGCTGACGGTCGCGGCGTGCGCCACCGTGCTGGCGCTCGTGCTCGGCACCCTGCTCGGCCTGGCGATGCAGCGCTACTCCTTCTTCGGGAAGGACACCGTCAACCTGCTGGTGGTGCTCCCGATCGCCCTTCCCGGCATCGTCACCGGCATCGCGCTGTCCAACGCGT
Organism: Nocardioides sp. CCNWLW239; assembly: GCF_037137035.1. NCBI lineage: Bacteria > Bacillati > Actinomycetota > Actinomycetes > Propionibacteriales > Nocardioidaceae > Nocardioides > Nocardioides sp. CCNWLW239. Next base: position 933,492 of record NZ_JBBBNW010000003.1, on the reverse strand, counting down.
TCTCGTCGATCCTCGGGATCCGGCTGGGGTACTTCACCCTGGTGGTGGCGCACGCGACCTTCTGCATCGTGACCGTCTTCAACAACGTGCAGGCCCGGCTGCGGCGGATGGGTGGCAACCTCGAGGAAGCCTCCGCCGATCTCGGTGCAGGGATGTGGACGACGTTCCGGCTGGTCACCCTGCCGCAGCTGCGCTCGGCGCTGCTGGCCGGTGGCCTGCTGGCCTTCGCGCTCAGCTTCGACGAGATCATCGTGACGACGTTCGCGGCCGGCCCCGGCGTGACCACGCTGCCGGTCTGGATCCTGACCAACCTGTTCCGCCCCGGCCAGGCGCCCATCGTCAACGTGGTGGCGGTGGTCATGATCGTCGTCTCGGTCGCGCCGATCTGGCTCGCCCAGCGGCTCTCCTCCGACCCGACCGACACCACAAGAGCGATTCACTAGGACGGCTGTCGTCGTCAGCGGTTACTGTGCACAGCGTGCCTGAACCTCGAATGCTCCTGCTGGACACCGCCTCGCTCTACTTCCGGGCCTACTTCGGCGTGCCCGACATCCGCGCCGCGGACGGCACCCCGGTCAACGCCGTCCGCGGCCTGCTGGAGTTCATCTCTCGGCTGGTCAACGACTACTCCCCGACCGACCTGGTGTGCTGCTGGGACAACGACTGGCGCCCGCAGTGGCGGGTCGACCTGATCCCCTCCTACAAGGCGCACCGCGTGGTCGAGGAGCTCGAGACCGCCCCCGACGTGGAGGAGGTCCCCGACCCGCTGCAGGTCCAGGTGCCGATCATCCGCGAGGTGCTCGCGGCGGCGGGGATCTGCGTCATCGGCGCCGACGGCTACGAGGCCGACGACGTGATCGGCACCCTCGCGACCGACGCCGGGATGCCGGTCGACGTCGTCACCGGCGACCGTGACCTCTTCCAGCTGGTCGACGACGCTGCCGGCGTACGCATCCTCTACCCGACCCGGGGTGTGGGCGACCCAGACCTGGTCGACGAGAAGTGGGTGCTCGCCAAGTACGGCATCACCGCCGCGCAGTACGCCGACTTCGCCACCATGCGCGGCGACACCTCCGACGGCCTGCCCGGGGTCAAGGGGGTGGGCGAGAAGACCGCCGCCAAGCTGCTCGAGCAGTACGGAGACCTGGAAGGCATCGTCGCCGCCGTCGCCGACCCGACCACCTCGCTCACCAAGGCCCAGCGCCAGAAATTCATCGACGCGGTCCCCTACCTGACGGTCGCGCCGAAGGTCGTGGCGGTGGCCAGGGACCTCCCGCTCGATCGCAGCCACACCGCGCTGCCCGGCGCTCCGGCCGACCCGGAACGCCTGCACGAGCTGGCCGAGACCTACAACCTCTCCTCCCCCGTCGCCCGTCTGGAAGCCGCGCTCGCGCGGGTGTGATCAGGGTCTCCACAACTCGGTTCAGAAATTTTGTAGAAACGGCATCATCAGCCGCGTACCGCTCCGTCTCCTTGGCAAGACCATCAAGAAGGAGCGGACGAATGAGCGACATCAAGCACCCGGCAGTGCAGCAGGACATCAAGATCTCGTGCCTCGACCCCTGGGGCCGCACCGTGGAGGTGCCCACCACCCTCGGTTACCGCGAGAGCGACCCGTACGCCGTGAGCCTGACCTTCCACTCCGGTTCGGGCGACGTCGAGTGGGTCGTCTCCCGCACCCTGATGCTGCAGGGCCTGGCCGCGCCCGCCGGTGAGGGCGACGTCAAGATCTACCCGAGCATCGACGAGGACGCCAAGGCGGTCGCCGTCTTCGACTTCAGCTCCCCCGACGGCCGTCTCATCGCGACCGCCGACTCGCGCGAGCTGCAGATGTTCCTCGGCAAGTCCTTCTCGGCCGTCCCGGTCGGTGCCGAGAGCCAGCACCTGGACCTCGACGCGCTGATCGCGGACCTGCTGGGCAGCTCCTCCGACGCCGAGTAGGCACTCCGCCCGCCTGCTCATTCGTCCACGCACCCTCCCCTCCCGGAAGCCCGGGACGGGAGGGTGCGTCGTTCTTGCTGGCCGGAAGCCGGTGGTCGCCGTTGCCACATCAACTGTGATAGTGATGTGCGTCACCAGTCCCCCTCGGAGGTTCCTGTGCTGCCAGCTTTCCTGTCCCGCGAGCGAACGGTGGCCGGTCCCGGCTACAGCCGTTGGCTCATCCCACCCGCCGCTCTCGCCGTTCATCTGTGCATCGGCCAGGTGTACGCCACCAGCGTCTACAAGACCGCGCTCGTCGAGCACTTCGACTCGAGCCAGACAGCGATCGGCCTGATCTTCTCGATCGCGATCGTGATGCTCGGCCTCTCGGCCGCTCTGATGGGCACCTGGGTCGACCGCAACGGTCCCCGGGCGGCGATGACCGCGGCCGCGATCTTCTGGGCCTCGGGATTCTTCATCGGCGCCCTCGGCATCGGCACCGGCCAGCTGTGGCTGCTCTACCTCGGGTACGGCGTCGTCGGCGGCATCGGGCTGGGGATCGGCTACATCTCGCCCGTCTCCACGCTGATCAAGTGGTTCCCGGACCGGCCGGGCCTGGCGACCGGCATGGCGATCATGGGCTTCGGCGGTGGCGCGATGATCGCCAGCCCGCTCAGTGGTCGGCTGCTGACGCTCTACGACCCGTCCTACACCGGAGACGGCACCACCGTCCCCGACGGCCACGCGGTGATGATGCTCTTCCTCACCCTCGGGGTCGTCTACCTGATCTTCATGTCCTTCGGCGCGGCCACCGTCCGAGTGCCACCCCCGGGCTGGACTCCCGACGGCTGGGACCCGGCCAGCGTCAAGGAGAAGAAGCTCGTCACCACGGCAAGCGTCTCCGCGAACAGCGCGATCAGGACCCGAGCGTTCTGGCTGGTGTGGATCGTGCTCTTCTGCAACGTCACCGCCGGCATCGGGATCCTCGAGCAGGCCGCCCCGATGATCCAGGACTTCTTCCGCGTCGACGGAGTCTCCTCGGTCAGCGCCGCCGCGGCCGGCGGGTTCGTCGGACTGCTCTCCATCGCCAACATGAGCGGCCGGTTCATCTGGTCCTCGACCTCCGACGTGATCGGCAGGAAGCCGATCTACATGATGTACCTCGGAGTCGGACTCGTCCTCTACCTCCTGCTGGCCACCGTGGGAGACACCTCGATGGCGCTGTTCGTACTGCTCGCCGTGGTGATCCTGTCCTTCTACGGCGGCGGCTTCGCGACCGTACCCGCCTATCTGCGTGACCTGTTCGGTACGTTCCAGGTCGGCGCCATCCACGGCCGCCTGCTGACCGCGTGGTCGGCTGCCGGCATCGCCGGCCCGCTCATCATCAACGCGTTCCTCGACGCGCAGGGTGAGCCGGGCACCCTGACCGCGGCCGCCTACCGCCCCGCTCTGCTGACCATGGTGGGCGTACTGGCGGTGGGCTTCATCGCCAACCTGCTGGTCCGCCAGGTCCCGGAGCGGTTCCACGAGCCGGCGTCGGCAGACCTCACCGAGAGCGAGAGGAGCGCGGCATGAAGCTCAAGATCGCAGGAGCATGGGCCCTGGTCGGGATCCCCCTGGCCTACGGGATCATCGAGACGCTGCGCCGTGCGGCGCAGCTGTTCACCGGCTGATCTCAGAGGCCGAGCAGGCTCGGCTCGTTCGTACGCCACGCCTCCTGCGCCGCCTGGGTCACCGGGCCGTGCGGGAGGGTGCGCGTGCCCCACTCGGTGACGGCCTGCACGTCGCGCAGGCTGGAGGTGAGGAAGACCTCCGTGGCGTACTCCTCGACCTCGGCCAGCGGCTCGTCGGTCTCCTCGGCGCCGAACCACTCCAGCACCAGGGCGCGGGTGATCCCGGCCAACGGTCCGCTGGAGAGCTTCGGCGTCTTGAGCACGCCGTCGAGCACATAGAAGATGTTGCTCCCCGTGCCCTCGCACAGGTCGCCCACGGTGTTGGCGAAGATCGCCTCGCTGGCGCCGTGCTTGTGGGCCTCGGCGAGCGCGATCACGTTCTCCGCGTACGACGTCGTCTTCAGACCCGTTGTCGCCCCGTGCTCGTTGCGTCGCCACGGCACGCTCACGATCTTCGTCTCGGACGGCAACGGCGCCGCGTCCTCGAGGCCGATGACGATCGTCGGCGGCACCTCCGCGCGCCCGGAGCCGAACGGCGCCGGCCCGCCCGTGACGGTGATCCGCAGACGGCCGTACGCCGTCGCGCCCGCGCCGAGCACGGCCTCGACGCCCTTGGTGATGAGCGTGCGGTCGGGCGTAGGCAGCCCCAGACCCGCTGCCGAGCGCTCGAGGCGGTCGAGATGAAGCGCGAACGCGAACGGTCTGTCCTCGACCACCTTGAGCGTCTCGAAGACGCCGTCACCGACCACCAACCCATGGTCGTGGACGGGGACCGCCGGGGCGGCCGGGTTGTCGAGAAGATGACCATCGATCCACGCGCGCATGCCTCCACTTTAAGTCGTCCCTGCTCAGAGGCCGGAATGCGCGCCGGAGCGGCCCTCGAGACGACCTGCGAATGACACGGAGGTGACCCCCGATTTGTCGCCGGCACGTGGCTCCGTTAATGTTCTTCTCGTCGCCAAGGGCACGGGAAACCGGGCCCGAAGCAGCAAGCGGACGTAGCTCAGTTGGTAGAGCGCAACCTTGCCAAGGTTGAGGTCGCGAGTTCGAGCCTCGTCGTCCGCTCGGAGTAGGTCTCCACCGGAGGCATTGCCTCCAGGGTGGGTTGGCCGAGAGGCGAGGCAACGGACTGCAAATCCGTGTACACGGGTTCAAATCCCGTACCCACCTCGAAGCACCACCCTGATGTAAACTGCAGGACACAAACTGAATAACCACGGACGATTGGCGCAGCGGTAGCGCGCTTCCTTGACACGGAAGAGGTCACTGGTTCAAACCCAGTATCGTCCACCACAAGAGATTCAGCCCCTGACCTGGGAAAACAGGACAGGGGCTGAAGTCATTTCCCGCTCGTAGTGCTACCTGAGTGCTATCACCCTTCGGCCCTCCTATCCAGGAAGGGACGAAGTGAGCGACTCCCCCGAACGCAACGACCCGGTGAATCCTCACGTATTCCATACCGAGCCGTACGGGCGGTTCTTCCGAAGCTTCCGCTGGTGCTGCTCCTGCGGTGCCAGTCAGGGCGGATTCATCATGAGGACCAGCGCGGTCTTCTACGGCGACAACAACGCCATGCAGCCCGACCAGCAATAACCCAGAGAGGCGAGAGTCATGACCAAGACCATTACGCCGGCAGAGTCCGACAACAACACCGGCACCCCCACCGGAGCCGAGCTCATCGGCGACCACTGCTTCGCGTGCAAGAGCACCGAGGCGTGGCACCCGTGCATCACCGAGGACGACAGCACCAAGTACGCGTGCGACGAGTGCGCTGTGTCCATCACCATCAAGCCCGCGCCGAAGCCCAAGCCGCCCAGGCGTCGCCGGTTCGAGTTCACCGCGGCGTTCCAGAACGGTCACCTCTTCATCGAGTTAAACGACCACGCGCTGCTCACGTGGAAGCCGAGCAAGTTCCTCGAGCTCGGCCGGTTCGCGATCACCACGACCCACGCGATCGCGGATAGCGAGGACGCCGAGTTCTACCGGGGCCTGGACACCGGCCGTGAGCTCGCCGAGCGAGAGCGGGAGGAAGCGGCGGCACGACCGAGGGACAATCACGCGCTCGGGCGCTGACAGAGCAACGAAACGAGCCGCCCCCGGGGGGGCATTTGCGAAAAAGTGCCGGAGAGAGAAACCAGATGCGGCTGGGGTGGCTAGGCATTACGCGCATGTGTCGCCCCCCGCCCCGGGGTCTATCTGCCGCGGAGGTCCGCCAGAAGCGAGCGCGCCGCTTCGTCGGTCTTCAATGCCCACTGCTCAGCCACAGGCAATTGGAAGTCTCCGCCGTCGTCGAAGTGGATGCGCCACGCGGTGCGCCACTCTGTAGGTGCTCGGTCTGGCCAGTTGTTGATGCCTTCGAGGCCATCAACATCGATGCGGGACACGCTTGCCCGTCGACGCACAGCGGCGGTCATCGAGTTGGCCGGAGCGTGTCCGCCGTTTCGCGCCTCGGAGTCGTAACTCCAGGGCACTCGGTCTGCGTCCGCCGTCACGGTCATGATGAGATCTGGGGTGAGTCCGAAGACGTGCCACGTTGTAGTGCCGTCCTTCTCGACCTTCCAACTCAGCAGTGCCGGGTCGACCTCGGCGTTCTCTACGTCGAGAAGGCTTGCGACTGCCCAAAGGACGTCGCGGGGTGGCGTGTAACCGGAGTACTTAAGCAGGCGGGCCAAGCGCTGCAGCGTATCGATGTCCATGGCAGTGCATGCTTGCCGCCCGTGGGCACCAATGCGTGCTGAAGCCAGAGCCTCACTACCCAAAACACGGGAGCCGCCCGCTCCCGAGAAGGGGCGGGCGGCTCCACTCTGCGGGCCATGCCGTGGTCGGGATGCTGAGTACCTTGACCGCATCGGGCACGACCAGGTCGGACCGGTGCGGAACCACAGGAAGGCACCGCGCTGGCCGGTCGGTCGCCCGTTGGCGCCAAGAGGTTCGGGACCAGCTCGAGCTGGGTGCCGATCCGGTCGACGATGACGAACTTGGAGAAGTCGCCGTAGGCCAGGCTGTAGTTCGTCTCGGTCGCGGCGGGGTTGATGACTCCGCCCATGTGGCTGTTCTCGCTGAACGGCCGGCGGAGCGACTGGTCGTTGGCGAGCTCGGGGAACTTCAGCGCACGGCCGGCGGTCTCGAGCTGCCCATGGTGTTGGCCATGGACAGGTGGGCCTGCCAGCTCGCCTTGTCCTGGAAGCGCGGCGCCAGGGCGTTCTGCACATTGTAGATGTCCGCCGCGGCGAAGGTCTCCGCGGTGGTCGGTGCAACCGTCGAGGCGGCGGCGACAGCGGCCGTGATGCAGCCCTTGGCTGGCCGGTGCCGGAGCCGGTGGTGTAGGCCGTGGCCACCGAGCCGCCATCGATGGTCGCTGAGGGGGTCGCGGTGACGTTGCCCGACAACGTGCCTGACGGCGACGAGCTATGCCAGCTGTGTGCGTGCCTCAATCAGGGCAAAGCCGAGCAGATTCAGTCCGCGCCATTCGGACGGAGTAGCTGCTGCGGGGTTGGATTCCGCCATCCCTATGCCCCAGATCGGATCGTGAGGCGACGCTTCGACCAGCACCCGGTCTCCAGTGGCGAGAAGGAAATCTCTCAGCATCGGGTTCGATCCGAACTTGGCGATCGACGCGCTGATGACGATCGCAGAGCGACGGGACACCCAGGCCGTCTCGCTGAATCCGGCCACCATGCGACCCAGCGCCTTCGCAGCGCCCGGCGTCGGGGCAGCGAGAATTTCTGCGGCCACCTTGTGGTCGCCGAAAAGGACAGCCTTGCTCCACATCATGTAGTGCTCGGCCGTAGCGAAGCGCTCACCATCGGCGTCGAACGGTGCAGGGAACCACTGGCTGAAGCACGACTTGTCCAGCTTTCCAGGGCGACGCGGCGTGTGTCCCCAGAAATGCACATACTTCGGTCGCGCCCCCGCATCGACTGCCGCCACGAGCTCGTCTCGCGATCGGCTCTCTTCGGGTTTCATGCCTTCGCCTCAGCCGTGACCTCGGACATTGCCAGTTCTTCAAGCTCCGTCGGTCTGCAGAGCGTCACCGTCATCATCGCCTCGCCCGTCACGGGGCCGGACAGTACCGCGTCAACCCGGCAGATGAACCGGACTTTTCGGGTCAGCCCGAAAAACCTGATGCGGTCAAGAGCCGCCGGCTGTCACGCTGACGCCCAGAAATGACCATGAATGATGTCAAGCTCTCCAAACGCCTCGCGCTCGTGCTCAGGCACCGCCCGGACTCGATCGGCATCGACCTCGACGCCAACGGTTGGGTCCCGATCCATACGCTGCTCGCCGCGCTCGACGAGCACGGGATCAGCTGCACACGTGCTGACCTGCGAAGAGTTGTCGCGAACAACGACAAGAAGCGCTACGAGGTCGACGAGACCACCGACCGGATCCGCGCCCGCCAAGGACACTCTGTGGAGGTCGATCTCGCTCTCGAGCCAACAGTGCCACCACCGGTGCTGTTCCACGGGACCGCGCATCGCAACGTCAGCTCGATCCTGGCCACGGGCCTGAACAAGGGAGGCAGACACCACGTCCATCTCTCCCCCGACCGCGACACCGCTGCTCGCGTCGGCGCCCGCCGAGGTGCGTACGTCCTTTTCGGCGTCGACTCAGCCGCGATGACGAGCACTGGCCAGACATTCTGGCGCACCGAGAACGGCGTGTGGCTCACCGATCGCGTCGATCCGCGCTATCTGAACCTGGACGCGCCCGAGCAGCGCCCCGTCCCGCACCGGCAGTCCCAACCGTGAACTCCGCTCGGCGCCCCACCCGTGGGAGGGCGCCGAGCATCGGTCTACTCCACGGCCGGGTGAGGCTCGGAGTGGGCCTGCTTGTCTGCTCGGCCGGCGCCGATCAGGACCTGGAGGCAGGCAAGCAGGACGAGGACCAACGCCAGCGACCACCAGACGCGGCCGGTGGTGACCTGGTTGCCCCAGACCAGCACCACGACACCAAGCGCCACCACGGCGACCCTCAGCCAGCCGGCGTTGGCTTCGATCCAGCGTCCGACGGCGCTCACCTGACTCGTCGGGATGTTGGTTCCGGCGTTGACCAGCGTGCTCGAGACCGCGTTGCGTACGGCGGAGCCATACCGGTTCGCGCCGGCGAACAGGCCCGCAACGACGATGATGAGGCCGAGCAGCAGCACGGCGTCCTGAGCACGCTCCAGATAGGCGAGCAGAGTCTGGTAGAACACCTTGCTCGCCGGCCCGAAGGTGGTGCCTGCGAGTTGATTGACGAACAGCTGCTGCCCTACCGACAGCGTCCAGCCCAGCAGGAGAGCGTTCGCGGCGATGACTGCCCCGACCCACACGGTCATCCGCGCGCGGCGGCGAGCCAGCAGTACGGCTCCCAGGAAGAGCACACCCACGACGGGCAGCATCCACTTGGCCACCGGGTTGCTGAACGCGTAGATCGTGCGGGCCTGCCGCAGCTGCGGCGCGTCCATCAGCACGATCTGCCGTTCGGTCTCCGGGATCGGCACCTTCTCGACGACAGTGAGCCCGCGCTCGACCAGCCGCTCCTTCACCAGCGTGATGACGTCATCCAGGTCGAGCACGACCTGGTCACCCTGGAGCGAGACCGCACCGGAGTTGTCGCCGGTCAGGATCCGGTGCAGCGCTTGCTGGGCGCGGGAGTTGATCCTGATCCAGAGGTCTGCGAACTCGTCGGAGGCGATGAACCTGCGCACCTCCCGCTCGATGAGACCGTTGACGGCACCCGACATCGGGCCGATCAGAAGCTCCACGCGCGGGGCCTCGGTCTCGAGCTCGGCGAAGGCCGTGGTGAGCAACGCCTCGACGTCGACCTGCTGCTGGATCGCTTCGGTGACCTTGGTCGCGATGGCGTCCTGGACCTCGGGTGATTCCACCAGCGGTCCCACGGTCTCGATGTAGCGCACCTCGTCGTTGAGTGTGCGCTGACCCCAGTAGGCGACCGCGGCCGGCGTCACCAGCAACGCGGCCAGCACCAGGCAGACGACTGCCGCCACCGAGCGGCCGACGGAGGACCGCCGCGGCGGCGCCGCGTTGCTTTCCGGGATGTCTGACGACGGCGATTCCGACGCGCCTTCTGTGTGAGACATGCGGCTCCTCGTTCCGATCCTGCCGATCTGCCGATTCTTCGGCACTTCAGCATCGATGGGCGGTGGGTCCGGGGTCGTCACCCGGAGCAGGTGAACTGGACCTGCTCACGGCCCGGGGATGCGGACACGTGAAGCCGGGGCGCCGGTGCCACGCGCCGACCTCACCCGACTCAGGTGAGGCAACCGCCTGGGATCGGCGCTGCGATGGTCGGGTGAGCAGCCCCACGTACGCCTCCGACCGTCGACCCAGCGGCTGATGCTGACCTGGCTTCGTGAGCGGATCACGCTGCCTCGTCAACTGTTCGACCGGCGTACGGCTCGGCGGGACGCGGCAGCGGGTGTCGTGCTGGGCATCGAGTCGGTCCCCGACGGGCTGGCCAGCGGGCTCCTCGCGGGGGTGAACCCGGTGGCCGGGCTCTACGGCTATCTCTTCGGGCTCGCCGGCGGTGCACTGTTCACGGGGAGCGCCGCGATGGCGATCCAGGGCACAGGGGCGATGGCGATCATCGTCGCCGACGTCGACCTCGACGCCTACGAGAACCCGGTGCGTGCCCTCGCGACCCTCTCGATCCTCACCGGTGTGGTGATGATCGTCGCGGGGGTGCTGAGGCTGGGGCGGCTGCTGCGGTTCGTGTCCAAGTCGGTGATGACAGGGTTCATCTCGGCGGTCGGGATCAGCATCGTGCTCGGCCAGCTCGACAACTTCACCGGCTACGACTCCCAGGGAAGCAACCGCGTCGCCGCGGCCCTGGACCTGCTCGTGCACCTTCGGGGCGTCGATCTCGCGTCGCTGGTGGTCGGACTGACCACCGTCGCCGGAATCCTCCTCCTCCAGCGCACCCGCCTGGGCGCGACCGGACTGGTGGCGGCTGTCGCCATCGGGTCAGCGCTGGCTGCCCTGCTCAACGCCATGGGCAACGACACCGTGGCGCTGGTCGCCGATGTCGCCGACGTACCGAACTCGCTGCCGCTCCCCGTGTTCCCCGACCTGTCGGCCACCTTCGACCTCCTCCTGCCGGCTGCCTCGCTCGCCTTCGTCGGGCTGGTCCAGGGCGCCGGGGTGTCGGCGGGGTTCCCGAACCCGGACGGCCCCGCGCGCCCCTCGCGCGACTTCATCGGCCAGGGTGCCGGGAACATCGCCTCGGGCCTGTTCCGCGGCGTACCCGTCGGCGGATCGATGTCGGCGACCTCGCTGGTCGTCAGCGCCGGCGCGCAGAACAGGTTCGCGCTCCTGGTCGCGGCCGGGGTGATGGCTGTCGTCATCGTGCTCCTGGGAAGCGTGGTCGAGCTCGTCGCGATGCCCGCGCTCGCCGGACTGCTGATCGTGGTCGGCGTGGGGACGATCAAGCCGGCCAAGCTGCTCGCGGTCGCCCGGACCGGGCCGGTGCCGTTGACGGTGATGCTGACGACCTTCGTGCTCACGCTGCTGATGCCGTTGCAGTACGCCGTGCTGGTCGGTGTCGGGCTGTCGGTGCTGCTGTTCGTGATCGGCCAGTCCTCCCGGCTGGTGACCCGCCGGATCGTGTTCGGCGACGATCATCGGGTCATCGAGACCAACCCGCCAGGACGTCTCGGCGAGCGCGAGGTGGTGGTGCTCCAGCCGTACGGGCCGATCTTCTTCGCCACCGCCTCCGCGCTGAGCTCGCAGATGCCGGACGTCACCGGCGCATCGCGACGGTCGGTGGTGATCCTGCGGCTCCGTGGCGCCGACGAGGCCGGTGCCACGCTGCTCGAGGTGCTGGCGACGTACGCCACCGCACTCGGAGAACGCGGGAACAAGCTGGTGATCGTCACCGACAACGAGCGGCTCGTGCGCCAGCTGCAGATCGGCGGCACGCTCGGGGCGGCAGGCTCCGTCTACCAGGGCAGCGCCGTGATCTGGGAGGCGACCCGTGAGGCCTATGACGACGCCGTCGCGTGGGTTGCGCAGGACGATGACGAGACCATGGGTGCCGAACCTGTCTCCGCCGGTCGAACCCGCCGGGACCCGCACGAGGGCGACTGGCCTCCCGACCAGATGGCGCTCTAGCCGCTCGATTCACCCCTTTCCGGCGATCACGGACACCCCCGGGCGTACGCATGATCGGCCGGTGACGAGCTCGGTGACCTCTGAGAACTCCCCCACGGACTGGCGCGAGCTGATCGCGATTCTGCTGCTGTCCGTGACAGCGATCCTGACGGCCTGGACCGGCTTCCAGGCCAGCAAGTGGAGCGGCGCGATGTCGATCTCCTTCTCGCAGGCCTCGACGAACCGGATCGAGGCCGCACGGATGGAAGCCACGGCCAACCGCAAGCTGTCGGTCCAGGTGTCCCTGTTCACCCAGTGGCTCCAGGCGTACCAGGCCGACGACACCGAGCTCGCCGAGTTCCTCCAGTCGCGCTTTCCGGAGCCGCTGGCCACGGTGTTCCCGACCTGGCTCGAATCCCGGCCGCTGAAGAATCCCGACGCACCGGCCACACCGTTCGAGATGGAGCAGTACGTCATCCCGGAGTCCCTCGACGCGCGCGCGGCCGACGCGACCGCCGACCGTAAGTTCCGCCAGGCGCTCCGCAACAACCAGCGCGGTGACAACTACACCGTTCTGACCATCGGCTTCGCCGCCGTGCTCTTCTTCGCAGCCCTGTCCGAGCGGATGCGCCGGCGCCGTGCTCAGTGGGCGCTGCTCGGTATCGGAGGCGTCGGATTCGTGATCCTGGCGGTCGTGCTGATGTCCTTCCCGAAGATGTTCTGATGCTGGTCACCTGAAATAGGTGATTCGTTCTCGGTTTTTCTCCGTTTACCTTGAGTATCCTCGCAGGAGTGTCAGACGAATTCGTCTGGCTCACCTACGGTTGGTGCGCTCAGCACACTCCCCCCGACACGAGCGCACAGCATCGCCGTGGCATCACTGCCTGACTGAGGGGAGGGGTTGTGCAGCGCAGCAAGTCGGCGCCCGACACAGACTCGACAGTAGAACGTGCACCCGATCGGACCCAGGAGGCGTCGGCGCCAGCGCCTTGGCCGCGACTGCCGAAGGTCTACCTACCACGCCACTCGCTGTGGGCCGACCTCGACCGGTCCGCCGATGCCGCGATCACGCTGCTGATCGCGCCGGCCGGTGCCGGCAAGACCCTGGGGGTCGCCGGGTGGCTGCGACAGCAGAACGACGACGGCCCGCCACGGCCCCAGCGCTGGGTGGATGCTGACGACAACCTGGGACCCGACCAGCTCTCCAGCCTGCTCGACGAGACAGCTCACGGAGTGCCCCCGCGGATCGTCATCGACGACGCGCACCTGCTGCCCGCCGCCACCCACCGGATGCTCAACGACCGGCTCAACGACGATCCCGACTCCATGCGCCTGGTGCTGATCAGTCGCTGGGACCTGCCCTTCACCCGGCTGGTCCCGGAGCTGCTCGGCAACTTCTCGATCGTGCGAGGCAATGTGCTGCACCTCAGCGACACCGAGGCCGAGACGCTCATCATCGAGCACTCCCGCACGCGTTCCCGACAGGTCATCGACGGCATCACCCGTCAGGCGCGCGGCTGGTGCGCTGCGGTGGTCCTCGCTGCCCGGTCCGTCCATGCGAGTCCTCCGGGATGGGCCGACGAGGCCGCCTTCGAAGAAGGAACCATCGGCCTCGGTGACCGGGTGGCGAGCGAGGTGTTCGCATCGCTGTCCTCCCGGGCGAGACACCTGCTCCTGTGCACCTCCGCGGAGAGTATTGTGACCGCCAGGACGGCGGCCCATCTCACCCAGGACCCCAGCGCCGGCGAGACGCTCGCCGATCTGGAGAGCACCGGGCTGCTGGTGACCCGGGCTGTCCCGCTCGTCACTCACGCCGAGGCCGAGGATGCCTACCGGATCCACCCGCTGCTCGCCGAGGTCGTACGTCGTCGGCTGGTCGCCGGCGGCGTCGACGTGGTCCGAGCCCGGTCGACGGTCGTACGGGCTGTCCGGATCGACCGGACCCGGGGCGAGACGCTGAGCGCGCTGCGCAGGCTCGAGGCGGTCGGTGCGTACGAGGAGATGACGGTCGTTCTCGCCGAGGACGGTGTCCGGATGGTGATGCGCGGAGACGGTGAACGCCTCAACCCGTTCGCGCGCAACCTCCTCGAGCACGTCGAGACCACGCCGAGGACCTGGTTCGCCCTCGCGATCGAGCACTGGCTGGACGGCGAGGTGCCGGAGTCCGAGCACTGGCTCGACAAGTGCCTGGCGGAGCCGGCCGCGATGTCGGCGGAGGAGCTCGCCTGCATCGGGCTGATGCGGGCGCGGCTCGGCCTCGAGTCGATGCGTGCGGCGGCGGACACAGCGGCCGAGGTGGCTCGCCGCAGCCACCACGCCGGCCGCGAGTCCTCGATCCTGCCCCAGCTCTTGATCGAGCTCGGCATCACCCAGGGCTGGCTCGGTGAGCTGTCGGCGGCGGAGCAGAGCCTCACCGCGGCCATCGGTCTCGCCCGCAGCTGGGGCATGCCGGCGGTCGGCGCGGAAGCGTCGAGCCACCTGGCGATGACCGAATACATGCTCGGCCGGGAGGCGGCCTGCGGAGAGATCGCGGACGAGGCCGGTGCGCTGCTCGACCGGGCCGCTCGGGCTCGATCGCGGTGCCCTCGTCAGGAGTTCACCCGGACCCGTACGGCCCTGGCATCGTCGCTGGCGAGCACCGCGCGGCACCCGTGGCGCGAGATCGAGTGCATCGCGGAGGCGACGCTCCATCCCGCTGACCTGTGCAGCCGGTTCTGGATGAGACTGCGCGAGGCGCACATCACCATGTCGGGGCACTCGGTTGTGCGGGCGCGCCAGATGCTCGACGAACCGCTGGATCTGCCCGGGGCTTTCCCGCTGCCGGACCACCTCCAGGTCGCTCTGCTGGTCAATCAGGCCGAGCTGGCCGCGCTGGCCACCGACCGGCGTTCCCTGAAGGCCGCCGAGTCCGCGCTCACCGAGCGTGGGATGACCGGCGAGGCGGCCCTGGCCAAGGCACTGCACGCGGACCTCGACGGAAACCGGCGCCTCGCCGCCGACCACTTCGAGACGGCCGCCCAGCAGGCGCGCTGGGGCCAGCCCATGGTCCGCGCGGTCGCGCTCGTGGCCCGTGCCGAGCTGCTCCATGAGATGGGGGACGTCGACGCGGCCTTCGACCACCTCCAGCAGGCCGCGATCGAGACCGAGGTCCGTCAGAACGCGATCCCGTTCTTCGGCTGGACACGGCAGGGCACTCCGGTCCAGACCATGCTGGGACGCTTCCCGTCGCTCACCTCGCAACCCTGGGGCGGCCGGATCGCCTCCGGCTTCGAGGGGATGCCCAGCCTGGCGACCTACTTCGACCAGGGGACTCCCCGACCGTCTGAGACGGTCGACGAGGCCGCCGGCCCGATCCCGGGCCTGAGCGCACGCGAGCGCGATGTGCTTCGTGAGCTGGCCCGCGGGTCCACGTACGCCGACATCAGCGCAGCGCTCTTCGTCTCCGAGAACACGGTGAAGACCCACGTCAGCAGCCTGTATGCGAAGCTCGGGGCCTCCCGACGCAGTCAGGCGCTGGCGGTGGCACGCTCCCTGAGCCTCATCTGACCGCGCGACCGATCTCCCTGCGGCCCGGCGTCAGCCAGAGGCCCCAGGGAGATCGGTCACGTCACTTCTTGGACTCGGCACGCAGCCGGAAGGCCGTCACGATCGCGGCGAGGCCGACCACGATCAGCCAGACGCAGCACACCACGACGAGCACGCCCAACGACGCCTTCGGGTTGATCAGAAGCACCAGACCGGCCAGGACCGTGATCACGCCGGCGAAGATGTCCCATCCCCGTCGCCCCGAGGACTGACGAAGGATCGCGCCGAGAACGTCCACGATGCCTCCCACGACCCACCAGACGCCGAGGAGGATCGTGACCACGAGCACGGTCTGCACCGGGTCGCGCAGGAAGAGCAGGCCGACGATGATCGCCAGCGCGCCCGAGAAGCCGACGACCGCTCGTAGCCCGCCGTCCATCGACCTGCCGGCGATCGCCATGATCAGGCGGAGCAGGCCCGAGATGATGATCTGGATCGCGACGATGACCGCACAGACGACGAGCGTCTGCTTCGGCCACACCGCCAGGATGACGCCGAGCCCTGCGCTGATCAGTCCGTAGGCCAGGACCAGACCCCAGTAGTCGGCGAGGCCGTCGAGCAGCCCGTCTCCGGAACCGGCGGACCGGTGCCGAGACGGCGTGCTCGCACCCAGGTCAGGCGCCTCGGCGCTCGGGGTGTCGGCGTCGGACATCTCAGAGCTCGGCACGGCTCGAGATCAGCTGCGAGAGCGACCAGATGACGAAGATGTAGAGCGCCAGGACCGCGAGGGCCCAGAAGGGGTAGTAGGGCATGAAGGCGAACGCGGCGACCGAGCCGATGATCGAGATCACGATGCCGGCGACCCGGGCCCAGGTCTGCCCGAGCACCATGCAGATGCCGACGACGAACGCGATCACACCCAGGATCAGGTGGATCCAGCCCCAGGTGGTGATGTCGAACTGGTAGACGTACTCGATTCCGCTGACGTAGACCTTGTCCTCGGCGATGGCAGCGATGCCGGCGAGAACCTGGAAGATGCCTACCATCGTGAGAAGGGTGGCGGCGAAGATCGCGCCGGAGAACGCGAACGCGGTCTTGACCGGAGAGTCGTAGCCTCGACCTGATGTGCTGCTGCTCATGATGAGTGCTCCTGTGGTCGTGAGCGGTTCCATCGACCGCTTCCATGTCGGCCTGAAGTTAGATGGCCTCGACCTCGGTGCACTCACCCGCTACGGGCGATTCCTGGGGCCGAGGATGTCCCGGGGACGATCCGCCGGGCCCCTGCGACCAACCGCTCAGCCGAGCAGTCGCTGCTTCGCGGCAGCGAACTCCGAGTCGCTGAGGATTCCTTGGTTGTGCAGCTCCCCCAGCTTGGCCAGCTGCGCGATCAGGTCGTCCTCTGCGGGCTCTGCCGGCGCGGCGGGTGCTGCCGGGGCCGGCGCGGGCGGCGGGGCCGGCGCGGGCGGCGGGGCCGGCGCGGGCGGCGGGGCCGCTGGGTACTGCTGCTGAGCGTATTGCTGCTGCTCGTACTGCTGTTGCTGGTACTGCTGCTGTTCGTACGCCTGTGCCTCGGCCTGCTGTTGGGCGCGGGCCGTCTGGCGTCGGTTGATGGCGTTCGAGGTGGCGGTGGCGGTGCCGGCGATCACCGCCGTGCGTGCGGCGGCACCGATGAGACCAGGTCGGCCGATACGTCGTGCAAGCATGGGTGTCTCCTCTCTAACGGGTGGCGGACGCGAAGGCGAGGTCGACGTCCTCGGGCGGTACGCGCAGGAACAGCTCGACCTCGGCACCGATGCTCCGGATGCGGCTGACGGCTTCGCGCGCCCAGACCTGCTCGTAGACGACCGCAAGGCCGCCCTGGCCCGGGTCGAGCGACTCGCCGAACAACTCGATATCAGCGTCGCTCAGCAGGTCGTTGGCGTCGATCTGGAGCCCGGTGAGCTCCGCCGGCAGACCTTCCGCTTCCTCGATGTCGAGGGCGCGGAGACTGCCGTCGGCGTCTCTGGACAACAGCACGCAGTCGATGATCCGGATGACTCCGCTCTCGACGGGTGGGCGCAGCACCGCCGCGAGGTCGCCGAGACCGACCTCATCTGACATGGACAGGAAGAGGATCTCGACCGGGCCGCGTTCCATGATGCCTCCGAAGTATCACGAGCCTGCCGGGCGGCAGGGCACTTCGGACGCTAGGACGCCTCGCAGCTGTCTCGCTCACCCGCATCGGGTGAGCTTCGCCCGGCTCCCCCGGCTCATCTCGGCTCACCCCGGTTCGTCGGTGGGCGGTCTCGCCGCTGCGACCACGGCCGCATGGGTGGACTCCCCCAGGATCGCCGTCGCCGGCTCGATGTGGACGCCGCTGAGTCTCTCGAGCGTACCGTCCGCCGTCCACCTCTCGACCAGATCGGGGTCGACCCCGGACAGGTACAACCGAGCGCCCGCGTCGTGCAGATCCCGGGCATAGTCCCCCATCACCTTGACGAAGGTGGCCCCCAGCGTCGTCCTGCCGCGCAGCCGCAGCACCACCGCGGTGGTGAGCGCCGTCGGCGACGTGTCCGGCTCGGCCTGCTCCGGGGGCAGGGGCAGTCGGCGCTGCAGCGTGCGCACGCCGGCGTAGAAGAGCGAGCCGTACGCCTCGAGCACGAGCAGGTCGCCGCGCGTGAGCACCCGCGGCACCGGCGCCTCGCGGAGGCGTCCCTTCTCGTCCCGCTCGATGCGGATGAGCCTCAGGTCCAGCGACTCCTGCCGCAGCTGCAGCAGCAGCGAGGCGACGACGCCGATGCCGACCGCCTGCGCCACCGGCAGCACGATCACGGCGGCGAAGGTCGCTGTCATGGCGACGGCGGGGATGACCCCGGTCCGAGCGACGGAGACCACCTCGCGGGGCCGGATCGAGGCGGCGCCCGCGAAGATCAGCACCGCCGCAAGCGTCGGCATCGCGACCTCGCCGACGACGCCCGAGAGCAGGACGAGGATCACCGCCATCCAGATGCCCGCCCAGATCGCACCCCACCGGGAGGCTGCGCCGGCGGTGGCGTTGAGGGCCGTCTGTCCGACGGACCCGCCCACCGGCTGACCGCCGAAGAACCCCGAGGCGATGTTGGCGAGGCCTTGAGAGGTGAAGTCCCGGCGCGTCGAGGATCTGCTGCCGTCAGGGTTCGGGACGGCCTCGGCCACCCCGGCACCCTGGATGAGCACGAGCGCGGCGATCGCGAACCCGCCGGTGATCATGTCCAGGTCCAGCAGACTCAGGTCCGGCAGCTGCGGGGCAGGCAGCCCCTGCGGGATCTTGCCGGTGTCCTTGACCCGGAGGACGTCGGCGTCGGTCAGCAGGACCACGGCGGTCGGCAGCACCAGCGCGAGCAACGACGAGGCCACCGCCAGCCTGGTCGGGGCCAGGAGGAGCAGCAGGAGCAACGCTCCCAGACCGGTCGCGACCGTGGGCAGGCTGCTCTCCCCGAGCCGCGTGAGCAGGTCCCAGGCCTTGGCCGCCGCGAAGGGCCCCTCGGCGTCCACCCCGGCGATGTCCGGGAGCTGGCCGAGCACGATGTTGACGGACACGCCTGTGAGGAAGCCGAGCATCACCGAGTAGGAGACGAACCGGATGTAGCGGCTCAGCCTGAGCAGCGCGGCCAGGAGCATCAACGCGCCGGAGACCAGGGTCAGCAGGATCATCGCGTCCGAGCGGTCGGCGGCGTCGTGACCGGCGATGACCGAGCCTGCTGCCAGCGCAGAGGCACCGGTCGTGGCGACGACCATCATCTTGGTCGACGAGGTCATCCCGCCGGCGATCGGGCCGGCGAAGGAGGCGTAGAGGCCGTGGGAGGGGTTCACCCCGGCGAGCACGCTCGACGCCATTCCGTCGGGAACGCTGGCGATCGCGCCGGGCAGCCCGGCGACCAGGTCGCGGCGCCAGTCGCGCTTCTTCGGCGTGAGCTCGTCCACCTCGCGCCGGAGGATGCGCTGGGCGCGGGTCTGGGTGCGGCGCAGCGTCCCCGCGTACAGCCGACGCAGCGACGTACGACCGTCCGGGTCGGGTTCGGTGTTGCCCTTGGCCACCAGCGCTCCAATCCGGGTACGAGGAAGGCCTCGCACGTCGGGCCCACGCGGTCACGACATCGTGTCGTCGGCCGAGATCGGTACGCCTCCCCCGGGACGGGTGACCCGATGCTCACCCCTTCCGGGCGATACGCGGCCGCGAGCGGCGTAGCAGTCTGACCGATCGTGGCCAGACTCATCGCTCCGTCGTTCAGCGACTACTCACCCTCGTGGATCAGGCCGGACATCCTCGCCGGGCTCACCGTGTGGGCCGTGCTGGTGCCCGAGTCGCTCGCTTATGCGACCATCGCCGGCGTACCGCCCGTGGTAGGTCTCTACGCCGCCGTGCCCGCGCTGGTGCTCTACAGCGTGTTCGGCTCCTCGCGCCACCTTGTCGTCGCACCGATGTCGGCGACCGCGGCGCTCTCGGCGGGAGTCGTCGCGTCCTTCGCCGCCGGTGGCGCGGATGTCGTCACGCTGACCGCCGGGCTGGCGGTCGCGACCGGCATCGTGGCGTTGATCGCCGGGCTGTTGCGCCTCGGCTTCTTGGCGGCGTTCATCAGCGAACCGGTGCTCCGCGGCTTCATCATCGGGCTCGCGCTGACGATCATCATCGGACAGCTGCCGTCCCTGGTGGGGGTGGAGAAGGGCTCGGGCAACTTCTTCGAGAAGGCCTGGGACCTGCTGCTCCACCTCGGCGACGTCGACGCTCTGACCATCGCCGTCGGGGTCAGCAGCCTCGTCGTGCTGCTGGTGCTGCGACGGTTGATGCCCCTCCTGCCCGGGTCGCTGGTGGTCGCGCTGGTCTGTATCGCGCTCACCGCGCTGCTGAACCTCGACGACCACGGGCTCGACATCGTGGGCCACATCGACGCCGGCCTGCCGACCATCGGCTTCCCGGACGTCACGGCTCCGGAGTTCCGCGACCTGATCGCCGCTGCTGTCGGCGTCATGCTCGTCGGGTTCGCCGAGGGGCTGGGAGCCGCGAAGACGTACGCCGCCAAGAGCGGTTACGACATCGACCCGAACCGTGAGCTCCTCGGCCTGGGCATCTCGAACCTCGGATCCGGCCTGGCCAGCGGCATGGTGGTCAACGGCTCCCTGTCGAAGACAGCGGTCAACGGCTCGGCCGGGGCCAAGTCGCAGCTCTCGGCGGTGACCGCGGCCGTGCTCACGCTGCTGACGCTGCTGTTCATGACCCGGCTCTTCTCCGACCTCCCGGAGGCCACGCTGGCCGCGATCGTCATCGCGGCGGTCATCGAGCTCGTCGACATCTCCGCGCTGCGCCGGCTGTGGCGCGTCCGCACCGGGCAG
Source organism: Nocardioides sp. CCNWLW239 (assembly GCF_037137035.1). Taxonomy (NCBI): domain Bacteria; kingdom Bacillati; phylum Actinomycetota; class Actinomycetes; order Propionibacteriales; family Nocardioidaceae; genus Nocardioides; species Nocardioides sp. CCNWLW239. Next base: position 912,932 of record NZ_JBBBNW010000003.1, on the reverse strand, counting down.
GTCACCAAGGTCTACCAGCTCAGCGCCCGTGCCGACTTCGTCGGTGCCCTCGCCGCCTTGATCGGCGTGCTCCTCTTCGACACGCTGCCCGGTCTCGTGATCGGCATCTGCGTCTCGGTCGTCCTGCTCATCGCCCGCACGTCGCGGCCGCACATCGCACCGCTGGCTCCCGTCGACGGCAGCCCTGTGGACGGCGGCCCTGTGGACGGATCGGGCACGCACCCCGGGCTCTGGGTCGACCAGGTGCGCAACCCCGACTACGCGGGAGTCCCCGGCGTCCTCGTGGTCAGGGTCGAGGCCTCGTTGCTGTTCGCGAACGCCGACTACGTCCGTGAGCGTGTGCGCGAGCTCGCCGCCGACGTGCCCGATCTCCGGCTGGTGGTCCTGGACGGCCGAGCCACGCCGTCGATCGACGTCACCGCGACCGCCATGCTGACCCAGCTGCGAGGCGATCTGCAGCGTGACGGCGCCGACCTGGCCCTCGCCGGCGACGTCGGTCAGGTACGCGACGTGCTGGAGAAGGCCGCCGAGGGCGACGGCCCGCGGGTCTACCCGACCGTCGAGGCCGCGCTGGCGGCGGCTACTGAAGAGCCGCCGTCAGGCGCATGACGTTGTCGACGTAGCGGGCGCCGAGCCCACGCCGTGACCACTCCTCGGCGCTGAGCTCGCTCGACTTCTCCCGGTAGTCGTCGAGCACGCTCTGCAGGTCGTCGACGACCTGCTCGCTCTCGAGCAGCACGATCACCTCGTAGTTGAGCGCGAACGACCGGTAGTCCATGTTCGAGGAGCCGACGACGGCGATCGAGTCGTCGACGGTGAAGAACTTGGTGTGCAGGACGTACGGCGCCGGGTACAGCCGGATCCGGACACCGGCGTCGAGGAGGTCGGCGTAGTAGGAACGCTGCGCGTGGAAGACCATGAACTGGTCGGCGCCCTCGTTCACGAACAGCTCGACCTCGACGCCCCGCTGGGCAGCGGTGGTGACGGCATAGAGCAGCGAGTCGTCGGGGACGAAGTAGGGGCTGACCAGACAGACGCGTGACTTCGCGGCGTAGATCAGGGTGTTGAACAGGCGCAGGTTGTTCTCGGTCACGAAACCCGGGCCACTGGGGACGACCTGGCAGGCCACGCTCTCGGCGGCTTGGCCGGTCCGCTCCCCCTCGAGGGGTGCGGCCTGGGTGAGCTTGCCGCGGATGTTCTCACCGGTCTCGGCATACCAGTCCGTCGCGAAGACGATGGCCAGGTCTCGGACCACCGGTCCCTCGACCCGGACCATTAGGTCGACCCACTTGCGCCCGACCTTGTGGTTCTTGGGTTTGTTGTAGCCGGGCTCGATGAGGTTCTGCGATCCCGCATAGGCGACCGCGCCGTCGACGACGAGGATCTTGCGGTGGTTGCGCAGGTCCGGTCGGCGGAGCTCGCCCCGCAGCGGCCGGATCGGCAGCATCGGGGCCCACGTGATGCCGGTGCCCTCCAGCTTCGCGAGCAGGTCCTGGTAGCCCGGGATGCCTCGCGAGCCCAGGTGGTCGAAGAGGAACCGGACCTCCACGCCGCGACCAGCGGCCTCCACGAGCGCGTCGAAGACGTCACCGGTGAGCTCGTCCCAGGCCGAGATGTAGAACTCGACGTGGACGAACGAGCGCGCCCGGCGTACGTCGTCGGCCATCGCCGCGACGGTCTTCGCGTACTCGGGGTGCACCTCGACCCGGTTGTCACCCGTCAGCGGCAACGATCCCAGGCGCTCGTTCAGGCGGACGGCTCCCCGGGACTGGCCCTCGGGCGCGGCGAGGGTCGCCGGGTCGTTCTTGATGTCTGCGCTGATCAGCTCGTTGACCTCTCGCTGCCAGGTGCGGCGCTTGCGGCCGACGTTGGTGCTTCCGAAGAGCACGAACGCGAGCAGGCCGAACGCCGGCAGCGCGAGGATGAGGAACAGCCAGGCCAGCCCCGTCGACGGCCGGCGCCGGCCGGGGATCACACCGAGCGCCACCACGCAGATGGCGATGTGTGCGACGACGAGAGCACCGCTGACCAGCGTCGCGATCCATGTTGACGTGTCCATCAGAAAGACCCCATTCCGTCGCCGACCATCTTGACTCCGAGGACGAGCAGCAGGACGGTCATGATCGCCGCGTTGTTCGCGATCATCCAGCCCTTGATGCTCTCCAGCAGCTCGGCCGCCCGTTCACCGGTGACCAGGTAGATACCGAACGGCACGAGCAACCCCAGGCTCGCCACCACGGTGAAGACGACCATCGCGATGATCTGGTCGTTCGTCTCCGAGGTCGCGGACGCGATCGTGGTGGCCGCCGAGACCACGAGCAGCAGGTTCTTGGGGTTCACCGATCCCAGCAGCACGCCTGTGCCGAACGCCTTGACCGCGGTGAACTCGTCGAGCGCCTCCATCCACTTCGGGACCGGAGCGGTCTCTCCTGCACCCGGCCGGCCCCGCCAGCTGCGTACGGCCAGCAGGAGGAGCAGGGCTCCGAGGGCGATCTTCAGCAGGGCCACCCAGGTCGGAGGCTCCTCGCTGCCCGAGGTCGCGCCACCGGCCAGCAGCGCGACCAGCGTGCCGAGGGTGAAGATGCCTGCCAGCCAGCCGAGGACGAAGGCCGTCCCGTTCGAGGCGGCGTGCCGGCTGACCAGCATCAGGACGAGCGCGACGATCGGCATGGGACTGACGAGCACACCCACCGCGATCGGCAGGGACTGGCCGATGGCTTCTTGCATGGCCTGACCTCAGCGCAGCCACGCTCCCCCGTCCTCACCTGCTCCGGGTGAGAAAGTCACGCCCGTGTCGAACGGTCCGCGCGATGATCGGGTCCTCGACGAGCAGCCGCCCGAGCAGCGCGCCTCCGACGACGATGCCGGCGAACCCGATGAGCCACGTCGAGAGCGACAGGATCACCCCCAGCGTGCCGAACTGCTCGGCGTTCGACTCGACGTACGTCGGCATGACCCACGCCGAGCCACGGCCGTAGATGACCTGCACGACGCCGGTCAGCACGGCACCCGGCAGCAGGACCCATCGGTTCACCCGTCCGAACAGCAGCACCCAGGCGCTCCCCCACCAGGCGGCACACGAGCCCAGCATCTGGAGTGCCGGCCGGAGTGGGTTCCCGGGATCGGTGAGCAGGTTGATCACGCCGTTGACCGCCCCGAGGCAACCCAGGAAGACGACCACCCAGATGAGACAGCGTGCGCCCCCACGCAGGCCTCCGACGTGCTTCTGCTCCCAGACCCGCTCGAACACCCGCTGCACGGCGCGACCGAAAGAGGTCGCCGACACGATCGTGATCACCAGACCGAGCGCTCCGGTCTCGGAGCGCACCCGGCTCAGATCGAGCTCGCCCGTCACCTGGCGGACCGCGTCGTCCCCGACGCCGGTGACCGAGGCCATCTGCTGCAACGCGCTCGCGGTGAGCTCAGGCAGGAACGCCGCGATGACGACCAGCATGGGCACCATGGCCAGCAAGGCCTGGGCTGCGATCAGCATGCACCGGTCGAGGAACTCGATGCGGAAGAACTCGGTGGCGAGCCGCTGCAACAGCGGGACGTGACTTGCCCACTCCTCGACCCGGCTCCGCAGAGCTGCCACGTTCACGTGAGCAGTGTTCCTCCTGTCCCGACCAGTCACCCTCGCCCGTTTCCGGTGACCACAGCGGGCGTCGGGCGATTTACCTTGGTAACAACATCGTCCAGGTCAGTCGCTGGAGCCATCATGAACAGACACCTCATCGGAGTGATGCCCTCATGACGCGGATCCTCATTCGAGTGGACTCGGCGGTGTCCGACGACGACCTCGCGACGCTCCCCCACCTGAACCTCGCCACTCAGCGGGCGACGACGACCCTGGTCGGCGACCTCGCCGACGACGAGCTTCAGCGCGTGCTGGACCTACTCAGCGCGCTGGGGGTCGACGTCATCGAGATCGTCACCATCCCCGAGTAGCTCCACCGGAGCGCTTCCCGCGATGAGCGGCATCAGCCAGCGCTTCGCGGGGTCGGCCTCGACGAAGATCGCGCGGACGAACAGGGTGAACGGGACCGCCATGACGGCACCGATCGGCCCCATGATCCATGACCAGAAGATCAGGGACAGGAACGTCAGTGTCACCGAGAGACCGACCGCTTCCCCGACGACCTTCGGCTGGATCACCGACTGGATGATCACGTTGAGCAGGGAGTAGACGACGATGACCGCGAGCATCAGCTTGAAGTCCCCGTCGAGCAGGGCGAGGATCGCCGGCGGCACCAGCCCGATGATGAAGCCGATGTTCGGGATGTAGTTGGTCAGGAACGCGAGCAGCCCCCAGACCAGCGGTGCAGGCACGCCGAGGAAGTAGAGAGCTGCCGTGTCGAGCACGGCCACGATCAGTCCGAACACGGTCGAGACCAACAGATAGCGGCGGGTCCCCACCGCGAACGAGGCCAGGGCTCGTACGAGGGCGGGCCGGCGGCGGCCGATCGAGGTCAGCTGGCGCGGGAGGGCGGTCGCGTCGATGGCCATGAACAGGCACATCGCCAGGATGAAGACCAGCGTGGAGAGCAGTCCGAACATCCCGTTGAGCGCCCCCGAGACCAGGGTCAGCAGGTTCGAGAGGTCGAAGGATCTGGCGACAGCTTCGACCTCGTCCGAGCCGATGCCGACCTTCGCGAGCCAGGCCGTCAGGTCATCGACCTTCTCCTTGGCGACGGGGGCGTAGGTGCCCAGCAACGTGGCGAAGCGAGCCACCGCAAGCACCGTGCACACGCCGAGTCCGACGACACCGACGACGACGACGATGATGGAGAGGGCGGTGGCGAGGCCGGCGGGTACGCGTCGCGCCAGCCAGGTCCGCGCCGGATGGACCACGATGGTGAGCACCATCGCGAGGAATATCGGGCCGAGGATGTTGTGGGCCGCCTGCAGCCCGGCCACCAGGATCACCACCGATGCCGATCCCAGCAGGACCGCCAGGACTCTGAACGGTGGTGGCCAGCTCGTGACCGTCGCTTCCGGACCTTGCGCCGTGGGATTCACGGATCCATGGTCGATCCCAGCCGACGAAGGGTGTATCGCCCGATACGGGTGAGCGCGTGGATACGGACCGTCCTCGAGCACGCGACATGTGCTCGAGGACGGTCCGTGGACACGCTTGGGCTACACCCGTGGGGGCTGTGGTCCCTGCGGCGGGTGCGGCGCCTGGAGCGGCTCGGGCCGGATGGCGCTCTGCGCGACGGCCGACACCAGGGAGCCGATGGCGACGCCGATGATCAGGTTGAGCAGCATCGTGACGATCTTGGCGTCGAGGTCCGCGTCGGACGTGAACGGCCACAGCGCCGCGATCACCGTGGCCAGGCCGATGATCCAGCCGAAGAAGGTCCGCGGCTGCGGGGTGGTCAGGAGGAGCACATGGGCGACCGCCGTGGCCAGCAGCCCGGCGACAGCGGCCCAGATGGCGTACCACAGCGTCGAGGCGCCTCCCCACACCCCGTCACCCTTGGGTGCGAGGACAGGTATGTCGAAGATGCCGCGTGCGATCACGATCCCGGTGATCGCGATCAGGGCGGCCACGACCGCTGCCGCGGCGCCTCCTGCCCAGAGCCTGCCGGCGTTGACCGTCGGCTGCTGTCGTCGGGCGGGTGGTTGGTTCATCGCCATGATCAGTCTCCGTCGTCAGTCGGTTCAGTGGTCTCGTCGCGGAGGAGCTCACGGAGCTCGTCCGCGACGTCGTCATCCAGCTGTGCGTACAGGAGTGTGGGGTCTCCGTGCTTCAGGGCCGCGGCTACCGCGGCCGGGTCTCCGTCGCTGCTCAGGACCACGAGCGCGGACTTTCCGGGCTCGAGGTGCTCGACGATCGGTTGGAGCAGGTCGTCCCCGATGCCGGTCTGCCTGAGCCGTGCGACCGCGGCCGCGGACGCCGCCCCCACGGCAGCGCCCGCGACCGGGTTGAGCACGAGGATCCCGAGGAGACCACCGAGCAGCGAGCCCTTGGCTGCCGCGCCCGCCGTGCGGTGGCGGAGATGGCCGATCTGCGGCTCCTCCGCTCCCGGGAACCAGGTGAGCGTGATCGCATCGTGCACGGTGAGCGCATCACGCTCCTGCAGGTCTCTGAGCCAGACCTCGGCGTCCGAGGCGCCCATGATCCGGTCATAGAGCCATGCAGTCAGAGTCGCCATGACGTCACTCGGCGAAGACCTCGCGCAGCGCCGCCTCCTGCTCACTGCTGAGGTTGGTGAAGATCAGCTCACCCTCGTTGCCGCGCATGGCCTCGCGGACCTTGTCGATCACCGCGTCAGAGGTCATCAGGAACAGCGCCGACGTGCCCGGGGTGACCTGGTCACGGACCTTGTTGATGAAGGCGTCGTCGATGCCCACGTCGGTCAGCGATCCGGACAGGGCACCTGCTGCGGCGCCGACCGCAGCTCCCAGCAGCGGGACGAAGAAGATGAGTCCGAAGAGCATGCCCCAGAACGTGCCGCTCATCGCGCCGAGGGCCTTGGTGCTGGCCAGCTGGCGGGTCTTCGGCTTCTTCTTGCCGACCTCCCAGCGCACGGTAGCCGCGTCCTCGAGAACGATGAGGTCCTGCTGGACGAGCTCCTCCAGGTTCTTCACAGCCTCGTCCGCACCGTCGGTCGTGTCGTACTTCCATACCGTCAGGGTCGCCATCATGAGTCCTTGCTGTCGTTGACTACCTTTCACCGTCGACCCTTCCGGCGGAGGTGGGCAGCGGCCTCACCCGAATTCGGTGAACCAGGCGTCGCGGACGGTACGTACCGTGCAAACCGTGAGCAGTCGAGGCAAACCATGACAAGGGTGCTGATCCGGGTGAACGGTGAGCTCTCCAAGGAGCTTCAGAAGGCGTTCCCTCAGCTGGCGGCCCAGGCACACCGTGAGCAGTCGACCCTCACCGGAGAGGTGCCCGACCAAGAGGCGCTGCAGGGCATCCTGCACGCCCTGGGCGCTCTCGACATCAACGTCGTCGAGGTCGTCACGATCCCCGACTGACGGGTGACCGGGTCACCCTTGTCGGGTGAGGCCGTCAGCCTCACGGCCTGCCTAGCCTTCGAGGACAATCCGAGGAGGTTTCATGACCGACAAGCCCAACATCCTGATCATCTGGGGTGACGACATCGGCATCAGCAACCTGAGCTGTTACAGCGATGGTCTGATGGGCTACCGCACGCCCAACATCGACCGGATCGCGGCTGAGGGCGTCCGCTTCACCGACTATTACGGTGAGCAGAGCTGCACTGCGGGTCGCGCTGCGTTCATCACCGGTCAGAACCCCTACCGCACGGGGCTGACCAAGGTCGGCTTTCCGGGTGCGGACATCGGCCTGCGCGCGGAGGACCCGACCATCGCCACCGCGCTGAAGACGCTGGGGTATGCCACCGGGCAGTTCGGCAAGAACCACTTCGGCGACCGCGACGAGTTCCTGCCCACCATGCACGGATTCGACGAGTTCTTCGGGAACCTCTACCACCTCAACGCCGAGGAGGAGCCGGAGCTCCCGGACTATCCGACCGACGAGGAGTTTCCGGACTTCCGGAAGCGCTTCGGTCCTCGTGGCGTGATCCACACCTGGGCCGACGGTCAGGGCGGACAGCGCATCGAGGACACCGGGCCGCTCACCAAGGAGCGGATGAAGACCATCGACGACGAGATCCTCCCCGAGGCGCTGCGGTTCATGAGTGATGCCCAGGCGAGCGACACCCCGTTCTTCGTGTGGCTCAACACCACCCACATGCACTTCCGCACACATATCAAGGACGGCAGCCGTGGTAAGGCCGGCCGCTGGCAGTCGGAGTATCACGACACGATGGTCGATCACGACGAGCTGGTCGGATCGGTGCTCGACTACCTCGACGAGAACGGTCTGGCCGAGAACACCATCGTGATGTACTCCACCGACAACGGGCCGCACATGAACAGCTGGCCGGACGCGGGCATGACCCCGTTCCGGAACGAGAAGAACTCGAACTGGGAAGGTGCCTATCGCGTGCCGGCGATGGTCCGCTGGCCCGGGCACATCCCGGCCGGGACGGTCCTGAACGGCATCGTCAGCCACAACGACTGGTTCGTGACGCTGCTGGCGGCAGCGGGTGACCCAGACATCGCCGACCGGCTGAAGGCGGGGACGGACCTCGACGGCACGACCTACAAGGTGCACCTCGACGGGCACAACCAGCTCGACTACATCACCGGCGCCAGCGACACGAGCCCGCGCCAGCACTTCTTCTACGTGTCCGACGACGGTGACCTGACCGGGTTGCGTTTCGACAACTGGAAGCTGGTGTTCCTCGAGCAGCGCGCTACCGGCACGCTGCGGGTGTGGGCAGAACCGTATGTCCAGCTGCGGGTGCCGAAGTTCTTCAACCTGCGCACGGACCCGTACGAGCGCGCCGACATCACCTCCAACACCTACTACGACTGGGTCCTCGACCACGCCTGGCTCGCGGTTCCGGCGCAGATGTACGTGGCGAAGATGGCGGCCTCCTTGGCTGAGTTCCCGCCACGGCAGGAACCGCCGAGCTTCAGCGTCGACAAGGTGCTCGCGAAGCTCGAGGCCGGCATGCCGAGCAGCTGAGATGCAGATCAGCCTGCCGGGTGGCGTCTTCACCATGGGTTCCGACGACCACTATCCGGAGGAGGCCCCGACCCACCGCGTGCGGGTCGGGGCGTTCTCCATCGACACCCACCAGGTGACGAACGCACAGTTCGCGAAGTTCGTACGCAAGACGCGCTACGTCACCGTCGCGGAGCGGCCGGTCGACCCGGCCGCCTTCCCCGACGCTCCCCCGGAGAACCTCCAACCAGGTTCGCTCGTCTTCACCCCCACCCCCGGCCCGGTCGACCTCCGGCACGTCAGCCAGTGGTGGACCTGGACGCCGGGGGCGTGCTGGTCGGCACCGGAAGGGCCGGGAAGCTCGGTCAAGCGCCGGCCCGACCACCCGGTCGTCCATGTGGCCTACGAGGACGCGGTCGCGTACGCCACGTGGGCCGGCGCCGAGCTGCCCACCGAGGCGGAATGGGAGTACGCCGCCCGCGGCGGGCTGGAGGGCGCGGCCTTCACCTGGGGCGACGAGCCTCGTCCCGGCGGCCGGATCATGGCCAACACCTGGGACGGTCCCGACTTCCCCTGGCATCACACCCGCGAGAGCGGCTTCTCCCGCACCGCGCCGGTCGGCAGCTTCCCGGCCAACGGCTTCGGGCTCTTCGACATGGCCGGCAACGTGTGGGAGTGGACCAGCGACTGGTGGACCGATCGACACCCCGACGAGGTCGACAAGCCGTGCTGCGTCCCCGACAACCCCCGCGGTGGTGACCTCGAGCAGAGCCTCGACCCGGCGCAGCCCCAGTTCCGGATCGGCCGGAAGGTCGTCAAGGGCGGCTCGCACCTGTGCGCGGACACCTACTGCCTGCGCTACCGGCCCGCCGCACGTCGCCCGCAGATGGTCGACACCGGCACCAGCCACATGGGCTTCCGTTGCGTACGACGCCCAGAACCCGACCAACAGGAGGAGACACCGTGACCGAGCAGCTGCTGCCATCCTGGCGGCCAGGCGCGACCCGAGACGCCGTCCTGGCCTTCCTCGACGCCGCCGACGCCGTGCCGACGGCCGACCGAGTGGCGTGCTTCGACAACGACGGCACGCTGTGGTGCGAACGTCCGACCTACGTGCAGTTCGACTTCTTCGTCGACGCGCTGCGTTCCCGGGCAGAGGCCGACCCGACCATGGGCGAGCAGGCTGAGTTCGCAGCGGTGCTCTCGGGCGACATGCGGGCGATCGGCGACATCGGGCTGGAGCGGGTCGCGATGGCTCTCACCGGCCTCTTCGACGGCGTGAGCCCCCAGGAGTTCACCGCCCACGTCCGTGAGTTCATGGCGCGCCGCGAGCATGCGACGCTCAAGAGGCCGCATCGCAGCTGCACCTACGTCCCGATGCTCGAGCTCGTCGCCGAGCTGAGGCGCCGGGACTTCACCGTGACCGTCGTGACCGGCGGCGGGACCGAGTTCGTCCGAGCGGTCAGCCAGGATCTGTATGGCGTGCCGCCGGAGGCTGTGGTCGGCACGTTGATCGAGTACGACTACGTCGCCGACCCTCCGCAGCTACGCCGCTCGACCCGGGTGCTCGGTGCCGCCAACGAGGGCGCGGCCAAGGTGTCGAACATCCAGACCCAGCTGGGACGTCGACCGATCCTCGCTGTCGGCAACTCTGGCGGTGACCGGGAGATGCTCGAGTGGGCCGCGGGCGGCGAGGGGCCCACGCTCGCGCTGCTCGTGAACCACGACGATGCCGAGCGGGAGTTCTCCTACGTCAGCACCGCACAGACCTTCACCGAGCCCGAGCCGATCACCGATGTCGGTGCCCGGCTGGGGTGGACCGTGATCAGCATGGCCCGGGACTGGGAGACGATCTTCGCCTGATCCCGCTATGTCAGTCGATCAGGCCGGCCTCGCGCGCGACGCGGACCGCATGGACCCGGTTGTTGGCGTTGAGCTTCCTGGTGGCGCTCTTCAGGTAGGACTTCACCGTGCTCTCCACGATCCCGAGGGCCTCGGCGGCCTCCCGGTTGCTGCTCCCGAGCGCGACCTGGCGAAGCACGTCGAGCTCACGGGCGGCCAGGCGCACGGCCGGGGCCAGCGGGGCGGCCGGCTTCTCCCCCGGCACGGCGGAGAGACGTCGGACCATGGCCTCGAGCCGACCGCGGACCTCCGGGTCGATCACCTGCCCGGCCAGATCGGTGAGCTCGGCGGCCATCTCCCGGCGCTGGGCGAGATCGCGTCGTGCCGAGCTCTCGACCGGGTTCTGAGCCGGTGACGGCGCCGGGGCCAGCCGGGAGAGCCGGTTGCGGACCTCGTCGTCGATCAGGATCTCGCGCTCGAGGGTGCGGATCAGCGGTCGCAGCGCGTCGAACCAGACGCCACCGAGACCCAGGCGCGACCGGGAGGCCAGGTAGATCAGCATCCGTGGGGTCCGGTCCACCAGGATCGGCAGGGCGGCGACGGTCTGGATCTGCTCCTGGGCGACGGCGGTGTCGTAGAGGTGGGTGATCCCGCGAGCTGTGTAGTAGTGGTCGACGGAACCGGGCTGGCGGGTCTGCAGGGTCTTCCCGCCCAGGCCCTCTCCGTTGACGACCCGTAGCCCGCGCAACGCACCGCCCCTCGCGCCGCAGGTCGCGGTGATGTCGATGGCCGTGCCGTCGCCGCGGACCGGGCCGCCGAAGGCGAGATCCAGTCCCGACGCGGTCCGGAAGGAGGCCAGCGTCTGGGCGATCCGGGACCCGTCGTAGGGCGCCTCAGCGGCTATCGCGGTGGTGCTCATGACGTTGAGAGTAAGTGACGGCGATCACAGGCAACAAGTGGCACACCCCCTCTTTCGAGGGCACTCCTCTGGGGGTATCGGCCAGGTTGCGGCCGCCCCACACTCGGTTCACCACCCCGAGTAGGAGGCACGATCATGGCCGACATCACGGCTAGCCGAGCCGAGGTCGACGGGCGCACCATGCGCCGAGTCGCGACGGCGTCACTGACCGGCACCACCATCGAGTTCTACGACTTCCTCATCTACGGCCTCGCAGCGGCCCTGGTGTTCAACGCCATCTTCTTCCCGTCCATGGGCGGTCCCGAGGGCACCATGGCGTCGATCGCGACCTTCGGGGTCGCGTTCGTCTTCCGACCGCTCGGCGCGATCCTCTTCGGTCACTACGGCGACCGGATCGGCCGCAAGGCCACGCTGATCACGACGCTGCTGATCATGGGCACCTCGACGTTCGCGATCGGCCTGATCCCGAGCGCGGAGTCGATCGGCGGGGGCGCCGTGGTGATCCTGGTGGTGCTGCGCGCACTCCAGGGTGTCGCGCTCGGTGGGGAGTGGGCCGGTGCCGCGCTCCTCACCACCGAGTACGCCGCCCACGGCAAGCGTGGGCGCTACAGCATGTTCCCGCAGCTCGGACCGAGCCTCGGCCTGATCATCGCCGCCGGCGCGATGCTGACCACGTTCCGCCTGATGGAGCCGGCCGCGTTCGCGGCGTGGGGCTGGCGGATCCCGTTCCTCGCCAGCGCCGTCCTCATCGGTGTCGGTCTCTGGGTCCGGCTGAGCATCGCCGAGACACCGTCGTTCAAGAAGGTGCAGTCGGCCGGCACCCGCAGCGCGCTGCCGTTCCTCGGCTGTCTCCGGGACCAGTGGCGGCAGGTGCTGCTGGGCGGCGGCATCATGGCGATCGTCTTCGGCGCCTTCTACACCGGCGCCAGCTTCATGGTCGCCTACGCGGTCGGCTCGCTCGGGCTGAGCATGACCCAGGCCCTGCTCGGGGTCATCGTGGCCGCGTTCGCGATGAGCGCGACGGTGATCGCCTCCGCCTGGCTCTCCGACGTGCTCGGCCGCCGGACAGTCCTGCTGCTGGGGGCCGCCTTCGGTGTGGTCGCCGGTCCCCTGGCCTTCGGCGTCATGGAGCCGGGCAGCTTCGCGAGCTTCGCCCTCGGCAACAGCCTGCTCCTGTGCGTGCTCGGCCTCAACTACGGTCCGATCGCGGCCTTCCTGCCCGAGATGTTCCAGGCGAGGTACCGCTACACCGGTGCCGGCCTGGGCTACAACATCGCGGGCATCCTCGGCGGCGCCGTCCCGCTCGTCATCGCCGAAGACCTGATCGCCCGGTGGGGCACCGACGGGATCGCGTACTTCCTCACCGCGCTCGCCCTGCTGAGCGTCGTCTGTCTGCTGGTCGCCAAGGAGACCAGCCGCGTGGAGCTCGACGCGGAGCCGGCGCTCGCCTGATCCGCCCCGGCTCACCCTCTTTGGGGGGTGTGGCCACCACCACGGTCTCGGTCATGCTCGCGGCATGACCGAGACCTCTTCCCTCAACGCCTCGTCGGCCCGTGGCGACATCGACGTTCCGCTGCTCGAGGAGACGATCGGAGCGAACTTCGAGCGCACGGTCGCCCGCCACGGAGACCGGGAGGCGCTCGTCGAGATCGCCACCGGGCGTCGCTGGACCTACACCGAGCTGAACGCCGACGTCGACGCCCTCGCGGTCGGTCTCCGTCAGGCGGGTATCGGCAAGGGTGACCGGGTCGGCATCTGGGCTCCGAACTGTGCCGAGTGGACGATGGTCCAGTTCGCCACCGCGAAGATCGGCGCGATCCTGGTCAACATCAACCCGGCCTACCGCACCCACGAGCTCGCCTACGCGCTCAACCAGTCGGGGGTGCGCCTGCTGATCAGCGCAACGAGCTTCAAGACCAGCGACTACGTCTCCCTCGTCGCCGAGGTGGAGAAGGACTGCGGTGCGCTGGAGCAGACGGTCTTCCTGGGTACGCCGGAGTGGGAGGCCCTGCTGGCCGCAGGCCGCGGCGAGCGGCTGGCCGACCACGTCGACTACCCGCTCGACCCGAACGACGCGATCAACATCCAATACACCTCCGGAACCACCGGATTCCCGAAGGGTGCGACGCTGTCGCACCGCAACATCCTCAACAACGGCTTCTTCGTCACCGAGGCGATCCACTTCACCGAGCAGGACCGGCTGTGCATCCCGGTGCCGTTCTACCACTGCTTCGGGATGGTGATGGCGAACCTCGGCTGCACGACCCATGGCGCGACCATGATCATTCCGGGTCCCGGGTTCGACCCGGCCACGACGCTGCAGACGGTCCAGGACGAGAGGTGCACGGCGCTCTATGGGGTGCCGACGATGTTCATCGCGATGCAGGACGACCCGGGGTTCGCGTCGTACGACCTCTCGACGCTGCGCACCGGGATCATGGCCGGTGCCCTGTGCCCGATCGAGGTCATGAAGCGGTGTGTCAGCGAGATGCACATGAGCGAGGTCGCGATCGCGTACGGCATGACCGAGACCTCGCCGGTCTCGTGCCAGACCCGCACCGACGACGATCTCGAGCGGCGCACCGAGACGATCGGACGAGCAGCCCCGCACGTCGAGATCAAGATCGTCGACCCCGTCACCGGCGAGGTGGTCCCCCGCGGCACCGCCGGCGAGTTCTGCACCCGTGGTTATTCGGTGATGCTCGGCTACTGGGACGACGACGCGAAGACCGCCGAGGCGATCGACGCCGAGGGCTGGATGCACACCGGAGATCTGGCGGTCATGCGCGAGGACGGCTACTGCGTGGTCGTGGGCCGGATCAAGGACATGGTGATCCGCGGCGGGGAGAACATCTACCCTCGCGAGATCGAGGAGTTCCTCTTCACCCACCCCGACATCGCCGAGGCCCAGGTGGTCGGTGTCCCCGACGAGCGGTACGGCGAGGAGCTCTGTGCGTGGATCAGGATGCGTCCGGGTGCGGAGCCGCTGGACGCCGACGCCGTCCGCGCTTTCGCCAGCGGCAAGCTCGCGCACTACAAGACACCGCGCTACGTGCTGATCGTCGACGAGTTCCCGATGACGGTCACCGGCAAGGTCCGCAAGATCGACATGCGCGAGCAGAGCGTCGCCCGGCTCGGCCTCTGATGACGTATTGGCACCGCACCGGGAACCGCAGCTTCACACCGACCGAGCACGTCGGTGGCGCCTGGGACCTGGACACGCAGCACATCGCCACCCTGCTCGGCGTGCTGGCGCACGAGGTCGAGCAAGACCGTGACGCCCGTCGCGACGACGGGCTCCAGATCACCCGGATGAGCTACGACATCCTCGGCACGATCCCGCTCGAGCCGGTGGACGTCGAGGTCACCGTCCTCCGGGCCGGTCGGACGATCGAGCTCGTCGAGGCACGCGCCTGTCACGGCGGCCGGCCCGTCGTGCTGCTGCGGGCCTGGCTCACCGCGGGCTACCCGACCGCAGAGCTCTCGGGCACCCTTCACGCGCCGCTTCCCGCGCCTGACGAGGTGCCCGCATGGGACATGACCACGCTGTGGGACGGCGGCTTCATCGCCTCGGTCGAGGTCCGTCGCCATGACCTCGGCCCGGGCAGGGCACAGACCTGGGTGCGTACGCCTCACCCCCTCGTCGCCGACGAGGAGGTGAGCCGGCTCGCTCAGGTCGCCGGGCTGCTCGACATCACCAACGGTGTCGCTGTCCGCGTGGACCCGAAGGACGTCAGCTTCCCGAACCTCGACCTGACCGCACACCTGTTCCGTGCCCCGCTCGACGGCTGGCTGGGGCTCGACACGACGGTCTCGTTCGGCCCGGAGGGCGCGGGCGTGACCACGACCGTGCTCCACGACGAGCGGGGCGCCTTCGGCATCAGTACGCAGTGCCTGACCGTGCGTCCGTGACGGCCGCTCAGCGGGCGGCCGCCACCGGCACCGAAGGGTCCGGCCGGCTCGCCCGCCGTCGGTCGGCGGCGAGGATGACCAGGGCGACGACCACGGCCAGCGCGTAGAACCCGGTCGCGACATCGAAGACCACCGCGTAGCCGTCGGCCTGGGTCACCGCGTCCGGGACCGGGTCGTGGTGGACCGCAGCGCCGTACACGACGGTGAGGAGCGCGAGCCCGATGGACCCGCCGATCTGATGTGCGGTGTTGACCAGACCGGAGGCCGCACCGGCGTCACCCGGGTCGACCTCGGCCATGCCGAAGTCGGTGAGGAGGATGATCGCGATCCCTTGGCCGATCCCCAGCACCAGCAGCGGCGGCAGGATCCAGGCCACGGTGGTCGTGCTGTCGATCCGGCTGAGCCAGACCATGCCGATCGCCGCGGTGACCAAGGACGTGAGCAGCAGCGCGGGCTTGCTGACCCTCGGGCCTGCCCAGCGCACGACGTACACCATGGCGAAGAACATGCCGGTCATCGGGATGTAGACGAACCCGGTGGCGAGCGGGCTGAGACCGAGGACGTTCTGCAGGTACTGCGAGAGGAAGTAGAACGTGGAGAACATCGCGCCGACGATCAGGATCCGGCCGACGTACGCCCCCGAGCGCTGCACGCTGCGGAAGAGCCGGATCGGGACGATCGGCTGGGCGGCCCGCTGCTCGACGAGCACGAAGGTGACGAGCAGGACCACCGCCGCGGCCAGAGGGAGCTGGGTGCGAGGGCTGGCCCAGCCGATCTCGGCGGCCTCGACGAGCCCGTAGACCAGCGCCGACATGCCGACCGTGACGGTCAGGGCGCCGAGCATGTCGACGCGGCCGGGCCGACGCTCGGTCTCCGGCAGGTAGCGCGGTGAGAGAGCGAGGATCAGGATCCCGATCGGGACGTTGACCAGGAGGCCCCAGCGCCAGGAGAGGTATTCGGTGAAGACCCCTCCGACGATGATCCCGACGCTCGCCCCGGCCCCGATGACCGCGCTGTAGATCGCGATCGCCCGGGTGCGCTCCTCGGGCTCGGGGAAGCTGGTGATCAGGAGGGCCAACGTGGACGGGATCGCGAAGGCCGACGCCAGGCCCTGCAGCGCACGTGCCGTGATGAGGACTCCGGCCGAGGGCGCGATCCCCGCCAGCAGCGAGGCCGCGGTGAACACCGCCGCGCCGGCGATGAACACGCGACGCCGGCCGAGCAGGTCGCCGGCTCGGGCGCCGAGCAGCAGGAGGCCGCCGAAGGCGAGAACGTACGCGTTCTGGATCCACGACAGCGAGGAGTCGGTGAACCCGAGCTCTGCCTTGATGTGGGTGAGCGCCGTCGTCACGATCGAGGCGTCGAGGGTCATCATCAGCTGGCAGCCGAGGATCACGGTGAGCACGACCGCCCGGTGTCGGCCGCTGCTCGAGGATATCGGGGACATGGATGCATCACTCCAAAGTAACTAACGAGTTGGTTTCTTCAGTGAAACACCGATCGCCGAAAAAGACAACTAACTAGTTACTTGCTTTAAGGTGGTTCCATGGCCAGAGACTCCGAGGCAACCCGCGCACGCATCCTCGACGCCGCCGAGGCCGAGTTCGCGGCGTACGGCATCGCCGGCTCACGCGTCGACCGGATCGCCGATGCGGCCCAGGCGAACAAGGCGCTGATCTACAAATACTTCGGCACCAAGGACGAGCTCTTCGACGCCGTCTTCGCCCACCGGGTGCTCGCGTTCGTCGACGAGGTCGAGTTCGACGCCACCGACCTCCCCGGCTACGCCGGACGGTCCTTCGACCTCTACGAGCGCTTCCCCACGACGCTTCGGCTGACCACCTGGTATCAGCTCGAGCGACCCGACGGGAAGCTCCCGGCGATCGTGGCCTCCAACGACGCGAAGCTCGCCAAGATCGAGGAGGCGCAACGCGCCGGGAAGCTCACGACGGCCTACACCCCGCTCGAGCTGCTCACCGAGGTCCGCGCGCTCGCGATGAGCTGGCACCTGCACACCCCGGAGCTGGCGCTCGTACGCCGGCCGAGCCATGCCCGCTGCCGGGAGATCGTCGTGGAGAGCGTCCGGCGGCTGGTGGACCAGGACCAGGGCGTCGCCTAGCTGCGGGAGAAGAAGTCGTCGTAGCGGTGCTCGCCCGGCGGGCGCTGGTCGACGACGTCCTGCTCACGCACCCGGAGCTCGACCCGTCGGATCTTCCCGGAGATCGTCTTGGGCAGGTCGAAGAACTCCAGGCGGCGCACCCGCAGGTAGGGCGGCAGGTGGTCGCGGGCGAACTCGAGGATGGCCCGGGCGGTCTCGGCGGTCGGCTCGTGGCCGGCAGTGAGCGAGACGTACGCCTTGGGGACGGCGAGCCGCACCGGGTCCGGCGCGGGGACGACCGCCGCCTCGGCCACGGCGGGGTGCTCGATCAGGACCGACTCCAGCTCGAAGGGCGAGACCTTGTAGTCGGAGGCCTTGAAGACGTCGTCGGCGCGGCCGACGTAGGTGATGTAGCCGTCCGCGTCGCGGCTGGCGACATCACCGGTGTGGAAGAAGCCGCCGCGCATCGCGTCGGCGGTGCGCCTCTCGTCGTCGCGGTACTCGGTCATCAGCGTGGCCGGTCGCGCGGAGAGGTCGAGACAGAGCTCGCCCTCCCCCGGCCCCTCGATCACGGTGCCCTCGACCGGGTCGACGAGCGCGACGGGGATCCCCGGGAGCGGCCGCCCCATCGAGCCCGGCCGCACCGGCTGGCCCGGACTGTTGGCGATCGTCGCGGTCATCTCGGTCTGCCCGAAACCGTCTCGGATGGTCAGACCCCAGGCCTGGTGGACCTGGCTGATCACCTCGGGGTTGAGAGGCTCCCCCGCGCTGATCGCCTCGCGCAGCGAGCCGCAACCACCGCTGAGGTCGGCCTGGATGAGCATGCGCCACACGGTCGGCGGGGCGCACAGGCTGGTGACGTGCTCCTCACGGATCCGCTGCAGCAGGGACGCGGCCTCGAAGCGCGTGTAGTTGAGGACGAAGACGGTCGCCCCGGCGAGCCAGGGAGCGAAGAAGTTCGACCAGGCGTGCTTGGCCCAGCCGGGACTGGAGATGTTCATGTGGACGTCGCCGGGGCGGAGCCCGAGCCAGTACATCGTCGACAGGTGCCCGACCGGGTAGGTGTAGTGGGTGTGCTCGACCAGCTTCGGCCGGCTCGTCGTGCCGCTGGTGAAGTAGAGCAGGAGCGCGTCGCCGGTGGCGTTGCCGGGATGGTCGAGCGGCTCCTGGCTCTCCGCGGCGGCGCCGGCGTAGTCGTGCCAGCCCTCCTGATGGCCCACACAGATCCGGACGTAGTCGCCCGGAACGCCGTCGAACTTCGCCGTGTCCTCGGCGTTGCAGACCACCGCCTTCGCCCGACCCCGCGCGAGCCGGTCCACCAGCTCGGCGGTGCCCACCGCCGTCGTCGTCGGCATCAGGACGGCACCGACCTTCATCGCCGCCAGCATCGTCTCCCACAGCTCGACCTGGTTGCCGAGCATCACGATCACGCTGTCGCCCCGGCCGACGCCGAGGCGTTGGAGGTAGCGCGCCGTCGCGTCCGAGCGCCGCGCCAGCTCGTCGAAGGAGTACGCAGCGCGCGACCCGTCCGGCTCCGCGATGACGAGCCCCGGAGCCTCGTTGCCCCGGGCCATCGGGTCGAACCAGTCGTGAGCGAAGTTGAAGGTCTCCCCCACGTCGGGCCAGGTGAACGTCTCGACCGCTTCGGCGTAGTCGAGGCGCAGGGCGATCAGCGCGTCCCGGGCAGCAAGCAGGGCATCGGTCGAAGTCGTACTCGTCATGACCGCATCTTCGTGGCGGCGACGACTCCCGCCCTACCCCCGGAAGAGGGGTCTACCGCGTCAGCCCACCGACGATGACGGTCGGCTCGACGTCGACCGGGAAGTTCACGCTGTTGGCGATGAAGCAGTCCAGGTGGGCCTGGTGGTGGGCGGAGGTGGCGGCCTCGATCATGGACTCGTCGGTGACGGTGACGACCGGGTGCAGGACTGCGCGGGTGAACCGGCCACCGGTCCCCTGCGTCTGCATGGTGGCGGTCGCGGCGTCGTGGTAGTCGATGACGACGATGCCCACCTTCACCGCCTGGTGCAGGTAGGAGAGCATGTGGCACTGCGCCAGGGAGGTCAGCAGCAGCTGCTCGGGGTTGTGGCGGCTCGCGTCGCCGCGGAAGGTCGGGTCGGCGGAGCCGAGGATGTCGGGCAGCCCCTCGATGCGTACGACATGGTCGCGGGCGTAGTCGCGGTGACCGCTGGTCCCGGTGCCCCGGTTGCCCGTCCACTCCACCGAGACCGTGTAGTCGTGGGTCAGTGCCATGCGCACACGGTAGCGCCGGGGCGTGTATGCACGGCGCGATGCCCGGTTACCGCTGACCTCATGACTTTCATCGAACCCGCGGGACGCACCGGCCCGGGCTGGTGGCGCTCCGCCGTCGTGTACCAGATCTATCCCCGCAGCTTCGCCGACGGGAACGGCGACGGCGTGGGCGACCTGCGCGGGATCAGGGAGCGTCTCGACCATCTCGAGTGGCTCGGGGTCGACGTGCTGTGGATCTCCCCCGTCTACCCCTCGCCGATGGCCGACAACGGCTACGACGTCAGCGACTATCACGATGTCGACCCGACGTACGGGACGCTGGCCGAGCTCGACGCGCTGATCGCCGAGGTCCACCGACGAGGGATGAAGCTGGTGATGGACCTCGTCGCCAACCACACCTCCGACGAGCATCCCTGGTTCGAGGAGTCGAGCTCGAGCCCGGAGAGCCCGAAGCGCGACTGGTACTGGTGGCGCGAGGAACCCAACAACTGGGGGTCGTTCTTCTCCGGGCCGGCCTGGACCTACAGCGAGGGCAGGGCCGCGTACTACCTGCACCTGTTCACCCGGAAGCAGCCGGACCTGAACTGGGAGAACCCCGAGGTCAGGCATGCGGTGTACGACGTCATGCGCTGGTGGCTGGACCGCGGTGTGGACGGGTTCCGCATGGACGTCGTGAACCTCATCTCCAAGGACCCGGAGCTGCCGGAAGCACCGGTGATGCCGGGGCAGCGCTACGGCAACATGCGCGCCTCGGTGCTCGACGGGCCGCGCGTGCACGAGTTCCTCGCCGAGATGCACCGAGAGGTCTTCGACCGCTACGACCGCGACCTGCTGCTGGTCGGAGAGACCGGCGAGACGACGGTCGAGGAGGGCCGGAAGTACACCGATCCGGCACGCCGCGAGCTCGACATGGTCCTGCACTACGAGCACGTCGAGATCGACCACGGCACCTTCAAGTGGGACGTACGCCCCTTCGATCTCGGTCGGCTCCGCGAACGGCTCGCCGCCTGGCAGACCGGGCTCGCGGACGTCGGCTGGAACAGCCTCTACTGGGACAACCACGACCAGCCGAGGATCGTCTCGAGGTACGGCGACGACGGCCGCTGGCGCACCGAGTCGGCCAAGCTGCTCGCGACCGTCCTGCACCTGCAGCGGGGCACCCCGTTCGTCTATCAGGGCGACGAGATCGGGATGGCGAACTATCCGTTCGCCAGCATCGACGAGGTCGACGACGTCGAGGCGGTGAACTACTACCACGAGGCGGTCGCCGCGGGCTCGGACCCCGAGGACGTGATGGCGTCGCTGCGGGCGATGTGTCGTGACAACGGGCGTACGCCGATGCAGTGGGACGCCACTCCCGGTGCCGGCTTCACGACCGGGACGCCCTGGCTTGCGGTCAATCCCGACCACGCGGAGATCAACGTCGCCGCGCAGCGGGACGATCCGGACTCCGTGCTCTCGCACTATCGCCGGCTGATCCGTCTGCGCCACGACGATCCTGTCGTCGTCGACGGTGACTTCAGCCTGCTGACCGACAGTCATCCGCAGCTCTTCGCCTTCCGCCGTCGTCACGAGAGCGGGCAGCTGGTGGTGCTCGCGAACTTCAGCAGCGCGGAGGCCGATCTGGGCACGCTCGTCGAGGAGTGCCGAGGTGAGCTCGTGCTCGGGAGCGGCAGCGGCCCGGTGATGGCGCCGTGGGAGGCGCGGGTCTACCGCCGATGAGCCGGGCTCAGTCGTCGCCGAGCAGCCAGACCGCGGTGTCCGGCGGCAGCTCGGCGACGACCGGCTCACCGCTGCAGATCACGACCTCGCCAGGAGGCAACGGCGTGGGCGTCGCCCCGCAGTTGAGGAACACCTTCAGCCGACCGCGTCGGAACGCGATCACGTCGTCGGGCGCATCCAGGAACTTCACCTCCTCGTCGCCACGCACGTGACGACGGCGGGCGGCCAGCGCCGACCGGTAGAACTCCAGGGTCGAGCCGGTCCGGCCAGTCTGTGCGGCCACGGTCAGATCCGTCCACTGGACCGGCTGCGGCAGCCAGGGCTGCCCGTCGCCCGGCCCGAAGCCGAAGGGCGGAGCGTCGCCGCTCCACGGCAGCGGCACCCGGCAGCCGTCGCGCCCGTTGCCACCCTCGGCCCAGGGGTCCTCCTGATACTCCGGCGGTAGCTGGACGTGCGGCAACCCGAGCTCCTCCCCCTGGTAGAGGTAGGCCGCCCCGGGCAGCGCCAGCATCGCCAGGGTCGCCGCACGGGCGCGGGCGAGCGCCTGCGCTCCGTCGCCGTAACGGGTCCGGTGGCGTACCGCGTCGTGGTTGGAGAGGACCCACGTCGGCCAGGCCCGGGAAGGCCGCAGCGCGTCGAGGGTGGACATGATCGCCTCGGTGAACTGCTGCGCCGACCAGGGCGACTGCAGCCACTGGAAGTTGAACGCCTGCTCGAACTCGTCGCTACGCAGGTAGCCGCGCAGGTCGGCGGGTCCCTGGGTCCACGCCTCGGCCACCATCATCCGTTCACCTGGGTAGGACGAGATCAGGTCGTGCCAGTCGCGGTAGATCTCGTGGACGTCGGGGTGGTCCCACATCGGGTCGTCCTCCACCCCGACGTCGTACATCACCGCAGGGTCGGAGTTGGGCGACTCCCCTGCCGGGACGTGCTGGTCGCGCAGCGCCTTGACCAGGCCGTGGGCCACGTCGACGCGGAATCCGTCGACTCCCAGGCCCAACCACCACCTCAGCACCGAACGGAACTCCTCGGCAACCTCGGGATGACGCCAGTTCAGGTCGGGCTCCTCTTTGTCGAACATGTGCAGGTACCACTGCCCGTCCTCCACCCGGGTCCAGGCCGGCTCGCCGAAGACCGAGCGCCAGTTGGTCGGCGGCTCGTCACCATCGACCCCTCGACCGTCGCGGAAGAGGTAGCGATCGCGCTCCGGCGAGCCGGGGCCGGCCTCGAGCGCCTCGGTGAACCACGGGTGGGCCGAGGAGGTGTGGTTGGGGATCAGGTCGATGATCACCTTCAGCCCGAGCCCGTGCGCCTTGGCGAGCAGGTCCTCGGCGTCGGCGAGCGTTCCGAGGGCCGGGTCCACGCCGCGGGCGTCGACCACGTCGTACCCGTAGTCGATCTGCGGCGACGGGTAGAACGGCGAGAGCCAGATCGCGTCGACACCGAGATCGGCCAGGTAGTCCAGCCGTGAGGTGATGCCCGCGAGATCACCGGTTCCGTCCCCGTCCGCGTCGGCGAACGATCGCGGGTAGATCTGGTAGGTCACGGCCTCACGCCACCACGGAGCATCCACGAGAGCCCGGTTACCGGATGCCGCCGAGGTCATGCCACCCAGGTCGCGTCGCCTCAGTGGTCGTGGTCGGCCGGGTGCAGCTGCGGTCCGGTCACGCCGCAGTGCGCGCACGTCTCGATGTGCACCCGGTGGTCGTCGGGCCCGGGTTCGGCGGCCAGCGGACGCCGAACGAATGCCGCGGCGAGCGCCGCGCCGAGGATCAGCAGGCCGGCGTTGATGATCATCGCCGTGCCGTAGCCCTCGTCGAAGGTCTGCGGGTCGGTGTAGTCGGCGCCGGCGATCCCGACCGCCGCCGGGACGACGGCGACGGCCAGCAGCCCGGAGGTCCGCGCCACCGCGTTGTTGACGCCCGAGGCGATGCCGGCATGCCTGTCGTCGGCGGCGTCGAGCACGGTGGCGGTCAGGGGCGAGACCAGCAGGGTGAGACCGATGGCGAAGAGCAGGACGGGCGCGAGGACGTCGAGAACGTACGACGCGTCCGGGCCGATCCGCCCCATCCAGAGTGCGCCACCGGCCGCGATCAGTGGCCCGAGGGTCATCGGCAGGCGCGGACCGATGCGCTGTGCCAATGCGCCCGCACGGGACGAGAAGAGCAGCATCACGATGGTCACCGGGAGCAGCGCCGTTCCCGCGGCGAGAGGCGACCAGCCGCTGACGATCTGGAGCTGGAGGACGAGCAGGACGAAGATCACGCCGAGCGCGGCGTACACGAGCAGGGTGACGGCGTTGGCAGCGCTGAACTGAGGGTTGCGGAACAGCTCGAGCGGGACGAGCGGGTGGGTCGAGCGGGCCTCGACGACCACGAAGGCGACCAGGCAGGCGACTCCGACTGCGGCGGTCGCCGCCGCGGAGCCGACGAGGCCCACCTCGCCCGCTCGGGTGAGCCCGAAGGTGAGGGCGCCGAGGCCGGTCGCGGCCAGCAGCGTGCCGGTCAGGTCGAGCCCGCGGGCGGCATCCGGGTCTCGGCTCTCCGGGACGTGGCGCACGGCGACGATGACGATGAGCACCGCGACGGGGACGTTGATGAGGAAGACCAGTCGCCAGTCGATCTCGACCAGCCAACCGCCGACGAGCGGTCCGACCGCGGCTGCGACGCCGCTGAAGCCCGACCAGGCCCCCACGGCCGCGGGCCGGTCGTCGACATGGAAGGACGCAGCGATGATCGCCAGGCTCCCCGGAGTCAGCAGGGCGCCGCCGACCCCCTGGAGCCCACGCGCGGCGATCAGCAGCTCGATGTTGGGAGCCAGCCCGCACAGCAGCGACGCGAGAGCGAACCACACCACGCCGATGAGAAACACGCGGCGACGACCGAAGCGGTCGCCGAGGGAGCCGCCGAGGAGGATCAGCGCCGCGAGGCTCAACGTGTAGGCGTTGACCGTCCACTGCAGCCCGGAGAAGCTCGCGTCGAGATCCTCGCCGATCCGGCCGAGGGCGACGTTGACGACGGTCGAGTCGAGCAAGGCCAGGCCGGACCCCAGCACCGTCGTCGCCAGCACCCAGCGGCCGCTGGCCGTGCCCAGCCGGAGAGGAGCCTGATCGCTCGGAGAGTCCGGCATGATCAGGCTCCTTCTCTCGGCGGCAGTGACGCGGTCCGAGCAGTATCCCAGTCAGGTGCCTACTCGTCCGCCACCCACGTACGCAGCCCCGGGCCGTGCTGGTCGAGGGTCGGTGGAGCGGCGTGGTCGGTGGGGGTCACCTCGGTGCCGTCGGTGAAGAACCGCAGCGGCGGTCCGGGAAGGGTCAGGTGGCCGAGGGTGGAGTGGTCGACGTCGATCAGCAGGCCCTGGCTGGCAGTCTGCTCCCAGGCGTAGACCTCGTCGAGCGAGCGCACCTTGCCGGCGGGGACGCCG
Organism: Nocardioides sp. CCNWLW239; assembly: GCF_037137035.1. Classification (NCBI taxonomy): domain Bacteria; kingdom Bacillati; phylum Actinomycetota; class Actinomycetes; order Propionibacteriales; family Nocardioidaceae; genus Nocardioides; species Nocardioides sp. CCNWLW239. The sequence continues at coordinate 888,215 of NZ_JBBBNW010000003.1, read as the reverse complement.
GCCTCGGCGAGCTTGGCGAGCAGGTCCTCGGCCGGCCACGGCTCGAAGAGCGCCTCGACCAGCTCGATGACCTTCTCGCGGTTGGCGGCACGCTCGGGGTTGGTCGCCATCCCCTCCAGAGCGGGCGAGATGTCGAAGGCCGTGCAGAACCTCCGCCACAGTCCCTCGCTCCCGACCGCGATCTGCACGCTCCCGTCGGCGCAGCGGAACAGCCCGTACGGCGAGATGCTCGGGTGATGATTGCCCTGAGCGCGCCCGACCTCGCCGGCCACGGTCCAGCGGGTGCCTTGGAACCCGTGCACGCCGACGACGGCGGAGAGCAGCGAGGTGCGTACGACGGTGCCGCGGCCGGTGCGCTCCCGCTCGTGGAGCGCAGCGACCACGCCGTAGGCGCCGTACATGCCTGCCAGGAGGTCGGCGATCGGCGTGCCGACCCGCTGCGGGTCGTTCGGGCCCGAGCCGGTGATCGACATCAGGCCGGCCTCGCCCTGGGCGATCTGGTCGTAACCCGACCGTCCGCCCTCGGGGCCGTCGTGGCCGAACCCGGTGATCGAGAGCACGACCAGGCGGGGGTTGCGGGCCTGGAGCTCGTCGATGCCGAGCCCCAGTCGGTCCAGGACGCCGGTGCGGAAGTTCTCGACGAGCACGTCGGACCGGTCGACCAAGCGCAGCAGCACGTCCTTGTCGTCGGGATCCTTGAGGTCGAGGGTGATCGACTCCTTGTTGCGGTTGGCGGAGAGGAAGTACGTCGCCTCTTTCTGCCCCTCCTCGCCGACGAACGGCGGGCCCCAGCCGCGGGTGTCGTCGCCGTGCCCGGGCGCTTCGACCTTGATCACGCGGGCACCGAGGTCGCCCATCATCATCGCGGCGTGCGGCCCCGCCAGCGCGCGGGAGAGGTCGAGGACGACGATGTCGTCGAGTGGTCCACGCATGGTCGTCACCACCCCGGGAGGACCAGGGTGGCCCAGACCAGGAGGGGACCCACGAGCACCACGATGACGCTGTAGGTGAGGATCTGCTTGTAGTAGCGCTCCTCGGTGATGCTGTCGGGCCGGTTGGCCAGCATCAGCGCGCCGTTGGTGGAGAACGGGCTCACGTCGACGATGGTCGAGGAGATCGCCAGCGCGGACACGAACAGGGCCGCCGAGATGCCGCCCTCGGCGATCAGCGGCACCGAGATCGGGATGATGATCGGCAGCAGCGCTGTCGAGGACGCGAACGCGGAGACCACGCCGCCGACGTAGCACAGCACGAGCGCGCCGAGGGCGGCTGCGCCCAGACCCGCTGCCCAGTTCCCCACGAACTCCGGCGAGCCGGCGGTGTTCAGGATCGTGGCGTACGTCGAGACGCCGGCGACCAGCAGGACGGTCGGCCAGGCGATCTGACGGATCGCGTCCTTGTGCTGGTTCGGCGAGAGCGCCGCGAGGACGGTCGCGGCGGTGATCGAGGCGAAGCCGATGTTCTTGTCGAAGAACAGTGCGATGGCGGCGACGATCACGAAGGCGATCAGGGTCAGGATCTGCTCGGTGCGGATGCCGGGCTTCGTCCCGGTCGGGGCGACGGTGCCCAGGCCGCGGGCGGGGACGGTGACGCCGCCCTCGTTCAGCTCGCCCGGGATGCCGGCGGCAGCGTTGGCCGCCTCGTCGGGGTCGAGCCGCATGCTCATCAGCGCCCGTCCACCGAGGGCGAAGAACAGGATCGTCGCCATGATCAGGTTGACCACGAGGCTGGTCAGGAAGACCGTCATCTCGCTGGCCGGCAGGCCGTTGTCGACCATGACCGAGTTGGTGATCGTGCCGTAGATGCTGATCGGGGAGAACCCGCCGCCCTGGGCGCCGTGGACGACGAACATGCCCATCATCAGCGGGTTGATCTTGTAGCGGCCCGCGAACCCGAGCGCCACCGGCCCGATGATCGCGCAGGCTGCCGGGCTTGCGGCTCCCATGGCGGTCAGCAGCGCGGTCACGCCGAACATCACCCACGGGATGAGGGCGACCCGGCCACCCACCGCTCGCACGGCGCTGCTGACGATCAGGTCGACCGTGCCGTTGTTCCTCGCGATCGCAAACAGATAGGTGACACCTATCAGCGTGAGGATCAGGTCGGCGCTGACGCCGGCCAGGATCTCCTTCTCATCGAGATTCAGCGCGAACATCCCGACCAACCAGGCCGCGACATATGCCAGCGCCCCCATGTTGATCGGCAGCAACGTGCCGGCCACGAACAAGGCGATCAACGCGATGATCGCCACCCATTCCGGTCCCATCGGACTTTCCCTCCATCTCGGCCCCCAGCGTCTGCCGCGGCAGTGTGACCCGGATCACCCGCGGCTCAGTGGCCTAGCCAATAGGACAATGGCGGAAACGTCAATACCCTGTAGCCATGAGTGAGTCAGCGCGCTTTCCTCGTCCGCTGCAGCGAACCCGTCTCTACGAGCAGGTCGCCGAGCAGATCACCGCCTGGATCTCGCAGAACGATCTGAAACCCGGTGACCGGCTGCCCCCGGAGCGGCAGCTCGCCACCAGCCTGGGAGTCAGCCGCGCGACCCTCAGCCAGGCTCTGGTCGCGCTCGAGGTCATCGGTGTCGTGGCGGTACGCCACGGCGACGGGACGGTGCTGACCGACAAACCACGGGCCGAGCGCATCACCGATGCGATCCGCGCCCACGCCGAACGGATCCCCGACGTCATCGAGGCGCGCGACGCACTGGAGACCAAGATCGCCGCGCTGGCTGCCCAGCGACGTACGCGGGAGGATCTGGACCACATCCAGGCGGCGCTGACCGCGATGGAGCGCGACATCGACGGTGGTGGCCGCGGCGTCCAGGGCGACGAGCTCTTCCACCGGGCGGTCACCGAGGCCGCCCACTCCCCTCTGCTCGAGCAGATGATGACGGAGATCAGCGAGCTGATCCGCGAGACCCGCATCGAGTCGCTCTCCCAGCCCGACCGCCCCAAGACCTCCCTCGCCGGCCACCGGAAGATCGCCGATGCGATCGCCGCGGGTGACGCCGAGGCGGCCGCTGCCGCGATGCACGGCCACGTCATGATGGTCAGCGACGTCGCGCTGCTCCGCGAAGGATGAGCTGGGCAGACCAGCTCGCCGTCCTGCTCGCGGGCCTGGGTGCGGGGATCCTGACCTCCACCGTCGGCGTCGCCTCGCTGCTCAGCTTCCCGGTCCTGGTCGCCGTCGGCCTGCCGCCGGTGGTGGCCAACACCTCCAACACGGTCGGGATGACGCCTGCCGGGCTCAGCGGCTCCTTCGGCTACCGCCGTGAGCTGGCCGAGCACCCCGGCGTGACCGCCGCCGTGCTGTTCACCGCAGCCGGAGGCAGCGTCGCCGGTTCCCTGCTCCTGCTGTGGCTGCCCGGATCGGTCTTCGAAGCGATCGTGCCGTGGCTGATCCTCGGCACCTGCCTGCTCGTAGGGGTCCAGCCGCGGCTGAGCCGATTCGTCCGCCAGCACACCGGCAACGCCGAGGCGCGGCTGCGGGTCTCGCCGGCCACCGGAGTCTTCGCGACGCTCACCGGGGTCTACGGCGGCTACTTCGGCGCCGGCTCCGGGGTGATGATGATGGCGGTGCTCGGGCTCGGGACGGACCTGGAGTTCCGCACCGTCAACGCTCTCAAGACCTTCGCGGTGATGGCCTCGAACGTGGTCGCCACGGTGATCTTCCTGGCGATCGCCGACCTCGACTGGCTGGCCATCGGCCTGCTCGCCGGAGGCTCGGTCGTGGGTGGGTACGTCGGGTCCCACATCGGGCGGCGGCTGCCGGCCACGGTCCTACGTTCGCTGATCGTCGTGGTCGGGATCGGCGCCGCGACACTGATGCTGGTGCGCTGAGGTCGGGCAGACCGGAGTCAGAACGGAGGCCGTCCGGTCCCGGAGATCCGGAAGCGTCCCCACGGATCGAGGTCGGAGAGCCGGCCCTCGGCCTCCCCGTGGACGGTGCGGACGGTGACGGTCTGGCCGTTGCGTACGTCGTCGAGGGCCGAACCGACCCGGCCGTACCAGTGGAACCGACCGTCGATCGGCTGGAAGGCGCCGCGCAGCGCGACGTCGACGTCCCAGGTGCCGTGCTCGGACTCGAGCCGGGCGGGGCCGTCGTAGAGGTGCTGGGGCTCGTGCTCGCTCATCAGTGGCTCTTTCGCAGCGGGGTGACGATCTCGGGGTGATCAAGGACGCTCAGGTCGACTCCGTACGCGGCGGTGGTGCCGGCCAGCGCGTGCCAGACGAACTCGCTCAGATAGCGGCTGAAGGCCGCCCTCGACATGGTGCGGCGGTCGAGCCACCACTGGCCCGCGGACTCTCCGATCCCGACCAGGCTGTGGGCCCACGGCTCGGCGCCGGCGGCATCGACACCCAGCCGGCCGAAGGTGTCCCCGAGCAGGCGCGCGAAGGTCGCGGCGATGAGTCGTTTGCCGTCGGCGAGCGGGTCGGTGCCGCCGGTGTGCTGGCGCACCAGCAGCAGGTAGACGTTGGGGTGCTCGGCGATGGTCTCGACGTACGCAGCGACCCCGGCCTCGACCCGCTGACGGGTGGGCGCGGGCGCGAGCACCGCCTCGACCACCGCGTCGAGGATCTGCTGGGCAGCCCACATCCCCACGGCGCCGTGCAGCTCGGCCTTGTCCGCGAAGTAGCGGTAGAGCACCGGCTTGCTGACCCCGGCCTCTGCGGCGATGTCCGCGACCGAGACCTCGGTGCCGGCCGCGTCGACGGCACGCACGGCGGCGCCGACCAGCTCGGCACGCCTCTTCTCGCGATGGGAGTCCCAGCGCGAGGACCGGCCGTCGTCCTTGACCTTCGGTGTCATGTCCTGCACTCTAGCAACTATCCGTAACCCTCGGTAACACCTAGTTTGGCCGGCTCAGCCAGCCGCTCAGCCAGAGGAGAAGAATGACCATCGCCGACCCGACCTCCGACCGGCTCCTGCGCTCCACCGCGCGTCAGTCCTACGACCCGGAGGTCGACCTCGACTGGGACGCCGCACCCGTAGAAGGTCTGTGGTGGATGCAGCCGGAGCGGGTCTCCCTCTACGGCACGCCGACGTGGGACCGGCTCAGCCAGGAGCAGCAGATCGAGCTCTCCCGGCACGAGGTGGCCAGCATCATGAGCGTCGGGCTGTGGTTCGAGGTGCTGCTGATGCAGCTCCTGCTCCGCGAGGTCTACGGTGCCGACCCGCGCACGGCACGGACCCAGTACGCGCTGACCGAGATCGGCGACGAGACCCGGCACTCGGTGATGTTCGGCCGCGCGATCGCGGCGATGGGAGCTCCCGCGTACGGCCCCCGGCCCGCCGTCCTGCGCATCGGGAAGCTCGCTCCGTTGCTGCGTGGCGCCAGCGTCTTCTCCGCGACCCTGGTCGGCGAGGAACCGCTGGACCGCTGGCAGCGCGAGCTGATGAAGGACGAGCGCTGCCAGCCGCTGACCCGGATGGCCTCCCGCATCCATGTCACCGAGGAGGCTCGCCATGTCACCTTCGCCCGCGAGGAGCTCGCCGCGGCGATGTCGCAGAAGATGGGGCGTACGCAGCTCCGGATGCACCAGAACCTCACCGCCCGCTCGGCCTACGTGATGGCCCGCTCGCTGGTCCACCCGGACTGCTACGCGGCTGTCGGTCTCGACCCGATGGCGGCCCGTCGCGAGGCGCTCGGCAACGAGCACTACCGCGCGACCCTGGCCTGGATGGGCGAGAAGATGATGCCCTACCTCACCGAGCACGGGATGGTCTCGGAGAAGGACCGCAAGATCTGGCGAGCCTCGTTCCTGGTGCCGCGCGACTGACCTTCAGAGCACGGCGAGGCGGTCCACCAGCAGGTCGATCCGCAGCTCGGCGTCCCCCGGAAGCAGACGTTCCGACCGCGTCAGGGTCACCACGCCGTGCAGGGACGCCCAGAACACCTCGGTGAACAGCCCCGGAGCGACGCCGTCCCCGGCGACCTCGCCCAGCGTCTCCATCAGCGCCGCGAACGCGTCCTTCAGCTGCTCCGGGGTGTCCTCCTGTGCGTACGCCAGGCCGCCGTCGAGCTGGACCAAGGCGTCGTAGACAGCCGGGTTGCGGTCGGCGAAGTCGAGGTAGGCGTGAGCGAGAGCGGCAACGCGCCCGCGGGGAGTATCGGCGGCCGCGGTGGCTGCGCGCATCGCCGCGGCCAGCTCGGAGGCGCCCTGGAGTGCCACCGCGCCGATGATCTCGCGCTTGCCACGAAAGTGGCTGTAGAGGACGGGCTGGCTGTATTCGATCCGCTCGGCGAGCCGGCGCGTGGTGACCGCATCCCAGCCGTGCTGCTCGGCCAGCTCGCGGGCCGTTGCCACGATGAGGCGCTCGCGCTCGGCGCGCTCGCGCTGCTTGCGCTCCTGTACCGACATGCCGGGATCCTAGCATTGCTAGGCATTCGAGCATCGTGCTCGGTCAGGGGCCGTCGAGCGTCTCGGCTCCTCCGACGACCGTGGTCAGCTCGACATCGACGTCTGCGAGGCCCTCGGCGTCGAGCGCCTCGAGCAGTGCGTCGCCGTCGGGCTGTGGCGGGGTGCCGATCACCACCACGTGGAGGGAGCCTCCTTGGAGGAAGACATCGGTCACTCGCCACCCCTTCTCGGCGGCCCAGGAGTTCGCGACGGGCTCCGCTTTGCTGACCAGCACCTGCTCCTGGAGCACTCGGACGCTGCCCGCCGCCAACGGCACAGCGACCAGGACCAGAGCGGCCGCGACGGTGACCAGGGAACGCCCGCGGAGCCGGCCGACGGCGATGTCGGCGTCCGGGGCCACCTGCCGGACGCGCGCCGCAAGCATCACGGCGGTGCCGGTGGCGATGATCGCGGCCACGTTGGTGCCGAACAGGAGCAGCGCGCCGGCAGCCTCCCCGGCCTCGCCCGACTCGAGAGTGAGCCCGACGACGGCCAGCGGCGGGACGAGCGAGATGGCGATCGCCACGCCAGGGAGGGTGTCGGAGACATCAGGTCGCACCAGCGCGAACGCGCCGACCATCCCCGTGGCGACGGCGGCGAGCAGGTCGATCAGCCGCGGGCTGACCCGGCCCGAGACCTGGCTGTTGGTGGCCGCGACGACGTCGATCTGCACGGTCAGCCCGATGGCGTACCCGATGACGATGACCGCGGTCGCGGCCCCCAGCACGAGCGCGATGTTCGTCGCCAGCTGGCGACGGTCCGCGAGCACCAGCGCCAACGCCGTGCCGAGGATCGGGGTCATCAGGGGAGCCACGATCATGGCCCCGATCACGGTCGCCGTGGAGTCGGCGACCACGCCGGCGGCCGCGATGATCGCCGCGAGCACGAGCAGCACCCAGAACGCGGTCAGGTTGCGTCCTCGATCGCCCACCGTCAGGAACAGGCGCTCGGTGATCCGCGTGACGTCAGCCGGGGTCACAGTCAGCGCTCGTGTCATGCACGAAGGATCGGGTGCGTACGACCCCCGCGGCTCCCCCGGAGCAGGTGACCTTCGTCCGGAGGACTCGCTGTCAGCGGAAGGCGGACTCCCCCGTCAGCGCCTGGCCGATGATGAGCTGGTGGACCTCGCTGGTGCCTTCGTAGGTCAGGACCGACTCCAGGTTGTTGGCGTGGCGCAGGATCGGGTATTCGAGGGTCACGCCGGCGGCAGCGAGGATCGTGCGGCACTCGCGGGCGATGGCGATGGCCTCGCGGACGTTGTTGAGCTTGCCCAGCGAGATCTGCTCAGGGCGGAGGGTGCCCTCGTCCTTCAGGCGTCCCAGCTGGATCGCGAGAAGCATCGCCTTGCCGAGCTCGAGGGTCATGTCGGCGAGCTTGGTCTGGGTGATCTGGTAGCCGGAGAGCGGCTTGTCGTAGATCTCGCGGGAGGCGGCGTACGCGATGGCGGACTCGAGGCAGTCGCGGCCCGCCCCGACGGCGCCGAAGACGATCCCGAAGCGCGCCTCGTTGAGGCAGGACAGCGGCCCCTTCAAGCCTCTGACCTCGGGGAACGCCGCGGATGCCGGGAGACGGACCTCGTCCAGGACGATCTCTCCGGTGACCGAGGCGCGCAACGACAGCTTCTGTTTGATCACCGGCGTCTCGAGACCCGGGGTGTCGGTGGGCACCACGAAGCCGCGGATCCCCTTGCCGTTCTCACCCTCGTCGGTCTGGGCCCACACGACCGCGACGTCGGCGACCGGGGCGTTGGTGATCCACATCTTCGTGCCGGACAGGATCCAGTCGCCCGACGCATCCTGGCGCGCCCGCGTACGCATCCCTGCCGGGTTCGAGCCGAAGTCGGGCTCGGTGAGGCCGAAGCAGCCGATCGCCTCACCGGCGGCCATCCGCGGCAACCACTCCTGCTTCTGCTCCTCGCTCCCCCACTTCCAGATCGCGAACATCGCCAGCGACCCCTGCACCGAGACCAGCGACCGGATCCCCGAGTCGGCCGCCTCGAGCTCCATGCAGGCCAGGCCGTAGGCGGTGGCGCTGGTGCCTGCGCAGCCGTAGCCCTCCAGGTGCATCCCGAGGACGCCCAGCCTGCCGAGCTCCGTTGCCAGCTCGCGGACCGGGACCTCCCCGGCCTCGAACCACCCGGCGAGGTGGGGCTTGATCTCCTTCTCAGCGAAGGATCGCACCGTGTCGCGGATCGCGCGGTCCTCCTCGCCGATGAGGGCCTCGGTGCCGAAGAGCTCGAGCGGGGTCTGGGGCATGGGGAGTCTCCTTGGGTTCGATCGGGCGCTGCCGATTGTGTCACCCGTCACCGGAACGCGACCGAGCCCGTTCGCCGCCCAGGGTCAGCGCTCGGTACGCCGCCGGTGTCCGAGCTGCGCCAGATACAGGTTCTTCGGCAGCACCGCAGCGTCGAGGGACTCGGTGACCGAGCCGAGCGGCCCGGAGAAGTCGCGCGCGTGGTTGGTCGGTCCCGTGGTGCCGGTGACGCCGACGACGGCGCTGTGCGGCGAGTTCTCCTCGATCCGGATGCCGTGCGAGCGCCCGTTGGTCACCTCGATGTTCCAGTGGGTGAAGCGGGCTCCCCAGTTGGGGCCGGCGTCGCCGGCACCGCCGGTGCTCCCGTCGTTGTTGATGGTGATCGCGGTGCGTACCGCATCGGTGGGGATGAGCTTGTGCGAGTCGAGGGTGCCGTGGGCCATCGTGCCGCCGGCCCACACGTTGCCGGAGGACCATCCCTCGACGTTGAGCCCGTGCTGGGTCGGTCCGGCGATCTCGAAGTCGGCGACGAGGTTGTCGTGGGACTGCACGCGGCACACGAAGGGGTGGTGGCCGCGGCGCCCCGAGACGCGGGCGCCGATGATGGAGACGTTCTTCGTGGCGACGAGACCGAAAGCGTTGTCGCTGTTCTCGACGTGCACGTCGCGCGCCCAGCAGTCGATGGCCGCCTGGAAGCAGGGCCCGTTGAAGCCGGGCTCGACGTTGTGCTGGGGCGTAGCGATCTCCCGCATCCGCATGGTCAGGTTCTCGATGCCGGCGTTGCGGATCACCGGGCCCAGCGTGGTCAGCGCCGGCTCCCACTCGGGACGCAGGTCCACACGCAGCGGCTGCGCCAGGGTGATGTGGCCGTCCTGGACTGCGGCCACCTCGACAGGCCAGCGGTAGTGCTCGAAGTTGGGAGCCCCGGTCCAGTCGCTGATCTCGGGCCGCATCCGTCGACCCTTGGTCTCCCACAGATAGTCGTCGGCCCCGGCGATGTCACCGCACAGGTGCTTCAGGAGGCTGTTGTCAGGCAGGTTGCGCAGCGTCAGCAGCACGGTGTCGCCCGCACGCAGCCCAGTGGTGTCGGCGACCTGGAGGACGCGGTCACCGCGGGAGGCCGGCGCGAGCGCGGTCAGCATCTCGTTGTCCATCCAGCCCTCGTTGCCGACGAAACCCGCGTCGCGCAACGACTCCAGCCGGCGGCGTGGCACGAACCAGATCTGACCGCCCATCCAGCTCCACTGGCTGATCGAGCCGCGACGGTTCAGCATGTAGCCGTCGTCGAGCGAGTTCTCGCAGTAGATGACGGTCTCCTCGGGACTCTCCCCTCGGATGACCACCCCGGAATCGTGCACCGGGATCATCCCGGTGGTTCGATACGTCCCCGCCGGAAGCAGCACGACTCCCCCACCTGCAGCACCTGCGGCCGTGATCGCCCGCCGGAGGGCACCGGTGTCGTCAGCCACGCCGTCGCCGCGCGCGCCGAACCGCAGGACGTTGGCGACCACCCGAGGTCGCGGGATCCGTCGGTCCCCCCGGCCGTAGCCGGCGTAGGAGACGTTGGGGATCTGCGGGTGGGTGTCGGGGGCGGCGACGTACTCCTGCCACAGGGCGGCGGCACCGGACGACGGCGTCGCCGTCGCACCCCGTGCCGCCGCTTCAGCTGCCGTCGCCGGAAGAAGTGCGGCGCCGGCGGTGAGTCCGCTGAGGGCGAGCAGGTTGCGTCGGTCGAGGTGGGGCATCGTGGGCGCCTCTCAGGGAGATCGACACCGGTCATCCGGTGCGGTGGGATCGGACGCTCGGAGGCTAGAGGTGTGACGTACCTCACGCAACGGCGCTGAGTGGCGGGCGGGGGCTCAACACGGCTCTGACGAGGATCGGTTCCACTTCGGCATGGATCGATACCCGGCCCGAGAATCCGTGGTGCAGCTCGCTCCCCCTCGGAATCCGTGACTCGTTTGAACCGTTCGCGGTGGCACTCCGTAGTAGCGGGTGAAGGCCGGCATCGGGTCGGCCTCCAGACCTGAGGAGACGGCGTGCGGACACGTACGAAAGCAGTGGTCGGAGTCGGCGCGGCACTGGTCGTGGTCGGAGGGGTCGCGGCGGTCTTCGGACCCGGCTGGTACGCGGACCGGGCCGAGGAAGCGGCCGAGGACGAGCCCAGCCTGAGCGCGTCGGCGGCTCCCGCACAGGACGCGGAGAGCGACGGGACCTGGACCGTCTCCGACGGGTCCTTCGCCGGCTACCGCGTGGACGAGGTGCTGCAGGGCGAGGACGTCACCGTCACCGGCCGCACCGATGACGTGAGCGGCCAGGTCACCATCGCGGAGGGTCAGGTCACCGACGCGAGCGTCGAGGTGAAGGTCGCCACGATCGCCACCGACTCCGACCGCCGCGACGACTACTTCCGCGGCACCGCGATCCAGGCCGAGCAGTTCCCCACCGCCACCTTCGAGCTCACCGAGCCGGCAACCCTCGAGGAGGGCGCGACCGAGGTCGAGCTGGTCGGTGACCTGACCGTGCGCGGCGAGACCCGGCCGGTGACCGTGGACGCCGAGGTCGGCGGCGACGGTGCCGGCGCCCTCCAGGTCGTCGGGAGCGTGCCGGTCACCTTCGCGGACTTCGGGATCGACGCCCCGAACCTCGGCTTCGTGAAGGTCGAGGACACCGGCAGTGTCGAGTTCTCGCTCGAGCTGGCCAAGGGCTGATCCGGAGCTCTGGGATGCTGGCCGGGTGCGGGGAGGTGACATGGGCGCAGAGGACGAGCTGCTGGTAGCGGTGCACGACGCCCACTCCGATGCGCTCTACCGCTACGTCGTACGCCGCACCGGCGACGCCGAGGAGGCTCGCGACGTGGTGCAGGAGACGCTGCTGCGCGCATGGCGCAACCCGGCAGTGCTGCAGCGCTCCGACGAGGGCGTACGCGCCTGGCTCTTCACCACCGCCCGCAACCTCGTCATCGACGACCTGCGCAGCGCACGCCGGAAGCGGGAGCATCCGTCGGAGACCCCGCCCGAGACGACGCGGGCCGACGAGACCCAGGCCGTGCTCGACTCCTGGGTCGTCGCCGACGCTCTCCTCGCGCTCTCTCCCGACCACCGTGCGGTGGTGGTCGGGGCCTACTACGGCGGCCGGTCGGTCGCCGAGCTCGCCCGCGAGCTCGACATCCCGCCCGGCACGGTCAAATCTCGGCTGCACTACGGTCTGCGAGCCCTACGCCTCGCCCTGCAAGAGAAGGGGGTCACCTCATGAGTGAGCGCCGTTCCGCGCACGAGATGTACGCCGACTGGGACGCCTCTTACGTGCTCGGTGCGCTGAGCCCGAGCGATCGGAGGGCCTACGAGCGTCACCTGACCGGCTGCGCCGTGTGCCACGAGGCCGTCGCCGAGCTCGCCGGGATGCCCGGGCTGTTGGGTGCGCTCTCGGGCGAGGAGGCCGAGGAGCTCCTCGCAGGCTCCGACGCCGAGGCCACCCCGCCCGGTCTCGCCGAGCTCGCCGGAGCCGTACGCAGGTCGCGTCGGCGTCGCCGGGCTCTCACCGCGGCGGCCGCGGTCGCGCTGCTGGTCGGGGGAACCGCGGCCGGTGGCCTGCTGCTGGGTCGCGACGGGTCCCAGGGGCCGGCCGCAGCGCCCTCGGCGTCCGGGTCACCGTCCGGATCTGCGGAGGCGGACGTACGCACCGTCGACCTGCGACCCGTGGGCAGCGTGGACATGTGGGCCCAGCTCGTCGTCACCCCGACGTCGTGGGGCACCAAGCTCACCTGGAGCTGCCACTACCCGCCCGAGCCCGGGCAGAGCCCGCCAGGACGGTCCGGCTATCCGGTCGAGCCGGTGACGTACGACCTGGTGCTGGTCGGCCGCGACGGGTCTCGCACCGTCGCCGGGTCGTGGACCTGGTCGGGTGGTCAGACGCTCGGGCTGGACGCCTCCTCCGCGGTGCCGATCGCCGATGTCGATCGGGTCGAGATCACCCTCGACGGCGACGACACCGCGGTCGCGGCGGCCACGCTGACCTGAGCCCGGCTGAGTCAGGCGCCACGGATGAGGTCGGCGGCGCGCTCACCGATCAGGATCGAGGGTGCGTTGGTGTGGCCGCGCACGATCCTGGGCATCACCGAGGCGTCGGCGACGCGGAGGCCTTCGACGCCGCGTACGCGCAGCTCCGGGTCGACCACGCTGGACTCGTCCGTGCCCATCCGGCAGGTGCCGGTGGGGTGGTAGAGGGTGTGCGCGTGACGTTCCAGGAGCGCATCGGCAACCTCGGCGGCGGGGGCGTCCGCCGGGACGTCGGGGCGCAGGAACCTGCCGAGAACGGGCTTGAGCGCGGGCTGTGAGGCGATCTCCAGCGCGACCCGGACCCCCTCGACCATCGCCGCCCGGTCCTTGCCGTCGGGGTCGGTGAGGTAGCGCGGGTCGATGATCGCCTTCGCCGCCGGGTCTGCGGAGGCGAGCGTGATCCGGCCGCGGCTGGCCGGGTCGACCAGGATCGGACCGGCGACGACGGCCTCGCCCGCGAACGGCACCAGGCCCTCGTCGAAGAAGCCGACCGGCGCGAAGATCATCTCGATGTCCGGCGCGTCGAGGTCGGGGCGAGAGCGCAGGAAGCCGTACGCCTCGCCGATGTTGGAGGTGAGCATCCCGCGCTTGCGCAGCAGGTAGTCGATCAGGGAACGGATCGACTCAGCGGTCGCGAGCGAGCCCTGCTCGACCTCCCAGCCGATGCCGGCGACGAGGTGGTCGCTGAGGTTCTCCCCCACCTCCTTCGCATCCTGGAGGACCTCGATGCCGAGGTCTCTCAGGTGGGCACCCGGCCCGATCCCGGAGAGCATCAGCAGCTGCGGGGTGTTGATCGCGCCGCCGGAGAGGATCACCTCGCGTCGGGCGGTGATCCTCGTACGCTGGTCGTCGACGACCGCTTCGACCCCGGTCGCACGCCGGCCGTCGAAGGTCACCCGGGACACCTGGGCACCGGTGACCACGGTCAGGTTGGCGCGCTTGGCGGCAGGCTTGAGGTAGGCCGCGGCCGTGCTCCACCGGGCGCCGCGACGTTGCGTGACCATGGTCTCGACGTACGCCTCGGGGTTGGGGCCGTTGGCCCGCCCGCGCGGATATCCGGCCTGCTCGGCGGCCTGCAGGAAGGCTTCGGTGCAGGGGCGCGGGCTGCGCTGCCGCTCGACGCGAATCGGGCCACCGGTGCCGTCCAGGGCGGTGGCGTCCTCGACGTCCTCGAGCTGTGCATAGGTCTTCTTGACCGTGTCCCAGCCCCACTCGGGTCCGGCGGCCGCGCCCCACTCGTCGTAGTCGGCCGGCAGTCCCTTGACCCACATCATCGCGTTCATCGAGGAGCTGCCGCCGAGCATCCGGCCGCGTGGCCAGTAGATCCGCCGACCGCCGAGCTCCGGTTGGGGCTCGGTCGTGTAGTCCCAGTCGTGCTCGGTCTGGAAGAGCTTGGAGAACGCCGCCGGGATGTGGATGTTCATGCTCTTGTCGCGCGGCCCGGCCTCGAGCAGGGTCACCTGGACCGTCGGGTCCTCGCTGAGTCGCGCCGCAAGCACGGCCCCCGCGGATCCGGCCCCCACCACCACGTAGTCGCTGGTCAGTTCCTGGCTCATAACCGGATCTCCTTCGTCACGTGACGCGCGGCAAGACCCTACCGTCCCAGAACCGAGGTTGGAGAGAGGTTGACCAACCCCGCCGAGGCGTCACTTATCGACGCCGAGGAGTCGATTCTCGACCTCGAGAGGTCAGTACTTCTGACGTCTCGCGGTCAATAACTGACCTCTCGGCGAGGGGTCAGTCGGCGAGGAAGGCGCCGAGGGCGTAGGCGGGGTGGCGGTCGAGGTTGTGACGGCCCCGGTCGTAGCGGCGGGTGGTGCGTGGGTCGGCGTGGCCGGCGGCGTCCTGGACGTCCTCGAGAGGTACGCCGGCCTCGCGGGCCAGGGTCACGAAGGTGTGGCGCAGGCTGTGCGGGGACAGCTTGTCGCCGTGCTCGATGCCTGCCGAGGCGCCGAGTTTCCGGATCAGGCGGAAGGCCTCGGAGCGGTGCCAGCGGTTGCCGGTGCTGGTGACGAAGACCGGGCCGTCGGCTCGGGCGTCGAGATACCTGTCGAGGGCTTGCGCGGTCGCCGGGTTGAGCACGACATCTCGCCGGGCGCCGCCCTTGCGGGTGATCGTCAGGATGCGGTGGCCTCGGGAGTGGCCGAGGTCGGTCACGTCGGCACCCAGCGCCTCGGAGATACGGAGGCCGTCGTGGAGCAGGAGCGCCACCAGCGCGGCCGCGCGGCTGGAGTGCTCTCGCGCGGCAGCGAGGAAGGCGCGCGCCTCTCCCCTGTCCATGCCCAGCGTCTGGGAGTCGTTGCTGGTCTTCGGGCGTTTGATGTGCTCGGCCGGCGAGGCGCTCAGGACGTCCTCCGCCACACCGTAGCGGTAGAAGCCGGCGATCGCGGAGAGCCGGCGGGCGACCGTCGCCGGGCTGCGCCGTGTCTCCAGGTGGCGGGCATAGCCGTCGACCATCGCCCGGTTGGCCGCGAGCGGATCGGTCTCCAGGGCCTGGCACCAGGCGAACCAGTCGGCGAGATCGCGCCCGTAGGCGGCGCGGGTGTGTCCTGCGTACGAGAGCAGGAACCTCCGGGCGAGCGCTTCGGCCCTCTTCTCCTGGGGCAGGTCCCGCAGGTTCTCGAGGAACAGCTCCCGGACGGATTCCGTCACCGAGAGGTCGGTGGTGGGGGTCGGCGGGCGGTACTCGATGGCGCTCACGATCCCACATCATAATGCCGGTTATGTTGTGTGTCTGCTTCGCATCTCATTCCGGAACTGATTAAGTATTCGTTACGTCTTTCGTCACGCTAGGCTGACGTTATGATCGAAACACAGGCTGTCGACGAGAAGCCCTGCCGATTCCCCGGCTGTCCGCTGCCCGCGGCGGCATCGGAGAGCGGCAGCGGACGGCCGCCGGAGTACTGCGACGACCCCGCCCACAACCGAGCCGCCGCCTGGCGCGAACGGAAACGTCTGCAGCGGCTCGTCGAGACACGGGCGCCTGAGGAGACCGCGCGACCGGTCCAGGCCGCCCAGCAGCGGGCCGCGGAGATCACCACCCAGCTGACCCAGCTCGCCGACAGGTTTCTCGACCAGCTCCCGAAAGCGCTGGAGGAGCTGCGTACGCTCGGCGACCTGACCGCGGCCGAGGCCCAGATCGCCACCGTGCAGAGCGAAGCGCAGGAGCAGATCGCCGCCGCCGGCGCTCGCGCCGTCCGGGCCGAGCAGGCTCAGCGTGCGGCCGAGGCCGAGCGGGACGAGGCAGACGCCGCAGCGGCGGAGGCGTCGGAGGAGGCCGAGCGTTCAGCCGAGATCCTGAGGGAGGCGCTGTCGGCCACCGCCGCGGCCGAGGAGTCGCGTCAGACCGCCCAGGCGGCGTTGGAGAAGGCGGAGGCAGACGCCGCGGCCTCTGCCCAGACCGCCACCGAGACGATCGCCGCGCTCGAGAAGCGGCTCGCCGAGATGACGTCCGCCCAGGCCGTCCAGGCTGAGAGCCTCGAGAGGCTGAGGACGGAGCACGCCGCCGCCGTGCAGCGCCGGCGGAGCGAGACCGCACGCGCCGACCACGCCGAGAAGGCGATGGCCCGGCTGCAGGAGCAGCTGATCGCCGAGAAGAAGGCCGCCGAGAAGGCGGCAGCCGGCGCGGAGGCGACGCACGCCGGGCTGCGTACGCAGCTCGACACCGCCAGCCGGCAGATCGACGCCCTGCGAGACCAGCTGGCCGACCTCCGCGGGAGCGAGGCCGCAGCGAAGGCGGATCGCGACGCGACCCGCGCCGAGCTCGAGCGCGAACGTGCCCACGCCGGCGAACGGCTCGAGGATCTGAAGGCTGCGCATCGGGCCCAGGTCGAGCAGCTGGTCGAACAGCTCGAACGACACACCTCCTCGGCGGATGTCGCTGAGGAAGGTGCGTGACACGCAGACCCCAGTTGGAGGTGCGCGGGGCACATCCGCTACTGTTTCTTCTCGCAAGCGGACGTAGCTCAGTTGGTAGAGCGCAACCTTGCCAAGGTTGAGGTCGCGAGTTCGAGCCTCGTCGTCCGCTCCACCATCGAGGGCCGCCCACCGGGCGGCCCTCGATCAATTTCTCGTGGCGAAACCAGCATCTCGCCGGGACTGCTCTAGGATTTCACTGCTCTGGGATTCTTGGGCACCGGGTGTGGGTGACCCGCGAGCAAGGCCGACAACCGAAGGACTGTGCGTGGGGGGGCGTTGAATGAGCGGGAAGTTCATCGACGCCTACGCCGTGCTCGAGATCGGTCCGGACGCGGATGATGCGGCCGTGCGCGCCCGCCATCGTGAGCTCGCGAAGCAGTTCCACCCCGACCGCGGTGGCCGGGCCGCCGACGGCGAGCTGATGATGCGCATCAACCGGGCGCGCGACGTCCTGCTCGACCCGGTCGCGCGGGCGACGCTCGACGAGGAGCTCGCCCGTCGCCGCCGCGAAGCCACTCCGCCGGAGACCAGAAACGCCCCGGGCGCTTCGGCCCCGGGTTCCCCTCCGCTCAGCCGTGACCGGCGCTGGCGGGCAGAGTGGGGCACCGCCTCCCCCTGGACCACGCCGCCGCCGGGCAGCAGCTCCCCGGGCTCGGTGCCTCCGCCGCCCGCTCGCGTGCGGCCCTCGGCGAACCGGCTGCGTCAGGCCACACGTCAAGCCACCCGACAGGCCAACCGGCAGGCCGCGCGGCAGGCCCGCGCCGCGAACCCGGCGCTCTCCTCCCGTCAGCAGCCGCCAGTCGCACCGGCGCCTTCTCCTGCGGCGGAGACACCTCGGGCGCATGCCAGCAACCCTCAGGCCGTCAACCCCCAGGCTCCCCACCCGCCGTCGGCGACCTCTCAGCAGGCCGCACCGGGAGCGGAGAAGCCGACCAACGCCTGGTCGCTCTACTCCGTGCCGCTCGACGGCGTCTCCGTC
Source organism: Nocardioides sp. CCNWLW239 (assembly GCF_037137035.1). NCBI lineage: Bacteria > Bacillati > Actinomycetota > Actinomycetes > Propionibacteriales > Nocardioidaceae > Nocardioides > Nocardioides sp. CCNWLW239. The sequence continues at coordinate 870,603 of NZ_JBBBNW010000003.1, read as the reverse complement.
GCGTCGCTGCTCGCCAGCGTGCTGATGTGCAGCCCGCTCGGTTTCGTCCTCGGCATCATCGGTCTGGCCCGCACCGCCGACGACAAGCGTCGCGGCCGCTGGGCCGCGGTCGCCGGCATCGCCATCAGCACCCTGACGATGCTGGTCGCCATCGGCTACGTGATGCAGGCGATGTCCGCTCCGACCCCTTGACGCCGGCTCATCCGCCCAGAGGCCACTCGGCGATCACGTGACAGTCGTGGTTGGCGTACCACTGCAGGCTGATCCGGTCGGCACGACATCGCGCGGGCAGGAACGGGGCGAGCGACGTACGCGTCGACTCGAGGTCCGCTCCCCCGGCGACGTGGTCGACGGTCAGATGCGGCACCGGTTCGAAACGCCCCTCGTAGGGAGGGCACTGCGGGAACGCGGCGTACAGCTCGGCCGTGAGCGCGGCGAACGGTGCGGCCGGTTCGGGGGCCAGGTGGAGGTTGCCGCCGGCCGACATCTCGACGTCGGCGAGACCATAGGTCCAGGGCGCCGCTGCCTGCGCGATCTTGGCGACCCGCTCCAGGTCGCTGCTCGTCGGACGAGGCAGAAAGGGCGCCAGCACGGTGATGTGGGCATGCACGAAGCCCGGATCCGCCGAGACGAACGAGTCGTCGTAGTGGCGCGTGCGATCGACGACGTACGCCTCCAGCTCAGGCACCGGGACCACGAGCACCGAGTGCCCGCGCGAGCTCGGTCTGGCGTCGGTGGTGGTCGTCACCTGTCGGATTCTCGACCACGTACGTCCTCGGATCCCAACCGGCCTGTCGACGTCTCGGCGCCAGAAATCGACGCTTCGCCTCCAGAAACTGACCTCTCGGCGCCAGAAACTGACCTCTCGGCTAGGGTTCCGGGGTGTCTACGCCTGAGATGCCCGCGGATCTGCTCGAGCACGCTCTCGATGCCACCGGTTTCATGCCGCCCGAGGAGGGCCTGGCGCTGTTCGCGTACGCCGTGGAGCAGCTGCCGCACGGACCGGCGGTCGAGATCGGGACCTACTGCGGGAAGTCGTCGGTCTACCTGGGCGCCGCCGCCAAGCTGACCGGTGGCACGGTGTTCACCGTCGACCACCACCACGGCAGCGAGGAGAACCAGGCGGGGTGGGAGCACCACGACACGACCCTGGTCGACGAGCGCACCGGGCGCCTGGACACGCTGCCGACCTTCCGGCGCACCATCGAGCAGGCCGGCCTCGAGGACGAGGTCGTCGCGGTGATCGGCGCCTCCTCGACCGTGAGCCGGTGGTGGACCACGCCGGTCTCGTTCCTCTTCATCGACGGCGGCCACGGTGTCGAGCCCGCGCAGCTGGACTACCGCGGCTGGGCCCCGAAGGTGATGCCTGGCGGCCTGCTGCTGGTCCACGACGTCTTCCCCGACCCGAAGGACGGCGGCCGGCCACCCTACGAGGAGATCTACCTCCCCGCGCTCGCCTCGAAGCAGTTCGAGGAGATCGACGCGGTCGGGTCGCTACGCGTGCTGCGACGCCTCTGACATCTCGCACCCGCACTCCAGCGCCAGCTCCTCGAACGGAGCGGCGAGGGACGTGCCGCGCATGATCCCGGAGCCCGGGGTGGAGCCGCCGTAACGCTCCCCCAGCGCGTCCGCGGCCAGGATGACGGCGGCCGCGGTGAAGGTGGAGTGCTCCTCGGGCCAGTAGGCGTTGGGGTTCGGGTTGGGGTAGTCGGGCGACTCGTAGACCCAGCCGGTCCAGTAGCCGCCGTCGTCGGCACGCATGTGCTGCATCTCCCGCAGCAGTCCCAGGGCTCGGTCGTGGTCGCCGAGGTTGTCGAGCGCCATCGCCAGCTCGCACGTCTCCGCACCGGTCACCCACGGGTTGGTGTCGACGCACAGGGCGCCGAGCCCAGGACGTACGAAGTGGTCCCAGCGGGACTCGATCAGGTCGAGGCCGGCGTCGCCGACGACGGCGCCACCGAGGACCGGGTAGTACCAGTCCATCGAGTGGTGCGACTTGTCCTCGAACGAGTCACGGTGGTGGCGCAGCGCATGGCCGAGGCGGCCACCGACGATCTCCCACTCCGGCTGCGGGTCGTCCATCAGATCTGCCAGCGCGACGCCGGCGCGCAGCGCCTGGTAGATCGAGGACGAGCCGGTGAGCAGCGCGAACGGGTCCCGCGGCGTCCACGCGATCCCACCGAACGGCAGCTGCAGGCCGACGACGAAGTCGAGCCCGGCACGCACCGACGGCCACAGCCGCTCCACGTACGCCCGGTCCCGCCGGATCAGCCAGTGGTGCCAGAGCCCGACCGCGAAGTAGGCCGACATGTTGGACTCGCCGACCGTCTCCACCGGGACCCCGGCGACGATCTTCATCGGCCAGGAGCCGTCGGCGTTCTGCAGCGACGGGATCCAGTCGTACGCAGCCTCTGCCTCCTCCACCAGACCGCCGACCAAGAGGCCCATCGCCGCCTCGACGTGGTTCCAGATGTCGGTGTGCTGGCCGAGAACCCACGGGATCGCACCCGACGGCTCCTGGGCACGGGCGATCGACCCGGCCGTGGCGACGACCTGGGCAGGGGTCAGCACCCCGTCGACGTACGGGATCTCGACTCTCATCCGGCGATCAGTCGGCCGTGGTGGGGTCGGAGGCGACGGGGCCCGGCTTGCGGAAGTAGAGGACCATGCTCTTGCCGATCACCGGGTCGAGGACCTTGCCCGCGAGGCGCAGCGGCAGCGGGTTCTTCATGATCTCCCAGACCAGGATCTGGTGGTAGGCCTTGACCAGCGGGTTCTTGTCGTTGTCGACGCCGACAGCCGACTTCAGCCACCAGTAGGGGGCGTGCAGGCCGTGGGCGTAGGACTTGCCCTCGAAGATCATCGCGTCGCCCGGGGTGCCGTCGTTGGGACGGCCGGCCTTGGTGACCTTGTCGATGAGCTCGTGGTCGGTGTAGATGCGGATGTGGCCGCCGGGGGTGTTGTGGTAGTCCGCCGAGAGCTTCCAGTTGACGACCTCGGGAAGCCAGCGCGGGACCGAGATGGCGAGCGTGCCACCGGGGCGCAGCACCCGGACGAGCTCCTTGATCGCATCGACGTCGCGGTGGATGTGCTCGAGCACCTCGGCCGCGACGATCCGGTCGAACTCGCCGTCGGCGAACGGCAGCGAGAGCGCGTCGCCCTCCTTGATCTCTGCGTTCGCGCCCTCGGGGACCTCGTCGCGCATCGCGAAGAACCATTCGCTGACCTTGGCCAGCTCTTCGGCATCCTGGTCGAACGCGATCACGTCGGCGCCGCGGCGATACATCTCGAAGGCGTGCCGGCCACCGCCGGCACCCATGTCGAGCACACGCTCTCCGGCCTTCAGGCCAAGGCGGTCGAAGTCAACGGTGAGCACGGCTCACTTCCTCTCGTCTGAGCAAAACTCGTCGATGGACTGCTGATAGATCGCCGCCATCCGCTCGGCGACGGCGTGCCAGGAGAAGTGCTCCTCGACCCGGGCACGCCCGGCGGTCGAGTAGCGGGCCTGACGCTCCGGATCGTCGAGCAGCGCCGCGATGGCCTGCTCGAGCTCCTCGGTGTCCCCGGGGGTGACCTGGGCGGCGCACAGATCGTCGGGGCCGACGACCTCGGGGATCGCGCCGGCGCGGGAGACGACGAGCGGGGTGCCGCACGCCATCAGCTCGGCCGTGGGCAGCGAGAACCCCTCGTAGAGCGAGGGCACGCAGGCGATCTCCGCGGAGCCCATCAGCTCGACGAGCTCGGCATCGGAGATGCCGTTGACGAAACGTACGTGGTCCTTGATCGCGAGCTTCTCGATGAGCTGCTCGGTGGGACCGTCCTTCTTGGGCTTGGAGACGAGGACGAGCTCCAGGTCCCGTTCGGTGCGTAGCTTGGCGAAGGCCTCGAGCAGGAAGGCGATGCCCTTCAGCGGGGCGTCGGCGCTGGCCATGGCCAGGATCCGGCCGGGGATGCGCGGCTCGGTCGGCGGCACGAACTCCTCGGGGACACCGAGATGCACCGTCTGCACCCGCTCGGAGGGGACGCCGAAGTCGGTGAGGATGTCGCGCTTGGAGTTGTCCGAGGGCGTGATCACCCGCCGGAGCTGGGAGGCGACCTTGGCCTGCATCGCGACGAACGAGTACCAGCGCCACACGCCGAACTTCTTCCGCCAGCCCTGGGCGCTCTTCAGCTCGATGCGACGGTCGAACGAGATGGGGTGGTGGATCGTGGTCACCACGGGCAGGCCGAGCTCGGGCTCGATCCGCAGCAGCGGTGTGGCCAGCGTCTGGTTGTCGTGGACGATGTCGAAGTCGTCCGTGCGCTCCCTGAGCACTCGGAGCACGCGCTTGGCGTACGTCAGCGGCTCGGGGAACGCGCCGGTGCGCATCCGCGCCCACTCCTCGAGATCGATCCGGTCGCGGATCTCGGAGAGCTTCGGGTTGCCGAACGGGTTGGGCTCCTCGAAGAGGCCCAGGCTGGGCACCTTGGTGAGGGTGACCCCCTCCCCCTCGAGGTCGAGATCGGGATAGGGCTGCCCGGAGAAGACCTCGACCGTGTGCCCGAGCTTGGCCAGCTCCCGACTCAGATGGCGGATATAGACGCCTTGACCGCCGACATGCGGCTTGCTGCGATACGACAGCAGAGCGATCCGCATCCGCCACCTCCCTCGAAACCAGGCTGAGCAAAACTAGAACGTGTTCTATACTAGCAGGTAGCCAGCGCCAGTCACTCTAATGCAGTCCCTTCGACAGACGGCGTCGGGCTTGGCGTCTAGGCTGGTGGTGTGGAGGGTTTCTGGACGCGATTCCGTCTCGACCCGAGACGGTCCGACAACGCACGCATGCGCGCCTCCGATGCTGATCGCGAGGTCGTACGCTCCGTTCTCACCGATGCCTTCGCCGACGGCCGGCTGACCCGTGAGGAGCACGAGGAGCGAGTCAGCACCCTGCTCGCGGCTCGTACGCTCGGCGAGCTGCCCGGGCTGGTCGACGACCTCGTGGTCGTCGATCCCGCTGCGGCCGGCACGGAGAGCAACCCGGACCAGACGCTCAGCTTCCGGGAGCAGGGCGCGGCTGCCTACCGGAAAGAGCTCCAGGAGGCGATCGCCACCTTCCTGATGGTCAGCCTCATCACCTGGGGCATCTGGCTGTTCACCAGCGCGCCCGACGGGCACCCGTGGCCGATCTATCCGATGCTTTTCCTGGTCGTGAACCTGGTCGGCACCGGCGTACGCCGCGAGGCGATCGTGCAGCGCGAGGTGAACCGGCTCGAGAAGAAGGCCGCCAAGAAGGCGGCGAAGAAGGCTGCGCAGGCCGAGATCGAATCGACCCCCGAGGTCGGCGGTCCGATCCTCGGCCCGCCGACCACTCAGCCCGAGAAGGACCGTCGCGACGACCTCTTCTGACCACTGGTCAGCAGAGTGCCGACCGGCGCTGCGGCTTCCGCCGGACACGGGGCCGGGTCGAACGTCTCCGGTCGCAGCCGGCGGCGCAGCTGCGCGGTGACGTACGCGGCGACGGCGAGCATCACCACGTCGGCCGCGATCAGGGCGACGAGCCAGGCAGCGTCGGCCGGCCCGTCGATCCGCTGCTGGATGTGGAGATGGGCGACCAGCGCCGAGACGATGAACCCGGCACAGGCATAGAAGGCGATCACCAGGTCGACCCGCTCCTCATCGGGCACAGCGTCAGGCACAGCGTCGGGCACTGTGTCGGGGCAAGTCACCCAGCGTCGCCCGACGCGCAGGATCGCGAGCGAGGTCAGCGCGGCGATCGCCGGCAGGAACGGCACCGCGTAGCGGGCGTGGATCCAGCCGCCACCGGCGTGGAACGAGGCCAGGTTGACGATGATGATCACGCAGTAGATCCCCATCAGCGCGCGCACCGCCAGCTCCAGGCGCCGTTCCAGCAGCGTCGGCTCCGGACCGGGGATCACGACGCGGCGCATCACCCCGGCCGGCCGTGGCCGGGCCTTCGCGTTGGCGTCGAGCACCAAGCCGGTCACGGTGACGGCCAGGGTCGCCACGGCGGCCAGGATCCAGATCTTCGGGATCACGTCATCGGCCCACAGCGAGCCGTAGAGGTGCAGGTAGAGCTGTGGGTTGACGAGTTGGAAGAGCGTGTCGCCGTGGGTCTGCCGGGAGAACTTCTCGAAGAGCGCCGCGGAGGCGGTCGGGTCGCCGTAGAGCACGATGTTGCGTACGTAGAACCAGCCGATCACGATCACCGGCGCCAGTCCGATCCGGATCGCCAGGAACACACCCCGGCGGAACGTACGCATGGTCGGGTCGCGCAGCCACAGCGCGGCCAGCACACAGCCACCGAGCACGAGCACCGCCACCAGACCGGTCGAGCGGAAGCCGGCCGCGGCGACGCCGGCGACCGTCGCCCAGACGAGCCGGTCGCGCGTGACGCCCTCGCGCACCATGCGGAACCCGAGCAGCAGGGTCGTCGAAGCCGCGACCGTGCCCCAGCCGTCGTTGTAGATCGCGCCGCCGTCGTAGGTCACCGCGCCGCAGCCGAGCACCATCGCCGCGCCGAGCACCGCGACCACCCGGCGCCTGGGCACCAGCTCACGGGCGAGCAGCCCGACCAGGATGATGCTCAGGGCATAGCCGAGGGCGTTGAGCAGCCGCATCCCGAGGAGCGTGACGCCGACGTTGCCGACGGCGTCACCGAGCCAGACCAGCGGCAGGCTCATCACGTAGAAGAGCGGCGGATGGTTGGCCACCCAGATGTCGCGACGCGGCTCGTCGAGCCCGAAGAGCGCCTCGGCGAACTGCGGATAGCGCACCGGGTCGGCCGGGGTGTTCGTGTCGATCGTCGGCAGGACACCCTGGGACAGGACGATGGCGTACGCCGCGTGCTGCTTCTCGTCGGCCTTCAGCAGCGGCGGCATCCCGATCGCGTACTGCGCGCTCATGGCGAAGCCGAGCACCCCCAGCAGGAGCAGACACACGGTCACCTGGGACAGCGAGCGCGGGGGCGTAGGCACCTCGGCAACCTAGAGCGCCCGGGTGCCGTTCGACGGGCGCAACGGTTTGCGGTCAGGTGACGAGTCGGCGAACTGTGCGCACCCGCCGGCGGCTCGGCTCAGTCGGCGACCATCGACGATCCGGCGGCGACCTGCTCCCGGGTCGTACGGCGCCGCACGTCGCGGCGGTGACGCCAGATCTGCACCACGCCGAGACCCCAGAACAGGTATTGGACCGACATCGCCCAGCGGAACGCCTCCGGCGTGTAGGAGGTCGACGCCCCCGGCGTACGCCAGTCGAGGATCCAGCCGACCAGCACGATCACGAGCAGTGCCGCCACGAAGCCACCTTGGTTGATGATGCCGCTGGCGCTGGCCATCCGGGACGGCGGGTTGCTGGTGCGACCCACGTCGAAGCCGATCATCGAGGTCGGGCCACCGACACCGACCACGCACATCAGGAGCAGCAGGATCGGCAGCGGGGCCTCGCCCGGCCAGGCGAGCACAAGAGCCCAGACCGACGCCATCGCCGCGATCATCGTCAGGGCGACCGTCGACCGGTGCCAGGGATATCGGCCGGCGAGGATGCCCATCACCGGCCCCGCGGCGAGGGCCGCCACGACGGTGACCGAGAGCAGCGTGCCGGCGAGGGTGTCGGAGAGGCCCTCCGAGGCGACCAGGAACGGGAAGCCCCACAGCAGACCCATCAGATGGGAGCTGAACGGGGTGGAGAAGTGGATCCAGAAGCCCAGCCGGGTGCCCGGCTGATACCACGAGGCCCGCAGGCTGCGGCTGAGGTCGCGCGGCTTCAGGGCCGAGCCTCGGCGGTGGCGGTCGCCGGGACCGTCATGGACGAAGAGCCGCAGCAGCACGAGGAGCACCGGCCCGATCAGCGCCGCGGTCAGGTATGCCCGGGTCCAGCCCAGCTGGACGAGCGCCCAGGTCATCGGGACGGCCGCCGCGATCGCACCCAGCTGCCCGACCGTGCCGGTCAGCTGGCTGACCAGAGGTACGCGGCGGAGCGGGAACCACGACGGCACCAGCCGCAGGACGCAGATGAACGTCATCGCGTCGCCCATCCCCACGAACGTACGCGCCAGCAGGGCGAGGCCGTAGGAGTCCGCGAACGCGAACCCGATCTGTGCCAACGCCAGGATGAGCGCACCAGCGGAGAGGATCGTACGTGACCCGAAGCGGTCCACCAGCAGCCCGACCGGCACCTGCATGAGCGCGTAGACGAGCAGCTGGAGCATGACGAAGGTCGCCAGCTGGCTGGCGCCGATCCCGAACCGCTCCGTGGCCACCAGACCAGCGACCGCGAGGCTGCTCCGGTGGAAGACGGCCAAGCCGTAGACAGCGAGGGCGATGCCCCAGACGACCCATGCTCGTGCTGATGCCTCGGGATCCTGCTGGTTCACATAGAGAGGCTACTTTGTCTCCCGGGCCGACGAGGCCCCGGAGGTCTCCCGTGGACGCGCGACGTCGGTCACAGGTCCGGTCACAGCTCCGGTCACCGGCTCGTTCGAAGGGTCGGTGAGAGTCGGGACGGTGTCGAACGTGCCCGGCTGCATCCGCCGGCGGAGCTCGGTGGCGACGTACGCCGCGTACGCGAACATCACCAGGTCGGCGGCCACCAGGGCGACCAGGGCGAAGGTGCTGGTGACCGGCCCGTCGACGTACTGCTCGGTGTCGAGGTGGCAGATCAGGCCGACGACCATGAACGCGAGGGAGACACCCAGGCCGATGCGCAGGTCGCGGGCCTCGTCGAGCGCGGTCTCCCTCGAGCCGGGGCCCGTCGGGATGTTCTGGAACGGGACGATGCGCCCCAGGCGCAGTGCGGCGATCCCGGCTCCCGCGGCGAGGAACGGCAGGAACGGCACCGCGTAGCGAGCGTGGATCCAGCCGCCTCCTGCGATGAACCCGGCGACATTGACCAGGATCAGCAGGCAGTAACCGCCCAGGAGCGCCCAGATCGCGAGGTCCTGGCGATGCTGCATCGTGCTCTGCGGGGCGAGCCGGATGCGCCGCAGGACCCCCGTGCTGCGCGGGTTGGCCTTCGCGGCGGTGTCGAGCACAAGGCCCACCAGGGTGAGCGTGAGCACGACGGCGGCCGCCTGGCTCCAGTGGTTCGCGATGTTGCCGTCGGTCCACAGGCTGCCGAGGAGATGTCCGTAGAACTCCGGGTTGACCAGCTGGAACAGCGTGGTGCCGTTGGGCTCGCGCCCGAACTTCTCGAAGAGCGAGCTCGACGCGGTCGGATTGCCGTAGATCTGGATGTTGCGCACGTAGAACCATCCGAACGCCACGACCGGCGCCATCCCGATGCACGCAGCGATCCCGACAGCGCGCCAGACGGTGCTGCGCAGGAACGTACGCAGCGAGGGCTCGCGCAGCCACATCGCCACCAGGACGCAGGCGCCGAGGAAGAGGACCGCGACCAGGCCGGTCGAACGGAATCCGGCGGCGGCGACACCGACCGCGGCCGCGGCGATCACGCGCTCGCGGGTCACTCCCCGACGGATCATCCGGAACCCGAGGAGGAGCGTCAGGAACGCCGCTGCCGAGGACCAGCCGTCGTTGTAGATCCCGCCGCCCACGAAGGTCATCGCGCCGCAACCGAGGCACATCGCCGAGGCGATCACCGGCACCACCGGACGCCGTGGCACCAGCTCGCGTGCCAGCAGGCCGACCATGATGGTGGTCAGGGCGAACCCAAGGGCGTTGAGCAGCCGCATCCCGAGCAGTGTCAGACCCGGGGACCCGACCGCGTCGCCGAGCCAGACCAGCGGAAGACTCATCATGTAGAAGAGCGGCGGGTGGTTGGCGACCCAGATGTCACGGTGGGCCTCGTCGGCCCCGAAGAGGCTCTCGGCCAGCTGCGGGTAACGCGCCGGGTCGTCCGGGATGTCGGTGTCGATCGTCGGCAGCGTGCCCTGCGAGAGCGCCACCGCGTACGCCGCATGTGCCCGCTCGTCGGCCTTGAACAGCGCCGGCATCGCGATCGCCACCTGGGCGCTCATCGCAAAGCCGAGCACGCCCAGCAGGAGGACGCAGATCGTGGACTGGGACAGCGAGGTCCGAGGGACAGACACGCCGGCGACCGTAGCCCGCGAAACTGACGGATCACCCGGGCCTCGGCTCACGGCCGGTGAACAGAGCGCGACAGGTGGGTGAGCGAACGCCGATGCAAACTCGGTCGCACCGACCCCGGTAGGCCCGTTAGCGTCCGGTGGGTCATGACTACATCACTGCCACGACCACTGCCACGCCACATCGCCATGGTGGCCTCTCCCGCGATCAGCCACGTCCTGCCCAGCGTCGAGCTGATCAAGGAGCTGGTCGCGCGCGGCCACCGGGTCACCTACGCCACCCACGAGTCGATGGCCGACGCCATCAAGCCGACCGGGGCGGAGCTGGTACCGGTGCCGACGGTGCTGCCCGTCGAGGACCGCCAGTGGCCCGAGGACCCGGTCGCCGGAATGAGCATCTTCCTCGACGATGCGATGCTGGTGCTGCCGCACCTGCACGAGTTCTACGACGCCGAGCCCGCCGATCTCTATCTCTACGACATCGGAGGGTACGCCGCTCGAGCGCTCGCCGAGAAGCAGCAGCGCCCGTTCGTCCAGCTCTCGCCCACCTTCGTCGCCTGGGAGGGCTACGCGGAGGAGGTCGGCGCTCAGGTGCGGCAGCTCCCGGGTTACGACGCCTACCTCGCCCGGTTCTCGGCGTGGTTGGAGGAGTCGGGGGCCACTACTCGCGACCTCGACGGCTTCGCCGGAGCCCCGAAGCGTGCGCTCGCCCTGATCCCGCGGGCGATGCAGCCGCATGCGGACAAGGTCGCCGAGGACGTCGTCACCTTCGTCGGGCCGTGCTTCGCGCTCGACTCCGTCGAGACCTGGGCCCGTCCCGCCGGTGCCGAGCGCGTCCTGCTCGTCTCGCTCGGTTCGGCCTACACCGGCGATGCGGCCTTCTTCCGCGCCTGCATCGAGGCGTACGCAGCCCTCCCCGGCTGGCATGTCGTGATCTCGATCGGCACCCGCCTCGACCCCGCCGACCTCGGCGACCTGCCGGGCAACGTCGAGATCCACCGGTGGCTGCCGCAGCGCGCCGTCCTCGCCGAGGCGGACGCGTTCGTCACCCACGCCGGGATGGGCGGCAGCAGCGAAGGACTGATGGCGGGCGTCCCGATGATCGCGATCCCGCAGGCGGTCGACCAGTTCATGAACGCCGACCGTCTCGTCGAGCTCGGTGTCGCCCGGCGCATCGATGCCGAGGACGTCACCGCCTCTGCGCTGCGTACGGCACTGCTCGAGCTGCTCGACGATCCTGAGCGGGTCGCGCGGTCGGCTCAGCTGCGGGCGGATGCGCTCGCTGAGGGTGGCACTCGGCGGGCTGCTGATCTGATCGAGGGGATGCTTGGGCTGTAGCGCGTGTGAGTGTTGCGGTCCGTGGCGAGGGAACCCCTGCGGCGTGCTGTGTCGCCTGACTACTGCTTCGTCGCCAGCGCGCTCGCTTCGCTCGCGCGCCGCTCCTCGTTCGTCGGGAGCGGGCGTAAACCCTGGAGGCGCCTTCGGCGCGATAAGGGCTTACGCCCGCTCCCTCCTCACTTCGTCGCTTCCATCATCTGGCGGAGCTCCTTCTTGAGGTCAGAGATCTCGTCACGGAGCCGGGCGGCGACCTCGAACTGGAGCTCGGCGGCGGCGCCCTTCATCTGCTCGGTGAGGTCACCGATGAGCTGGGCCAGGTCGGAGGACGGGAGGCCGACGAGGCCGCGCTCGCGGGCCTCGCGGGCGGCGTCGCCGAGCATCGGGGTCGGGGACTTCGCGGCTGTCTTGCCCGCACGGCCCTTGGCCTCGGTGCCGGCCCAGGTGTTGAGCAGCTCTTGGGTGGACTCGTCCTCGCGGGCGAGCATGTCGGTGATGTCGGCGATCTTCTTGCGCAACGGCTGCGGGTCGATGCCGTTGGCCTCGTTGTAGGCCACCTGGATCGCACGACGACGGTTGGTCTCCTCGATCGCCGACTCCATGGACGGGGTGATCTTGTCCGCGTACATGTGCACCTGACCGGAGACATTTCGGGCCGCACGGCCGATCGTCTGGATCAGCGACTTGTCGGAGCGCAGGAAGCCCTCCTTGTCGGCGTCGAGGATCGAGACCAGCGAGACCTCGGGCAGGTCGAGACCCTCACGGAGCAGGTTGATGCCGACGAGGACGTCGTATTCTCCCAGCCGCAGGTCGCGGAGCAGCTCGATCCGCTTGAGGGTGTCGACCTCGGAGTGGAGGTAGCGGGTCCGGATCCCGGCATCGAGCAGGTAGTCGGTGAGGTCCTCGGACATCTTCTTGGTCAGCGTGGTGACCAGGACGCGCTCGTTCTTGGCCACCCGGTCGTTGATCTCACCGATCAGGTCGTCGATCTGGCCCTTGGTCGGCTTGATGATCACCTCGGGGTCGATCAGGCCGGTCGGGCGGATGATCTGCTCGACCGTGTCGCCCCCGACCTTGTCGAGCTCGTAGTCGCCCGGTGTCGCGGAGAGGTAGATCGTCTGTCCGATGCGCTCCAGGAACTCCTCCCACTTCAGCGGGCGGTTGTCCTGGGCGCTGGGCAGCCGGAAGCCGTGCTCGACGAGGTTGCGCTTGCGGGACATGTCGCCTTCGTACATCCCGCCGATCTGCGGGACCGCGACGTGCGACTCGTCGACGACGAGGACGAAGTCCTCGGGGAAATAGTCGAGCAGACAGTTGGGTGCCGAGCCTCGCTCACGGCCGTCGATGTGCATCGAGTAGTTCTCGATCCCGGAGCAGGAACCGACCTGGCGCATCATCTCGATGTCGTAGGTCGTGCGCATCCGCAACCGCTGCGCCTCGAGCATCTTGCCCTGCTTCTCGAAAGTGCTCAGCTGCTGGTCGAGCTCGGCCTCGATGCCGTTGATCGCGCGCTCCATGCGCTCAGGGCCGGCGACGTAGTGGGTCGCCGGGAAGACGTAGAGCTCCTGGTCCTCGGTGAGCACCTCGCCGGTGACCGCGTGCAGCGTCATCAGCCGCTCGATCTCGTCGCCGAAGAACTCGATCCGGACCGCGTGCTCCTCGTAGACCGGGAAGATCTCCAGGGTGTCGCCACGCACGCGGAAGGTGCCGCGCGTGAAGGAGAGGTCGTTGCGGGTGTATTGGATCTCCACCAGCCGGCGCAGGATCGAGTCACGGTCGTGCTCCTCCCCCACCCGCAGACGGATCATCCGGTCGACGTACTCCTGCGGGGTGCCGAGACCATAGATGCACGACACGGTGCTCACCACGATCACGTCGCGTCGGGTCAGCAGCGAGTTGGTGGCCGAGTGACGCAGCCGCTCGACCTCCTCGTTGATCGAGGAGTCCTTCTCGATGTAGGTGTCGGTCTGAGGGACATAGGCCTCAGGCTGGTAGTAGTCGTAGTAGGAGACGAAGTATTCGACCGCGTTGTCCGGGAAGAGCTGGCGCAGCTCGTTGGCGAACTGGGCGGCGAGGGTCTTGTTGGGCTGGAGCACCAGCATCGGGCGCTGCAACTGCTCGGCCGTCCACGCGACCGTCGCCGTCTTACCGGTGCCGGTCGCGCCGAGCAGGACGACGTCCTCGACGCCGTCCTGGATTCGCTTGGTGATCTCCGCGATCGCCGCCGGTTGGTCGCCCGAGGGCTGGTAGTCGGAGACCACCTTGAACGGGGCGACACGACGCTCGAGATCGGTGACAGGACGCATGATGTCCAGGCTACTCGGGACCACCGACAGTTCTGTTTGCGATTGCTTCGCAATTCGCGCAGCGCCTCCGCTTCACCCTGTGGCGGTTGCTTCGCAATTCGCGCAGCGCTGGCGCTGGGTCAGGAGGTGAAGGCCTGGCGAACCCCGTCCTCCGTCAGGCCGTAGTCGGCTAGGTGGTAGTCGTGCTTGGGCCGAGCGCTCCCCGACCGGGACTCCGCATCGATCCGCTCGACCTCGGCACGGGCCGCGTCGCTCCACGGGATGTCGAAGTGGGCGTAGATGCCCTCGACCGTGCCGACGGGGTCCTGGACGAAGGCGCGGTAGTCGACGTCGAAGAACTGGGCCTGGTCGTACCTCGCCCGGGTCTCACCGAAGGAGCGCCACGAACGAGACAGCATCTCCAGCTGCGTCGCCCCGATGGTCTCTCCGACGAAGGTGGTCGACATCCCGGCGGTCGCCTCGGCCGACAGCGAGCAGCCCGACGCGACCGAGACGACAGGGTCACGGTGGGTGACCACCACGAGCGCGTCCGGGTAGACCTCCATCAGCGCGTCGAGCGCGACCAGGTGCGAGGGGTTCTTGAGCACCCAGCGTTTGTCGGCGTCGTTGAGCCCGATGAGCTGCAGCGTACGGCGATGGACCTCGTACGCATCGCGCCAGTCCTGCTTCGCGAGCCAGGCCGAGTAGCGGGGGACGTGAGCGAGCGACTCGAACGAGATCGACTTGCCGCTCTGCCGGAGCACGCGCCAGCACTCCTCGACGCTGGTGGCGTCCATGTAGTGGATCCCCATGAACTCGGGGTTGGCGACATGGTGCTGCTGATAGGCGCCCTGGATCGCGTTGAAGATCGGGTCGTCCTCCCAGGTGTCCCGCGGTGGCCGCGGCTGGGGGAACTCGGTCAGCCACGTCTCGAGCCCCTGGTGGGCCGGGTCGGCGGCCAGCAGGCGGTGCAGCGCGGTGGTGCCGGTGCGGACGAGGCCGGTGACGAAGATCGGCCGCTCGATGCGTACGTCCTGGTACTGAGGGAACTCGGCGAGCCGAGCCTGCGTCATCAGCCGGCCGACGAGGGCGGACTTCACCTGGGAGCGGTGGAAGTAGTTGCCGACCGGGGTCAGCCCGGCCTCGGGCGAGGCGAGATCCTCGACGAGGAGCCGCAGCCCCTCCTCGTGCTCGGTCCCACCGAAGTCGCTCAGCCCGGTCGTGCGGATGGCGGCGGCGCAGATGTCCTCGTACGTCCCCACGTCCGCCCGCTCGCGCGGTGCGGTCTCCGCTGGCCGCGCCTCAGTCATGGAACTCCCCGCAGTCCACGTTGAGCACGGTCCCCGTGACCGCGGAGGCCAGGTCGCTGCCCAGGAACAGCGCCGCCCGGGCGACCTCCTCGGGGGTCGCGAGCCGCTTGAGGTCGGTCGGGGCCGCCTTCTCGTCGTAGACCTCCTGACGGGTCCGGCCGGACTCGGAGGCGATCCAGTCGAAGTAGGCCTTGTTGACGTCCTCGTAGATGTAGGACGGCGCCACGGAGTTGACCCGGATGCCCCGCGGGCCGAGCTCGGTGGCCAGCGAGGAGGCGAGGTGGGCGAGGGCGCCCTTGGAGAGCTTGTAACCGGCGAACTCCGGCTGGCTCTGGTAGAGCACCGCGGAGTTGATCATCACGATGGCGCCGCCGGGCTTGTCCGGGGTCGCCGCGAGCGCGTCAGCGAAGAGCGCCGAGAGCCGCAACGGCGCGTACACGTTGGACTCCTGGGCCAGCCGGAGCGCGTCGAGCGGGATCTGGGTCAGCGGGTCCATCGGCGGGATGCCGAAGGCGTTGTTGAGGAGTACGTCGACGCGCCCGAACTCCTCCAGCGCGGCGTCGACCAGGTGTCGCCGCGCGTCCTCGTCGGTGATGTCGGTCGGCACCACCAGCGCACGTCGTCCGTGCTCCTCGATGACGCCGGCCATCTTCTGCAGTCGCTTCTCGGTGCGGCTGGCGAGCACCAGGTCGGCGCCCATCAGCGCAGCCTGCTCGCCCAGCGAGCGGCCGAGGCCGGGGCCGACCCCCGAGAGCACGACGACCTTGCCATCCAGGAGTCCAGTCATGGCGCCTAGACTAGAACGTGTTTCATTTTTTTGAAAGGGTACGGCTGCGGAAGAGAACCGCTGGAAGGGTGGCGTTCCGGGTCAGGTCGGGAAGCTGAACCTGGCGACCTCGTCGACCCAGGCGGCGTACGCGCCGACCTCCTGCGGCACCGTCTGGGTTCGGACCAGATCGGCGTGGGCACGGATCACCCGGGACCAGTCGGCACACGGGCCGCAGGTCGCTCGCCCGCACCCCGCGGTGTGCTCGCGCGCGACCTTCTCGAGCAGATCGCGGAATGTCACACCGTCCTCGCCGGCCGCCAGCGCCTCGACCACCGCCCCGAGCACCTCGGACGCCTGCGTCGGGGCGCCGACCAGGATCGCCATCAGAATCCCGAGAGCCTGATGACCGGCCGGGTCGGCGTCCACCCCCGGTGCCGTACGCGCCAGCCGGTAGCCGGCCAGCAGCTTCCTGGCCGCCCCGGGCGTGGCGCAGAACCTGGCCAGCTCGCTCGTGAACAGCGCCTCGCCGGGGCTCATCTCGAAGCTCGTGACGTGACCCTTGCGGCCCGCCTGATCGCCGTTCCCCGTGGCCAGCGCGGAAGGCCATGACGGCACCGCCTGCCGCATCAGCGACCGCATGAACCGCACCGCCGGGTCGCCCGCGAACGCGCGCAGCGCGAAGGGCACGTCGAAGACCCTGGCGAGGTACGCCGCCGGATCGGCCACCCGGCCCTGGAGGGACCGACACAGCGTCCGCGCGTCCACTGCCACGACCACCGCGACGCCGTCCTGGCAGCTGAGCTCGTCGACGGCCTGCAGCACCCCGGACACCGTCGCCGGGTCGCATCGATCCAGATCGTCGACGTAGACGATGGTCCGCACCCTCCCCAGCGCGACCGGCACACCAGCAGGCGGGGCCGGCGGCGGCCCCGGCGGGGCTGCCCGCAGCGCCGCCTCGTAGGCCGCGACCTCCCGGTCCATCGCAGCGAGCGCCATGGTGGTCGTCATCGGCTGCTGGGTGCGGCGCTTGCCGCGAGGGCCGTCCTCCTCGGCGAGCCCCGCCAGCGCGGCCCGCATCTCGGCGGCCCGCCGCTGCGCGGCCTGGTGCTTCGCCACCAGCGGCGGAGGCTCGCTCCTGCCCGCGTCCCGCACGCTCGCGAGCACGCCGTTGGCGACATCCCCCTCGGAGTGCCGGCGTGCATCGATGCGTACGTGCCTGGTGCGGGCGGCGGCGTAGGCCTCCTCGTGCTCGGTGAGCTGGTCGATCCGCTCCTGGATCTTCCGCAGGAACCTCGACCGGCCGCTGCCCGGCAGCCCCTGCACGGCCACCGAGAGCGGGAGCTGGGTGTGCGGCGACGCGAGCAGGCGGGCCACCCGGTCGACATCGGTCCCGTGGCCGAGGACGTCGTCGCTGGATCCAGGTGCGGCGGTCGGCTCGCTCACGGGCGCGACCGCGGACTGGACCGCAGGCTCGAGCACCGGCCCCGTGACGATCGGCACCTCGGCCGTGTCGGCCGCCTCCAGCGACTCGACCTGCGGCGGATCGGGGACAGGGTCCGGAGCGAGAACGGCGACCTCAGGAGTCGCCACCACCGCGTCCGTGGGTTTGTCCCCGGGCTCGGCCATCCCGGCGAGCGGCGTCACGGGTAGTCCGAGCTCCTCCTCGACCCCTTGGAGCGACGTGGCGAAGTCGGCCGCGCTCCAGTGCCGGCCGGCCCGGCGCTTGGACATCGCCTTGCGCAGGGCCTCCTCGAACGACGCCGGGACGTCTGCCCGGCCGATGGCCGGCGGGTCGCACTCCCGGATCCGATCCACCAGCGCCTCGGGTCCGCCGGACGCGCCGACGTCCGCAAACGGCGTACGCCCCGCCAGCACCGTGTAGCAGGTCGCGGCCAGGCTCCAGATGTCCGCCCAGGCGCTCGGCTCGGGCGGCTCCGCGAGCATCTCCGGCGCCATCCACGGCAGCGAGGTCGCGCCGCCGCTGGGACGTCCGGCCGAGGAGAGCCGGCCGAAACCGGCCAGCTGCGGCTCTCCCCCGTTCGTCAGCAGGATGTTCGCCGGCTTCACATCCCCGTGCAGGATGCCGTGCCGAGCCGCGACGTCGAGCGCGCCGGCGACCTTGATCGTGAGGCTCAACGCCTCCGCGACCGCGAGGCGCTCGTTCCTCCGGCGCGACTCGAGATCGCCCGGACGGTGATCCATCACCACGAAGCTGCGGTCGTCGTCGGTGACACCAGAGGCGTGCACGGGCAGGACGTGGGGGTGGGCGGCGAGCTCGGCGACCTCTTTGGTCTCCGTGGCGAGCGCATCGTTGGCCTCGGCGTCGAGCCGGTCGTTCCAGACCTTCACGGCGACGTCGACCTGCTCCTGCTGCCACTGATAGAGAAAGACCGCGGAGGATGCGCCCGCGCCGATCAACCGGCGATGCCGGAATCCCGGGATCGACGGCGGCTCGTGGTGGGGGCTGGCCATGGGCGGCAATCATAGGGGCCCGACGTCATCGCGTCGCGGCCGTCCTTCGGCTGCGCTGGTCTGCGTCGGCCCGACGCGTCAGCTGAGCATCCTGCGCGCAACCGCGCGCTGACGTGCGGTGATCCGCTCCGCGTACCCCTCCGGGCTCAACGCCTCGGTATGCGGAAGCAGGTCTCGTACGTCCGCCAGCGCCACCTTGTGGACCACCGGCCCGTCGGCGGCGGTGAGATCACGTTCGAGCCGTTGCCAGCGCAGCATCAACGCACCCGTGCGGTGACCGGTGCACTCGAGCCAGTTGGCGATCGGCTGCCCCTCCAGCGGCGGGTGCTCGCTGATCACGAACCGCATCATGCCGTCCGGATCGGTGACCGCCTGCGCCTTCGTCAGGCTGGTCTGGTGGGTCTCGTAGTCGGTGGAGGCATACCAGTCCGACCCGATCTGGAAACCCTGGTAGGAGCAGTCGTCACACCGTGGCACCTCGACCACGAGCGCCTCGTCCTCGGCCAGCTCGTAGTGACCGATCGAGGAGAACTGCGACTCCAGACCGCCGGGTGTGCGCGCCGGCACGGTGAGCGTGTTGACGGGCTCCTTGTACTGGAAGAACTGGGGGAAGGCGAACCAGGTCTGGATCGAGCCGGTCAGCGACCGGGCGGCGACCTCGTACTTCTTCCGGAGCAGATCCTGGGTCAGCGGGCGGCGCGGGCGGCCGAGGGTGTCGGGGCGCTCGATGGTGATCGTGCCCCGGGTCTCGGTGTCCCAGTCGTTGAAGACCTCACGCACGATCAGGGTCTTCGCGCCCGGTTCGGCCGTATAGGTGAACTCGAACGAACCGTCGAAGTCGAGCTGCAGCTTCCGGTCGTCGAAGGCCATCAGGCTGGTCGCCGCGGAGTCCGCGGTGTAGGCGCCGCCCATCACCTGGAAGGAGAGGTCGGCACTGGTCCCACGACGACCGCGGATGACGTACTCGACGCCTTCGCGGAGGTAGGCGTTGAGGTAGACGGCGTCGGGATTGTCCAGGCCCTGCTTGGAGAACTGGTGGGTCGGGTTCACGAAGAGCGGCTGCTCGAGGTCATAGTCGAACGCCGTCTGCATCGCCATCCGGATCCGGCCGGAGAGGTATTCATAGCCCTCGAGCCGGTCCTGCTCGGTCCGGATGAACGGCGCGTTCGCGATCAGCTCCTCCGCCTCTGCGATCGCCTGCTGGAGCGGCGCGGTGAGGCCGTACGCAGCACTCATCCGTCGGCCTTGGCGATGATGTTCTCCGCGTACCACTCCAGATGCTTGATCTTCTTCTCCAGCGGCTCCGGGTCGGCACCCTTCACGTAGGGGTCGCGGAACCCGACGATGCAGTCGGTGACGCCCTTGTCCTCGAGCCGCTTGATCCCGTCGAGGTCGTACGCGTCGTAGCTGATCACGTGGACCTCGAAGTCGTCACGGGTGTCGCCCTCCTCGCGCCGGATCTCGGCGAGGCGCACCAGCAGACGGTCGAGCTCCTCACCGTCGCCACCGGCGTGCATCCAGCCGTCGCCCTTGAGCACCGCGCGGCGCAGGGCGGCGTCGGCGTGCCCACCGACGAGGAGCGGGATCCTCTCGGTCGGCGCGGGGCGCTGCTGGAGGGGCGCGAACTCGTAGAACTCACCCTCGTAGCCGAAGAAGTCGCCGGACGGATCGGTCAGGCCGCGCAGGATGTCCATGCACTCGTCCATCCGCTTGCCGCGGCGCTTCCAGTCGACACCGAGGGCGGCGAAGTCTTCTGGCCACGGGGACAGGCCGACGCCGAGCCCGAGCCGGTTGCCGGAGAGAAAGGCGAGGCTCGAGGCCTGCTTGGCTGCCAGCACCGGCGGGCGAACCGGCAGCTTCACCACGAACGGCGTCAGGCGCAGCGTCGTGGTCACCGCGAAGAGGTGGGCGCACAGGATGAACGCCTCGATGAACTCCTTGCCCTGCAGGAACTCCCGGTCGCCGGTGTCGGTGTAGGGATAGGTGGAGTCGGACTCCTCGGGATATATCAGGCTGTCGGCCACCGTCATGCTGGTGTAGCCGGCGGCCTCCGCCGCCTGAGCCAGCGGTGCGTAGTAGTCGGCCTGCGTCATTGCCTCGGCATAGGTGAAGCGCATGTGCCCACACTAGAACGTGTTCTAAGTTTCTGCCAGAGTGTTCACCATGTCGTCTTCGCCTGACCGTCCTCCGGGCCTGGACTCGCCGCTGACGGCGAGGATCATCAAGTACGGTGCCCGCGCCAACGCCGCTCTGTTCAAGCTGACCAACGGCCGCCGGGGAGGCACCTGGCGGGTGATGGCCGGATGGCGCAAGCCGGCCCCCGTCCTCCTCCTGGAGCACGTCGGCCGGAAGTCGGGCCGCACCTTCACCACTCCCCTGCTGTTCATGACCTCGGGCGACGATCTCGTGGTCGTCGGCTCCCAGGGCGGACTGCCCAAGGACCCGCAATGGGTCGCCAACCTGCGTGCCCAGCCAGACGTCGCCGTCCGCCTTCCCCGCCGTGGTCGGCGTCTCGTCCGGGCGCGCATCGCCGACCCTGCAGAGCGGGCTGCGCTGTGGCCGCAGCTCCTGGAGACGTACGCGGACTTCGAGACCTACCAGACCTGGACCGACCGGGAGATCCCGGTCATCGTCCTCTCGCCCCGATCCTGAGGAGAAGCTTCGTGGACCTGCAGATGCTGAGCGACCGCGCCGAGATCACGGACGCCCTGACCCGCTACACCCTGGCCGTCGACGACGGCGATTGGGACGCCCTGGACACGGTCTTCACGGCCGACGCCACGATCGACTACTCGGAGTCCGGCGGCACCGTCGGCGCATTTCCCGAGGTCAAGGCGTGGCTCGCCGAGATGCTCCCGGCCTTCTCCAGCAAGCGCCTGCACACCGTCGGCCAGGTCGGGATCACCTTCACCGACGACGGCGCCGACGTCGTGGCGTACTTCGACAACCCGATGGTCATCTCCGACGGTGCCGGCGGCGAGCGCGTGGTCGAGGTCGGCGGCCGCTACCGCCACACCTTCGTCCGTACGTCGGACGGCTGGCGCTCCCGGCACCTGCACGAGGAGGTCTTCTGGACCCGCGGCTTCTGACCAGCGCCGGCCCGAGAGCCGTCCTCAGGAGGCCGAGTGGTCCACCGTCGCGGCGAGGACCCAGAGACCGAGCGCGGTCGGCGCCAATGTCGTCCAGGTCGCTGCCAGCTCGGACTCTCCCGAGGACAGGCCGAGCCCGACCAGCGTCACCACCGGCGCGAGCGCGGTCACCGTCGAGACCGCCGTCCAGAATCGTCGCGGTTTCGCGGACAGCGGGATCAGCACCGACAGCACACCCAGCACCATCACCAGGCAGAGGGCCAGCGTGAGCATCAGTCCGGCGAACACCACGACGTGAGACGTGTGGCTCCCGAAGTCGGCGTCCGGGTTGCTGACCAGCAGCTTCCCGTAGGCCAGCCCGGACCAGATCGCTTTGACCGACCGATGGTCGTGCCCCGTCGAGTCGTCGATGCTGATCAGCACCGGAGCCGTCAGGGATACGACCAGCAGGATCAACGCCCCGACAGCCTGCGTCGCACGCAGACGATGATCCTGCGTCGCCACCACGTGCTGGAGGGCCGGGTCGTTCGTGTTGGTCACCCGGCAAAGTTAGCCCGCCGAACGAGACCCGGCCGGGTGCGACGACGGCGAGTCCTCAGCCGTCCGCACGAGCAAGGAAGACATGCTCCTTGCCGGGGCGGTCGGGCGCATCACGTACGTCGCGCACGGTGAAGCCGTGGGCGAGCAGGTCGCGCTCGATCTCTTCGCGCGCTCGGAAACGAAGGGTGGAGGTCGAGGTCAAGATGTCGCCATCGAGCGTCGTCGAGCCTTCGAAGGTGACGAGCGGGAGGTCGACAGTCGTGACGGTGCGGGTGACGACTGCGGTGCGGCCGTCGGGGAGATCGACCGTCGTCGGCCGAAGATCCCAGCTCTCCCAGGCGCGTACCTCCGGCCTGCGGGTCTCGAAGACGAACCAGCCGCCGGGGCGGAGCGCAGAATGAACAGCGGTCAGCGTGTCCGACCAGTCTTCGTCCTCGACGAAGACCTGCGCGACGTTGCCCGTCATCACGACCAGGTCGGCGCCGCTCGCGCCGCCGACAACCGCCGTCGCGTCGCCGTTGATCCACGTGACACGGTCGGCGTGCGGCTTGCTGCGAGCGACGTCCAGCGATGCCGCCGCCGGGTCGACACCGACGACAACCAACCCTTCACCGGCCAACCGAACGGCGAGCGAGCCGGTGCCGCAGCCGAGATCGATGACATGCCGGGCACCGACCTCGCGGACGATCGCGACATAGGCGTCCAGGTCGGAGCGATCGTCGTCGAAGACGTCGTAGAGCACCGCCTGCCTGGGGTCCGCGAACGCGGCATCGGGTTCTCGCATCGCAGATGAACCTAGCGAGGGCACCGGAGCTCGTGCACCTCGTTATCTCCTGGGACGCACGGCTCCGAGCAGGACGCTCATGTGGTCGCTCAGCCGAGGCCCGGGCGGGCGTGGAGCGCGCCACCGGACTCGTAGAGCAGACCCTTGTCCTTGATGAGCTGACCGGCGGCGGCCAGGATCGGGCTGTCACCGACGGCGGAGCCGGCCATCGAGACGATCGCCTCGAACATCTTGACCGCTGCATCGTCGACGGCAGGCCAGTTCCACTCCGACGGAGCGGCGCCGATCGGCTCGACGGCATGCCATCGGGCCGCGCGAGCCTCTGCCATCGTGGTCAGCGTGCTCCACCCGAGGCCGCCGAGACCGACGACCCCACCGAAGTTGAGGCCGATCAGACCCCAGCCGTTGCACTGGTACTCGTAGGCCGACGGACCGAACTCGGCCTCGTCCAGCTCGACCCGGGTGATCACCGGCTCGGGGCCGGTGTTGGGGGCGTAGAGCTTGAACGCGGGCCGCGCGGCGAGCAGCGAGGCCGACGCCGTCGTGGTGATCTCGCTCAACGGCTGGCCGGGCGCCGAATAGGCGTCGAAGACCCGGAAACCGAGGTCGAGGGCATAGCCGACGACGAAGCGACGGTCGTCCTGAGCGGCGTAGAAGTTGCGATTGAACACGGTGGGGGGAAACCTCGCTTGAGCCCACCGATCAGCCGATCTCGTTCACTACGGATGACTCGGTGGGATGTGATTCGGGCAGCGCGACACTATCGCGCCAGATGCCTCGACCTGACAACCGGTTGGTGATCTGTGTCTCTCGCGAGTCCCTCAGGAGTAGGTGCCGCGGACGACGTCGGTGGTGGGCAGGGACTGGCAGCCCAACCGGATCCCGTCGTCGAGGTCCTCCTGCTCGAGCACGTCGTTGCGCACCATCTTCACCTCACCCTCGAGCAGCCGGAACGCGCACGCGGAGCACTCGCCCTCCCGGCACGAGTAGGGCGCCTTGACCCCCTTGGCCTCGAGGAAGTCGAGCATCGGGGTGCCCGGGTCCCAGTCGTCGTACGTCGTCGTGGCCCCGTCGAGCTCGATCTCCAGCGTGGCGGGCTGCTTGGGTCCGTCCTCCACGACCTCGGCCTGCGCATCCTTGATCGGGACGGACTCGCCGAACGGGTTGCCGCCCAACGAGGCGAACTTCTCCTGGTGCCGCCGTGCCCGCGGGAACTCCAGCTCCTTGAGCGCCGAGATCGTCGCCTTCATGAACGGAGCAGGGCCACAGACGAACGCGTCGTACGTCAGCCGGTCGGCCGCGAACGCCTTGAGCTGTTCCTGCGTGGGAAGGCCCTGGACGGACTCGAGCCAGTGGACGACCTGGAGCCGGTCGGGATGCTCCGCGGCGAGCCGCGCCCATTCCTCGGCGAAGATCACCGAGCGCTCGTCGCGGTTGGCGTAGAAGACCACGATCCGGCCGGTGCCCTCGCGGAGCGCCGTACGGGCGATCGAGATGATCGGGGTGACGCCCGAACCGCCGGCGAAGAGCAGGAAGTCGGCGTCGATGTCGGCCGGCGTGAAGATCCCGCTCGGCGGGAGCACCCGCAGCGTGTCACCGGGGCGGAGGTTGTCACAGATCCAGTTCGACGCGTAGCCGTCCACGGTGCGCTTCACGGTCACCGTGAGCGGGTCACCCGGAGCGCTGGAGAGCGAGTAGCAGCGGGCAGCGAGTCCGTCCCGCTCGCTCGGCACCGCGACGGTGAGGAACTGTCCGGGCTTCGGCTGGAACGCGTGCCCCACGTCCTCGGGGAGCTCGAAGACGATCGAGCGTGCCTCCGAGGTCTCCTCGACCACGTCGAGGACAGGAAGCAGAAACGAGTCAGTAGCCATCCTCGGCTCCGATCTGGATCCGGCCGTCGGCGACGGCCGCGTCGATGGACGCGGCCAGACGAGGGCAGCGGGCATGGGCGAGCCGCTCACCGTTGGCGGCGGCCTTGCGGCGTACGAGATCCGGGCACTGGGCCTGCGCCTCGGCCGTCCACTGGACCGAGGTCTGGTGCTCGCTGTTCTTCTTCACCCCGACGTGGGCGAGGCAGTCGAGACACTCCACCTCGACCAGACGAGCCTGGGTGTAGAGCCGCTGGTCCTCGATGGTCTCCGGTGACGTCGGGACGAACGAGGCCATCAACTGACCCCTGCGTCGCTCGACTCGGTGCTGTCGGCCTTCT
Source organism: Nocardioides sp. CCNWLW239 (assembly GCF_037137035.1). Taxonomy (NCBI): domain Bacteria; kingdom Bacillati; phylum Actinomycetota; class Actinomycetes; order Propionibacteriales; family Nocardioidaceae; genus Nocardioides; species Nocardioides sp. CCNWLW239. Next base: position 845,767 of record NZ_JBBBNW010000003.1, on the reverse strand, counting down.
CGGCGTCGGCCTTCTCGGCCTCGATCCGGCGAAGGTTCTCAGCGACCTCCTCGTGCCAGAACTCGTTGGCCTTGGTGGTGTCGACCTCGAACTCGAAGCGGGCCCGCATCTCGGGCTCGATGTCGGCGACGTCGACGTAGAACTGCTCGTACCAGCGGCGCAGCTGGTAGACCGGGCCGTCCTCCTCGCACAGCAGCGGGTTCTGCACCGGCGCCTTGTTCTCCCAGATCGCCACGTCCTGGAGGAAGCCGTCGCCGAACATGTCGGCGTACTTCTTGCCGATGAAGTTGGCGGTCTTGTCGTCGAGACCCTCGGGCTTCTTGACGACGATGCCGTACTGCAGCAGGAAGGAGTCAGGCCCGGTCGGGATGTGCGAGTTGATCAGGATCACCTCGGTCACGAAGCCCTTGTAGTCGACCTCGAGCCAGTTGATCATGTACGCCGGGCCGTAGTAGGTCGCCTCGGACTTGAGGAACATGTCGGCGTCGCCATAACCGCCGGCGACGTCGGGGCGCCCCTTGGAGGCCATGTACTGCGTCGCGGTGTGGTCCTCGAAGACGTTGCGGAAGTCGGTCGGGAAGGCGAAGTGCACGTAGTAGAAGTGCGCCATGTCGACCACGTTGTCGATCAGCTCGCGGCAGTGACTGCCCTTGATCGGGACGGTGTTCCAGATCCAGTCGGTGTAGACGTCACGGTTGCTGATGTCGGGCAGCTCCGGCGGCAGGATGTCGTAGTCGGGCTTCGACCCCTCGGGGTCGTGCCAGATCAGCAGCGCGTCGTTGCGGATCACGGTCTCGTACGCCTTGGTGCGGGCGCGCAGCGGGACGCGGCGGGCGTAGGGGATCTGCTTGCATCGGCCGTCGGCGCCCCAGCGCCAGTCGTGGAACGGGCAGCCGACCTCGTCGCCCTTCACGGTGCCCTGGGTGAGGTCGCCACCCATGTGGCGGCAGTAACCGTCGAGCACGCCCAGCTCGCCCTTGGAATTCTCCCAGACGACCAGCTTGCCGCCGAACGCCTCGACGGCGTGGGGCTTGCCGTCCTTGAACTGGCTGGCCATGCCCAGACAGTGCCAACCGCGCGCGAAGCGCTCCGGCTGGGAGCCGTGATCGAGCGTGCGGGTCTGGGTGGTGGGGTCGGCCATGGTTGTACCTTCCGCTGTGGTCTTTCCGAGCTGTGCCTCTACGAGCTGCACCTGTTCAAAACGTAGAACCTGTTCTAGTTTTATCACATGCATGTGGCCTTGACACCCGCCCAGGAGCAACTTCGCTCAGAGCTCAACTCGTATTTCGCCCAGTTGGTCACGCCGGAGCGCCGCGCCGCGCTCGCCCGGGCCTCGGGCGAGTTCGGGGACGAGGCCGACAAGGAGGTCTATCTCTCGACAATCCGGCAGATCGGCGCCGACGGCTGGCTCGGGATCGGCTGGCCGAAGGAGTACGGCGGCCAGGACCGCTCGATGGTGGAGCAGCTGATCTTCACCGATGCCGCCGCCGTAGCGGGGGTGCCGATCCCCTATCTCACGCTCAACACGGTGGGACCGACGATCATGCGGTTCGGTACGCCGGAGCAGAAGGACTACTTCCTGCCGAAGATCCTCGCCGGGGAGCTGCACTTCTCGATCGGGTACTCCGAGCCGGGATCGGGGACCGACCTCGCCTCGCTGCAGACTCGTGCAGTTCTCGACGAAGGCACCGGCGAGTGGGTGATCAACGGCCAGAAGATGTGGACCTCGCTGATCCAGTATGCGGACTGGATCTGGCTCGCGTGCCGGACCGAGCCAGAAGCGTCACGGCACAAGGGGCTCTCGATGATCCTGGTGCCGACGTCTGCCGAGGGGTTCTCCTACACCCCGGTCCAGACCGTGGCCGGCGTCGGCACCTCGGCGACCTACTACTCCGACGTACGCGTGCCCGCGTCGAATCTCGTCTCGGAGCGCGGCGGGGGCTGGGCGCTGATGACCAACCAGCTGAACCACGAGCGGGTCGCGCTCACCTCGGCGGCTCCGCTCGTGCACTCGCTCGGGCTCGTGACGGAGTGGGCGCAGACCACCACGGTCCCCGACGGCAGCCGGGTGATCGACGCCGAGTGGGTCCAGCTCGCACTGGGTCGCGCGCACGCCCGCATCGAGGCACTCTCGCTGGTCAACTGGAAGCTCGCCTCCGACGCCGACCACGGGGTCGCCCTCTCGCCCGCCGAGGCGTCGGCCACGAAGGTCTACGGCTCGGAGCTGGCCACCGAGGTCTACCGGACACTCATGGAGATCGTCGGTCCGCACGCGGGCCTCACCGCCGACTCGCCCGGCGCCGTGCTGGCCGGCCGCCTCGAGCGCTTCCATCGCTCGTCTCTGGTGATGACGTTCGGCGGCGGCACCAACGAGATCCAACGAGACATCATCGGCTACGTGGGCCTCGGCCTCCCCGCCGCCAAGCGCTGACCATCCGACACCGAGGACACCTCATGGACTTCTCTTTCACCACTGAATCCGACGAAGCCGCTGAGCTCGCGGCCAAGATCATCGGCGACGCCACCTCGCTCGATCAGCTGCGTACGGTCGAGGCGGAGGCCGGCGACCGCGGCCGGTTCGATGCCGCCCTCTGGTCCGCCCTCGGCGAGGCCGGGCTGCTGGGACTTCACCTGCCCGAGGCGTACGACGGGGCCGGGCTCGGGCTCGTCGAGCTGTGCCGGGTGCTGGTCGAGGCCGGACGGCGGGTCGCGCCGGTGCCGCTCGCGGTGCACGGACCGTGCGGGCTGCTGCTCGCCGAAGCCGCTCCTGATGCCTTGGCGGGCGTCGCCGACGGCTCCCGGGTGCTTGCGGCCGCGGTCGCGGAGGAACACTCGCACCTGCCCGACTCCCCCACCGTCATCGCCGCCGACGAGGCGATCTCTGGTGTCAAGACACTGGTCAGAGCCGGAATGATCGCCGACGCCTTCCTGGTCACGGCATCGTCAGCCGACGGCACCGCTGGGGTCTACCTGGTCGATGCCTCGGCGACGGGCGTCGACCGTCACGCCCAGCACACCAGTGACGGCGACGTCACCGCCCTCGTCTCGTTCGCATCCGCCCCGGCCCGGCGGATCGGCGACGCCGCTGCCGCAGCCCGTCTCGGGGACCTGCTCACCGTCGCCGCGTCCGCCGAGCTGCTGGGGATCACCGAGGGCGCCCTCGAGCTCACCTCGTCCTACGCCAAGACCCGCGAGCAGTTCGGCCGCGCCATCGGCACCTTCCAGGCTGTCTCGCAGCGCCTGGCCGACGGGTTCATCGACGTACTCGCCCAGAGGCTCACCCTCTGGCAGGCCGCCTGGCGGGTCTCCTCCGGGCTCCCTGCCGCCGACCAGGTCGCCGTCGCCAAGCTCTGGGCCGCGGACGCCGCCCACCGCCTCGCCCACACCACCGTCCATGTCCATGGTGGTGTCGGCATCGACCTCGACGGTGAGGCCCATCGCTACTTCACCACTGCCAAGCGCTTCGAGTTCGTCTTCGGAGGCGCGTCCGAGCAGGCGCTGAAGATCGGGCGCGCGTACGCAGCGTCCTGACCTCAGCGCGACTTCGAGGGGCTCCGGTGCAGGCTGGGGCCCCTCTTCTCGTGGCCGTTGTTGGTGCTGTATCGCGGCAAACAACGAGGATGTGCGATAGCGCTTTGATCTGTGGAGAGTTTCTTCGCAGCGATCGAATAGTCGTGGTTGAACGTCAGCGAACATCGGGTGCGGAGGCGGGCGGCTGCCGTCATCGGCCGCAACCGTGACCACAGGTCTCATCGCGCCTGCCGAGGAGTTCCGCAGCGACCGGCCCCACACATCTCCTGAGCACCGAAACACCGGGGTGCCATTGCGCCAGCGATCGCCGGCGTCCTCATGCCATTGGCCAACGGGCGATCGACGACGGGGACGCCAGCCTGACCGACGCGGGCAACGAGGTTCGCCTCGACCCGACTGCAATGACCGTCTTCGCCATCGGAATGCTGCTGATCGCGGTCGCCGTCTGGCACTCCGGCTCCCTCCCCCGCTGGATCGCTGTCCGCTTGCCGCCATCTTGGTCACCATGCTCGCGCAGTACTTCCTGCCGCACGGGTCGCGGATCGCCTGAGGCGCACCGTCGTAGCATCATTTCGAAGGGGCAAAGATCTGGCCATCCGGCAAGAAAAGCACCGGACGGCCAGATCATTAGTTTTGCCTACAACTGAACTCAGTGGTCGTTGTAGTAGGAGGTATTGATGACGCTACCGGAAGGGCAGCCAGTACCGGTACAACCGAACACATGCCAGTGGATCCTACGGTTTTCCGGCAGGTTGTGGTAGAAGGTGATGCAGTTTCCCGAACCGCTGACCGAACGAACATAGCCGGTTGTTGAGCCCGCCGCTTCAATCTGAATCTTTGCAGCGCGACCGTTCGCCTTCGTGTCGCACAACTTGAACTTGTCACCAGCCTCCCACGCGTAACCAACTGCGCCGACGACAGTGATCTTGTGGTACGACGAGGTGTTGTATACCGCTGCGTTCGCCGAACTAGTGCTCATCATCACCAGTGACATTCCCCCAAAAACGGCTGCCAGCGCCAGAATCCAGCGCCGCACCGAGATGTACAGCCTCTCCATCACTACTCCTATACCGTTTGGGACATCTACAAAATAGAGGTCAAAGAGTCCTTCGAAGGAAACCCTACTAGATGCCCTCCGTTGCACTGGCAGAAGGGAAATGAGCATCTGGTAGAGCCGGTACATACTCATTCTCTCGGTCCTGTCGGAAGACGTCGTGTAGCTGGCTCGGCGTGATGCCACGGATCTTGTCCGTATCGGAAGGAGAACCACCTCGTGGAGCGAGACAGTGGGGAGTCTCGTTGCGGCGTCGCGGCCGTCGACGCACCGAGCAGGACAAGGCCCCGTTGGTGCCTGTCCCGGCCAATGAGGAGGTCCCGGCGGAGTTATCGAAGGGTGGGCCACGCTGGCTGGTCGAATGGTCGGACAAGAGGCTGGCCTGACCGGGAACGGTTTCTGCTGACGCAGGTGACGCAGCCCGTCCTCCAGCCGCGCTCGAGGCTGAGGGGTCGCATCATCTCAGCTGCGCCAAGCACGAGCCAACCGGGGCGTAACAGCGGCAACTGACGGAACGGGTCAAGCCCGAAGCGGGTGCGGACGAAGGTCGGCGAGGTAAATCTGCAGGTCGCGCACGTTCGAGAGGGACCTGCTATCCGCAGATCGTGCCCAAGCACCAGCGCCGGCTGACCTGGTTCGACGACGCGGTCGTCTCGCCGTAGGCGAACAAGATGACTACCGAAGGCGTGGTCGCGCACCCGGTCCCTGGACCGAGCTCGAGTTCACTGAGTTCACCGAGTGAGGGGAGAACACCTACCCCTCCCTGATCCGGTCCTGGCGCGAGACTTGGGAGCAGTTCACCCCGTTCCTCGACCTCCCCGTCAAGGTCCGCAAACTGGGCGAAGAATACCTCAGTGTGAACTGAACACGAGCAGGCCGATGATCAGTCCACAACGTTCCTGATTCTCGCGCCGGCGGACAACCCATCAATGCTTCTCTCAGCTCGGCGAACTCCGATCGAACATCGACGCAAGCCACGGCATGCGAGACATCGCTAGCCGCGAAAGGGCACGATTAAGCGGCGCGCGACGACCGCGAAAGTGATCGCGCCGATTGCGCGACCGTCGTGCTTGTGGCGGTTGCGGAATTGGCGCGACGATCGCGCGGGCGCTACCCGAGCTCGGCTGTGTGGTCGTCGTCCCAGACGCACTCAAGCGTTGCGCAGAGACCGTGGCCTCGTCCCTCGTGTTGATGCCGCGGGTCTCGATGTCACCGAAGAATGGCAACGGAAGGCTGTCATAGCCGCGACGAATCGCCGCCGTCCCCGCATCGCACCTCGCGCGGGAAGGAGATGAAGCGCTGGCCACGAACCTCACTGGTCAGTTTCTCGGGTGCAAGACTGTCGCTCCTGTCATGAAGCGCGGCGATGCTGCCCATCGAGTCCCGCACGATCTCGCGCAGGAACGCGATTCCACTTTTTGTGGCGGCCGTCTGTGCTGTATCGCGGCAAGCAACGAGGGTGTGCGATAGCGCTGCGGCCTATTCGCTGAGCACGCGGTCCGTTCGGATCGGCCTTGGACGAGTGCTGACCAAAATCACGTGCGGCACGCGTGAATGCATGTCATCATCGCTCGCAATTGAGAGCACTGCTCTCTCGCCCTTACCGAGGAGTTCCGCAGTGACCATCCCCCACAACTCCCCCGACCGCCGCACCCAGATGGGCGCCGTCGCGTTTGCGATCGCCGGCGTCCTCTTCGCCGTCTACGAGATCGTTGCCCCACGCGCTGACGAGACCACTCTCGACGGAGCTACGGCGTGGGCCTCCGCCGGCTGGACCATCGCCCATCTCAGCGCCATCGTCGGCCTCATTCTCATCCCGCTCGGCTACGGCGCGATCCGTGGCTTCCTCGACGGCACGCCACCGGAGAGGACCGCATATCTCGCGGCCGTCATCGGCTACATCGGCTCCGGTCTGACCATCTCCTACTACGGTGCCGAGGTCTACGGTCTCAAGGCAATCGGCGAGCGCGCCCTGGCCGACGGCGACCCGAGTCTGACCGACGTGGGCAACGATTTCCGCCTCGAGCCGACCGCGATGACCGTCTTCGCTGTCGGACTACTGCTCATCGCCGTCGCCGCGGTGCTCGCCTCGATCGCCGTCTGGCGCTCGGGCTCCTTGCCCCGCTGGAGTGCCGTCCCGCTGGCCGCTCTCCTGGCCACGATGCTCCCCCAGTACTTCCTCCCGCAGCCGGCGCGAGTCGTCTGGGGCGTACTCGTCGCCGTCGCGGCCCTGTGGCTTGCCGTAGCGCTCTGGCGTGCTTCGAGGGTTCGCTCGGCACGCGGCGGTGTTCGCCGGGTCGATGGCCGGCTGCGCCAGCAGACCCGCGTGCTCGACTCTTGACCTTCAGGTCGCTCGAAGCCCCAGCATCGGCGCATGACCGTGACACCTGCAGCTGACCCGACGATGGACGCCATCACATCCGCCGTGGCCCTTGGCCACCAGGGCGAGACCTCCCGAGCACGACAGGACCTGCTCGCCGTCTGGGACGGTCTCGGGGTGCTGGGCGATCCGCTTCACCGGTGCACGCTCGCCCACTACCTGGCCGACCTGTGTCCCGATCCGGCGGAGGCACTCATCTGGGACGTACGCGCCCTCGACGCCGCAGGCGCCCTCACCGACGAGCGCGCCGGCGAGCACCATGCGGGCCTCGACGTCGCCGGGTTCTATCCGAGCCTGCACCTCAACATCGCCGACAACCTGCGTCGCCTGGGCTCCTTCGAGACTGCCGCCGAGCAGATCGGTAGGGCGGAAGAGCGGGTGGCCGCGTTGCCGGAAGGCCCGTACGGCGACATGATCCGCACCGCGATCCGTGGTGTTCGCGACGCGATCACGGCTCGCGACACCACGCCCCGATCGACCTCCCCAGCGCCGTGACGCCGGACTGAGCACCAGTCCGGGGACGGTCGCTGCCGGCCGGACCCGGCCGCCGCGGCGGCCGACGGATCACGACCGACTCGACCTGGCGATGGTCGAGAGGATCGCGTCGGCCGCCGCCTGCGGCGCTGTGGTGGGGATCCAGTGGCTGACCCCGGCCAGCTCGATGAGCTCATAGGAACCGGTGACGAAGTCCTCGTTGCCCTCCAGGGCCGTCCGGCCGATCGCGACGTCACCATCGCTCCACAGCATCGTCGTCGGGACCGGGACCGGGCCGACGCGCGGCGCCAGGGGCAGGGCGCGATACCAGCCCAGTCCGCCCGGCAGCGCACCGTAGTCGACGATCTCCTCGCGGAAGCGCTGGACGTCTTCGTCGTTCCAACCGCTCCCCCGCATCATCCGCTCCATCCGGCCGTCTCGGCCCGAGACCAGCTCAGGAAGGAGCGGGATGTTGAAGTAGAGCATGTAGGCGGACTTCCGACGCTGCGGCCCTTTCATCGACCGCGCGAACGGGACCGGGTGCGGCACCGACATCGCGGTCCAGCTGCGGATCAGGTCGGGCCGCGTGGCGGCCACTCCCCAGCCGACCGCGCTCCCCCAGTCGTGCCCGGCGAGATGGACGGGACGACCGATCTCGTCGATCAGCGCGACCACGTCCTCGACCAGCTGACCGGCACCGTAGCCGAGACGGGTACGCGGCCGGGCACCCGGCGAATACCCGCGCTGGTCCGGGGCGATGGTCCGGAAGCCCGCCTCGTGCAGGATCGGCGACACCTCACGCCAGCAGCTGGCCCGCTCCGGGAAGCCATGCAGGAGCACGACCGGGTCGCCATCGGCGGGGCCTGAGTCGATCACGTCGAAGGTCAGCCCGTCACGTACGTAGCTCGAGATCGTCACCCGCCCATCCTGTCAGGACGCACTCCTCTTCGAGGCCGGGTTGCGGTGTGCGGTAGAGGCGCCGGCGACCAGCGTGTGCGATAGTGCGCAGACGTATGACTGGCGCACATGCGGACATGCGACGAGGCGCCGGCTCGGATGACCGAGCCGGCGCCTCTGGTGGTTCTACGGCCTAGCCCTCGGAGATGGCGTCCAGTCGCTTGACCGTGGCCTCGAACTCGGCGATCAGATCCGCCATGACCTCGGCGACGGAACGCACCTCGTTCATGCGTCCGACGATCTGTCCGACCGGCATCGCGACGACGTCGGGGTCGCCGGCGGCGTTGATGCGGTTGTGGGCGTCGGAGACGAGCAGGTTCTGCAACGGCATCGGCAGCGGCGCGGGCGACCCGTCGGCCTCCCAGGCGTCGGTCCACTTCGACTTCAGCAGTCGGGCGGGCTTGCCGGTGTAGATCCGCATCCGGCGGGTGTCGGCGGAGGTGGCGCGAGTGAAGGCGGTCTCCCAGCCGGCGTGGGTGTTGAGGTTGCGGTATTCCGACGTCCCGAGCCAGATGGACCCGGTCCACACCCCCTGCGCGCCGAGGGCGAGGGATGCGGCGATCTGGCGACCCGAGCCGATCCCGCCCGCACCCAGGACCGGCACGTCCGGCCCGACCGCGTCGACGATGTCGGGCTGGAGCACCATCGAAGCGATCTCGCCGGTGTGCCCACCGGCCTCGTAGCCCTGGGCGACGATGATGTCGACACCGTTGGAGACATGCGAGACCGCGTGCTTCGGAGCGCCCGCGAGCGCGGCCACCTTGATCCCGTGCTCGTGCGCCTTCTCGATCACGTCGTTGGGCGGCGTGCCGAGCGCGTTGGCGATCAGCACCGGCCGGTGCTGCAGCGCGACGTCGACGTGCGAGCGCGCGGTCGAGTGCAGCCAGCCGAGCACGCCCTCGCGCCCCTCGCCCTCGGGCAGCGGCGGCACGCCCAGGGAGAGCAGCGTCTTGTCGACCCACTCGGTGTGCTCCGCCGGGATGTAGGCGGACAGGTCGGTCGAGGTGCCCTCGGTCGGCACCTTCATCGGCATCACGACGTCGACGCCGTAGGGCTTGCCGTCGGTGTTCTCGTCCATCCAGGTGAGGGTGCGGTCGAGCTCCTCGGCGTCGTTGAAGCGTACGCAACCCAGCACGCCCAGCCCGCCGGCCTTGGAGACCTCCGCGGCCACGTGCTCGGAGGGGGTGAAGGCGAAGATCGGATAATCGATTCCGAATGCCTCGCACAGTGCCGTATGGATCGAGCTCCGCCGGATCATGCTGTTGCTCCTTCGGAGTCCTGCTCGGTCGCGGTCGCTTGGCTGGCCAAGGCGATCTCCTTGGCCTTCGGGTACTGGGCCTTGCCGGTGGCGTTGCGGGGCACCTCGTCGACGATGGTCAGCGCTCGGGGCAGCTTGTAGCCGGACAGGTGCGCCCGCAGGAACGTACGCAGCCCCTCGAGCTCGATGGTCGCACCCGGCCGCGGCTCCACGACGGCGGCCACCGCCTGGCCGTAGCGCTCGTCCGGGATGCCGACGACCAGCGTGTCGTAGACGTCGGGGTGCGCCTTGATGGCGGCTTCGACCTCCTCGGGGTAGACCTTCTCGCCACCGGTGTTGATGCAGTTCGAGCCCCGGCCGAGGAGCGTGAGGCGGTTGCCCTCCTCGATCCGAGCGTTGTCGCCCGGGATCGCGTAGCGCTCGCCGTCGATCTCGACGAAGGTCTTCGCGGACTTCTCCGGGTCCTTGTAGTAGCCGACCGGCACGTGGCCCTTGCGAGCGGTGCGGCCGATCTTGCCGACGTCCTTGGCGAGGTCGAGGGGGTGCCCGTCGTCACCGATCACGGCGGTGTGCGGGCCTGCGGTCACCACCGGACCGTCGGTCGAGAGCGCCGAGGCGTCCTGCAGACCCGTGCCCTGGAACCCGGTCTCCGTCGACCCCACGGAGTCGGTGAAGACCGCGTTCGGGAACGCCTTCATCCAGCGCTCCTTGACCGACTTGGAGAAGATGGCGGCGCTGGAGGCGATGGCGAACAGCGACTGCCCGTCGAAGCCGCCGGCCTCGTAGGCGTCGATGAGCGGCACCGCCATGGCGTCGCCGGTCATGAACATCATCTGGACCTTCTCGCGGTCGACGATCTCCCAGGTGCGTACCGGGTCGAACTTGGGCTCCAGGATCGTCACCTGGCCGGCGAAGAGGTGCATGAGCAGCGAGGCCTGGGCACCGCCGTGCATCAGCGGGCTGAGCGGCAGCGTGATGAGCCCGTCGCCCGCGGCCTGCTTGGACTGGTCGTACTCCTCGAGCGGCACACCGGTCATGAAGTCGATGCCGCCGCCGAGCACGCGCCAGAAGTCCTCGTGGCGCCACATCACGCCCTTGGGGAAACCGGTGGTGCCGCCGGTGTAGATCACGTGGATGTCGTCGGGGCTGCGCTCGCCGAAGTCGCGGGCGTCGGACTGCCCGGCCTGGGCCTCCTCCAGGGTGACGCCGCCGAACGCGCTCAGGTCGGATTCGTCGTCGGGCTCGAGCGGGTTGGGGACCGCGACGAACGTCGTCAGGCTCTCGACCTTCGGGGCGACCTCGGCAACCAGGGGTGCATAGACGCGGTCGTGCACCAGGGCTTTGAGGTCGGCGTTGCCGAAAAGGTATTCCAGCTCGCCGGCGACGTAGCGGAAGTTCACGTTGATCGCCACGGCCCGGATCTTCAGGATCGCGAGCAGGGCGACGACGTGCTCCACGGAGTTCTTGGAGTAGAGACCGACGTGATCGCCCTTCCCGATCCCTTGGCCGGCCAGATAGTGGGCCAGCTTGTTGGACTCACGCTCGAGCTCTGCGTAGGTCACTTTGCGGTCGCCGACTTGGACGGACACCTTCTCAGGCGCGGCGTCGACGGCGTGTTCGAAGAGGTCAGCAAGGTTCAGCGCCATGACTGCGAGACTAGAACACGTTTCAGTTTTCCGCTAGGGTCTGGTGTTATGCCGATCACAGAATCTTCTGCTGACACCGCCGCCGCGCCGCACGCGATCGTCGAGCAGGACGGCCACAAGCTCGTCGTCACGATGAACCGCCCCGAGCGCCGCAACGCGCTCTCTTCCGAGATGCTGCGGATCATGGAGGACGCCTGGGACCGGGTGAACGCCGATCCGGAGATCCGGGTCTGCATCCTGACCGGTGCCGGCGGCTACTTCTGCGCCGGCATGGACCTGAAGACGGCCGACGAGAAGCCGCCCTCGGAGTCCTTCGACGAGGGATTCGACCCGACCGTGCTCAAGGGGCTCCTGAAGGGCTTCCGGCTCACCAAGCCGCTGATCGCCGCGGTCGAGGGTCCCGCCATCGCCGGCGGCACCGAGATCCTGCAGGGCACCGACATCCGGGTCGCCGGCGAGTCGGCCAAGTTCGGCGTCGCCGAGGCCCGGTGGTCGCTCTACCCGATGGGCGGCTCCGCGGTCCGCCTCCCCCGGCAGATCCCCTACACCGTCGCCGCCGAGCTGCTGCTCACCGGACGTACGCTGAAGGCTCCCGAGGCCAAGGAGCTCGGCCTGATCGGCCACGTCGTCCCCGACGGCACGGCGCTCGAGAAGGCCCACGAGCTCGCCGACATGATCGCGGCCAACGGGCCGCTCGCGGTCCAGGCGATCCTGCGTACGATGCGGGAGTCCGAGGGCAAGCACGAGGACGAGTGCTGGGCCGACGACGCCAAGGTCGGCGCTGCCGTCTTCGCCTCCGAGGACGCCAAGGAGGGCCCGAAGGCCTTCCTGGAGAAGCGGAAGCCGGAGTTCAAGGGGCGCTGACGCTGCTCCAGCCCGGCAACATCCGGGGAAGCAGCCCACGGCCCAGCACGAGCAGCAGGTGCGCGCCGAGCGCGACGAAGAACGCGATGTGGGCCGCCACGTGCAGCGCGACCAGGTCGTCGGAGACAGCGACCAGCGCCAGGCCGGTGAGCGGGACGACGAACATCAGCGTCAGCAGCGCCCGCTCGGTGACGTGGGCGACACGGCGGTCCGTCCCGGACAGGCGGGGCGACCACGGGGGCAGCGGGGCGATCATGCGCCAGCCGACTCGGAGGCCGCCGAGCAGCAGGATCGCCAGACCGAGCAGGACGTGCAGCTCAGGAAGGCTGATGCCGTCGACGCCGATACCGCCTCCCCACACGTCGGACCAGGCGGCGTCGAGCGGGTCGGCATCCCGGGCCTCGCAGGCGTCCTCGAGCCGATCCAGACGCTCCTCCTCGGCGTCGGACGTGTCGCCACCGCTACGGTCCTCCCCCGGCGGGTCGCAGTCGGCGTCGGTCGACATCGCGTAGCCGACCACGAACTGCAGCACGAACGCGGCAACGGTCAACCAGTGCAGGGTCTTGGTGACGAACCCGTAGCCCGTTGCCGCCGCGTCTGACATCGCAGCCAGGGTAGCGAGCCAGCCGGGTGGCCGACGGCCGATCACGGGAAACTCCCGCCCCTGGTGTCGGATCGCCGGGACTCCGATCGTGGCGTTGGTGAGCGCCGCCCGGCGCACGACCACCACCAGGAGGACCCCATGTCCGATCCCACACGCACGCAACGCACGCCCATCCGGCTCTCGATGTCCATGACGCTGGACGGGTTCGTCACCGGACCCGACGACCGCCACGGCCAGGGGCTCGGGCGCGGCGGCGGCCGGATATTCGACTGGCTCGACGACCGGAACGATGCCGGGGTGAACGGTGACGTCTACCGCGAGTACCTCGCCACGGGCGCGCTCATCTCAGGACGGCGTACCTATGAGCTCGCCGATCGCTGGGGCGGCGACCATCACGACGGCGTGCCGATCCACGTGCTCACCCACCATCCCGACGACGACCCGCCGGGAAGCGCCCGCTACTTCACCGACGTCGACCGGTGCGCCGAGGAGGCCCGTGCGGCGGCCGGAGACAAGGTCGTCATGGCTCACGGTGCCGGTCTCGCTCAGGCGCTTCTCGGCGCCGCCCAGCTCGACGAGATCGAGATCCATCTCGTGCCGGTGCTCCTCGGCGCGGGCCGGCGGCTCTTCCCCGACGGGGGCGTCGGGCCCATCGAGCTCGAGCTGATCCGGCGCCTCGACGGACGCGGGGTGACCCACCTCCGCTACGCGGTGCGCTACTCCTGAGCCGCGTAGCGGGCTCGTAGTGCCTTCTTGTCGGGCTTCCCGAGTGCGGTCATCGGGATCGCGTCGATCTCGATGACCGACTTCGGGGCCTGGACCGAGCCCTTTCGCTCCTTGACCAGGGCCTGGATCTCGGCGACGACCTCGTCGGAGAGAGCCGCCCCGGGGCGCGGGACCACGACTGCGGTGACGGCCTCGCCGAACTTCTCGTGCGGGGTGCCGATCACAGCCACCTGGGCGACAGCGGGGTGGGTCGCGATGACGTCCTCGACCTCGCGGGGGAAGACGTTGAACCCGCCGGTGACGATCATGTCCTTGGTGCGGTCGACGATGTACCAGAAGCCGTCCTCGTCCTCGCGGGCGACGTCGCCGGTGTGCATCCAGCCGTCCCGGAACGTCTCTGCGGTGACGTCCGGCAGCTGCCAGTAGCCGCCGGAGAGCAGCGGGCCGGCGACGCAGATCTCGCCCGGCTCACCTGGAGCGACCGGAGCGCCGTCGGGACCGATCAGCGCGGTACGCACCAAGGCGGACGGGCGGCCGCAGGAGGTCAGCCGGTGGGTGAGCGGCTTGCCGTCGGCGTCGACATGGTCGCCCTTGGCGAAGTAGGTGATCGCCATCGGCGCCTCGGACTGGCCGTAGTACTGCGCGAAGATCGGCCCGAACCGCTCGATCGCCTCGGCCAGGCGCACCGGGTTGATCGCGGAGGCGCCGTAGTAGACGGTCTCCAGCGAGGACAGGTCGCGGGTGCGGGAGTCCGGATGGTCGAGGAGCGCGTAGAGCATCGTCGGGACCACCATGAGCGACGAGATCCGCTCCCGCTCGATGGTCTCCAGCACCTCGGCCGGGTCGAACTTCGGCAGCACGAACAGCGTCCCGCCCTTGATCACGACCGGGACGAAGAACGCGGCGCCGGCGTGCGAGAGCGGCGTGCACATCAGGAACCGCGGCGCCTCGGGCCACTCCCACTCGGAGAGCTGCACCTGCGTCATCGTCGCGAACGACCCGGCGAGCCCGATCACGCCCTTCGGCTTCCCGGTGGTGCCACCGGTGTAGGTGATCGAGGTGACGTGGTCCGGCGGGAGCAGGCGCGCCGTCAGCGGCTCGACCGGGTATGTCGCCGCGGCCGCGACGAGGTCGACCCCCACCTCGGCCAGCTGAGGCGGCACCGGCCCGATGGTGAGCACCTGCTTCAGCTCCGGGCACAGCTCGAGGAGCTCGACGGCACGGTCGGCGAAGTAGGGATCGATGACGATGCCGGTGATCCCCGCGTCGTTGATGACGTACGCCTGGTCCTCGGCGCTCCCCAGCGGGTGCAGCGCCGTGCGCTGGAATCCCTGGGTCTGGCCGGCGCCGAGGATGAAGAGCACCTCGGGACGGTTGAGCGCGAGCAGCGCGGTCGCCGTGCCGGTGCCGGCACCGAGCGCCTCGAACGCCTGGACGTACTGACTGATCCGCGCGGACACCTCCGCCCCGGTCAGGCTCACGTCTCCGAGATGAATGATCGGGCGGTCCTTGTGGCGCTCCAGCGCCGAGACCATCAGATGACCGTTGTGGGGACCGATGCGGCTGGTATCCATGTCCGCACCCTACCGTGAAACTAGAACGTGTTCTAGCCCTCTGCCGGCCCGCGTCGCCGATGCCGCATCAGGCGTCTCCGACGTGCTCCCGGTCAGCAGCAGCCATCGCCTCGCGTGCCCATCGCGGCAGGATGAAGATCCCCTCGGCCTCGACGCACAGCACCGGCTCCGACCCGTCCGTCGGCCGGGTGAGCAGCCGACCGCGGACGATCGCCTTCACTCCCTCGGTCGACGCGATCCTCGCCTCACCGCGCAGCGGACCCAGTGGCGTACCGTGCTTGTAGACGATCGTCAGGGTGCCGGTCATGCCGGGCCGGCCGCCCGCCGAGGCGGCCTCGCCGAGCAGCTGGTCCAGGATCAGTGCCGAGACGCCGCCGTGGACGAGCCCCGGAGGGCCCTCGTAGGCCGGCCCGAGCTCGAACTCGGCCCAGACGTCCTCGCCGTCGCGCTGGACCTCCAGCGGCGGGGCGAACGCGTTGCCCTTCCCGACCACCGGGTTGCCGTAGTTGCGGAAGCCGCCGTCGGACCCGAACCGGACACCGTGCGGGCCCGGCAACGCCTCGGCGAGCAGCTCGTCGGTCAGCGCCTCGACCCGGCTGCGTACGTCGTCGAGGGCCGAGTCCGCGACCTGGGTGCGAACGACGGCGTCGACGAGCCTGCGCACCGAGTCGGTCAGCGGGACCAGGCTGGCCTCCCGCTCCTTGATCTCCGCCTCGGTCATGTCGTCATGGACGTATCCGGCCGGAGCCTGCGGGTGGTGGGCGCGTCCGTAGTGCATCGACATCTGATGGTCCTCGTGTTCAGGGTCGGCTCAGTGGGCCGGGGGAAGCAGGATGGGGTGAGCTTCACCGTAGACGTGCTCGGTATCGAGGTGGCAGTGGGTCCCCGGGTAGATGGTCGACATGCACAGGTTGCAGTGGGTGCATCCCGACACGGTCGACGGGTCGGCCCGGAGCCGGCTGATCAGATCGGGCTCCCGGAGCAGCGCGCGGGCCATGGCGACGTACTCGAAGCCTTCGTCCATCGCGGTGCGCATCCCGGTCAGGTCGGTGACACCACCGAGGAGCACCAGCGGCATGCTCAGCGCACGGCGGAACTCGCGGGCGTTGTCGAGGAAGTAGAGGGGCTTGTAGGGGTACTCCTTGAAGAAGCCCTTGCCCACCATCCGCATGCCCATCCGGATCACCGGGTGCAGCGGCATGTTGGCGGCCATCTCGCGGTAGGGCGCGTCGCCGCGGAAGAGGTACATCGGGTTCATGAACGAGGAGCCGCCGGTGAGCTCGAGCGCGTCGAGGTGGCCGTCGGACTCGAGCAGGCGCGCGAACTCGACCGACTCGGGCAGGTCGAACCCGCCGCGGTAGCCGTCGCGCATGTTCATCTTGGCGAGCACGGCGACCTGGCCGCCGACCGCCTCTCGGACGGCGGCGAGGATGCGGCGCGGGAACGATGCTCGGTTGGCCAGCGATCCTCCGAACTCATCGGTGCGCGAGTTCAGCCGCGGGCTGAGGAAGGCGCTGGGCAGGTAGTTGTGGCCGAGGTGGACCTCGATCGCATCGAAACCGGTCTCCACGGCCATCCGTGCCGCGGCACCGTGCTGCTCGACCACCCGGGCGAGGTCGGTGGCGGTCGCAGCGCGGTTGAAGGCCATCCCGAGCGCGTTGAACGACCGCGCGGGCGCCAGCGAGGGGGCGCCGTTGGACTTCGCGTTGGCCACCGGGCCGGCATGACCGATCTGGGCCGAGACCTTGGCGCCGGTCTGGTGGATCTCCTCGGTCAGCCTGGTCAGGCCGGGCAGGGCTTCGGGGCGCCAATAGATGCAGTCGGCATGCGTACGTCCCTCCGGGGCCACCGCGAGATAGGCGACCGTGGTCATCCCGACGCCGCCCTCGGCGACCGCGAGGTGGTAGTCGATCAGCCGGTCGGAGACCAGCGCCCCGGGCGAGGCGCCCTCGAAGGTGGCCGCCTTGATCACCCGGTTGCGCAGCGTCACCGGGCCCAGCCTCGCCGGGGCGAGCGGGTCAGTCGAGCTGTCGGTCATCGGCGCGTCCTCCTGAACTCGCGCATCCTGCGCAGATAGCCCCGCAGCCGCCGGCCGGGCACCGGACGCGGCCAGTCGTCGGCGCGGAACCAGGCGTCGGTGCCGCCGTCGACCACGACGACGCTGCCGACCATGAAGTCCGCTGCCGGGCCGAGCATGTGGATCACCCAGTCGGCGAGGAGCCCGGGGTCACCGTAGCCCCCGGCCGGGACCGGGAACGACCGGATCGCCTTCGCCTCCCCCGGCGTCGCCAGCTGCTTCTCCAGGAGCGGCGTGAGCACCGCGCCGGGTGCGATCGCGTTGAGCCGGATCCCGGCCTGCACCCATTCCGGCTCGACCGCGCGGCGCCGCACCCACCGGGTCACCGCGACCTTCGAGGCCCCGTAGGCCATCGCCGGCGCGCCCTTCCCGAAGATCCGGTACGCCTTCACCGCCCGCTCCACGTCGCCGTCGAGCAGGGCTCTGACCGCCCGCGCCGGGATCAGCGGCATCGTGCTGGTCGAGTTGCTGGAGAAGACCACGACCTTCGCGTCTCCGGTGGCGGCGAGCGCTTCGCGCCATCCCTCGAGCAGCTCGACGACGCCGAGGTAGTTCACCCGGGTGATCAGGGCCGGACGTTCGCGTCCCGGTGCCGGGCCGAGCCCCGCCGCCAGGACGGCGCCGTCGAGCCGGCCGCCGACCGCTGCCAGCACCTTCTCGACAGCATCGCGACGGCCCTCCGGTGTGGACAGGTCCGCGACGACATCGGCGTCACGCAGATCGACGGTCACGACCCGGTGCCCGGCGGCGAGGAGCCGTTCGACCACAGCAGCGCCCATCCCCGAGGCGGATCCGGTGACGGCGTAGACCGCCATCAGCAGACCGCCCCGGAGACGCCCGCCGCCATCATCCGAGCACCTCGGCGATGTGGCGGACCTCGGCGGCCGAGCCGAGGCTCAGCAGCAGGGTGGTCACACCGGTCTCCTCCCACTGGGCCACCTTGTCGCGCACCTCGTCCTCGGTGCCGATGATGTGCAGGTCGTCGACGAGCTCGTCAGGGATGAGTGCGGTGGCCTTCTCCTTCTCACCGGTGAGGTAGAGGGCCTGGACCTGGCCGGCGAGCTCGGCGTAGCCCATCCGCTCGAAGACCTGGTTGTGGAAGTTCTGCTCCTTGGCCCCCATCCCGCCCATGTAGAGCGCCGCGAACGGCTTCATCGCGTCGAGCGCCGCCTTCTTCGCCTCCGCATCGGCGACGACCTGGAGGTGGCAGGTCGCAGCGATCTCGAAGTCGTCGGCGGTGCGCCGCGCGCCCGGGCGGGCGAAGCCTTCCGCCAGCCAGTCGGCGTACATCGGGGCGGATCGGGGCGTGTAGAAGATCGGGATCCAGCCATCGGCGATCTCGGCGGTCTGGGCGACGTTCTTGGGGCCTTCCGCGCCGAGCCAGATCGGGATGTCTGCGCGCAACGGGTGCACGATCGGCTTGAGCGGCTTGCCGAGGCCGACCGAGCCCTCGCCGGTGAAGGGCAGCGGGTAGTGCGGCCCGTCGTTGGTCACGGGCGCCTCGCGGGCGAGCACCTTACGAATGATCGAGACGACCTCGCGGGTGCGGGCCAGCGGCTTGCCGAACGGCTGGCCGTACCACCCCTCCACCACCTGCGGGCCGCTCACCCCGAGACCGAGGACGAACCGGCCACCGGAGAGATGGTCGAGGGTCAGCGCGTGCATGGCGATCGAGGTCGGCGTGCGTCCCGACATCTGCACGATCGAGGTGCCGAGGCGGACCCGGGACGTCTCCCGGCCCCACCACGCCAGCGGCGTGAGCGCATCGCTCCCCCAGGCTTCGGCGGTGAAGATCGCGTCGAAACCGGCCTCCTCGGCAGCGGCGACGAGCTCATCGACTCCGGTCGGCGGCTGCGCTCCCCAGTAGCCCAGCTGTAGTCCCAGCTTCACGTGCGATCGACTCCTTCATCCGGCGAACGGGTTGTGGGCAATACTAGAACGTGTTTCACTTTCTGTCATGAACGAGCGCCAGCGAGTGACCGTCACAGCCCTCTTGCCGCCATCTCCGTATCCTGGCGCCTGCGCTACGGAGGTGGCGGCATGAGTCGCACCCTGCAGGCACCCGTGACGGTCGCCTTCGACTACACCAGATCCACAGGCCCGGTCATCGGCCGCTTCCTCACCGGACTGAGGGACGCCACCATCGTCGGCGGACGCCTCAGTGACGGTCGAGTGGCCGTCCCACCACCCGAGTTCGACCCGGTCGGGCATCAGGCCGTGACCGAGTTCGTCGAGCTCCCCGACACCGGCACGGTCACCTCCTGGACCTGGGTCAGCGAGCCCGTCGCCGGCCAGCCGTCCCAGAGCCCCTTCGCGTTCGCGCTGATCACGATCGACGGCGCTGACACGCCCTGGCTGCACGCGATCGAGGCCGACTCCCCCGGAGACATCGAGACCGGCATGAAGGTCCGCGCGAAGTGGGCCGAGGAGCGGACCGGGTCGGTCACCGATCTGGTCTTCGTGCCCGACGACACCGTTGCGGAGACTCGCGACGCCAGCGCGCCGGCCGCCGGCGACGCAGAGCAGGTCGGCCGGATCGTCACCCCGGTCAGTCTCGACTACCACTACGCCGCCTCGCCCGAGGAGTCCTCGTTCTTCCGCGGCCTGGCCGAGGGCCGGATCCTCGGCCAGCGCTGTCCGAAGTGCCAGAAGGTGTACGTCCCGCCGCGCGGTGCCTGCCCGACCGACGGTGTGCCGACCGCGGAGGAGGTCGAGCTCTCCCAGGTCGGCACGGTGACCACCTTCTGCATCGTCAACGTCCCGTTCCTGGGCCAGCGGATCAAGCCGCCGTACGTCTCCGCGTACGTCCTCCTCGACGGTGCCGACATCGCGCTGCAGCACCTGATCCTGGAGATCCCGGCCGAGGAGGTCCGGATGGGCATGCGGGTCAAGGCGGTGTGGAAGCCACGCGACGAGTGGGGCACCAGCATCGAGAACATCAGCCACTTCGCGCCGACCGGTGAGCCGGACGCGGACTTCGACAGCTACAAGCACCACTTGTGAGGAGCGCTCAGTGAGAGACGTTGCCGTCGTCGGGTTCGCCCAGCGACAGATGAAGGACTTCGACGGATCGCCCAGCATGGCGGAGCTGCTGGTGCCGATCCTGGCCGAGTGCTACGAGCAGACCGGCTGGACCAAGAAGGACGTCGGGTTCTGGTGCTCCGGCTCCTCCGACTACCTGGCCGGCCGGTCGTTCTCGTTCGTGAGCGCGATCGACGCGATCGGGGTGCTACCCCCGGTCAACGAGTCGCACGTCGAGATGGACGCCGCCTGGGCGCTCTACGAAGCCTGGGTCAAGATCCAGACCGGCGAGGTCGACACCGCCCTGGTCTTCGGCTTCGGCAAGGCGTCGGCCGGCGTGCTGCGCCGGACGCTGACCTTGCAGCTCGACCCCTACACGATGACGCCGCTGTGGCCCGACACCGTGTCGCTGGCCGCGCTCCAGGCCCGCCTCGGTCTCGACGCCGGCCTCTGGGACGAGGCCGCACTGGCCGAGGTCGTCAACCGGTCGCTGACCGATGCCGAGAAGAACGAGTACGCCGTTCGCGCCGGGGGCTCCTCGGTCGATGAGCTGCTCGCCCGGCCGATGTTCGCCGACCCGCTGCGCAAGCACGACTGCGCGCCGGTGACCGACGGCGCGGCCGCCATCGTGCTCGCCGCCGGCGACCGGGCCCGCGAGGCCCGGGAACGTCCGGCCTGGATCACCGGTCTCGCACACAGCTCCGACGGTCTCCACCTCGGCACCCGCGACCTGACCATCTCCGGGTCCGCCGAGCGCGCGGCCGCCGCGGTGGGCGGAACCGCCGGCGTCCAGGTCGCCGAGCTGCACGCGCCGTTCAGCCACCAGGAGCTCGTCCTGCGCTCCGCGCTCGGGCTGGGTGACGACGTACGGATCAGTCCTTCGGGTGGAGCGCTGGCCGCCAACCCGATGTTCAGCGCCGGAGCGATCCGGATCGGCGAGGCCGCCAAGCGGATCTGGGACGGCAGCGCCGAGAAGGTGCTCGGCCACGCGACCAGCGGCCCCGCGCTGCAGCAGAACCTCGTGTGTGTGATGGAAGCCCAGCAGAACGGGAGAGCCAAGTGAGCAAGATCCCCGCGGCCGTGATCGGGATCGGCCAGACCCACCACCGCGCCAAGCGCGAGGACGTCTCGATGGCCGGGCTGTGCCGTGAGGCGATGGACCGGGCCCTCGAGGACGCCGGGCTGACCCTCGACGAGGTCGACGCGATCGTCATCGGCAAGGCGCCCGACCTGTTCGAGGGCGTGATGATGCCCGAGCTCTACCTCGCCGAGGCGCTGGGAGCGGCCGGCAAGCCGCTGCTCCGGGTGCACACCGCCGGTTCGGTGGGCGGCTCGACCGCGATCGTGGCCTCGTCGCTGGTGCAGGCGGGCGTGCACAAGAAGGTGCTCACGGTCGCCTTCGAGAAGCAGTCGGAGTCCAACGCGATGTGGGCACTCTCGGTGCCCATCCCGTTCGTGATGCCGGTGCACGCCGGCGCGGGCGGCTACTTCGCCCCCCACGTACGCTCCTACATCCGCCGCTCCGAGGCGCCCTCGCACATCGGCGCGATCGTCGCGGCCAAGGACCGCAACAACGCGCTCAAGAACCCCTACGCCCACCTCCACAACGAGGGCACCACGGTCGAGTCCGTGCTCGCGTCGCAGATGCTCTGGGACCCGATCCACTACGACGAGACCTGCCCCTCCTCCGACGGCGCCTGCGCGATGGTGATCGCCGCCGAGGACGTCGCCACGTCGTACGAGGCCCCGGCCTGGATCCACGGCACGGCGATGCGCTCGGAGCCCACCTCGGCCGCCGAGCGAGACCAGGTCAACCCGCAGGCGGGGCGGGACGCCGCGGCAGCGCTGTGGAAGGCGACCGGCATCACCGACCCGGCCCGCGAGATCGACTGCGCCGAGATCTACGTGCCGTTCGCCTGGTTCGAGCCGATGTGGCTCGAGAACCTCGGCTTCGCCGCAGAGGGCGAGGGCTGGAAGCTCACCGAGGCCGGTGAGACCGCTCTCGATGGGAGCCTGCCGATCAACATGAGCGGCGGCGTGCTCTCCTCCAACCCCATCGGCGCCTCCGGCATGCTCCGCTTCGCCGAGGCCGCCCTGCAGGTCCGGGGCCGGGCCGGCGAGCACCAGGTCGATGGTGCCCGCCGTGCGCTCGGGCACGCCTACGGCGGCGGGTCGCAGTTCTTCTCGATGTGGGTCGTGGGTTCACAGCCCCCGACCAACTGACCTCGTCGAGCCGGCTCGTCCAGACGAGCCGGCTCGACGTGTGCTGAAGGAGTTCTGAGATGGCGTATGTCGAGATGGAGCACCCGACTGAGGACGTCGCGGTGGTGCGGCTCAACCGCCCGGAGCGGATGAACTCGATGGCGTTCGACCTGATCGTGCCGCTGGTCGCCCAGCTCAAGGAGATCTCGGCGGCCAACTCGGTGCGTGCGGTGATCCTCACCGGGGCCGGCCACGGATTCTGCTCCGGCGCGGACCAGAGCGGCGAGAAGGGCCGGATGCCGGGGATCGAGGGGCTCACCCCGGTGTCGGTGGCGCTGCGGGCGATGGAGATCCTGGAGGACCTGATCGTCACGCTCCGCACCATGCATCAGCCGGTCATCGCGGCGGTCAACGGCGCCGCGATCGGCGGTGGGCTGTGCCTGGCGCTGGCGTGCGACATCCGGGTGGCCGCCTCGTCGGCGTACTTCCGCGCGGCCGGGATCAACAACGGCCTCACCGCCAGCGAGCTGGGGCTCTCCTACCTGCTCCCCCGTGCTGTCGGCTCCTCCCGTGCCGCGGAGTGGATGCTGACGGGACGCGACATCGACGCCGACGAGGCCGCGCTCGCCGGCCTGGTCTCCCGCGTCGTACCCGACGACGAGCTGATCGAGAGCTGCCTGGAGACCGCGAGCGCCATCACCCGCTGGAGCCGTCCGGGCGTCGAGCTCACGAAGCGTACGCTCATCGACGCGCAGAGCGCTGCGGGCTTCGAGCAGCACATGCACGGCGAGGGCCTCGGCCAGCTCCTGGTCCGTCTCCTCACCGGCAACTTCGAGGAGGCAGTCGCCGCGCGTAAAGAGAAGCGCTCACCACACTTCCGCGACTGACCCGGCGAAACCGGATGCCGGCCTACGGCAGGCGCTAGCGTTGCTCCGCGAGACAGGAGGCAGCGATGCTGGCGCTGACCCAGAGAGCGTACGGTGGGCTCGACGCGGTCGAGATGGCTGATCTCCCGGTGCCCGAGCCGACCGCGGACGAGGTGCTGGTCGAGGTCCATGCCTGCTCGCTGAACGGGTCCGACCGGGAGAACCTCGCCGGATCACCGTTCTACTCGCGCGTCGGCGGTCTGCGCAGCCCCCGACACCCGGTGCCGGGATCCGACATCGCGGGTGTGGTCACAGCGGTAGGGCGGGAGGTGAGCGAGTTCTCCGTCGGGGACGAGGTCTTCGGGGAACTGGCCGGTTACCGCGGCGGACTGGCCGAGTATGTCGCCACGACGCCGCGGCTGCTCGCGCGCAAGCCGGCCGGAATGACGTACGCCGAGGCCGCCGCCATCCCGCAGGCCGGTTGCATCGCCTGGAGCGCCATCGAAGGACGGGTGCATCCAGGCGACAGTGTTCTGGTCAACGGCGCAGGCGGTGCAGGCGGACCGCTCGTCGTCGGGCTGGCCAAGGCCCGCGGCGCCGAGGTCACCGCCGTCGACCGGGCCGACAAGGCCGACTTCATGCGCCGGATCGGCGCGAGCACCACCGTCGACTTCGAGGCCGAGGACTGGGCCGATCACGCCGACCACCGCGAACGCTACGACCTGATCGTCGACCTGGTCGCCCACCGTTCCCCTCTCCGCGTCCACCGCGCCCTGCGCCCAGGCGGCACCTACCGGATGGTCGGCGGCTCGACCCGAATCCTCCTCGCCGCGCTGCCTACCCGCCCGCTCCTCAAGGCACGGACCGGCAAGGACGTCGGCGTACTCGTCGTGCCCCAGTCTCGCGCACACCTCGAGGCGATCACCGAGCTGGTGACGGGCGGCGTCGTCACGCCCGTCATCGACAGCACGTTCCCGCTGAGCGAGGCGGTGGCGGCGTACTCACATCTCGCGAGAGGCGACAACCAGGGCAAGATCGTCGTGATCATGCGCTGACGCGCCACTCCCGTTCCATCGATCTGAACCGCGGCCTCCGATAGCGTGCCGTGCCATGGAGTGCCAGACCTACGCCATCGTCGACGAGCTGGGGTGAGGGCGATGACCTTTGCCGGGCTCAGCAAGCTGCTCGTCGTGCCGGACGGGTTCGAGGCGCCGCGGGTGCTGACCTACGGTGACCTGACCGCACGACCCCTGTCGCGCGAGTGCCTGGCCGACGACGTACGAGCCATCAACGCCGACCGCGACCTGATCAACGCGACACGGGGTGGCGGCTGGCCGGACGGCCCGACGTCGGAGGAGGACGACTACATCGACCTGGTCTGGCACGAGGGCGAGTGGAAGGAGAACAAGTCGTTCTCCTACGTCCTGGAGACGGCCGGGCTGGGGTACGTCGGCTGCGCCTATCTCTACCCGCTGGGCGTCCGTCAGGTGCTGAGCGAGGAGCTGGCGGCCTACGACGTCGACGTCAGCTGGTGGGTGACCACCGAGGCCTACGAGCAGGGCCTCTACGAGGTGGTCCATGAAGCGCTGAAGAAATGGGTGCCGGCGAGCTATCCATTTCGCCGGCCCCACTTCTCCAATGTGAAGCTCCCTGGTCAGGCGTAGGTGACCGGCATCTCCTTGATGCCGTTGATCCAGGCGTGGCGCAACCGGCGCGGGGTGCCGTTGGGCTTCAGGTCGGGCATCCGGTCGGCGATCACGTCGAACATGATCCGCACCTCCATCCGGGCCAGGTTGGCGCCGATGCAGTAGTGGGCGCCGTGACCGCCGAAGGCGAGGTGAGGGTTGTGCTCGCGGGTGATGTCGAAGGTGTCGGGGTCGTCGAAGACGTCCTCGTCGTGGTTGCCCGAGGCGTAGAAGATGCCGACGCGCTGGCCCTTCTTGACCAGCTGACCGCCGACCTCGACATCGTTGAGGGCCGTACGCTGGAAGACGGTGACCGGGGTGGCCCAGCGGATCACCTCGTCGACCATGGTGTCGGGGCGCTCGCGCTTCCACAGCTCCCACTGGTCGGGGTTGTCGAAGAAGGCCTGCATGCCGTGGGTGATCGCGTTGCGGGTGGTCTCGTTCCCGGCGACCGCGAGGAGGATCACGAAGAAGCCGAACTCGTCGTCGCCCAGTGCGCCTCCCTCCAGCTCGGCGTTGACGAGCTTGGAGATGATGTCGTCCTTGGGGTCGGCCTTGCGCTCGGCGGCCAACGCCATCGCGTACGAGAGGATCTCGATCGAGGCCGCCTCGGGGTCCGCGTCGTAGTCCGGGTCGTCGTAGGCGAGCATCTGGTTGGACCAGTCGAAGAGCTTGCGGCGGTCCTCCTGGGGGACACCGAGCAGCTCGGCGATCGCCTGGAGCGGGAGCTCGGCGGCGACCTCCGAGACGAAGTCTCCCTCGCCCTTGGCCAGCGCGTCGTCGACGATGTTGTTGGCCCGCTCGACCAGACGCTCCTTGAGGGCGTTGATCGCGCGCGGGGTGAACCCACGGCTGATGATCTGGCGCAGCTTGGTGTGGTCGGGCGCGTCGTGGTGGATGAGCATCGCGCGCTGGAGCTCCACCTGCTCACGCGTCATGTCGGGCGCGAACCGGATGATCACGCCGTTCTCGTTCGTCCCGAAGTTCTCGCTGTCCTTGGACACTGCCAGGATGTCCTCGTGCTTGGTCACCGCCCAGAAACCGGTGTCAAGGAAGCCCGCACGAGCGGCCGGCGACTGCTCGACCCACCACACCGGAGCGGTCTTGCGCAGCTCGAGGAACTCCTGGAGGGGGACGCGCTCCTCGTTGAGCACGGGATCAGTCGGATCGAAATCCACGGGGAGAGCGGTCACGGGTGTGCTCCTTCGAGGTCTTTTCTGTAACACGTTCTAGTTTATCGTCACACAGTGCCCAGGATCACACAAGGGTTGCATCAAACGAGAACACGTTCTAATTTGGGACAATCGCGCACCAGCGCCGTCGAAACCCCCGAAGAGCGAGGTTCCATGGGCACGCCCGTCATCGTCGAAGCCGTCCGCACCCCCATCGGCAAGCGCAAGGGCTGGCTCGCCGGCCTGCACCCGGGCGTGCTGCTCGGCGCCGCCCAGGTGGAGGTGCTCAAGCGCGCCGGAGTCGACCCTGACCTGGTGGACCAGGTCATCGGCGGCTGCGTCTCCCAGGCCGGCGAGCAGTCCAACAACATGGTCCGCCGTGCCTGGCTCCACGCCGGGCTCCCGATCCACACCGGCTCCACGGTCATCGACGCACAGTGCTCCTCGGCCCAGCAGGCCACCCACCTGATCAACGCGATGATCGCCTCCGACCAGATCAAGATCGGCATCGCCTGCGGCATCGAGTCGATGTCGCGCATCCCGCTCGGCGCCAACGTGCCCAAGGGAGCCGGTGACCCGCGACCCGCCGACTGGGACATCGATCTGCCCAACCAGTTCGAGGGTGCCGACCGGATCGTCAAGAACCGCGGCTTCTCCCGCAACGAGGTCGACGAGTTCGGGCTGTGGTCGCAGGTCAAGGCACGCCAGGCCCGCGACGCCGGCCGCTTCGAGAGCCAGATCTTCGCCGTCGAGGCCCCCGTGCTGGACGACGAGGGCAATCCCACCGGGGAGCTCCGAACGGTCACCGAGGACCAGGGCATCCGCGACACCTCCCTGGAGAAGCTGGCCGGGCTCAGCCCGGTGCTCGAGGGCGGCACCCACACCGCCGGCACCTCCTCGCAGATCTCCGACGGAGCCTCCGCGCTGCTGCTGATGGACTCCTCGGTCGCCTCGTCCCTGGGACTGAAGCCCCGGGCCCGGATCGTCACGTCCAACCTCGTCGGATCCGACCCCTACTACCACCTCGACGGACCGGTCCAGGCGACCGAGAAGGCCCTGAAGGACACCGGGATGACGATCGGCGACATCGACATCGCCGAGGTCAACGAGGCCTTCGCCGGTGTCGTCATGTCCTGGGCCAAGGTGCACCAGGTCCCGGAGGAGAAGATCAACGTCAACGGCGGCGCGATCGCGCTCGGCCATCCGGTCGGCTCCACCGGCACCCGCCTGCTCACCGCCGCGCTCCACGAGCTCGAGCGCCGCGACGCCAGCACCGCCCTGGTCTCCATGTGCGCCGGCGGCGCGCAGGCCACCGCGACGATCATCGAGAGGATCTGAGATGGCGCGCGAGAAGGTCACCGAGGCCGAATACGTCGTCGTCGGTGCCGGCTCGGCCGGCTGTGCGGTCGCTGGCCGCCTGGCAGCGGCCGGGAAGTCGGTCATCCTCCTCGAGGCCGGGAAGGTGGACAAGCGCAACTACCTGGTCACCAAGCCGGGGATGATCGGCCCTCTTCACGCCGAGCCACGGCTGAAGAAGCTGGTCGACTGGGGCTATCACACCGTCCCCCAGAAGCATGCCCGTAACCGCCAGCTTCCCCAGCCGCGCGGCAAGGTGCTCGGCGGCTCCTCCTCGATCAACGGCCTGCTGTGGGTCCGGGGCAACCGGGCCAACTACGACGCCTGGGCGGCCGAGGGAAACACCGGCTGGGACGCGGACGCGGTCAACGAGGCGTACCGAGGCATCGAGGACTACGAGGGCGGCGCCTCCGACTACCGCGGAACGGGTGGGCCGATCAAGGTCATGAAGCACCCGCGGCCGACCGAGGCGTCGCTCTCCTTCCAGCGGGCCGCCTCGGAGACCCTCGACGTGAAGGTGCTCGACGACTACAACGGCGCCGAGCAGGAGGGCGTCTCGACCTTCCAGCAAAGCGCGATCGACGGGCTCCGCTACTCGGCCTCGCGTGGTTACCTCCACGACCAGGAGCTGCCGAGCCTGACCACGCTGACCCGGGTGCACGTCTCCCGGATCGTCATCGAGAACGGCCGCGCGACGGGCGTCGAGATCCTCTCCAAGCAGGGACCGCAGACCATCACGGCAACCCGTGAGGTCATCGTCTCCGCGGGTGTCTTCGGCTCGGCGCAGCTGCTGATGCTCTCCGGAATCGGTCATTCCGCCCACCTGGCGGAGCACGGCATCGAGACCGTTCACGAGCTGCCCGTCGGCGACAACCTGCACGATCACATGTTCGTGCCGACCACCTGGGAGATGCCGACCGCGCTGCACCACGGCACCGCGGCCTACTTCGGCAAGGCGGTCCTCAAGGAGCAGACGGTCGGCAAGTCGATCCTCGGCCACACGGTCTTCGAGACCGTCGGGTTCGTACGCACCTCCCTGGCCACCGACGTACCCGACCTGCAGCTGCACGTCCTCCCCTGGGCCTACCCGTCTCCCAACCAGGACGCGCCGATCCGCCACGAGGTGGACCCGAGGGCCGCGCTCACCGTGATGTCGTCCCTGATCTACCCGCGCTCGCGCGGGACGCTGCGGCTGCGCAACGCCGACCCGACCGCCGAGCCGCTGATCGACTTCAACTACCTCGCCGAGCCCGACGACAAGCGCGTCCTGCTCGAGGGCGTCGAGATGATCCGCGAGATCATGGCCTCGCCGGCTTTCGGTGGCCAGGTGAAGTCGGAGATCCACCCCGGCAAGGCGATCGACGCCGAAGCGATGAAGGACGAGGTCACCAACCGGGCGACCTCGATCTACCACGGCGTCGGCTCCTGCCGGATGGGCGTCGACGAGCGCGCCGTCGTCGACCCTCAGCTGCGCGTACGTGGCATCGACGGCCTCCGCGTCGCCGACGCCTCGATCATGCCGTCGATCATCGGCGGCAACACCAACGCTCCGGCGGTCATGATCGGTGACCGCTGTGCATCCTTTGTCCTTGACGAAAATGTATAGAGCCATCCTCGACGAGAGCTGATCGGAAGCAGACATGAGCACTGACACAGTGAAGACGGCAGGCCTCCGCCGCCCCGACTGGATCACCGAGGAGCTGCTCGGCGAGCTGGTCTCCCGGGTCCCGTCCTCGACGGGCGCGTCCTGGAAGCTCACCGAGGTCTACACGGGCGAAGTGCTGGTGGGGCTGCCGCAGTCCTCGCCGGAGGACGTGGAGCGGGCGGCCGCGGCGGGACGCGCGGCGCAGCGGGAGTGGGCGGCGACGCCGCTCACCGAGCGGCTCGCCGTGTTCAAGCGCGCCCACGAGCTGATCCTGCGCAACCAGCACAAGATCGCCGACCTGATCCAGGCCGAGTCGGGCAAGGCGCGGCGGATCGCCTTCGAGGAGGTCTGCGACCCGCCGATGGTGATCTCGCACTACCTCAAGCGAGCGCCCAAGCTGCTCAAGGACAAGAAGCGCCCGGGCATGATGCCGCTGCTGTCGAGCTCGATCGAGCGCCACCCGCCGCGGGGCCTCATCGGGATCATCGCGCCGTGGAACTTCCCGTTCGCGACCGGTCTCTCCGACGCGATCCCGGCGCTGATGGCCGGCAACGCGGTGCTCCTCAAGCCCGACAACAAGACCGCGCTCTCGCCGTTGTTCGGCATCTCTCTGCTCGAGGAGGCCGGACTCCCGAAGGGGCTGTTCCAGGTCGTCTGCGGCGAGGGCCCGGACGTCGGCCCGACGCTGATGGACAACGTCGACTATGCGATGTTCACCGGCTCGACGGCGACCGGGCGGGTCATCGGCGAGCAGGCCGGACGGAACCTGATCGGTGCCTGCCTGGAGCTCGGCGGCAAGAACCCGATGATCGTCCTCGACGACGCCGACATCGACGAGACCGTCGCCGGCTCGATGTTCGCGGTGTTCGGCAACACCGGTCAGATCTGCATGCACATCGAGCGGATCTACATCCCGGAGGCGATGTACGAGGAGTTCCGGGACAAGTTCGTCGCCGCTGTCGAGGGGATGCGGATCGAGGCCGCGTACGCCTTCGGGCCGGACCTCGGCGCGCTCGTCTCCCCCGACCATCTGGCGCGGGTGCAGTCGCACGTCGAGGATGCGGTCGCCAAGGGGGCCACGGTGCTCACCGGCGGGAAGGCGCGCCCCGACGTCGGGCCGACCTTCTTCGAGCCGACGATCCTCGAGGGCACCACCAAGGACATGCTCCACGGGGTCGTCGAGACGTTCGGTCCGGTCGTCTCGCTGCACCGCTACTCCACCTTGGATGAGGCCATCGAGCTGGCCAACGACACCGACTACGGGCTCAACGCCTCGGTGTGGACGACGAACTTCAAACGAGCGCAGGCGGTCGCGGCTCGGATCGAGTCGGGCAACGTCAACATCAACGACGGCCTGGCCACCGCGTACGCCTCGAAGTCGACCCCGTCGGGCGGCATGAAGCAGTCCGGCGTCGGCGCCCGTCACGGCGACCAGGGGCTGCTGAAGTACACCGAGACCCAGAACGTCGCCACCCTGAAGAAGCAGGTCATGGGGCCGCAGGGCAAGCAGACCTTCGACGACTACGCCAAGCAGATGCAGGCGTCGCTGCGGTGGATGCGGAAGCTCGGCATTCGTTGAGCCCGTCTTCCCGCTATGCCGATCTGACCCGGGAGGAGCTCGCCGAGGTCGTCCGCGAGCTCCTCCTGGTCGGCCAGCTGATCGACCGGGCCGGGATGGCGTGGTGCATCTCCGCCTTCGGGCGTGACGAGATGCTGCGGATCGCGATCGTCGAGTGGGCCGCCGCCTCGCCGATCTACACCCGGCGGATGCAGGCCGCCCTCGGCTATGCACCCGCCGTGCCGGGGCAGGGTGACGTGCCGACCATCTTCAAGGGTCTCCAGCTCGACATCGGCGCGCCGCCGCAGTTCATGGACTTCCGCTACACCGTCCACGACGCCCGCCACGGCGAGTTCCACCTCGACCACTGCGGCGCGCTGATGGACGTCGAGCCGATGGGCGAGGAGTTCGTCCGTGGGATGTGCCACGACATCGAGGACCCCACCTTCGACGCCACCGCGATCGCTACCCATCCGCGCGCGCAGGTCCGCCCTGTCCACCGTCCGCCGCGGACACCGGCCGACCGGACGCCGCACTGCCGCTGGACCGTGACCATCGACGACGCGCACCCGGAGGCCGAGGCCATCCCGGAGCTCGCCGTCAACGAGGGCTCCCGCGCAGCCGGGCTCGAGCTGGCGCCGATCGACCCTGCCGACGCCGGCGCGGCCGACTACGCCGGGCCGCTCGTATCCGACCTCGACCTCGCCGCGTTCTCGCGTTCGGCGCTGGCGCGCATCGCCGACGAGGTCTGCCTGCAGATGGCGCTGCTCGACCGAGGCTTCGTGCTCGCCCTGGAGCCGCGGGCGACCTCGCCCGAGCAGCTCCTCGACATCCGCCGCAAGCAGCTCGTCGGCGTCGCCGGCATCGCCGGGGCCCGGCTCGCCCGGGCACTCTCGCTGCCGTCGGACACCATGGGCGGGCTGCGGCTGCTCGCGCTTCACCCGATGCTCAACCCTGCGGCGTACGTCTCGATGGAGGTCGAGGCAGACGCGCTGGTCGTCCGGCCTTCGGCCGCCGACGAGGACGGCGCGTGGGTGTCCCTGATCGGCCCGGAATGGTTCGTTCCGCTGCAGGTGGCGGTGCAGGCTCTCGACCCTCACCTCGACGTGGTGGTGACAGCAGCCGGCGACGGCTGGCGAGCCGAGGTCGTACGTCGCCCGGAGCCCGCTCCGGAGGCCTCCGAGGTCGCGGTGGTGAGGTTCAGCACCGGCGCGGACTTCGCCTTCGAGCCGCGCCGGTCGCTGCCGATCACCCCGGTCTGAGCGGTCTGAGCGATCAGCGCCGCCGGAGCGCGAGGACCGGGATGACCCGGTCGGTCTTCGCCTCGTACTCGCCGAAGCCCGGGCTCATCGCCTTGAACTGCTCCCAGGCCGCGTCGCGCTCGGCGCCCTTCAGCTCGGTGACCTCGACCTCGACGACGCCCTCGTCGGGGGTCTCGATCTTGGTCTCCGGGTGGGCCAGCAGGTTGTGATACCAGGCCGGGTTCTCCGGTGCGCCGGCCTTGGAGGCGGCGATCAGCCAGGTGTCGGCGTCGGGGTGGAGGTTGGCCACCGGGGAGACGCGTTCCTTGCCTGTCTTGGCGCCGGTGTGATGCACGAGCACGAGCCCGCGCCCGAACGGCACCGAGGTGACGTTGCCGCCGTTGGCACGGAACTCGTCGATGATCGACTGGTTCCAGTCCTTGTAATCGCTGCCTGACATGGAGTGCCTTCCCGAGGATCGGTTTTCACCCACTCTTGCAGACGATCCCAACGCGCACCGGTCGAACCGACCGCCGAGTCGGCGAGGGGTGAGGGTCAGTCAGACGCGAGCGAGAGCCGCGATGCGGACCTGCTCCTCCTTGTCGGTCACCTTCACTCGCGGACGACCGGTCTCCTCACCCGAGGCACACTCGTGGGCGTCCAGGGTGTTCCAGCCGGTCTGGTCGACCACGGTCACGCCCCTCTCGGCCAACAGATCGTCGAGTGGTTCGCCGGTCGGGTCGGGAAGCCTGCCAGCCGCGAAGTCATCGAGCAGGGTGCGTACGGTCTCGGCGGCGCAGGCGCGGTTGGTGCCGATCACGCCGCTGGGGCCGCGCTTGGCCCATCCGGCGGTGTAGGTCGCGTCGGCACCGACGACTCGGCCCGCCTCGTGCGGGAAGCGGCCGGTGCGGTCCTCGAGCGGGACGCCGGCGACGCCCGCGGAACGATAGCCGGTGGCCCGCACCAGCAGTCCGGTCTCGATCTCCTCACCGTCCGTGAACCGCACCCCGGTGACGGTCTCGGCACCGAGGACCTCGGCAGGAGTCAGGTCGAAGCGGAGAACCAGTCGCTTCGCGGCGTCCGTACGTGGCCGGCCGGCCAGGTCGCGGAGCAGGTCGGCCTTCTGGAGCGCCGCGAAGCTGGCCACGTCGCGTTCGGTCAGGTCCGCCTCGGTCGGCAGCGAGCCCAGGTCCGCCTCGTCGACCACGACATCGATGTGGGGGTCCTCGGCCAGCGCGCGCAGCTCGGGGCTGGTGAACGCGGCGTGCTCGGCACCGCGCCGGGCGGTGACCACGACCTCGCGGATGCCGCTGGCAGCCAGTGCCGCCAGCGCGCCGGGAGCCAGGTCGGAGGCGCGCAGCGCCTCCTCGTCGGCCAGCAGCAGACGGGCCAGGTCGAGGGCGACGTTGCCGTTGCCGATGATGACGGCACGCTCGTGGCTCAGCGGGAAGGTCAGCGCGGCGCGGTCGGGATGTCCGTTGTACCAGCCGACGAACTCGGCCGCCGACGTCGAACCGGGCAGCTCCTCCCCGGGCAGGCCGAGGGTGCGGCCCTCCCCCGCACCGGTCGTGTAGACGACCGCGTGGTGGGCGGCACGAAGCTCCTCATGGGTGACGTCGCGTCCGATCTCGACGTTGTAGCGGGTCCGCACCCGACGGTGGCGGGCCGTCTTCGCAAAGCCGGAGACGATCTCCTTGGTGTCCAGGTGATCCGGCGCGACGCCGTAGCGGACCAGGCCGTAGGGCGTGACGAGCCGGTCGATGACCGTGATCTCGACGTCGCAGCGTCGGGTGGTGGCGAGCTCGTCGGCGACGTACCAACCAGCCGGGCCGGCCCCGACGACCGCGACCTTGAGCGGGCCGTTGCCTGCGATCTTGGGCCCCGGCGGCGGCAGCGGGGCGGGCTCGTAGCGGTCGCCGGCGAACTCGAAGAACGCCGCGTTGATGTCGGTGTAGGGCGCGAACGCGTCCGGGACCTCGTAGTCCGGGAAGATCGCGTTGACCGGGCAGGCGTCTTCGCAGGCACCACAGTCGATGCACTCGTCGGGGTGGATGTAGAGCATCTCGGCGGCACCGAACCCGGCCTCGTCCGGTGCGGGGTGGATGCAGTCGACCGGGCAGACCTCCACGCAGGAGGCGTCGTTGCAGCAGGACTGGGTGATGACGTACGTCATGAGCGCTGAGCCTTCCTCTGAGCCCTCCTCTGGGCCTTCCTCTGGGTCTTACCGATGGTCTCCTCTACGACCGTGTTGATCCTGGCACCGTTCGGCCAGCCGGCGTAGTGGCACAGGAAAACCACGATCTCGCGCAGCTCGTCCTCGGAGAGCTCGCCGTTGGCGTACGCCGCGGGGATCTGGATCCCGAGGACGTCCGCGGCACCCTGGCCGGCGAGCAGGCCGATGAGCAGGAGCCGGCGGTCGCGCGTGGTCAGGCCCGGGCGCTGCCAGATGTCGCCGAAGAGGTGGTCAGCGGTGTAGCGGAAGAAGTCGCCCTCACCGTCGGCCATGTCGAAGCCGTAGACCTCCTCCATCTTCCGCAGCCCGGCGGCCCGCTGTTCGGGGAGGTCGGCGAACTTGTCCTCCTCGACCGACCCCGACGTCCCGGAGGACATCCCGAGGCCGAGGGCCAGCCGCTCGAGCGCAAGCCGGGCGAGCGGCACGTCGACGCCGAGCTCGTCGGCGAGCCCGACGGCGAAGCCGAGGTCCTTCTCCCCCAGTGCGACCACATGTCCGAAGACGCCGTGCCAGAAGTCGGTCTCCTCGATCGGCGCCGTGGTCTCGCGGTGCATGATCGCGCCCGGGCCACCGGTGATCGCGTCGGTGTGGCGTACGACCTCGCCGAGCGTCTTCAGGTCCAGCCCCGCCCCCTCGGCCAGCCGGGCGGCCTCGGTGGCAGCGGTGAAGGACGCGAAGTGCAACAGGTTC
Organism: Nocardioides sp. CCNWLW239; assembly: GCF_037137035.1. Classification (NCBI taxonomy): domain Bacteria; kingdom Bacillati; phylum Actinomycetota; class Actinomycetes; order Propionibacteriales; family Nocardioidaceae; genus Nocardioides; species Nocardioides sp. CCNWLW239. Next base: position 810,953 of record NZ_JBBBNW010000003.1, on the reverse strand, counting down.
CGGGCCAGCTTGAGCTGGGTACCGGCGCCGACCGGGCCGGCATGGACCACCTTCGACCCCATCGCCTCCAGGACCGGCGCGGCGGCTGCGTACGCCTCGGGGTCACCGCCGACGAGGATCGCCAGGGTGCCCTCGGCGGCGCCCATCGGGCCGCCGGAGACCGGGGCGTCGAGCACATGCACACCGTGCGGCCCGGCGGTGGCGGCCAGCTCCGCAGGCGTATCGGGAGCGACCGTGGAGTGCACCAGGACCGTCAACGGGGTCTGGGTCGAGCGGTCCGCCGTGATCGCCTCGGAGAGGACCTGGCGGACCTGGTCGTCATCACGCACCATCACGCTGAGCACGTCCACGGCCGCGGCCAGCTCGCCGACCGAGGCCGCGGTCTGCGCACCGGCAGCGCCGAGCTCGGCGACGGGTTCCTCGGCGATGTCGTGGACCCACAGCTCGATCCCGTCGGTGCCGGCCAGCCGGAGCGCCATCGGCTTGCCGATGTTGCCGAGCCCCACGAACCCTGCGCGTGTTCCCTGCACCGTGCTCACAGCCGGAACGTCCCTCCACCGTCGACGGCGATGATCTGGCCGGAGATCCACGAGGATTCCTCCGAGAGGAGGAACTTCGCGACTCCGACCATGTCCTCGGTGGTGCCGAGGCGCTTGATCGCCATGCCCTTCGTCATCTCTCGTGCCGCGTCACCGGCCTGGACCCGGGTCGCCTCGGTGTCGGTCGGCCCGGGCGCGATCGCGTTGACCCGGATGTTCATCCCGCCGAGCTCATGGGCGAGCTGCTGGGTGAGACCGTTGACGCCGACCTTGGCAAGGCCGTAGAAGCCGGAGTAGAGATAGGCGGCGGTCGAGGACTGGTTCACGATCGCGCCGCCGCCGCGCTTCTGCATCGCCGGGTAGACCGCACGGGTCATGACCAGGGCACCGTTGAGGTTCACGCTCATGAACTTCTCGTAGTAGTCCCAGTCGACGGTGATGAGCAGGTCGAAGGCCATGTCGCCGTAGATCGCGGCATTGTTGATCAGCCCATCGATCCCGCCGTACGCCTCGGTCGTCTCCGCGACCAGCGCGGTCGCCGAGGCGTGGTCGGCGACGTCGCAGCGTACGAACCGGGCGGCGCCGCCGGCTGCCTCGATCTCCTTGGCGACCCGCTCACCCTTCTCCTCGTTCAGGTCGGCGACCACGACGGCGGCCCCCTCGGCGGCCAGCCCCTTGGCGTACGCCTCGCCGATCCCCTGCGCCGCCCCGGTGACGACGACGACCTTGTCCTTGAAACGCACCATCTCTCCCTCTCCCGACCTCATGCCGGCTCCGCGATCAGCTTGGTCTCGAGGTACTCCTCGAAGCCCTCGACGCCCATCTCCCGGCCGAGGCCGGACTGCTTGTAGCCGCCGAACGGCGCGTCGGGGCCGAACCACTGCCCGCCGTTGACGCCGATGGTGCCGGTGCGGATCCGGGCGGCCACCGACGTGGCACGCTCCAGCGACCCGGACTCGACCGACCCGGAGAGGCCGTAGGGCGAGTCGTTGGCGATGCGTACGGCATCGTCGTCGCCGTCGTGCGGGATGACCGTGAGCACGGGGCCGAAGATCTCCTCCCGGGCGACGCGGGCGGTGTTGTCGAGGCCGGCGACGACCGTGGGCTGGACCCAGAAGCCGCCCGCGAGGTCGCCGTCCTGGACCGCCACCGTGCCGCCGGTCGCGAAGCGGCCGCCCTCCTCCTCGGCGAGCGCCAGGTAGCCGAGGATCCGGTCACGCTGGACCGCCGAGATCACCGGGCCGCAGATCGTGCCGGGATCGGCCGGGTCGCCCGCGCCGAGCGAGGCCATGGTCGAGGCGGCTGCCTCGACGGCGGCGTCGTAGGAGGCGCGAGGCACCAGCAGCCGAGTGGTCAGGGCGCAGCCCTGACCGGCGTGCACGGCCACCGAGAAGGCCGCCATCGACGCGGCGGAGGCGACGTCGGCGTCGTCCAGCACGATCGCAGCGGACTTGCCGCCGAGCTCGAGGAAGACCTTCTTCAGGGTCGGCGCGGCGGCCGCCATGATGGCCCGGCCGGTGGCCGTCGATCCGGTGAAGGAGACCAGATCGACTCGCGGGTCCTCGGCCAGCATCGCCGCGACCCGGTTGTCGCGCGGGGTGACGACGTTGAAGACGCCGGGCGGGATGTCGGTGTGCTCGGCGACGAGGCGTCCCAGCTCCGCGGCCAGCCACGGGGTGTCCGGTGCGGGCTTGAGGATCACCGTGTTGCCGGCGGCCAGCGCGGGACCGACCTTGGCCAGGTTGATCTGGTTGGGGAAGTTCCACGGTGTGATCGCCGCGACGACCCCGACGGCCTCCTTGCGCACCGTGCGGCGTGAGGAGATACCCATCGTCACCCCGACGCCGAGGTCCCGCTCCCACTCGTAGGACTCGGCCAGGTCGATGGTCCACCGCAGCGTGTCGACCGGGGTGTCGAACTGCGGCCCGGCGACCAGGAAGGCGGGCGCACCGACCTCGGCGGTCGTCAGCTCACGCAGCGCCTCGGCGTCGTCGAGGATGGCTTGGTGCAGCTGGCGCAGGCACCGGATCCGGAAGGCCACGTCGGTGGACCAGTCGGTCTCGTCGAACGCCCGGCGCGCGGCGGCGATGGCGGCGTCCATGTCCTGGGCCGTCGAGTCGGGAGCGCGGCCGATCTCCTGCCCGGTGGCCGGGTTGAGGATCGCGTACGTCTCGCCGGATGCGGCCGCGCCGAGCTTGCCGTCGACGAGCTGCTGGGCGGGCGGGTTGGTGGGGATTCTGGTGGTCACACGGGCTCCTGGGTCACGAAGTTCCCCGCCGCCACGGGCGGCGGCCAGACGGTCGAGGGCAGGTCGGCGAGGCGGTAGTGACCGGGCTGCTCGATGCCGTTGAGCGACATCCGTTCCAGCAGCCCGGCGGTCGCCTTCTTGGCCTTGACGATGTCGAGGAAGGTGGTCGCGGTGGACCCGAGATCGAACCAGTCCCGCTGCCAGGCGAACTCCAGGCCCTCACCGTCGGGCCGTGGCGCGACCCCGAACCAGGAGCCGCCGATGCCGAGGATCTCGTACTCCTCGCCGGTCGTGTCGTCGACGATCCCGGCTCGCTGTCGCCAGAAGCCGATCACCATCGCGTTGACGTCGTCGATGACGGTGGCCTGGTAGTCGTAGTGCCAGCCCTCGAGCCCGGCCATCTCGGTGCCGAGCGCCCACTCCCGGATCTGCTCGCGGCCCACCGCCATGAAGTGCTCGTCGGGGGTGTACATCCAGCCGTACGTCGCATCCTCGGCATAGGCGTCGGCCAGCGGCGCCCAATCACCCTCGGCCTCTGCTTGACGGTTAAGGCTGAGCCAGTCGGCCCAGAACCTCTCGATCTCGGTGCGGTCCATCTCAGTCCTCCAGGGTGAGAGCGAAAGCAGGGCAGTACTTGACGGCGGCCCGAGCGGCGGGGACCTGGTCGGCGGACGGTTCGGGGACGCGTACGACGACCTGGTAGCTGTCCTCGTCGAAGCCGAAGAGCTCGGGTGCCTCGGCGAGACACTCCTGATGTCCTTGGCAGAGGCCCAGGTCAGCAGTCAGCTTCACGACGACCTGCCCTCGCTACGCTCGGGCACTCCTCGCTCGTCGGGAACACCTTGTCCTCGTTCCTCGGCCGGCGTTCCCTCCTCACTTCGTCGTCTCTTCCGGTAGCGGACACGGCAGGGCTGCTGGAGCTGGATCACCATCTTGGTGAAGTCGTCGGCGTAGGAGTCCAGCGGCTGCGCGGCCTCGAACGAGTAGTCGCGCAGGATGACCGAGAAGATCGCCTTCATCTGCATCATCGCGAACGCGTTCCCGACACAGCGGTGCTTGCCGGCACCGAACGGGATCCAGGTCCAGCGGTTCTGCATGTCCTCCTGGCGCGGGTCGAGGTAGCGGCTCGGATCGAACAGGTCGGCCTTGGGGAAGTCGTCCTCGATCCGGTTGGAGACCCGCGGCGAGGCGGCGAGCAGGGTGCCGGCCGGGATGGTCTCACCGAGCAGCTCGAAGTCCTCGCGCACCAGCCGCATCAGGATGATCAGCGGCGGGTGCAGCCGCAGGGTCTCCTTGAGCGCGGCCTCCAGCACCGGGATCGAGCGCAGCGCCTGGAAGGATACCTCGCTGCCGTCGGCGTACAGCTCGTCGAGCTCTTGGACGACATCGCCCATGACCTCGGGGTTCCGCAGCAGCTCGATCATCGCCCAGGACGCCGTGCCCGAGGAGGTGTGGTGGCCGGCGAACATCATCGAGATGAAGATCCCGGTGATGGTGTCGGTGTCCATGTCGATCGAGATCAGCACGTCGAGCAGGTCGCGTTCCTCACGCGGGACCTTGCCTCGGGCGAGCCGCTTGTCGATGATCGCCTGGACCAGCGCCACCAGCCGCTCCCGGGCGGCATCGCGCATCCGGAAGCTCTCGATGTCGGCGTAGGCGTCGACGTACGCGATCGCGTCGGTGCCGTGCTCCAGCTCGTGGTAGTGCTGGGCGAAGGACGAGTCGAGCTCCTCGCGGAACGGCTTGCCGACCAGGCAGGCCGAGGTGGTGTAGATGGTCAGCTCGGCGAAGAAGTCGAGCAGGTCGATCTCGCCCTCCTCGCCCCAGCCGGCGATCATCCGGCGGATCTCGGCCTCGATCGTCTGCGCGTGCCCGCGCATCATGTCGCCGCGCAGCGCCTGGTTCTTCAGCATCTGCTGCCGCTCCTCGGGCGAGGCGTCGAAGACGACGCCCTTGCCGAAGATCGGCGTCATGAACGGGTACGCCGCCGCCTGGTCGAGCACCTCGTCGGGCGCTCGGAAGAACGCCTCGTTGGCCTCGGCCCCGGTGACCAGGACGACGTCCTTGTCGGCGAGGCGGAAGCGGCCGAGGTCGCCGCACTCCTCGCGTACGCGGGTGAACAGCGAGATCGGGTCGACCCGCATCTCGGGCAGGTGCCCGGTGCCGCGGATGATCTCGGGCACGCTCGGGTCCTGGTCGTCCAGGACCGTGGAGACGGTGGGGATCGTCATCGTTCCTCCACGGGGGCTTCGGGGTTGACGTCGATGGTGCTGATGTGGACGCCGCGAGGCGCGGTCACGACCGTCGTGATCGCGTCGGCCTGCGCGCGGGCCTTGAGGAAGTGTGGATGCCGGGCCAGACCCCACTTCACCCACTGCTCCAGCACGAACCCACCGAGCTCGGCGGGCCACTCGTTGCCGATGTCGGAGTGCGTGGGGCCGGGGCGCACGATGGAGGCCCGGACACCGGTGCCCTCCAGCTCCATCTGGAGCGCGTTGACCATGCCTTCCAGGCCCCACTTCGATGCTGCGTACGCGCCCATGAACGGCCTCGGCCGCAGCGCCACGTCGGAGGAGAGGAAGACCAGGTCTCCGCGCTGCCGCTCGATCATCCCGGGCCCGAAGGCCCGCAGGACACGATGGGCACCGAGCAGGTTGATGTCGACCTGGCCCGCGAAGGTCTCCGTGGGGACGTCGACGGTCGCACCCGGGTGGGTGACCCCGGCGTTGCTGACCACGACCTCGACATCACCCAGGTCGGCGACCACCTTGGCGGCGAACTCGGTCACCGACTCGTCCGAGGTCACGTCCAGCGGGTGCGCGACCGCCTCTCCCCCGTCGGCGCGGATCGCGGTGGCGATCTCCTCGATCCGATCGAGGCGCCGGGCACCCAGCGCGACCGGGAACCCGGCCGTGGCCAGCGCCTTCGCGGTCTCCGCGCCGATCCCGGACGACGCGCCGGTGATCACCGCCGGACGGCGCTCGGGCTGTGCGTACTTGCTCATCCGTCCTCCCTGGATGCCGACCGAGATGACTCGGCGAATGCGCACTGCCTTCGCGGAGCTCCACGAAGGAACTGATCGCTCACCGAGGTGCCTCGGCGAACATCCGCGCCGCTCACCGCGCCCTCCAGGTGAACGAGACGGGCAGCCGGGCGAACCCACGCACGCTCGTGGAGTGCACCCGGACCGCGCGGTCGGCGTGGACCTCGAACCCGGACGTACGCCGCACCAGCTCTTCCAGCACGATGCGGGCCTCCAACCGGGCCAGGTTGGCACCGAGGCAGAAGTGGCGACCGACGCCGAAGCTCAGGCTCTTGGCGAGCTCGTCGGACGAGCGGTGGACGTCGAAGACCGTGGGCGTCGTGAAGACCTGCTCGTCCCGGTTGGCCGAGCCGATCAGCACGAGCAGCTTGGAGCCCGCAGGGACGACCTGGCCGTGCAGCTCGACGTCCTCGGCGACGTAGCGGGCCAGCATCTGGGTCGAGGTGTCGTGGCGCAGCGTCTCCTCGATCCACGAGCCGACGAGCTCGGGTCGGGTGAACACGTCCTCGACCTGCGCAGGGTCGGCGCCGAGATGGAGAAGCGCGTTGCCGAGCAGCTTGGTCGTGGTCTCGTTCCCGGCGACGACCATCAGCATCAGGAACGCGATGATCTCGTGGTCCCGGAGCCGGTCGCCGTCGACCTCGGCATGGACCAGCGCCGAGGTCAGGTCGTCGCCCGGACGGCTCCGTCGCTCGGCGACCATCGTCGCGTAATAGCCGATCAGCTCCAGGGCCGCGGCCATGCCGGCCTCGGGGACGTCGCGGACACCGGCTTCGCGGTGCACCGTCAGGTCCGCCAGCCGCCGCACCTCGTCGCGATCGGCCTCGGCCACCCCGATCATCTCGGAGATGACGTCCATCGGGAGCCTGCCGGCGAGCTCGGCGATCCAGTCGGCCTCACCGTCGCCGTCGTCCACGGCGCGCAGCCGGTCGAGATAGTGGTCGGCGAGCGCCTGCACACCGGGGGCGAGCTCCCGCACCCTCCGCGGGGTGAAGCCAGCCGACACCAGCTTGCGCAGCCGGGTCTGCTCCTTGCCGTCCAGCGCCAGGAACGACATCACCCGGTGCGCGTCCTTGCTCCAGGCGCTCGCGTCGAGGGAGACGCCCATCCGGTTGGAGAAGGCGGCATCGTTCCTGAGGGCGGCGTGCACGTCGGCGTGCCGAGAGAGCGCCCAGAAGCCGTCGGAGGCGTTGTAGTAGAGCGGCGCCTCGCTCCGCAGCCGGGCATAGACCGGGTAGGGGTCCTCGTGGAAGGCGTAGTCGTAGGGATCGAAGATCTCGGTGGCGGTGCTCGTCATCTCACTCCATCTCGACAGGCTCGGTACGTCGCATCTCGACAGGCTCGGTGCGGGCCTCACCGACGATCACGGTGACAACCGGGGCGAGCCGGTCGGCCATCTCGTCGTAGGTCATCAGGCCCATGCCCGCTTGCAGCAGCGCGCCCGAGAAGGCGAGCAGCAGTGCCTCACCGACCGCGTCCTCGGCGCCGTCGCCGAGCGCAGCGTCGAACCGGGCAGCGAACTCGGCGCCGATCCGCAGCCGCAGCTCCTCGACGTCGGCGTCGCTGCCGAGCAGCGCCGGCGTCACGGCTGCCGCGAGTGCCGGCTCCTCCGCGATCCGGGTCGTCAGGCTGCGTACGGCGGCCTGCACCCGCTCCTCGCGGGACCCGGTCTCCTCGACCGCCGGCGCCGAGGTGAGATGACGCCAGAAGAGATCGACGAAGAGGTGGTTCCTGGAGGCGAGGTAGGTGTAGGCCGTAGCTGGGGAGACCCCCGCACGGCCGGCGACCGAGCGGATGGTCAGCGTCTCGTGCCCGACCTCGCGCAGCTCCTCCAGCCCCGCGGCGAACAGTCGCTCTGCCGTCCCTGCCTGGCGGGCGCTCGTTTCGCTGGACACCTGTCCAGACTAGAACACGTTCTCATTTCGGGCAAGGGGTGAACGTGCCGGAATCGGGTACCGCACGGATATGGCGAGAACAGACGTGCTGGGTGCAGAGCTCCAGCGACAACGCGAGGTGCTCAAGCGGGTCGGCGCGACCTTGAAGGCCTCCGAGATCCCGTTCGCGCTGGCCGGCGGCTACGCGGTCTGGACCCGAGGAGGGCCCGAGAGCACCCACGACGTCGACTTCGTGCTCCCTGAGGACTGCGTCGAGGAGGCCGTGCAGGCGCTCCTCGAGAACGGGATGGATCGCGTCGCCGCCCCGGAGGACTGGCTGGTGAAGGTCGGACGCGACACCGTGGTCGTCGACCTGATCCACCGGCTCCCGACCGGTCCGGTGGACGAGGGGCTGCTGGTGCGGTGCACCGAGCTTCCGGTCGACTCAGTCACCATGCCCGTGATGTCCGCGACGGACCTGGTCATCTCACGCATGCTCGCCCTCAGCGAGCACGCCTGCGACCTCTCGCCCATCCTCGGCAGCGCTCGCGCGCTGCGCGAGCAGATCGACTGGCGCCTGGTGCGCCAGGAGGCGAAGCGCAGCCCGTTCGCGCAGGCCGCGCTCGGCCTGCTGGATGCGCTCGACATCATCGAAGGAAGCAGTATCGGAGGTGGCGATGACTGACTCGAGGCCCGACCCGATCCGCGTGGCAGCCGTGGGCGACGTACACCTGGCAGACGACCTGCGAGGACGCTACGCACCGCTGCTCGCGGGCATCTCCGCGGAGGCCGACGCGCTGCTGGTCGCCGGCGACCTCACCCAGCACGGGACGCTCGAGGAGGCCGAGGCGTTCGCCGACGAGTTCGGCGTCGCCGACGTGCCCGTCCTCGTCGTGCTCGGCAACCACGACTACCACTCCGGGGCCGAAAGTGACATCACCCGGCTGCTGGAGGACCGCGGGATGACCGTGCTCGAAGGCACCTCGACCACCATCGACACCGACGCCGGCCGGCTCGGCGTCGCCGGGGTCAAGGGCTTCTGCCTCGGCTTCCTCGGCCGCTCCGCGGCCGACTTCGGAGAGCCCCAGATGAAGGCCTTCACCAGCCACGGCATCGAGACCGCCGACGTGCTGCGCAAGGCCCTCGACGATCTCGGCGACGAGCCCGACGTGACCGTCGCCCTGTCCCACTTCGCTCCCGTCGACGAGACGCTGGTCGGGGAGCCGAAGGAGATCTGGCCCTTCCTCGGCAACTACCGGCTCGGCGAGGCGATCGACGAGACCGGCGTCGACCTGGCGCTCCACGGCCACGCCCACGCAGGACGCGAGAAGGGCCTCACCCCGGCCGGGGTGCCCGTACGCAACGTCGCCCAGCCCGTGATCCAGGCAGCGTTCCGGGTCTACGACGTCGTCCCCAGGAGGCCGGCATGAACGAGCAGCTGGCACGAGATCTCGAGCGCGACATCGCGACCGACCCACGCACCAACGAGCTGGGCATCCGGGTCCAGGTGCGCGGCGACCACCTCGTCATCTCCGGCGAAGTGGCCTCCGAGGAGCGCCGGGCCACGGTCATCGAGGTCGTCCGCGAGCACGACACCGGGCTCGAGATCGTCGACCACATCATGCTCAGCGCCGAGCCCGGACCGGGCGGCACCGGCCACGAGCAGATCGACCCGTCGCAGCGGCGCTAGGCCCACTCAGGACCCAGGCGGAAGCCGGGTGAAGTCGGGCTTGCGTCCCTCGGCGAACGCGACGAGCGCCTCGATGTTGGCGGGGCCGCCGAGGAGCTCGGCGAACTTCGCGTTCTCGAGTTCGCGGGCGGCCTCGATGCCGGGACGCAGCGACGCCGTCATCGTCTCCTTGACCGCGATCAGGCTGCTGATCGGTCGCGCGGCGAGGGTTGCCGCGTGGTCCCAGGCGGTGGAGAGCAGTTCGTCGGGCGAGGTGACCCGCCAGACGAACCCCATCTCGTGGGCTTCCTCGGCACTGAACCACTCCCCCGACATCAGCATCCAGGCAGCATTCTGATGCCCGATCAGGCGCGGGAACAGGAAGCTGGAGGCCGCCTCCGGAGCAACCCCGAGGGTGGTGAACGGCGTCTTGAACCGTGCTTGCGTCGAGGCGAAGACCAGGTCCGCGTAGCCGAGCAGGGTGACCCCGATGCCGAGCCCGAGCCCGTTGACCGCGACCACCAGCGGCTTCGAGAACGCGACCAGCGCGTCGAGCAGGTCGATGAAGCCGTGCGAGGCACCGTCGTCGGCGCCCGACGCGGTCTGCTTCATCTCGACGAGGTCGGTGCCCGCCGAGAAGGCCCGCCCGGTCCCGGTCAGCAGCACGACGGCCACCTCAGGATCCGCGTCGGCCTCGCGCAGTGCTTCGGCGAGGGCGACGTAGAGGGCCTGGTTGAAGGCGTTGAGCTGGTCGGGGCGATTGAGGGTCAGCGTACGGACGCGGTCGCGGTCCTCGCACAGCAACAGGTCCGACATCACGCCCCCAAGATCAGGTCGGCGGCGCGCTCCCCGATCATGATCGAGGGCGCGTTGGTGTTGCCGCCGGTGATGGACGGCATCACGCTCGCGTCGGCGACCCGCAGGCCGTCGATGCCCCGCACCCGCAGGGACGGGTCGACCACCGCACGCTCGTCCGAGCCCATCCGGCAGGTGCCGACGCCGTGGTAGACGCTGTGCACGATGTTGGGCAGCAGCTCGCGGGTGGCCTCGGCGCCGGCATAGTCCGGGCCGGGCGTGATCTCGCCCTGGTTGTCGCCGAGGCCGACCATCATCTCGCGCACCTTCGCGATCCCGTCGAGGAGCACCTCGGTGTCCTTGCCCGACTGCAGATAGGCCGGGTCGAGCAACGGGTGCGCGAGCGGGTCGGCACTGGCCAGGCGTACGGTGCCACGGCTCTCGGGGTAGATCAGCGTCGGCAGGATGCACAGGCCGGGCTTGTTCGTCAGCGGCCGGATCGCCTTCTCGCCGTCCTGGTTCGGGAACGGGTAGACCCAGTAGAGGACGTGCAGCTGCAGGTCGGGGACCTGACCGGCCAGGGCGCTGCGTACGAACCCGAAGGCCTCGAACTGCGAGCCGGCCGCCCAGCCCCTGCGGGTGAGCCGCGACTTCGCGAAACCGGCGGCGAAGTACGCCGGCGTCGGCCGCCGCAGCGCCGAGTCCATCCGGAAGGAGACCGGCACGAAGAGGTGGTCGTGGAAGTTGTCGCCCACCGGGAGGTCGGCGTGGACATCGATGCCGTGCTCGCGCAGATGGTCGGCATGGCCGATCCCGGAGAGCATGAGCAGGTGCGGCGAGCCGTAGACGCCGGCCGCGACGATGACCTCGCGCGACGCCTTGATCGTCTGCTTCTCCCCGTCGGCGCCGACCACGTCGACACCCGTCGCACGCGAGCCCTCGATGCGCACCCGGGTGACCTGCGCCTTGGTCAGGATCAGCAGGTTGTCCAGGGGGTTCTCGCGCAGGTAGGCCTTGGACGCGGAGTATCTGCGTCCCTCGGACGCAGACAGCTGGACGACACCGACGCCCTCCTGCACCTTGCCGTTGTAGTCCTCGAGCGCGCTGACACCGAGCCGCTTCGGCGCCTCGTCGAGCCAGGTCCGGGCAGCCGGGGTGAGGTCCTTCTGATAGCGCACCTTCACCGGACCACCCACGCCCCGGAACTCGTCGCCGCCGCCCTCGAAGTCCTCCATCCGCTTGAACGCGGGAAGCACGTCGTCGTAGGACCAGCCGGTCGCGCCGTCGGCCGCCCAGTCGTCGAAGTTCTGGCGGTTGCCGCGCACCCAGAGCATGCCGTTGATCGAGGACGATCCACCCAGCACCTTGCCTCGGGTCATCGGGATGACCCGGTCGAGGGCGGCGCTCTGCGGGACCGACTTGTAGCCCCAGTCGACCAGCTTCTTCAACTGCGGGGTGGAGAGCATCGCGGCGACGGCACCGGGGAGCTCGAGGAGGTTCTTGATCCCGAAGGCGGTGTCCTTCGTGCCCGCCTCGATGACGATCACGCTGGCACCGCTCTCGGCCAGCCTGCGGGCGGTGGCGCAGCCCGCGCTCCCGGCTCCTACGACGATGTAGTCGGCTTCCATGTTCACTTCTCTCTCCCGGTGATCCCTTCCGCAAAGACTAGAACACGTTCTACTGTTGTGTCATGCGCCACGGCATCGTCCTGTTCACCTCGGACCGCGGCATCGCGCCCGCCGAGCTCGCCTCCGCCGCCGAGGAGCGCGGTTTCGACACGTTCTACGTGCCCGAGCACACCCACATCCCGGTTCGGCGCGACGCCCTGCACCCCACGGGCGGCACCGAGCTCCCCGACGACCGCTACCTGCGTACCCTCGACCCCTGGGTGACGCTCGGCACCTGCGCCGCGGTGACCTCACGGATAGGGCTCTCGACCGCGGTCGCACTGCCGGTCGAGTCCGACCCGATCACGCTCGCCAAGACGATCGCCACCCTCGACCACCTCTCCGGGGGCCGAGTCTCGCTGGGTGTCGGGTTCGGCTGGAACACCGACGAGCTGGCCGACCACGGCATCCCGGGCGACCGTCGGCGCACCGCGCTGAAGGAGTATCTCGAGGCGATGCGCGCCCTGTGGACCGAGGAGGAGGCCGCCTACGACGGCGAGTTCGTCTCCTTCGGCCCCTCCTGGGCCTACCCGAAGCCTCCGCAGGGCCGGATCCCGACGATCGTGGGCGCCGGCGGCGGACCCAAGACGCTGCGCTGGATCGCTCGCAACGCCGAGGGCTGGATGTCCACGCCCACCGAGGCCGGGATCGGCGACAAGGTCAAGACGCTGCAGGACGAGTGGGAGTCCGCCGGACGCGAGGGCAAGCCCGAGGTGCGGGTGCTCGTCGCCAAGAAGCCGACCCCGGAGGACCTCACCGAGTGGTCGGTCGCCGACGAGCTGATCTGGGGCGTCCCGGACGCCGAGCCGGCCGCCGTCCTCACCTACCTCGACAAGCTCGCCGGACGCCTGGATCTGACCTGACCGACGCCCGACCCGGCGCAACTGTCCCATCAGCCATCGCCGAGTCGGCGCGAATGTCCCAGATTTCGGCGCCCACTCGGCGCGAATGTCCCAAACCTATGGAGCAGTTGCGCCGACTCGGGCGTCTCGCACGAGACAGACGCGCCGACTCGGCACCCTCACGCGGGACAGATGCGCCGGGTCAGCGTCATGGGCTCGCGAGCACGTCGCTGAGGAAGGTCAGCACGCGGGCCAGGCCGGCGCGCGACGCGGGCGAGATCCCGGGCAGGGTGAGGTATGCATGGGTCGCCAGGGCCGGGCGATGGACAGCGACCTCCACCCCGGCCGTACGCAGCGCCGCAGCGTAGCGCTCGGCATGTCGGCGCAGCGGGTCGAACCGCGCGGTGAGGACGAGGGCCGGCGGAAGACTCTTGTGGGACGCCGCCCGCAGCGGCGAAACCGCCCACTCCTCGGCGCGCGACTCGTCACCGCCGAGGTAGTGCTCCACGATCCCACCGAGCCCGGGCCCACGCAGGCCGACGAGGTCCACGAGCGGGTAGACGAGCACCTGGCCGCGGATCCGGGGCTCGCCCTCGTCACGGGCCCGCAGGGCCACCACGGCCGCGAGGGTGCCGCCGGCACTGTCACCCAGCACCGCTATCCGGTCGGCGTCGGCACCCAGGTCGGCGGCGTGTGCCGCCACCCACGTCAGCGCCGCCCAGCAGTCCTCGACCGCCGCGGGATAGGGATGCTCCGGAGCCAGCCGGTAGGCCGGGGCGACCACGACGGCTCCCGTGCGGGCCGCGATCCGCCCGGCCATCCAGCGGGACTGCTCGGGCGAGCCCCAGCACCAGCCGCCGCCATGGAAGGCCAGCACGATGGGCCGCCCGAGAGCCGAGGTCGCGGGAGCCCGCGGGGCATGCACGCGCAGCCGGAGCTCACCGGCCCGAACCTCTCGCACCACCGCCTCCGGATCGTCGGCACCGAAGACCCAGGTCAGGCAGCGGTTCGCCAACAGAGCCGCGCGCCGCTCGCGCAGCTCGACCATGCCGTCCACACTGCGATCCTGCATCTCGACCGCGGTCAACGTCATGACATCCGGCCGACCGGTGGCGGAACATCAGCCCACGACCAGCCCATCTATAGAACACGTTCTACTATGCTCGGTCCATGAGTGACATCAGGGAGATCGAGCAGCTCAAGTTCCGCTACGTACGCCTCCTCGACACCAAGCAGTGGGACGAGTTCGCCACCTGCTTCAGCGACGACGCCACCGCCGACTACGCCGGCCTCTCCTTCGGCTCCCCGGGCGAGCTCGTCGACTACATGCGCACCAACCTGCCCGCCGAGATCATCACGATGCACCACCTCCACCACCCCGAGATCGCGGTCGACGGCGATGCAGCCACCGGCCGCTGGTACCTCTACGACAAGGTCTTCGCACCCGCCTTCGATTTCGTCCTCGAGGGCGCCGCCTTCTACGAGGACCGCTACGTCCGTACGCCGCAGGGCTGGCGCATCGTCCACACCGGCTACCAGCGCACCTGGGAGCTCACCACCAGCCTCGAGGACCAGCCCCGTGCGAAGTTCACCGGACCAGGGGGACCGGCCACGCACGCCTGAGAGCGCGGGTAAGTTCGAGCACATGCGGATCGCCTTCGGAAGCGACGACGAGAACGAGACGACCCGGGCCGTGCTCGCCGAGCTGCGAGAGCGTGGCGACGTCGAGATCGTCGAGACCGACTCCTGGCCCGACCTCGGCGCCGGCGTCGGCCGCGCGGTGGTCGAGGGGCGCGCCGAGGTCGGCGTGGTGATGTGCTGGACCGGCACCGGCACGGCGATCGCCGCCAACAAGGTCCCCGGCGTGCGCGCCGCGCTCGCCTGGGAGCCCTGGATCGCCCGCGGCGCACGCCTGTGGAACGACGCCAACGTCCTGGCGATGAGCCTCAAGCGCCTCGCTCCCGACGTCGCGGTCGAGGTCACCCGGGCTTTTCTTGACGAGGCCGATCCCGACCCCGAGGAAGCGGCCGCGATCAAGCGCCTCGACGAGCTGTGAGTGCTGCTCAAGTCGTAGATCAGCAGCAGACGATCAGCAGCAGGCGCAGCCCTCGTCGCAGCCATCATGGCCACTGAGGGCACTGGCCGGAGTGCAGCAGACCTCACCGCACCAGGCGTTGATCCCCTCCCCCACGGCCAGCGCGGCAATGACGAGCGCAGCCACCGAGTCGGCCCACCACCAGCCCCAGGCACTGTTGGCGAGCAGCCCGACAAGCAGCGCCGCCGACATGTAGGTGCACAGCAGCGTCTGCTTCGAGTCGGCCACGGCGGAGTGGGAGCCGAGCTCGTTGCCGCTGCGGCGCTGGATCCAGGAGACGGCAGGCATGACGAGCAGGCTGAGCGCGGCGATGCCGATGCCGAGACCGGAGTGGTCGGCCATGTGCCCCGTGATCAGGCTGGTCACGGCGTCATAGGAGACGACGGCCGCGAGCCCGAAGAAGGAGAGCGCGATGATCCGCAGCGCGACCTTCTCGCGGGCCTCGGGCTCGCGGCCCGCGAACTGCCAGGCCACGACGATCGCGGAGGTGACCTCGATGAGCGAGTCGAGGCCGAAGCCGAGCAGCGCCGCCGAGCCGGCGACCGCTCCGGCCGCGATCGCCACCGCCGCCTCGATCAGGTTGTAGGCGATGGTGAAGGTGACCAGGAGTCGGACCCGTCGCACCAGCACGGCCCTCCGGGACGGATCGGGTCCTGGCTGCGGCGCCACACCGTCGCCTCGGCCGATGACATGGATCGGAAGACCGGAGCTCACCAGGTCACCTCATGGCACTGCCGAGTCGGGGCGATCTCCGTCTGGAGGGTCGCGTGCTCGATGCGGTGCCGCGTGGCGAGTGCGGCCTGCGCCTCCGCCAGCACGGCTTGGGCATCTGAGCCGGCATCCAGGACGAGATGCGCGGTCGCGACGTGCATCCCGGAGGTCAACGTCCACAGGTGGAGGTCATGGACACCGGCCACGCCCGAGACCGCTTCGAGGTCGGCGACGACCTGCTCGACCTCCATGCCTTCGGGGACGTGCTGGCCGAGGACCGCCAGGACCTGCCGCCCCAGGGCGATGGCGCGCACGGCGACGAAGACCCCGATCGCAACCGCGACCACGGTGTCCCACAACGGCTGCCCGGTGGCGGCGACGAGCAGCCCGGCCGCGATCACACCGACGCTGCCGGCGGCATCGGCAACCACCTCGAAGTAGGCGCCCTTGAGGTTGAGCGACTCGCTCGCCCCCGCGCGCAGGAGCAGCATCGAGACCAGGTTGATGGCCAGACCGATCGCACCGACCACGAGCATCGCCCCGGTCTGGACCTCGGATCCCTCCCCGATGCGGCCGATCGCCTCGAGCACGACGTAGACCGCGACCCCGAGCATCACCAGGACGGTCAGCCCGGAGGCGAACACCTCGACCCGGTAGGAGCCGTAGGTGCGGCGACCGGTGGTGTCGGCGCGGGTGGCGATCCGGGTCGCGACCAGCGCCGCACCCAGCGCGACGACGTCCGCGGTCATGTGCCCGGCGTCGGAGATCAGCGCCAACGACCCTGACCACAGTCCCGCGACGAGCTCGACGACGAGGAACGCCGCCACCATGGCGAAGGTGACGGCCAGTCGCCACCGATGCCTGCCGCCGGCGTGGCCCACAGCGGCACCGTGTCCGTGACCGTGTCCGTGACCCATCAGCAGCAGCCCTGCTCGACGGAGTCGCGGCACGCTTCCGGATCGGTGACCAGGATCAGGTCGTGCAGGTCAGCCAGCGCATGCGCGATGCGGCCGTCGGCGAGCTCGTAGCGCGTCCGCCTGCCCTCGGGGACTGCGACCACCAGCCCGCAGCCGCGCAGGCAGGCCAGGTGGTTCGACATGGACTGACGCGTCACGCCCAGCGACTCGGACAGCTCGGCCGGGTAGGCTGGCCCCTCACGCAGCTGCATCAGGACCCGGGCCCGAGTGGCATCGGAGAGGGCGTGCCCGAACCGGGCGAGAGCGTCCAGCGAGGAGGTGGTGGCGGTGACCATGCCGCCACAGTACAGCGAAACCTGTATTCAGCGAAAGCTGAACCGAGGCGCCCCCGGTCAGTCGAGCTCCCGGTAGTTGCTGCGGAAGAACAGCAGAGGCTCGGTGGCGGCGCCCTCCTCGAGGTCGAGGACACGGCCGACGACCAGGTAGTGGTCCCCCTCCTCGTGGACCGAGTGGACGGCGCAGTCGAGGTAGCCGACGGCACCGGCCAGGTGCGGGTCGCCGTGATGGGCCGACGGAGTCCAGGAGATGTCGGCGTACTTGTCGGCGGCTCGCGAGGCGAACTGGTTCGAGACCGCCTCCTGGCCGGCGGCGAGGATGTTGACCGAGAAGTGGCCGGCCCGGCGGATCCTGGCCCAGGCGCGCGAGGACTTGGTCGGCGCGAACAGGATCAGCGGCGGCCGCAACGAGACCGAGGAGAACGACTGACAGGTCATCCCGACCGGCCCCTCCGCGGTCTGTGCGGTGATCACGGTGACCCCGGAGGCGAACCGGCCCAGCACCGTACGGAACCGGGCGTCAGCCTCCGCGTCCGCAGGGGTCTCCGGAGGAGACGGTGGCGCCTCGAAGTCGAAGCGACCATGGAAGGACTCGATCAGCTCCGGATGCGGCCAGCTCTCGGCGGCATCGGGAGACATCCCGTCAGGCACCTCTATACGCATACCCGATCACTGGCCTACGCCGAAGTCGTGACCCCAGTACGAGACGGCCGTGGACTCCCGGGCGACCCACTTCTGGTCGTCGACCTGCAGGCCCTCGGTGCCGAACTCGATGTCGAACCCGCCCGGCGACTTCACGTAGAACGAGACCATCTCGTCGTTCATGTGACGGCCCAGCGTCGCCGACAGCTTGGCCCCGTGCTTCGACACCCGCTCCAGCGCCCGGCCGACGTCGTCGAGCTTGTCGACCTCGAGCATGATGTGGACGCACTTGGAGTCGTTGGGGAACGGCAGGAACGCCAGCGAGTGGTGACGCGGGTTGATCCCGAGGAAGCGCAGCCAGATCTTGGTGCCGGGCTCCTTGCCGGCGAACTCGCCGGGCATGCTCATCGAGTCGCGCAGCCGGAACCCGAGCGTGTCGCGGTAGAACTCCAGCGCCTGTACGTCGTCGGAGACCGGGATCACCACATGACCCATCCCCTGCTCGCCGGTCACGAACGTGTGCCCGTAGGGCGAGACCGCGGGCCGGCGCTCGTAGGTGATGCCGTGGAAGAGCTCGAAGACGTTGTCGAAGGGGTCGCGGAAGCGCAGCATCTCCTGCACCCGGCGCTCGGCGAGCTCCTCGGGCGTGCCCTCCTCGACCTCGACACCGGACTTCTCCAGGTGCTCGCGGGCCTGCGCCAGCGCGGTGTGGTCGGCGACCTCCCAGCCGACGCAGCTGAGCTGGTCCCGAGTGCCCGGCTCGATCACGAGCCGGGCCGAGACCTCGTCGATGCGGTAGTAGAGGTGTTCCGGGTTCGGACCCTTGGCCGTGATCAGCCCGAGCACCTTCTCCGCGAACGTACGCCACGCCTCCAGATCGGTGCTGGCGACGCGTACGTAGCCCATGGACTTGATGTCGATCGTCATGGCTTCTCCTCCGGAGTACGTTCGCGGTGACGCTTCACGCTGTGCCGTTTCAGAAACGCGACCGCGATCTCGCGGAACTCGTCGGCGGCCTCGATCTGTGCCCAGTGCCCACAGCGCGGGAAGACATGCAGCTGCGCCTTGGGAATGAGCTTCAGCGCCGGGAAGGCGCCATCGAGCGGGTTGACCCGGTCCTCGCGCCCCCAGGTGAGCAGGGTGTGGTGCTTGAGCTGGTGTGCCTCGCGCCAGAGCATGCCGTCCTCGGCGGTCTCGGGGTTGTAGAACGACCACCCCATCGACGCCATCGCCTCGCGCGCGCCGGGCGCGGTCGCGTCGGCGAACCGCTCCTCGACCAGCTCGTCGGTGACCAGCTTCTGGTTGACGACCATGGTCGAGATGAACGCCCTGAGCGCCTCCCGGGTGGGGTTTCCGGAGAAGTCCATCAGGCGCTGCACGCCCTCGGTCGGGTCCGCATGGAAGAGGTTGAGCGAGAGCCCTCCCGGCCCCATCAGCACCAGCCGACCGACCCGGTCCGGGTAGGTCAGCGCGATCCGCATCGCGGTCCCGCCGCCGAGCGAGTTGCCCAGCAGGTGCACCTTCTCCAGGCCGAGCTCGTCGAGGAGCGCGATCACCGCGTCGCCGGCGAAACGGTAGTAGTTGCCCACCACCGGCGGCTTGTCGGACGCACCGAACCCCGGCTGGTCGACCAGGATCGTGCGGAAGTCGGCCGCGAAGCCCTCCAGCGCGGAGCCGAAGTTGGACCACGACGAGGCCCCGGGGCCGCCGCCGTGCAGCATGACGAGGGGGGTCTCGACAGGCTCGACCACCGAAGAGTCCCGGGTATCGAGGTCGTAGTAGCGCAGCGAGATCTCCCCCGCCGCCTCGGTCTTGATGCGTACGTCGTGCGCGACGTCGTCCTTGGAGAGCGTCATCAGTACATCCCCGGGTCGACCTTGTGCCCGAACTCCGAGGCGCCGTACATCTGCAGCGCCCGCTCGGGGTCGTTGGCGGCGTGGACACGGCCGGCGTGGGCGTCGCGCCAGGCGCGCTGGAGCGGGGTGCCGTTGGCCAGGGCCCGGCCGCCGGAGGCCTCGAAGAGCAGGTCGATCGCGTCGATCGCCCGCTGCGTACCGAGGACCTGGTCACGGCGGACCCGCAGCCGCTGGGCGATCGGGATCTTCTCACCGCGGGCGACATGGGCCTGCTGCTCGCGGATGTTGCTCATCAGCAGGGCCCAGGCGGCGTCGATGTCGGAGGAGGCTGTCGCGACACGCACGGCGGCGAAGGGGTCCAAGGACGCCTTCTCGCCGTAGGAGGCACGGACCCGGTTCTGCTGCATGGTGACGTGCTCGTCGTACGCCCCACGGGCCATCCCGATGATCGGGGTGGTGATCGTGGTGGTGAACAGCGAGTGGAACTGCAGCTTGTAGAGGTCGCCGGTGTTGACCGCCTGGCCGGGGCCCTTGCACCGCCCGGTCTCGGCCATGGAGAGGGTGAAGGTCTCCGGGATGAAGACGTCCTCGACCACGATGTCGTTGGAGCCGGTGCCGGCCAGGCCGACGACGTTCCACACATCGACGATCTCATAGCTCGCGCGCGGCACCAGGAACGTACGGAAGTCGACCACCTGTCCCTCATCGTTGAAGACCAGACCGCCGAGCAGCACCCAGGTGGCGTGCGCGCAGCCGGACGAGAAGGACCAGCGCCCGGAGAGCATGAAGCCGCCCTCGGTGAGCGCGGCCTTGCCCATCGGCGCGTAGGAGGAGGAGACCCGGGTGTCGGGATCCTCGCCCCAGACCGCCTGCTGCGCCTCGTCGTCGAAGAGCGCGATCTGCCAGGGGTGCACACCCAGGACGCTGGAGACCCAGCCCGTCGAGCCGCACGCGGAGGCGATGTCGCGTACGCAGGTGTAGAAGTCGACCGGGTCGGCCTCGAGCCCGCCGAACCGGGTCGGCTGCAGCAGCCTGAAGAAGCCGACCTCCTCGAGCTCCTTCACGCTCGACTCGGGCACGACCCGCAGGCGCTCGGTCTCCTCCGCTCGCTCCCTGATCGTGGGCAGCAGGTCCTGCACCCCGTCCTTGACGGTCTGCGCGTCCTTGTCGGGGCGCTGTGTCGGTTCGCTCACCGCTCTGCCTTCCTGCATGGTGTCCCAGATGTCGTCGGACGGCGCGATCCGCGCGCTGCCGATGAGTCAATACTAGAACACGTTTCAGTTTTGTCGAGTCCCTGGGCGTGTTTCCCGGACTGTCGTCTATGGTAGAACGTGTTTCAGTTCTGGGACAGTCGAGGTTGAGGGAGCACCATGGAACAGCCGGACGATGCGGGGCAGCCGATGACCGGGGCGGCCGACGACGAGACGTACGACGTCGTGGTCGTAGGTGCCGGTGGCGCCGGGATGACCGCCGCGCTGGCAGCGGCACGCCGCCACGGGCTCGAGACCGTCGTCATCGAGAAGAGCGCGTACTTCGGCGGGTCGACCTCCCGCTCGGGCGGCGGCGTCTGGATCCCCCGCAACCACGCCCTCGAGGCGGCCCACCAGAAGGACTCCCCCGAGGCCGCGAGCCTCTACCTCGAGTCGATCGTCGGCGACGTCGTTCCGGCTGAGCGCCGCGAGACCTTCCTCGGTCGCGGTCCCGAGGTGCTCTCGTTCGTGTGCGAGAAGACGCCCGTGCGGTTCGCCTGGGTGCCCGACTACGCCGACTACCACCCCGAGGCTCCCGGCGGCCGCGGCGCGGGCCGCTCCGTCGAGCCGGTCCCGCTCGACGCGCGGGTGATCGGCGAGGAGCTGGACCGCCTGCACCCGCCCTACACCAAGTCGCCGGCCAACATGGTCGTCACCCAGGCCGACTTCCGCAAGATCAGCCTCGGCATGCGCACGATCAAGGGCCCGATCACCATGGTCAAGATCGCAGTCGCACGGATCCTCGCCGGCCTGCGCGGCAAGAAGATGTACGCCATGGGCGCGGCGCTCGCGATCGGCCTGCGCAAGGGGCTCATCGATGCCGGCGTCCCGATCCGGTACGAGACCGAGCTGGTCGGCCTGGTCACCGAGGACGGCCGCGTGGTGGGCGTCGAGGTGCGCACCGGCGAGGACGGCCCGACCCGCGTGATCCGGGCCCGGCGCGGCGTGATCCTGGGGTCGGGCGGCTTCGAACGGAACCTGGAGATGCGGGAGAAGTACCTGCCGGCGCCGACCTCGGTCGAATGGACCACCGGCGCCTTCTCCAACACCGGCGGCGGCATCCTGGCCGGGATCGCGGCCGGCGCGGACACCGACCTGATGGACGAGTCCTGGTGGGGCCCGACGATTCCGTTCCCGGGCCGCCCGTGGTTCGCGCTCGCCGAGCGCAACCTGCCCGGATCGATCATCGTCAACGGCGCCGGCAAGCGGTTCATGAACGAGGCGCTGCCCTACGTCGAGGCCGTCCACGAGATCTACAAGGGCCAAGAGACGGGGGTCTCGCACGTTCCCTCCTGGCTGGTCTTCGACCAGCGCTACCGCAACCGCTACATCTTCGCCGGACTCGGACCGGGACAGCCCTTCCCGGGCCGGTGGCTGAAGAGCGGTGTCGTCGTGAAGGCCTCCACCGTCGAGGAGCTCGCCGACAGGATCGAAGTTCCGGCCGACAGTCTGCGCGAGACGCTGACTCGCTTCAACGGCTTCGCCGAGTCCGGCGTCGACGAGGACTTCCACCGCGGCGAGTCGACCTACGACAAGTACTACTCCGACCCCACCGTCAAGCCGAACTGCTCGCTCAACGTCATCGACCAGGCGCCCTTCTACGCGGTCAAGATGGCCCCCGGCGACCTGGGCACCAAGGGCGGTCTGGTCACCGACAAGCGTGCCCGCGTCCTGCGGCCCGACGGTTCGGTCATCGAGGGCCTGTACGCCGCCGGCAACGTGTCCTCCGCCGTCATGGGCCGCACCTACGCCGGCCCCGGCGCCACCATCGGACCCGCCCTGGTCTTCGGCTACCTGGCCGCCGAGGACTGCGCCCTGAAGGAGATCTACTGATGCCCATCGACCCGACCAAGGCCATCGGTGCCTCGCTGCCGTCCCGGTCGTTCTCGTGGACCTCGTCCGACGTGCTGCTCTACCACCTCGGCATCGGTGCCGGGTCGCGTCCCGGCGACGCGACCGACCCGGCCGCGCTGCGCTACACGCTGGACTCCGACACGCTGACCGTGCTGCCGTCCTTCGGGGTCGTGGCACCGACCTTCCACGTGACCGAGCCACCCGCGCTCGACCTGCCGGGCTGCGACATCGACCTGGCCTCGGTCCTCCACGGATCGCAGGAGATCCGTGTGGACGGCCCGATCCCGACGTCCGGTGAAGCCGTCGTCTCCACCCGGATCGCCGAGGTCTGGGACAAGGGGAAGGCCGCCGTCATCGTGCAGGAGGGCGTCGCCACGACCCCGGACGGCGATCCGCTCTGGACGGTCCGGAGCTCGATCTTCGTACGCGGCGAGGGCGGCTTCGGGGGCGAGCGGGGCCCGTCCACCGCGCTGCCGGTTCCCGAGCGCGCGCCGGATGCGGTGACTGCCTACGACGTGACCGAGCAGCAGGCGCTGCTCTACCGGCTGTGCGGCGACCGCAACCCGCTGCACGCCGATCCCGCCTTCGCCGCGAAAGCCGGTTTCCCCAAGCCGATCCTGCACGGGCTGTGCTCCTACGGGATCGTGCTACGCGAGGCGACCGGGCTCCTGCTGGACGGGGACGCGACCCGGGTCGCCGGCTTCGGCGCCAGGTTCGCCGGGATCGTCTTCCCCGGCGAGACGATCTCGATCGAGGCGTGGAACCAAGCGCCGAAGATCCTGGTCAGAGCGACGATCTCATCCGACGACCCCGCTCGCGACGGCGCGCCCGTGCTCGCCGACTGCTACCTGGAGACGACCGAGCGAAGCGAGGAGGCGAGATGAGCCGCGCGGGGTGCAACTCGATGTGTAACACGCTGTTCGTAGTACTACTCGCCCTATCAGAACGACCGGATAGTGCTACGAACGACGTGTTACACGCGCGGCGCGGGTCACACGGGAGGCAGGCATGAGCGGCACGGCACTTCCCGACGTACTCTCCCCTGCTGACGTCGAGGAGCGCTTCGGCGGTTGGTCGGAGGAGACCGACGTGGTCGTGGTCGGCTTCGGCGTGGCCGGCGGGGCGGCGGCGCTGGAGGCGGCCCGGGCGGGAGCCCGCACGATCCTCCTGGAGCGTGCCGCCGAGCCTGGCGGCACCTCGGCGATGGCAGGCGGCCACTTCTATCTCGGCGGCGGCACCGCGGTACAGAAGGCGACCGGGGTCGAGGACTCGGCCGAGGAGATGTTCGCCTACATCCACGCCGTGTCGAAGGAGCCCGAGGACGACAAGATCCGGGCCTACTGCGACGACTCGGTCGAGCACTTCGACTGGCTCGAGGGGCTGGGCTTCGAGTTCGAGCGCTCGCTATGGCCAGGCAAAGCGGTGATCCAGCCGGGCACCGAGGGGCTGATGTACACCGGCAACGAGAAGGTCCACCCCTTCCGCGACCTCGCCGTCCCCGCGCCACGCGGCCACAAGGTGCCGGTTCCGGGCGACACCGGCGGCGCGAAGCTGGTCGTCGACCGGATGGCCGACCGGCTCGCCGAGACGTCCGCGGTGATCCGCTACGAGACCGGTGCGACCAACCTGGTGATGGAGGGCGACCGGGTCGTCGGCCTCGCCTGGCGCCGGTTCGAGGAGCGCGGCGCGATCCGCGCCAAGGCCGTCGTGCTCGCTGCCGGCGGGTTCGTCGGGAACGCGGACATGGTCGCCGAGCACACGCCCCGGCTCGGCGAGAAGCTCTTCCCGCTGGCCTCCACCTACGACGACGGGCTCGGGCTGCGGCTGGGCGCCTCTGCCGGCGGCCGCTGGCGGTTCATGGACGAGGCTTTCCAGACCGCACCGTTCTACCCGCCCTCGATCCTGCTGACGGGGATCATCGTCAACAAGCACGGCAAGCGGTTCGTGGCCGAGGACTCCTACCACGCGCGTACGGCCGCCTTCGTCATGGAGCAGCCGGACTCGGCGGCCTTCCTGATCGTCGACTCCGCGCACATCGAGCACCCGACGATGCCGCTGTGCCCGTTCATCGACGGCTGGGAGACGGTCGAGGAGATGGCGGCCGGCCTCGGGGTTCCCTTCGACGCCCTGAACGAGACGCTGACCGCCTACAACGCCCATGCGGCCGACGGCAAGGACCCGGAGCTCCACAAGGCGGCCGAGTGGACCGAGCCGCAGGACGCCGGCCCCTGGGGCGCCTACGACCTCTCGCTCGGCAAGGCGATGTACGCCGGCTTCACCATGGGCGGTCTCGCCACGACGGTCGAAGGAGAGGTACGCCGGGAGGACGGCTCCGCGATCGGAGGTCTCTACGCGGCCGGCGCCTGTGCAGCCAACCTCGCCCAGGACGCCAAGGGCTATGCCTCCGGGATGCAGCTCGGCGACGGCTCGTACTTCGGGCGGCGTGCCGGCCGGCACGCCGCGGGCGCCGCCGACAGGGCTGCACCGAGGGGTCCCGGTGACGGGGATCACAACCTCGCCGACCTCGGCGAGACCGGTGGCCGGACATCGCCCGCGGCCAGCTAGTGTGTGAAGACGCTCCTCGAGCGAACTGTTGCCATATCACATATTTCCCGGAAGGTGAATGGCTTCGGTAAAAATCGGGACCTTGTGCCCTACGCGCGTCTCGAGCTCGGCTGGTTATGTATACGCGACGCCGCGGGCATCGCCACTGCTTGGCTCGCCCGGCGCGTCCGCAGGCCCTCGGTCCCCACTCGACGCCTGTCGCCGAACTAGCCGAAAGGAATCCCCATGTTCGACTTCCGGAGCCCGGCCGGCCTGATGGTCGTCGCCGCCTTGGTCGTCATCGCGCTCGTGGTGATCGGCGCTGTCGCCGGCAACAGCCCCTCCTGATCTGACGCCGCGCTTCCCACCGAGGAGGCCGCCGGCCCCGGCTCGATGAGCCGGGGCCGCGTCCATTTCCGGCCCTCAGCGGGTGAAGACCGCCACCGTCCGGGCAGGGACCGCGAAGGTGCCGGAGCCCGCCTCGAACGACGACGACTTCACGACCTCGTCGGAGCCGCCGGCCTGGGTCGGGTGCAGGCGGTAGCCCGCCCCCGCGGCGTCCTTCACCGTCTGCCGCTGCATCGTCGTGGTCGCGTTGAAGACGACCACGAGGTCACCGAGGCGCATGGTGATGACGCCCGGCGTCTCCTCCTTCCCCGAGAGCGGGAACGACAGCTTCTCCTGGACCTGTGCCGCCGTGGCCAGCCGGAACGCCGGCTCGTCCGTACGGATCCTCAGCAGGTCCCGGTAGGCGGCTGAGGCGCCCTCGATGTCGGCGCAGCCGGGGACCGTCCCCGAGGCCAGCAGCGGCTTGGCGTAGGGCCACTTGTCCTGGTTGTCGGCGGCCGGGGGCAGCCCTCGCCCGAACCCGTTGCCGTCCTCGCAGTCCCACTGGATGGCGTTGAACCAGTCACCGGAGTCGTAGGAGTTGCGGTCCAGCGACTTCGAGCGCAGCAGGTCGGTTCCGGCCTGGGAGAGCGCCGGCCCCTGGGAGAGCGTGGCCGTCGCCATCGCGAGCACCTGCATCCGGGCACGGTCCGCACTGCTCGTCGAGGCGGGCAGCTTGAACGCGAGCGCGTCGAAGAGGGACTCGTTGTCGTGGGCGTCGGCGTAGGCCAGGGCGTCCCCGGGCGCGGCCGCATAGCCGGCCGGTGAGCCGTTGTAGTCGACCTCGGCCCCCGTGACCCGGCGCCCGTCGGTGTCGGTGAAGGAGTAGTCGGCGAGGTTGCCGGAGAGCCCGACCTTGATCAGGTCCTGGTAGTGCAGCAGCCGCGCCCGCTGCTCGACCTCGGTGCCGTTGGCCTTCGAGGAGTTCGGGTCGGTGTAGAGGCCGCTGGCGAAGCCCTGGACACCCGGGTCGGCGTCGAACGGTCCACCGCCGCGTACGGCGTCTCGGGCCCGGTCGCTGAAGGTCGCGATGCCGGTGCCGGCCATGTTCTTCTGGGTGGCCTGCACGAAGCGGGCGTCGTCGGCGATCTCACCGAAGTTCCAGCCCTCGCCGTAGAGGATGATGCTCTTCCCGTCGACGCCGTCCTTCGCCAGCGTGAGGGCGTCGAGCGCCTTGCGGACCTCGAGCATGTTGGCCTTGGGGTGGTGGCCCATGAGGTCGAAGCGGAACCCGTCGACCTTGTAGTCCTTGGCCCAGGTCACGATCGAGTCGACGACCAGCTTGCCCATCATCGCGTTCTCCGGCGCGGTGTTGGCGCAGCAGGTGGACGTGGCGACCGAGCCGTCGGCCAGCAGCCGCTGGTAGTAGCCGGGCACGATCCGGTCCAGCACGGACGTCTTCGCCTGGCCGCTGCTGGTGGTGTGGTTGTAGACCACGTCCATCACGACCCGCAGGCCGTCCTCGTTGAGCGCCTTCACCATCTGCCGGAACTCGACGGTCCGGTCGGTGCCGTCCGGATCGCTGGCGTAGGAGCCCTCCGGGACCGTGTAGTGGTAGGGGTCGTAGCCCCAGTTGTACGCGTCCTTCGCTGCCGCCGCGGCGACGCACTCCTGCTGCTTCTCGCTGTCGGCCGCATACGACTCGAGGTCGCAGTCGGGGGCGGTCTGATCGGACGTCCTCTCCGGGATGGTGGCGATGTCGAAGGCCGGCAGCAGGTGGACGTACGACGTGCCGGACTCGGCCAGGTCGCGCAGATGCTTCGACCCGTCGCTGTCCTTGTCGGCGAAGGCGAGGTAACGGCCGGGGTGGTCGCTGGTCTCGTCCTCGACGGAGAAGTCGCGGATGTGAAGCTCCTGGATCTGGGCGTCCTTCAGGGCGACGGCCTCGGGCTTCTTCAGCGTCGACCAGCCCTTCGGGGCGAGGGACCTGTCGCCGAGGTCGACGACGAGACTGCGCTCGGAGTCGGTCGTGAGCGCGACCGCATAGGGGTCGGTGACCTGGTTGGTGACGAGCTTCTGCACGCTCGGCGCCCACACCTTCACGGCGAAGCGGTACTCCTTGCCCCGCCACGCCCCTGCCGGACCGGTCACCGACCAGACACCGCTGGCGTCGTCGCGGCGCATCGGCACCGACTTCTTCGTGCCGAGCTCGAGCCGCACCTCCTGAGCGGTCGGCGCCCACACCGACAGCGTGACCTTGTTGCCCCGGAACACCGGGCCGAGCGACGCCTTCGTCGCCTTCCCGGCGTAGAGGTCGTCGAGGATCCCCTGCATCTGGACGCCGGTGCCGGTGACCAGGGCGCCGTTGCCGAGACGCTGGGTGAGCACGACCTGGCCGGTCAGTGCCTCACGGATCCGGTCGCGGTCGCGGGCGTCGACGGTGAAGGCGGCGTACTCATTCAGGTGCGGGAACCGCGTCTTCTGCTCGTCGCTCAGCGACGCGGGCTGCAGCCGCAGCCAGCGGCCCTCGCTGCTGAGCGCACCGTCCTTGACGGTGATGCCGCCGTCGCGGTCGTAGACCAGCTGCGTGGACAGCGCCGAGCCGCTCGCCTTCTCCTTCGGCAGCACGACGGTCGTCTCGTCGATCCACTGCGCGTGCGCCTTGGTCAGGTCGAGCTCGGGGGCCGAGCCGACCGACGGCAGCAGGTAGCCGGTGTCGCCGGAGCTGAGCCACACCTCGTGACCGTACGTGGTCAGGTCGAGCGAGCGGTCGTTCGGGATGTCCTTCTCGTCGCCCTTGTGGACGATGTAGTTGAGCGAGGTGGCGCCGTCGACGAGCGGCACCTCGAAGGTGACGCCGTAGGCGTCCTTGCCGGTGGGCTGCAGCGGCTTGGACCACTCGGTCGGGTTCGCGGCGCCGGTCCAGGTGTGCAGCCCCCAGCCGTCGTAGTCGCCGTCGGGGCGGTGGAAGTGGATCACGGCCTTCGAGGTGTCGGGCGCCGGGTAGACGCCCTCCGGCCTGGTGGTCTGCTGGCCGTCGCGGCCGGCCTCGACCCAGACCTCGCCGGTCTCGGCGAGCTCGATCGTCCGCTCGGCGCCGTCCGTGGAGCCGTCTTTCTCGATCGTGTACGTCATCGAGGACGCGCCGTCGGGGAGCTTGATCCAGGCGAAGGCGCCGTAGGCGTCGCGGCCGCTGAACTCGCCGCTCTGGTCGCCGGTCCGCAGCCTCCAGCCGGTGTAGTCGCCGTCGGTGCGCCGGTAGTGCACGACCGCGTAGTCCCGGTCGACGGCGCTGGGCGTCTCCGCCGCAGGGGCCCGGCCGGCCGTGGTCTCGGCGAGATCGCTCGCGGTGCGTCCGTCGCGGTCGACGACCACGGCCTTGTAGCGCAGAACGGTGCCTTCCGCGACGGTCGCGGGGACGTACTGGGTGATCTTGTAGGGGGCGTGGTCGACGGAGCCGAGGGTGCGCCACTTCCCGTTGCCGACCTGAGCCGCGAAGACGACGCGGGCGCCGTCGGTCTCCCCCGGGTCCGCGGAGAGCGTGACGGTGCCGGTGGCACCGGCCTCGGGAGCGGTCAGCGTCAGCGTGGGCTTCCCGCCGGCCTTCGGGAGCTCGGCCTCGGCGCGCAGCACGATCGAGGACAGCGCCGGGACGGTCACGGTGACCTTGCCGTCGGCAGCCGTCGCGCGGGCGTCGCCGCCGTAGATCGTCTCGAAGCCTGCCGACTCCACGGGCAGGCTGACGGTCTTCGGCTCGTTGGCGTTGTTGACCGCGACGACGTACTCGCGGTTGTCGCCGGTGCGGGAGAAGGCGTAGACGGAGTCGGCCGCGTAGAGCTCCTGTTGGATCCCGTCGGTCAGCGCGGGGTGCTCCATGCGGAGCTCGGCCAGCGCGGCGATCGCGGTGTAGAGCGGGTGGCTCGTGTCGTACGCGTCGGCAGCATGGGTGCGGTCGGTGCCGAGCTGGTCGTCGTCGAGGTAGTCGGCCGTGGTGGACGCGAAGAGCGTCTGGCGGGCATCCTTGTCGCCGCCGGCGCCGGTGAAGCCCTGCTCGTCGCCGTAGTAGACGACCGGGTTGCCGCGGGAGAGGAACATCAGCTCGTTGGCGAGCCGGGCCCGCTGGACGAGCTCGGCGTCGCTCGCCCCGGGATGGTCGCCCTTGATGAAGCTGCCGATCCGGCCCATGTCGTGGTTGCCGAGGAAGGTGACCTGGCCATAGGCGTTGGCCTTGTCGGAGGCGTACTTGTAGTCGTCGGCGAAGACTCCGGCGAGCCGGTCCGCCGGCGCTCCGAGCGAAGCGAAGGCACGGGCGGCGTCCTGGAACGGGAAGTCCAGGGTCGAGTCGAGGCGGCCTCGGGTGACGTACGGCGAGGTCACGTCGGTGTCGGCGGAGAAGACCTCGCCGAACATGAAGAAGTCCTCGCGACCTTGCTTGGCCGCGTAGGCGTCCAGGGCTGTCGCCCACTCGGTCCAGAAGTCCAGGTCGACGTGCTTGACGGTGTCGATCCGGAAGCCGTCGATGTCGAAGTCGCGGACCCACCGCTGGTAGATCTTCGTCATCCCCTCGACGACCTCGGGACGCTCGGTCCACAGGTCGTCCAGGCCACTGAAGTCCCCGTACGTGGTCGATTCGCCCTCCCAGGTGGAGTCGCCACGGTTGTGATAGAGCGTCGGGTCGTTGAGCCAGGACGGCACCATCTCGCCGGTGTTCTTCGGCGTGTAGGGGAACGAGTCCTCGTCGACCTTCCTGCTGTCGGACTCCGGCTCGGCGTCGTCGAAGGGACGGCCCGCGGCATCCAGGTAGGGGAAGGCGCCCTTGGGGCGGTAGCCGTACTTCTTCTCCGCGTAGTCCACGGTGTCGGCGGTGTGGTTGGTGATGACGTCGAAGAAGACCTTCATGCCCTTGGCATGGGCCTTGTCGATGAGGACCTCGAGGTCCTCGTTGGTCCCGAAGTGCGGGTCGACCTGGGTGAAGTCGGTGATCCAGTACCCGTGGTAGCCGGCCGAGGCGTTCGCGCCCTCACCCTGGACCGGCTTGTTCTTGAAGATCGGCGCCATCCAGATCGCGGTGGTGCCGAGGCCCTTGATGTAGTCCAGCCGGTCGGTCAGACCCTGGAGGTCACCGCCTTGGTAGAAGCCCTTGTCGGACGGGTCGAACCCGGTCGACATCCGCGAGCCGGTCAGGCCGCCCTTGTCGTTGGAGGCGTCGCCGTTGGCGAACCGGTCGGGCAGCACGAAGTAGAACTGCTCCTTCGTCGCGTCGTGACGGGCCGGCTCGGCGGCCAGCTTGGCGTCCGAGGGCGGCTTCGGGGAGGCGGCGGTCGCCGACCCCGCCATGGCCGGCAGCGCCGTGGCGAGCAGCACGGTCGCGAGCACTGTCGCTGCGATCCTGGGCGCGCCGTGTGCGCGGCTTCTTCGATTCACTGTGAGGGCCTCTCTGGATGTGCGGGATCAGCTGCAGGTCATCGCGCCGACATGGAGCGCGAGGGCCGTGTCGGCGCCGAGGGTGGCGGTGAACTGGCCGGAGCCGTTGACGGTGACGCTCCTGCCGCTCTGTACGTCGCAGTAGGTGCCGGCCGCCAGCGACGTCTGGAAGGTGCGGGTCAGCGTGAAGGACTCGTGGTTGATCGCGACGTACGCCTTGCTGCCTCGTCCGAAGGCGATGGCGTCATAGCCGTTGTCCCACCAGTCGGTGACGGCCTGGCCGCGGGCGGTGTTGCGGAAAGCGACCATCTTCTTGATCTCCGGCCAGGCGTGCTGACACTTCCAGCCGTCCTGCCAGCAGGCAGTCACCGCGCCGCCGTTGGGCGGGCCGGCATCCTTGTCGCTCCACTCGTAGCCGGAGTTGATGTCGGGCGAGCCGTAGGGCCACGCCAGCATGAACACGTTGGCCAAGGTGTAGCTGGCGCCGTCCTTGTAGTTGAGGGTGTCGCCGCCGCGCTCGGTGTCGTGGTTGTCGACGAAGACGCCCGAGCTGCCCGAGGACATGTAGCCCCAGCCCTCCCCGTAATTCTTCAGGTAGGCGAGGTTCTCGTTGTTGAAGACCCGCTTCAGGTCACGGGCGTAGCGGAACTCCTGGACGTCGCCGTTGCCGAGGTACTCACTCGGCGAGACGGCCTCCCCCGCGCCGAAGATCGCCTCCTGCTTCCAGTAGACGTCGGGGTTGCTCAGGCGCGACTTGATGTTGGCCAGGTCGGCGGCGGCCATGTGCTTGGCGGCGTCGATCCGGAACCCGTCGACGCCGAGCGAGAGCAGGTCGTTGAGGTAGCCGGCGATCCTGCCGCGTACGTAGTCCTCGCCGGTGTCGAGGTCGGCGAGACCGACCAGCTCGCACTCCTGGACGTTCGTGCGGTCCTGGTAGTTGCTGATCGTGGCCGTGCAGTTGTCCAGGTCGTAGCTCGAGTAGAGGCCGGGGTAGGCGTACTTGCTGTAGGACGACCCGCCGGTGCCGGTCCCGGAGCCCGCTGACAGGTGGTTGATGACGGCGTCGGCGACGACCTTCACGCCGGCGGCATGACAGGTGTCGACCATGTTCTTGAAGGCGGTGCGGTCGCCGAGGCGGCCCGCGATCTTATAGCTGACGGGCTGGTAGGACGTCCACCATTGTGGGCCCTGGACGTGCTCCTGCGGCGGAGACACCTGGACGTAGCCGTAGCCGGCGGGACCCAGGGTGCTGGTGCACTCCTTGGCCACCGAGGCGAAGCTCCACTCGAACATCACGGCGGTGACGTCCTTGTCCCCTGGCGGCGCTGCCTGTGCCGGGGTGGCCGGGACCGAGAGCGTGAGAGCCGCTCCCGCCGCTAGGGCAAGCACGACAGCCATGGACCTGATCATGGATCCTCCTACGCCGAGAGTGAATCTTGCTGCAAGATCTTGCAGACAGACCGTAGGGTGATCCCGATCACACGTCAAGGCTCACGTGCAGGCACAGCAAACAAGCAGCACAGTCGACAGGCTGTGCTGCAAATGCTTGCGCAAAATTTCAGCGCGGTCAGCCGGAGGTGAGGACCAATCCGCTGGTCGGCACGCCGGTGCCGGCGGTGACGAGGACGTTCGCCGCGCCGGCGACCTGGTTCACCGAGGTGCCGCGCACCTGGCGTACGCCTTCGGCGATGCCGTTCATGCCGTGCAGGTAGGCCTCGCCGACCTGACCGCCATGGGTGTTGATCGGCAACCGCCCGCCGAGCTCGATGGCCCCGTCGCGTACGAAGTCCTTCGCCTCTCCCCTGCCACAGAAGCCGAGCTCCTCGAGCTGCATGAGCACGTAAGGGGTGAAGTGGTCGTAGAGGACGGCGGTGTCGATGTCGGCCGGGGTGAGACCGGACTGGCGCCACAGGTCCTTGGCGACCACGCCCATCTCGGGGATGCCGATCTCGTCACGGTAGTAGGAGGTCATCACGTACTGGTCGGCGGCGCTGCCCTGGGCGGCCGCGGCGATGTGGACCGGCTGCTGGGCCAGGTCGCGGGCTCGCTCCGGGCTGGTGACCACGATCGCGACGGCGCCGTCGGACTCCTGACAGCAGTCGAGCAGGTGGAGCGGGTCGGCGATCATCCGGGAGGCCTGATGGTCCTCCAGCGTGATCGGCTTGCCGTAGAAGAACGCGGCCGGATTGGTCGCCGCGTGGCGACGGTCGGCGACGGCGACGGCACCGAAGTCTTCGCTGGTCACCCCGTAGTCGTGCATGTAGCGGCGCGCCTGCATCGCCACGGTGGCCGCGGGGGTGGATAGCCCGAGCGGGTAGGTCCAGGAGTTGTCGATGCCGTTGGTGTTGACCTGCTGGGCGGCCCAGGGCTGCACCTGCCCGAAGCGCTGACCCGAGCGCTCGTTGAAGCCGCGGTAGGCGACCACGACGTCCGCGACACCGGTGGCCACCGCCATCGCGGCCTGCTGGATCGTCGCGCAGGCCGCGCCGCCGCCGTAGTTGATCCGGGAGAAGAACCTCAGATCACCGAGGCCGAGCTCGCGGGCCAGGGCGATCTCGGAGCTGGTGTCCATGGTGAAAGTGGTCAGCCCGTCGACGTCTGCCGGCGTCAGGCCGGCGTCCGCGAGCGCGGCCCTGGTCGCCTCCACGCTCAGCTGGAGCTCGGAGCGCCCGGACTCCTTGGAGAACTCGGTGGCACCGATCCCGACGATCGAGGCACTGTTGCTGAGGGTCGTCATGCGTGCTCCAGAGGTCGCGGTCGAGGTAGTCCGGGAGCGAACCGCCTATTACCGGCGAGTATTTGGGCAGTTCGCTCCCGGACTACCCCGCCGTCGGCCATCATGCGGCGACCCTCACGGTTCCGGTCACGTGCGCTCCCAGGGACACCGCGCCGATGACCTGGATGGTGGCGACGCCGCCCGCCACCTCGGTGACCTCGCCGGAGAACGACAGCGTGTCGTAGGGGTAGGCCGGAGCGCCCAGCCGGATCGAGATGCCTGTGATCTGCACGTCCGTGCCCGCCCAGTCGGTGACGTAGCGCTCGCACAGCGCCGTCGAGGTCAGGATGTTCATGAAGATGTCCTTCGAGCCGGCCGCCTGGGCCCGGTCGCGGTCGTGGTGCACGTCCTGGAAGTCCCGCGTCGCGAGCGCGGTCGAGACCACCAGCGTCGGGGTGATCGGGAGCTCCCACGTCGGGATCTTCTCCCCGGTCTGAAACTTCATGGCCGCCTCCAGATCGGGAGCGTCAGCTCCTCGTCAATCGGGTTCCAGTCGACGACCAGTCGTTCGCCGATCTGCAGGGCGTCCTCGCCCTCGGGTGGCACGCCGGTCACCTCGGCCACCATGCGTACGCCCTCGGGCAGGTCCAGCAGCGCCACGACCAGCGGGAGCTCCTTGCCGGGCAGCTTCGGCGCGTGGATCACGGTGAACGAGTAGACCGTGCCCTCACCCCGGGCGACGGCATGACCGCGGTCGTACGCGTCGCAGCTCAGGCATGCCGGACCCGGCGGGTGCCGCAGGGCACCGCAGGCGTTGCAGCTCTGGATCCGCAGCTCCTGCTTGGCGGTGCCTTCGAAGAAGTACGCGTTGTCCCGGCCGATCACCGGGCGGACGGGGCCGCTCATGCCTGCCCCTTGGGGATGAACTTGAGGACGCGGAACAGCATGGTCGCGACCCGCTCCTCGCCGACATACCAGGTGCTTCTCGACGTCACGAAGTAGCCGACACCCATGCCGGTGCTCTTCGGCCCGACGACGGAGTCGAGCGCGGTGGTGACGCGGACCTGCTCGCCGACCCGGAGGTAGCGGTCGTAGCTCTGCTCGGAGTTGGTGCCGAGGACGCCGTGGAAGCCGGCATCGGTGAGCACGTTCATCATCGCGTGCAGCGGGTCGCGGTCGGGATGACGGCCGCCCTGGCCGTACATCGTCCACACCTGGGCCATCGACGGCGGCGCCTCGCCCTGATGGAAGCGCTCGGACTCCAGCCCCATCGCCTCGAGCCAGTTGTTGATCGTGGGCTGGTTGACCAGGTCGCGGGCGTCGCGCTCGGCTGCCTCGCCCCAGGCCTTGATCTCCTCGGCGGCGGCCATGATCTTCTCGTGGACGGCCTCGTCCACCAGCGTCTGCTTCTCCTGCCCGCTCATCGCGGCACCCTCGGCATTCCCAGCCCGAACATCGCGATCAGCTCGCGCTGGACCTCCTGGACGCCGCCACCGAAGGTGAGGACCAGGTTCCGCTTCGCCTGGGCGTCGAGATAGTCGATCAGGCTCTTCGTCGCCGGGTCTCCGGGATCGCCGTGGCGGTGGACCAGTGTGATCAGGTCGGCGAGCAGGTGCTGGACCTGGTCGGCGGCGAAGACCTTGGACGAGGACGCGTCGGCGACCTCGATCTCGCCGGCTTCGGCGGCCTGGGCGACCGACCAGTTGAGCAGCTCGTTGACCCGGAAGACCGCCGTGGTCTGACCCATCAGCGCGCGTACGTCGGGACTGTCGGCGACGCCCTGGGCGGTGGCCCAGCGCAGCACCCGGTCGCGCAGACCCTCGATCCGCCCGGCGGGCCCGAGCATGACGCGCTCGTGGTTGAGCTGGGTCGTGATCAGCTTCCAGCCCTGGTTCTCCTCCCCCACCAGCATGTCGGCGGGGACCCGGACGTCGTTGAAGTACGTCGCGTTGACGTGGTGGGAGCCGTCGGCGGTGATGATCGGGGTCCAGGAGAAGCCCGGGTCGGTGGTGTCGACGATCAGGATCGAGATGCCCTTGTGCTTGGGAGCGTCCGGATCGGTGCGCACGGCGAGCCAGATGTAGTCGGCGGCGTGACCGCCGGTGGTCCACAGCTTCTGGCCGTTGACGACGTAGTGGTCGCCATCGCGCCGTGCCGTCGTACGGAGCGAGGCCAGGTCGGTGCCGGCCTCGGGCTCGGAGTAGCCGATCGCGAAGTGCACCTCGCCGGCCAGGATCCGGTTGAGGAACATCTCCTTCTGCTTGTCCGTGCCGTAGCGGATCAGGGTCGGGCCGACCGTCTGCAGGGTCACCGCCGGCAGGTGCACGTCGGCGTACTGAGCCTCGTTCGCGAAGATCGTCTGCTCGACCTCGCCGAGGCCGTGGCCCCCGTACTCCTTCGGCCAGCCGACGCCCATCCAGCCGTCGTCGCCGAGCTGCTTGATGAGCTTCTGGTAGGTCGGGCCGTGTCGGTCCCAGGAGCCCTCGGGGCCCGGGTCGCCCGGTTCGCCGTCATGGGAGAGACCTGCGAAGTAGCGTCTCACCTCGACCTTCAACGAGCGCTGTGCCTCGGTGAGCTCGTGGTTCTTGGCCTCGGCGGTCTCGACCGGGACCCGCTCGGCCGGGGTGTCGAGCAGGTGGGCGATGTCGGTGCCCCAGGTGGTGAACCCGAGCAGCGGGTAGGTGACGTCCACGCCCATGCCGCCGTGGAGGTGGTGGCAGGTGCGGAAGGCGGACGGTGCGACCTGGCTGGCCCAGTAGGCGGCCACCGCCAGATCGTCGGCGGCCGGGCGCCGGTGCGCGATCGCATCCACGACGTTGTCGGCGGCGAGGTCGAGCGTGCGGGAGGCGACGTAGACGTCGGCCATCTGCAGCGCTACCGCCTGGAACTCGGCCAGCGCGCGTCCGAACTGCCGCCGCCCGGAGACGTACGCCGCGGTCAGGTCGCGCGCTCCGGCCAGCACCCCGGCGCAGGTCACCGCCAGGCCGGCAGTGGCGAGCCCGGTCAGAGCCTCGTAGGCGCCCTCGTCGAGCACCTCGGCCGGGACGTTCTCGAGGACGAGGGTGTGCTGCGGGACGGAGCCGGACGTGCTCGCCGGGAGCAGGGTCACCCCGTCGGCGGACGCGTCGACGAGCACCACGACCGGGCGGTCACCGGCTGTCGCGGTGACGAGGAGGAACGAGGCTTCCTCGGCATAGGTCACCGCGGTCTTGCGCCCGGAGACCACGCCGTCCCGGAAGCTGGTCGTCGGGGTGCCGGGCCGGCCACGCTCGAGCCAGGCCGGGGTGAGCACCGTCTGACCGGAGGCGACGCCGGGGAGGATCGTGCGCTGCTGCTCGGCGGTGCCGTGGCCGGCCAGGGTCAGCGCGCCGACCGCCAGGGTCTCCCACACCGGCACGCGCACCGCCTGACGCCCGCTCTCGCGCAGCAGCACCGCGATCTCGCCGAGCCCGAAGCCCTCACCGCCGTGCGTCTCCGGCACCGGCAGCGCGGTCAGCCCGGCGTTCGCCCATGCCGACCAGTCGCCGCGGTCGGAGTCGCGGGCGAGCACCTCGGCCACCACACTGCGTACCGCATCGAGTGTCTCGTCTCCCATGGACAGAACTGTAACGTGTTCTAGTTTCTGTGTCAGCAACGTGCCCTCGGCGACCGGCTAGTGGTGTGTCGCGGAAGTTCCTGAACGTTTGGCGTCGTCAGGGTGTGTGCATGGCAAGGCGGCGTCGCGAAGTCATACCGGCGTCTTCCGAGCGGCGCCAACGCAGCCAGGTGCGTGCCATGGCGGCGCGAAGCGCCCAGGAAATTCTGGGACGCGCCACTAGCCTCGCCTCATGGCCCGACTCCCCCGTGCTCACACACTCCGCCAGGCCGCCCTCGCCGCGCTCGCCGCCAACGCCCTGTGGCCACCCGTCGACCGGACCGGGCCGCGCGGCGCGATCGGGTCCTTCGCCGCCGGCTGGCTCGCCGGCGACCTGGCTCCGCAGCTGCTGGCGCTCGGCGTCGCAGACACCGCCGTCTCGGCCGCCAGGCGCAAGGTCTCGCCGCTGGGTCTGACGCTCGCGGGCGCTGCCGCGGCCGGGTTCGCACTCAATGCCTACCGTGCGGGCTCCGCTCGCGGCATCCTCGAGGAGGCGCTCACCGAGACCCTGGGAGCGCCCCCGGGCGAACGGACGCCCCTCGACCTGGCCCAGCTCGCCCGGCCGTTCCGGATGAAGAACCCGGCCGTCGAGGTGATCCGTGACATCGCCTACGCCGACAGCGACAGCAGCCGGGCCAGGCTCGACATCTACCGCCCGGCCGGCGTCGAGGTCAGCACGGCGCCGGTGCTCTTCCACGTGCACGGGGGCGCCTGGACCCTGGGCTCCAAGGAGCAGCAGGGACAGCTGCTGATGAACCGGATGGCCGCCGCCAACGGCTGGGTCTGCGTGACGATCAACTACCGGCTCGCGCCCAAGCACCGCTGGCCGGCGCAGATCGTCGACGTGAAACGCGCCCTGGCGTGGGTGCACGAGCACATCGCCGACTATGGCGGCGACCCTGACTACGTAGTCGCCACCGGCGGCTCGGCGGGCGGTCACCTCGCCGCGCTCGCCGCCCTCACGCCCGGTTTCGCGCCGTTCCAGCCCGGATTCGAGGACGCGGACACACGCGTCGCCGCCTGCGTACCGTTCTACGGCGTCTACGACGTGGCCGGCGAGGACGGGGACCGCTACACCGCCCGGGTGCGCGACGGTCTGTGGACCCACAAGATCATGCCCGAGGGCGCCACCATCGAGGACTTCCGCCAGGCCTCACCGATCAACCACGTCACCGCGGACGCCCCCGACTTCTTCGTGCTCCACGGAGCGCTGGACACGCTGGTCTCCAAGCGCCAGGCCCTCTCCTTCGTCGCGCGGCTGCGCGAGGTGTCCCGGTCGACGGTGACGTACGTCGAGATGCCGGGCGCCCAGCACGCCTTCGACGTCTTCGGCGGCATCCGCGCCCACCACGCCGTGGCGGCCGTCGAGCGCTGGCTGCTGTGGCACCGCGAACGTTCCAGCGCCCGACTCGGCTGACCGCGGTTCAGCGGCTCAGCGGCTCAGCGCGGGAGGCCGAGCAGATGCTCGGCCGCCACGTTGCGGAGCACCTGGGTCGTGCCGCCGGCGATGGAGAGGCACCGGGTCAGCTGGGACTGGTGCAGATCCTCGCGCACCTGCGGGTCGTCGGTGAGGGCGAGCGGGCCGAGGAGGTCGACGACGAGCTCGGAGGCATCCTGCCGGTTGCGCACCGTCAGCAGCTTGGCCACCGATGACTCCGCGCCCGGCCCTTGGCCGGCGAGCGCCTTGAGCGTGGAGCGGACACCGAGCAGCGCACAGACCGTGGAGAGCGCGACCGCGTGCCCGACCCGGGCCAGATCGGCTTCGCCCCGTCCCGCCGCCAGCGCCACCGCGCGCTCGACGCTGCCACCGAGGTTGGTCGAGGCCATCGCCACCCGCTCGTTGGCGAGCGTCGTACGAGCCAGGCGCCAGCCGCCGTCGACATCGCCGACGACGAGCTCGTCGGGCACGAAGACGCCGTCGAGGAAGACCTCGTTGAACAGCGCGTCCCCGGTCAGCTCGCGCAGCGGCCGGACGTCGATCCCCGCACTGCGCATGTCCACCAGGAAGTAGGTGATGCCGTGCTGTTTGGCGCCCTGGCGCTTGGCCTCCTCCAGGGCGGTGGTGCGCGCCAGGCAGATCCCCCAGTCGGCGTCGGCGGCGAGGGAGGTCCACACCTTCTGGCCGGTCAGCCTCCAGCCGCCCTCGACCCGCTCGGCACGGGTGGCCAGCGAGGCCAGGTCGGAGCCGGCGCCGGGCTCGCTGAAGAGCTGGCACCAGACGATCTCGCCGCGCAGCGAGGCGTCGACGAACCGCTCCCGCTGAGCGTCGGTGCCGTGCTTCAGGATCGTCGGCACCGCCCACCCGGCGATCTTGATGTCCGGGCGCTGCACCCCCGCTGCGGCGAGCTCCTCGTCGATCACGAGCTGTTCGACCGGTCCGGATCCGAGGCCGTACGGGGCGGGCCAGTGCGGCGCGAGATAGGCCGCGTCGACGAGCGCATCCCGGCGCTCAGCCTCTGGGCGTGCGGCGATCGCCGCGACCGTCTCGCGCACCCGCGGACGGATCGCGTCGTCCTTGCCCTCGAGGTCGACCCGCACCGCGCGGCGGACCCCGGCTGCGGCGTACCCGGCCAGGGTGACCGCGTGGGCGTCGCCGCCACCGAGGAGGCTGCGCAGGGCGACCGCTCGGCGCAGGTAGAGGTGGGCATCGTGCTCGAAGGTGAATCCGATCCCGCCGAGGACCTGGATGCAGTCCTGGGCCACCCGGACCGCTCCGTCGAGCGCGGTGACACCTGCGACCTCGGCCGCGAAGGCCCACTGACCGGCCTCTCCCCCGGACAGCGCGGTCTCGGCCGAGGCGGCCGCATCCCAGGCAGTCGCGGCCACCGCCTCGGTCGTCTCGAGCATCTGCGCGCACAGGTGCTTGATCGCCTGGAACGACCCGATCGGCGCGCCGAACTGCTCGCGCACCTTCGCGTACTCCACTGCTGTCGACAGGCACCACTGCGCGATCCCGGAGGCCTCCGCGGCCGCGAGCGTGAGGGCCGTACGCCGCACCGACTCGCCCCGCAGTTCGGGGACCTCGACCGCCTCGGCGGCCTCGATGTCCACCCGCACCTCGGCGACCCGTCGCGTCAGGTCGGGCCCGACCTGGGGACGTACCTCGACCTGTTCCGCGGTCAGGAAGAACCAACGTTCCTCCCCGGTGGCGCCGCGGGCACCGAGCAGGAGCCACGCCGCTCCGCCACCGTCGTAGGCGAGCACGGTGCCCTCCAGACGCGCTCCGAGCTCGAGGGCGGGTTCGAGCGCGATCCCGCAGCCTCCGGCGCTGACGGCACCGACGATGTCGTCGAGCCCGGCGGCACCCGCGAGGTGGGCAGCCACCGCGCTCCCGAGAAGCGGGCCCGGAAGCAGCTCATGGGCGCAGGACTCGAGAGCGACGGCCGCATCCAGCAGCGTGCCGCCGCCACCGTGCGGCTCGGGCGCTGCGATGCCGGCGACTCCGTACTCGTCGACGCCTCGCCACACCTCGCTGAAGTCCGCGGCAGCCGTGCCCTCGGCGGCACGGGCGAGCGCGATGCCGCCGAGCCCCTTCGCCCAGTCGCGCAGACTCTCGCTGAGGGCGCGATGTTCCTCGGTGATGCCGATCGGCACAGGGACCTCCTACTATTTCCAGAGCCTTCGTCCGGAATAGAGACTGATGTAGAACGTGTTACAAGTCTAGACTCACGGAAGAACGTGTTTCATTCCCAGGCGCCGATGCGGTTAGCCTGAGATCAATCGACCGAGATCCGGTCATAGTCCTAGGGGGGACAACCAGTGACGTCCGTCAGCACGGAGCCGCGCAACACCGACGGTCCCAGCCCGGCCACCCCGCCCACCGGTGGGTCGGCCGCCCAGCGAGAGCGCCGCCGGCGCATCCTCGACGCCACGATCACGCTCGCTGCCGAGGGTGGCTTCGACGCCGTGCAGATGCGTGCGGTCGCCGAGCAGGCCGAGGTGGCGCTCGGCACCCTCTACCGCTACTTCCCCTCGAAGATCCACCTGCTGGTCTCCGCGCTCGCGCGCGAGTTCACCAAGGACGTCGACCGCTCCGCCGTCCGGGCGACACCTGGCGACACGGCCCACGAGCGGATCATGTACGTCCTCAACCGCCGCACCCGCGCCCTGCAGAAGCAGCCCAAGCTGACCGAAGCCCTGGTGCGCGCCTTCATGTTCGCCGACCAGTCGGTGACAGGTGAGATCCACGAGGTCGGCACCAGCCTGACCACCGTCATCGCCCGCGCGATGCACGGCACCCCCACCCTCGGCGAGGTCACCGAGGAGGAGGCCGCCATCATCCGGATCATCTCCGACGTCTGGCTCTCCGCCCTCATCTCCTGGGTCACCGGTCGAATGGACGAGCAGGACGTGGAGAAGTCGATCGACGTTGCCGTGCGCCTCCTGCTGCGCTGAGCCCGGGATGGTCTAGAGACAGTCGGGCGGCGCGCTCAGCATCGAGACCTCCGTGGGCTTCAACCCGCGCCGCGGGCACAGCACGCTCCAGGTGAGGTCATAGGGCTTCTCGGTGTCGCCGGTGATCGCGAACGGTCGACCGCCCGGCGCCGTGATCGTCATCGCCTCGCGCTTGCCGTTGTCGACGTAGTCCGCCTCGAGCGTCCACCGGCAGGTCGGGCCCGCACTGGTCGCCTCGATCGAGAGGATCACGGTCTCGCCCTTGGCGAGGGTGATGGTCCCGCCGTCGAAGTACGCCGACCCGTCCTCGGCCACGGTCAGCCGCGGCACCTTCGCGTCGATCTCCGTCTTCAGCTCCGTCTTCGTCCCCTCGCCCTGGGGGATGTCCTCCACCAGTACGCCGTGCTGCAGCGTCTCGGTGCAGGGACCGGTGCGCACCGGGCGCAGGTCGGTGATCACCACCGGGTCGCGATGACGGCCGACGAGGGTCACCTCCCAGGTCACGCGGTTGACCGCGTACGACTCGTTCGCTGCCTCCCACTCCGGATCGTTGACCTTCGTCAGCGCGTCGGACAGGTCGTCGAAACGCGCCGACTCGGGCTGTGGGACGAGCACCCGTCCGCTCATCGGCTGGCGACGTACGTCCACCAGCTCGATGCCGCTGCCCGGCTCGTTCCAGCCGTCCGGTAGCAGACCGGTGAACAGGTCCTGCAGGCCCGAGCTGAAGGTGGCGGTCAATGCGACCAGGACCACGCCGATCACCCAGGTGGCCGGCTTCTTCACGAGCGACGCGACGTGCCCCTGCTTCGCCCGCGGTTGCTCATCCGTCACCTCAGGCTTCTCCGACATCCGTCTGGGCTCCTCTCGAGAGTCGATGAGCGAGGACCGCTGCGACACCGCTCAGCCAGCCGAAGCAGGCCGCGAACCGGACCGCCTGGCCGGCGACCTCGAGCGCCCACAGGCGGGCGCTCATCGCGAATTCCTCCTCGGGCACGAGCGCACCCTCGGCCAGCCCGACGACCGCAGCGGCCACCGTCGTCACGGCCCAGAGCTGCAGGACGGCGGAGACGGCGCCCGGCGCACCCACCCGCTGCCAACGGGCCACGATCAGCAGCATCGCCAGCCACACCAGCACAACCAGAACGGCCGAGCTCAACGTACGCGGCAGCCAGTCGGTCGTGGCGAACTCGCCGCTGAGCGAGTGCGGGTTGTGCGGTCCGGACAGGCGGGCATGAGCGAACCAGATCAGGCGGACCCATGCCTCGCGTGGCTCGATGTCCGCGCCGTAGGGATCGGCTTCGGGATCGTAGTCCCAGACGAAGCCTCCGACCAGCGCCAGGACGAGCATCGGCAGCGCACCCCAGGTAGCGATGCGCGCGGCCCGAGCCCATCCGCGATCCACCGGTGCTTCCGGTCCGGCGGAAGCAACCGTTCCGCCACCCCGCAGCGCGGCGGCTGCGAACTGCGCGAATGCCGCGGCCGCGAGCGCAACATAGCCACCGAGCACGCCCACGACCAGGCCGAGCCAGATCCCGTCGTCAGGAACCGCCCAGATAATCGTCGGCATCGACGCCAACCCGCCGCGGATTCCCAGGACCGTCTGGACGACGACGAAGAGGTTCGTCAGACCACCGACGAGAAGGCCCACGCACAGCACGCGGCCGGCTACGAAGTACGGACTCTCCGAAGCAGTGCGCGCACTCGCGTAGACGAGTCCCACGAGCAGGACGACGAACACGACCGTCGGCCACCCCGACGCCGGCGCGACAGGGTAGCCCTCGCTCGTGACCGCCGACCCCCACAGGAACGAGAACCCGTCGACCAGCCTGCCCAGCAGCTCCCCGAACCCGGCGTGGCCACGCGAGGTCCACAGCTCCCGGATGTCGCCGATGTACACCGGGATCGCGAGGACGAGGCTGTAGAGGAACGCGAAGACCCCGAGCGCCACAGCAGCGATGAATGCACTGCGCCGTCGAGACATGTTCTGTTGGCCTTCGGTTCGTCCCCGCTGACTGAAACCTTCCGGCCGAAGTATGCCGCAGTCTGCCCCGCCGTGCGGCACAACCACGTCGAGGCGTCACCCCCGTCGGCCGAGAGGTCACCAGCGTGACCTCTCGGCCGACGTAGCTGACGCCTCGGCCTGGGGGCTCAGCCGCCGAAGGCGTGGGTGGCGGTGGCGCCGCCGTCGATCGCGATCTCGGCGCCGGTGACGAAGCCGGACTCGTCCGAGGCCAGGTAAACGTAGAGGGGCGCGATGTCCGCCGGGTGGCCGACGCGCTTGAGGGCGACCTTGGAGGCACCGAACTCCATGGCGGCGTCATCGGCGCCGACGCCGCGGGTCATGGAGGTGTCGATCATGCCGGGGTGTACGGAGTTGACCCGGATGCCGCTGGGGCCGAGCTCGAGGGCGGCGGCCTTGGTCATGCCACGGATGGCGAACTTGGTGGAGGTGTAGCCGGCGACGAACGCCATCCCGGCCAGTCCCTCGATCGAGGAGGCGTTGATGATCGAGCCGCCGCCGTTCTCCTTCATCGTGGAGATCACCGAGCGCATCCCGAGGAAGCAGCCGAGGGTGTTGACCCGCCACAGCAGCTCGAACTCCTCCACCGGCTGGGTCAGGATCTCGCCGAACCGCAGGATGCCGGCGTTGTTGGCGAGCACGTTGACCGGTCCGTACGTCTCAGCGGTCTGCGCCACCAGCGCGGTCCAGGACTCCTCCGAGTTGACGTCATGGTGGACGAAGAGCGCGGACTCCCCCAGCGAGTCGGCGAGCAGCTTGCCGGGCTCGTCGGCCACGTCGGCGATCACCACCTTCGCGCCCTCGGAGACGAAGGCGCGCGCGATGGCGGCTCCCTGTCCCTGCGCACCACCGGTGACGATCGCAGTCTTGCCCTCGAGACGTGCCATCACTGCTCCTTCAGTTCTTCAGCTTGAGCTGCATGATCGAGTCGGCAGAGAAGCCGGCCTCGGGGTCACGGTCGGCGAACCAGCCGCCGACCTGCTTGTCGATCGAGTCCAGGTCCCAGGCGGCGTTGTCGAACCGCTCGGCCACCGTCGGCGGCGCCAGGACGG
This sequence comes from Nocardioides sp. CCNWLW239, assembly GCF_037137035.1. Classification (NCBI taxonomy): domain Bacteria; kingdom Bacillati; phylum Actinomycetota; class Actinomycetes; order Propionibacteriales; family Nocardioidaceae; genus Nocardioides; species Nocardioides sp. CCNWLW239. The sequence goes on along the minus strand of NZ_JBBBNW010000003.1, from coordinate 766,504 downwards.
CGATCATCCCGCCGTAGACGACGAAGACCTGTCCGGTGATGGCGGCAGCGGCCGGGGAGGCCAGGTAGGTCACCAGCGGCGCCACGTGCTCAGCGCCGTAGGAGTCACCCGAGAGCACGCCCTCGGTCATCGCGGTCGCGGCCCGGGGGCAGATCGCGTTGGCGCGTACGCCGGAGCGTCCCATCGAGCGCGCCGTCGACATCGTCAGCGCGGTGATCCCGGCCTTGGCAGCGCCGTAGTTGGCCTGTCCCGGCGGGCCCGAGAGGAACGCCTCCGAGGAGGTGTTGACCACCGCGGCGTCGACCGGCGCGCCGGTCGACTTGGCCATCGAGCGCCAATGGGCCGAGGCGTTGCGGGTCAGCAGGAAGTGGCCGCGCAGATGGACGCGTACGACGAGGTCGAACTCCTCGTCAGACATGTTGAAGAGCATCTTGTCGCGGGTGATGCCCGCGTTGTTGACCACGATGTCGAGGCCACCGAGCCCATCGACGGCCGCGGCCATCATCGCGTCGGCGGTGGTCCGCTCGCTCACGTCGCCGGCCGCGATCACCGCCTCACCGCCGAAGCCGCGGATCTCCTCGGCCGCTTCCTCAGCAGCGCCCGGCAGATCGTTGAGCACGACCCGGGCACCCGCCCGCGCCAGCGCCACCGCCTCCGCGCGCCCCAGACCCGCTCCGGATCCGGTGACGATCGCCACCTTGCCGTTCAGATCGACACTCACACCGCCACCCCCGTTGCGCAAGCGCCGGAATACGGACGCGGCGGCGTGATGATTCTTCGGTTCACTCGCTGACGCTCGCTCACGCGCTGCTACTCCTCGATCCTCAGGGCCGCCTTGGGGCAGCCGGCCACCGCCTGCTCGATGCGATCCCGGTTCTCGGCAGTCACCGTCGGGTCGCCGATCTGCAGGTAGTCGTCGTCATCGATCTCGAACACGTCGGGAGCGAACGACTCGCACAGCCCGTTCGACTCGCACAGGTCGAAGTCCGCGATCACCTTTGCCATGTCCGTCTCCTTCACTCTCATCCTTGGCCGGGCAGGGCACCCAGCTTGCGGTGGTCCCAGCTTGCGACCTTGTCGGGCTCGATGACGATGCCGACCCGCTTGTGGGCCTGCTTCGAGACGAGGTCCTCACCGAGCTCGCCCAGATCGGCTCCCGCGGCCATGCGGGTCATGACGCGCAGGCCGATGGCCTTGATCTCCGCGTAGTCCTCGACGAGCCGTGCCTTGCCGGTGATGCTCACCCCGCGCAGCTCGAAGTAGTCCTCGCCGTCCTCCACCAAGCAGGTGACCCGCGGGTCGCGCCGCAGGTTGCGGACCTTCTGCGAGGACCCGTAGGTCCAGAACACGATCCGGCCCTCGTCGAGCACGTAGAACAGCGTGGTCAGGTGGGGGGCACCGTCGACACCGACGGTCGCGACCTGCACCTTCATCTGCGAGCCGAGGAAGTCCTCGATCTCGTCCTCGGTCAGCTGTACGGACTGGCGGGTGCCGGCCATGTGCCCTCCTCGAGCGCCTAAACTAGAACACGTTCTACCATAGCAAGACGGAAAGCGCCCGCGAAGGGACACCTGCTGATCTAGGAGGCGGCCTTCATCTCGGAGATCAGCCAGCCGCCGTCGTCCTTGACCAGCGTCAGCACCTCCCAGGTCGGGCTGACCACGGTGTTCTTCGTCTTCGGCGCGGTCGCGCTCTGGTTGACGAAGAGCAGCACCTCGGCGGAGTCCTCGGTCGCGGAGATGATGGAGGCGGCACAGTCCTCGTCGACACAGGCCTTGCCCTCCTGGGCCGCCTTCGCGCCCTCCTCGGAGAGCGGCGCCACCTCGGCCTTGACCTCGATGCCGAGGTCGGCCTGCTCCTTGCGCTTGTCCTCGCCGGGAAGCGTCTTCTCGTAGTCCTTCTGCATCTGCGGCGTCATCAGCTTCTTCGCCGCCGCGATGTCCTTCTCGGCACTGGCCGCCTTGTACGACATCACCGTCTGGGCCAGCCCGACCGAATGCTCCATGATCGCCGCCCGGGATCCTGCCGCGGTCAGCTCGCCGTCTGGGGCCACCTCGTCCTTCGACGCCATGTCGACGGCCAACCAGAGCAGGCCGCCGGCCACCAGGACGAGTACGCCGAGAACGGCCGTCAGCACCCGGCTGCCGTCGCCCAGCCACCGCTCGGCGAAGCCGGCGCGCTCCTCGCGAGTCGCGTCCCCAGCCGCGTCCCCAGCCTCACCCTCATCCTCAGCCTGAGGGTCGGTGCCGGCCTCCGCGTCCTCCGCAGCGGCCGCCCCGTCACGTACGTCCTGGCTCTCGGGCTCGTCCGTCGGGGGCAGGAGGTCGGATCCGCAGTAGCGGCACTTGATCGCGGCGGCCTTGATCGTCTCCGCGCAGAAGGGGCACTCCTTCTGACCGGTCGTGACGGTCCGGTTCGCTCCTACGCCTGTCATCAGTTGACTCCTGCCAGGTCGGACATACGCCATCCGTCCTTCGTCTTGTCGAGCGAGACCTTGAAGCGGTACTTCGAGCACCGCGCACCGTCGTAGGGACAGGTGTCGCTCTTCTTCAGCTCGGCTGTCTGGCTGCTGGTCACGACCGAGTCCACCGCGACCATCACGACCGCCTTCTTCGAACCGATCGTCCGGATCCCGACCTGCTTGACCTTGCCCTTGGAGACGGTCTGGGCGGGGATCGCGGCCTGCCGAATCTGCTCGGCGATGGCCGTGTATTCCTTGCCGAAGGTGCCGGTGGAGATCTCCTTGACCGCCTGGATCCGCGGATCCATGTCCCGGTAGTCGACATCGAGGAAGGCGATCACGCCGTCCTCGGCGACGGACTTCACCTCGTCGTAGTCGGCGGCCGCGGCCTCGGCGGGCGTGGTCCACGGCAGCACCCGGGCGCCACCGATGAAGACGGCCGCCGCGAGCACGACCAGGATCACCACCACCGCCGCGAGCACGGTGTTGACCCGCCCGAGTCTCGCCACCGCGAGCTTGACCTCGAGGGGGTTGTGGGCGGCTTCGCCAGATTCAGGCACGGAACTCACTCCTCTCCCAGGATCATCGATCGCCAGGAGTCGTCGGACAGGGCGGAGACGAGGCCTCCGTCATCGTTCGGGGTCGACATCGTGACCGTCTTTCCATCGGGCAGCTTGGTGCGCCCGGTCTTCGGGTCGTAGCTGGTCACGTACTTTCCGACTCCCTCGGGCTTCGGCACCATGTTGACACCGCGCTGCATGATCGGGTTGTTGCCCTCGTAGCCGGGCTGAGCACGCTTGTCGGTGCACTTGGCCGGATAGAGCGGTTGGTCCTCCATCACGGTGCCGGGGATCCACTGGTCGGCGGGCTTGTAGCCCTCCTGGCACGGCGGTGTGGTGTAGACGAAGCCCATCGAGAGGTGACCGTAGCCGTCGCCCGGTGAGCCGGTCCACCCGGTCGCCACGACCTGCGGGAAGGTCACCAGGGTCTGCTCGATCGCGGGCAGGCGAGCGGTCAGCACCTCGTTCACGGTGCTGAGGTTGGCCAGGAAGACCGGCAGCAGCGGCTGCAACCCGTCGAGCAGCGACTGCACCTGGACCGCGGTCGCCTCGCCACCCTGGAGGATCTCCCGCAGCTCGGGGTCACGCTTGTCCAGGGTCGCGGTGACCTGCTCGAGCCCGTCGGCGAACTCGCGGATGTCGCCGCTGTGCTCCTTCTGCGTCTGCAGCACGGTCTGGCTGGTGTTGAGCAGCCGCACGGTCTCTGATCGGTGAGCGGAGGCCTGGTCGACCAGCGTGGAACCCGAGTCCAGCAGCGTACGCAGGTTCTCGGCGTTGCCACGGAACAGCGTGCCGAGCTCGGCGACGACGGTGCTCAGGTCCTCGCCGTTGATCGACGTGGTGAAGCTGTTCAGCTGGGTCAGCAGCTCGTCGGTGGAACCGGGCATCGACTCGGGCCCGGCGGTCACGACGTCATCCTCGGCGAGATAGGGCCCGGCGGCCGAGTCCGGGATGAAGTTGATGTATTGCTCCCCCACCGCCGAGAGGTTGTGGACCTCGATCTTGGCGTCCTTGGGCACCTCGGTGCCGGGGTCGAGCTCCAGCCCGGCGCGTACGCCCTCGTCGGTGACGGTCATCGAGGCCACCCGGCCGATGCCGATGCCGCGGTAGTTGACCTCGCTGCCCTCGTAGAGACCACCGGAGGCCGGAAGGTCGACCGACACGTTGACGTGGCGCCCCAGGACGCGGTCGACGATGCCGAGGTAGGCCGCCGAGACGTAGAAGATCCCGACGGCGGCAAGGATCAGGAAGATGACCAGCTTGTTGCGTACGCTGCGCGTCATTTGGTTCCCCCTCCCAGGAGGCCCTCGAGGAGCCCGGTCAGACCACCGGTCGTCGGCTCGGCCGTGGGTGACTCGGCCGACGAGGGCGCGGAGAGACCTTCGGTGATCTCCGGGACCAGACCGCTGAGTCCCGGCGTCTTGGTCGATGTGGAGCTCTTGGGCAGCAGGTCGGACATGTCAGGCAGCTTCGGGATCTTCTCCCCCGGTTTGGCCGCCGTGTCCTCCTTGCCGACCACCGAGCACACGATCTGCATGTTGGTCAGGTCGCACAGTGACTTCGCCAGCGGCTGGATGGCCTCGCAGCCCTTGGAGTAGGACAGGCAGATCTGGAAGACCTGCGGCAGCAGGCCCGGCGACTTGCCGTTGGTGAGGCTGCCGACCAGCTTGCCGAGGTCGAGATCCATGTGGAACAGCGCGTTGGAGTAGTCGCCCATCGCCAGCCCGGCCGCGTTCTCCGGGAACGGGAAGCTCGCCGCCATCATCAACCCTCGCGGAAGCGAGTCACCGGCGTCGGCGAGCTCGCGCAGCGTCGGGGCCAGCTCGTCCAGCGCCGTGGTGAGGTTGTCGCCGCTCTGGTTGATCACCCGGGTCGCGACCACACCGAGCCGGTCGAGCGCCTTCATCATCTTCATCAGGTCGGCGTGCTGCTGTCGCAGCACCTCGAGCGCCGGCCCGAAGGAGTCGATGGCCGCCTCGATCGACTTCGACTCCTTGTTGAGGGTGCGGGTCAGCCTGTCGACCTGCTCCATCGCCTTGATGATGGAGCCCTTCTGCTGGTTGAGCGAGGCCACCGTGGTCTCCAGGTTGCCCAGCAACGACCGCATGTCTCCGGTGCGCCCGTCCATCATGGTGTTGAGCTCGTCGCTGATCGTCTTCAGCTGGCCGACGCCACCGCCCGCCAGCAGGAAGGAGAGCGCGCCGAGCACCTCCTCGACCTCGGGGTTGCGGTTGGTGCGGTCGAGGCCGATGGTGGCGCCGTCGCCCAGCTTGCCCGCGCTGGCGACGGTGGACCCCTCGGGGGCCACCAGAGCGATGTACTTCTCGCCGAGCAGGCTGGTCTGGCGTACGTTGGCCAGCGCGTCGGCCGGCAGCTCGATGTTCTTGCGGATGGTCATGGTGACCTTCGCGTGCCAGCCCTCCCGCTCGATCTTGTCGACCTGGCCGACCGGGACGTCGTTGGCCATCACCTTGGTGCGCGGGACCACGTCGACCACGTCGTTGAACTCGGCAGTGACGACGTAGCCGTCGCCCTCTGCGACCTCGTTGCCGGGAAGCGGCAGGTCATAGGCCTGTACGCCGCACCCGCTCGTCATGGCGGCGATGCCGAGCATCGCCAGGAAGGCTCTCAGCTTCATTTCCTGCCTCCTGCCATCAGATCCTGGAGCGAGGTGCTGAGCTCGGTGATGCCGCCCTGGGTCACGACCTCGGGCTCCACCTCCGGCTGCTTGGCCTTGGTGCCACCGGTGCCACCCGGGGTCCCGATCGGCAGCCCGGTGGGCGTGTCGCGGTCGGTGGGCGCGGCGGCGTCCGTCAGCGCCTTCCCCACCGGAGCGGTCGCGCCGGTGGGCAACAGGGCCTTGAACAGCGCGCAGATCTCCTTGGCCCCGGGGATCTTGTCGTTCTCGACGACCATGCAGAGGATGTTGGACAGGTCCGACCCGATCGGCCCGACCTGGAGCCGGAATCCGACCGAGCCGGAAGCCGGGTCGAAGGCCTCGGCCAGGTTGCCGATCCCGAGCGGCGCCAGGTCGATGACCGTCCCGAGGGTCTCCTTCTCCTTGGCCAGGATGTTGAGCGTCTTGTTGAGCTCCTTGACGTCACCGACCAGGGCGTCGGAGTTGTTCTCCACGAAGGACTTCGTCACCTTGACCGCCTGCGCGATCGCGACGAGCGCCTGGTCGAGCTCGTCGCTCTCCCCGGCCAGCTGGGTGGAGACGTCGGAGAGGTCGGTCAAGAACTTCTCGGTCGTCTCGTCGTTCTTCGCCAGCGTCCTGGTGACCTCGGAGAGCTGAGAGAGGGTGCTGAAGAGCTGCTCGGAGTTGCCGCCGAGCACCTGGGCTGCCTCGGACATGTCGGCGATCGCCTGGTTGCCGATCTTGCCGTTGCCCTCCAGCGCGTCCGCGCCTTCGCGCAGGACGTCGCTGAGCGCGCCGTTCTTGTTGGCGCCGTTCGGGCCCAGTGCCGTGGTCAGCTCGGAGAGGCTGGCATAGATCCGGTCGAGCTCGACCGGGACCGCGGTGCGCTCGATCGGGATCTCGCCGCCGTCGGCCAGGGTCGGCCCGCCGGTGTAGGCCGGCGTCAGCTGGATGAACCTGTCCGCGACCAGGGTCGGGGTGACGATGGCGGCCTTCACGTCCTGGGGCAGCTTGTAGTCGCTCTCGTACTCGATCACCGCGTCCACGTGGTCGCCCTTCGTCTCGAGCGAGGCGACCCTGCCGACCTTGACGCCCATGATGACCACGTCGGAGCCCTCGTAGATGCTCACCGCCTGCGGGAAGCTGGCGGTCACCATCTTGGTGTCGGGCGCAGCCACCTCGGAGACCAGCAGCAGCCCGCACATCACCACGAGCGCGACCGGGAGCGCGGCCCACTTGGACCTCAGGCTGGGACTCGACGGCCGCTCCGTGCCGGCCACGGCGGCCGGGGCCGGCGTACGTCTGCGGCCCTTGCCGCGCGGCACCTCGATGAGTCGTCCGATCATGTTCGTCATTCCACGATCCCTGGTCGTCGTCCGGGCACGAACTCGCCGCTCACGATGCCTGTCAGGTTGGCGAGATAGGCGTCGAACCACGGGCCGGTGCCGATGATGTTGATTAGGATCGACGCGTACGGCCCGTAGTTCTGGATGGTCTTGGTCAGGTCCTCGTCGCGGGCGTTGAGGAACTTCAGCGCCTGGTTTAGCGCGTCCAGCGCGGGACCGATCTGCTTCTGGTTCTCCTTCACCAGTGCCTGCAGCTGCTCGGCCAGGGCGGTGGCGTTGACCAGCAGCTGGTGGATGGCCTGGCGGCGCGAGATGAGCTCGGCGAAGACCTGGTCGCCGTTCTCCATCACGCTGACGATGTCCTGCTTGCGCTGGTTGACGAGCTGGACGACCTTCTCCGCGTCCTGCAGCAGCGACTCCAGCTCGTCGCCGCGCGCGGCGATGGTCTGGGAGAGCGCGGCGATGCCCTGGAAGGCGCCCTGCACCTCGGGGCCGGCCTTGTCGAGCGTGCCCGACATCGTGGTCAGCGCCTTGGCCAGCTGCTGGGTGTCGATCGCCTCCGTGGTCTCGGCGAGGTCACCGAAGGTGCCCACGATGTCGCTGCCGGCGCTGGTGCGGGCCAACGGGATCGTCGAGCCGGCGTCGAGCGTCCGGCCGCCCTGCGGGGTGATGTCGAGGTATTTCTCGCCCAGCAGGTTGAGCACCCCGATCTTCGCCTCGCTGCGGTGGCCGATCTCGGTGCCCTCGACGGAGAACGAGACCACCACCTTCGCCCCGTCGATCTCGATGTCGCTGACCCGGCCGACCCGGATCCCGGCGATCTCCACCCGGTTGCCGACGTGCAGCCCGCTGGTGTCGGAGAACTCGGCCTGGTAGGTGGTGCCGGCGAACCACGGCAGCTTGCGCAGGTTGAACGCTGCGGTCAGCATCAGCGCGATCGCCACGATCGTGATCACGCCGGTGCGCTTGAGCTGGGTGTCGGAATGATGTGCCATCAGGCCGGCACCTCCGTCGAGGTCGTTCGCTGGCGCTCACTCATAGCTTGCACCTCTCCGCCCGGCTGTAGAACGCCACGTTGTCGAGCTGTTTCTGGATCGCCTTGACGGCTGGTGAGTTGTCGAGCAGCTCACCGAGCGAGGGCAGCTTGATCGAGAAGTCGAGGTCGCAGAGGTAGTAGTTGTACCAGGAGCCGTAGCTGCCGATCCGCGCCTGCGACTCCAGCGTCTCCGGGAGCCGTTCGAGGGTCTTGTCGAGAAGCTTCTGGTTGCCCGGCTTGTTGAGGATGTCCACCACGCGCTTGAGCTGCTTGATGTCCTCCTTGAGGAACGGGCGTACGTCGGTGAGCAACCCGGCCAGCTCGTCGGTCAGATCGCCGATCGAGGAGATCGAGTCGCCGATCGCCTCCTTGTCGCGGGCCAGGTCCTTCATCCAGCCGCTGAGCTGCTGGATCAGCTCGGCCAGCTCGGTGTGGTGCTCGTTGACGGTGTTGAGGGTCTTGGACAGGTTGGTGATCACGTCGCCGATCAGCTGGTCGCGCTCAGCCAGGGCGCTGGTCAGCTCCGCCGTCTCCGAGAGCAGGCTCGCGACCGTGCCACCCTCCCCCTGCAGCACTCGGATCAGGTTGAGCGAGAGCTTGTTGACGTCCTTCGGCTGCAGCGCCTGGAAGAGCGGCTGGAAACCGTTGAAGAGCTCGGTCAGGTCGAGGGCCGGCGTGGTGTTGGCCATCGCGATCGCCTGGCCTTCGCGCAACGGCGTCGCCTCTCCCCCGGAATCCTGTGCGCCGGCGTCCTGGGTCAGGGCGAGGTAGCGGTCGCCGACGAGGTTCAGGTAGCGGACCTGGGCGCCGCTGGCCGTCGTCAGCGGCACCGTCTCGTCGACCCGGAAGGTCACCATGGCGTGGTCACCGTCCTCGATCTCGACGGCGAGCACCTCTCCCACGGTGATGCCGGCGACGCGTACGTCGTCACCTTCGCTCAGGCCCGAGGCGGTGGTGAACTCGGCGCGGTAGGGCACGCGGTCGCCGAAGCCGACGTTTCCCATGATCGAGGCCAGCGTGCCGGTGACGAGGATGGAGAGGACGGTGAAGATGACCAGCTTGGTGCCGGCCACCGCGGTCTTCAGATCGCGCTTGTTCACTGCAGGCCCCCGTTCCCCGGCGCCCACGGCACGTCCTCGGTGCCGTTCTCGAGCTCGTTGGGCTCGGCAGGCACCTTCGGGGTCGGCAGCCCGGCACACCAGGGTCCGTGACCGATCTCGCCCCACTCGGGCCGGTCGGCCCGGCCGTAGGCCGGCTTCTGGGTGCCGTCGAGGACCATCGTCTGACGTACGCGGTTCTGCTGGAAGACGGTCGCCAGCAGCTCGGTGTAGTCGTCGAGTCCGCGCAGCAGGCAGGTGTATTCCGGGGAGTAGTCGGCGAGCAGCTTGAGGAGCGGGACCGCCAGCTCGGTCTCGTAGCGGATCGCCTTCTCGTTCTCGGCGAGCAGGTTCTTGGAGGTGTCGGCGACCCCGGTGACCGAGGTGAGCAGTCCGCCGAGGCGGGCTCGCTGCTCGGTCACGGTGTTGGCGGTGGTCGTGGTGTTCTCGAGGACCTTGACCAGATCGGGAGCAGCCATGGAGTAGGTCTCCGCGACGTCGGCCATGTCCTCGAGGTCACGTTCGAGTGTGGGGAGGTGAACGTTCATCTTCTCGAGGTAGTCGTTGAGCTGGACCATCGTCTCGCCGAGCTTCTCCCCGTTGCCGGAGAGCGCGGTGGCGAGGGCGTGCAGGGTGCTGTTGAGGTCCTGGGGCCGGATGGACTTCAGCAGCGGGAAGAGCCGGGCCAGGATCACGTCGAGCTCGACGCTGGTGCGGACCCGGTCGGCGGGGATCACGGTGCCGTCGCTCAGCGCGCCGGTCCGCTCTCCCTCGGGGTCGATGAACTCGACGTACTTCTGCCCGAACAGCGTCGTCGGCTTGATCGCGACGCTGACGTTGGCGGGGATCTGCTCGGCCTGCTCCGGCTCCAGACCGAGCTCGATGACGGCCTTCTTGCCGTCCTGGTGGATCTCGCGCACCTGCCCGACGATGACCCCGTGCATGCGTACGTCGCCGTAGCGCGGCAGCTGCAGCCCGGCCCGGTCGGCTTCGACGCTGACCGTGGTGAACTGCACGAACGCCTTCTGGTAGATCGCGATGCACAGCGTGATCAGCAGGGCGAGGGCCACCGCGAAGGCGATCCCGGAGACGAAGAGCTTGCTGTGCTCGGCGCGGGTGTCACGCTGGATTCCCATCAACATCTGGTCGCCACCGCCCTCATCCTGTGATCCGCACGGTGGTGGTCGAACCCCAGATCGCGAAGCTCAGGAAGAAGTCCGCGACGACGACGGTGACGATCGAGGTGCGGATCGCCTTGCCGACCGCGATGCCGACCCCGGCCGGGCCGCCGGAGGCGGTGTAGCCGTAGTAGCAGTGGATCAGGATGATCGCGACCGCGAGGATGATCAGCTTGAGGAAGCTGTAGAGGATGTCGATCGGCGGCAGGAACGCCAGGAAGTAGTGGTCGTAGGTGCCGCCGGACTGCCCGTACATCAGCGTCGTGATCAGCCGGGGGCTGAGGTAGGAGGCGCACAGCGCGACGACGTAGAGCGGGATGACAGCCAGGAACCCGGCGATCATCCGGGTCGTGACCAGGTAGGGAAGGCTCGGAACGCCCATCGCCTCGAGGGCGTCGATCTCCTCCGAGATCCGCATCGCGCCCAGTCGCGCCGTGTAGCCGCAGCCGACGGTCGCGGCCAGCGCGATCGAGGAGATCAGCGGGGCGACCTCGCGGGTGTTGAAGAACGCCGAGATGAACGCGGAGAACTTCGCGACACCGATCTGGCTCAGGCTGGCGTAGCCCTGGATGCCGACCTCGGAGCCGGCGAAGAAGGCCATGAACGCGATCACGCCGACGGTGCCGGCGATCATCGTCAGGCCACCTGCGCCGAAGGCGACCTCGGCGAGGATGTTGAGCACCTCCCGCTTGTAGCGGCGCACGGTGCGCGGCGCCCACGCGAGCGCCTTGACATAGAAGAGCAGCTGGTCGCCATAGCCCTCCACGGCCTGGCGCTGCTCCTTGACCATCTGGTTGCCCACTTGGGCGAGCGTGTTGGACACCGGGGGATCACAACCCGTCCTGAGGAACGATCTGGAAGTAGACCGCGGTCATGATGGAGTTCAGGACGAACAGCATCATGAACGCGATGATCACGGCCTCGTTGACCGCTCGACCGACGCCGCTGGGACCACCCTGGGCGTTGAGGCCGTTGTAGGCGCCGATGATCGCGGCCAGGAAGCCGAACAGCGCTGCCTTGACCATCGAGATGTAGAGGTCAGGGAGGCTCGCCAGTGCGGTGAAGCTCGACAGGAACGCTCCCGCCGAGCCGCCCTGGATGATCACGGTGAAGAAGTAGCCGCCGCCGATCCCGGTCGCGATGACGATCCCGTTGATCATCACCGAGACGAACAGGCACGCGAGCACGCGCGGGATCACCAGCCGGACCACCGGGTCGATGCCCAGCACCTCCATGGCATCGATCTCCTCACGGATCTTGCGCGATCCCATGTCGGAGCAGATCGCCGACCCGGCAGCACCGGCGATGATCAGCGCGGCCGCCATCGGCGCCGCCTCCCTGACCACCGCGAGCACTGCGGTCGCGCCCGCGAACGACTGGGCTCCGAGCTGTCCGGCGAGGTTGCCGACCTGCAGCGAGATGACGGCTCCGAACGGGATCGAGACCAGCACCGCCGGCAACATCGTCACGCTGGTGATGAACCAGGCCTGCTCGAGGAACTCCCGGACCTGGAACTTGGTCGTGAAAGTTCCCTTGACGACCTCTCCGGTCATCAGTCCCATCCCGCCGACGCCTCGGACCAGCGAGGCGAACTGCACTGCCATCCTTTACCTTCCGCGAGGTCTTGTGACTCGGCTCACGTTCGAGCCTGTAGTAGAACACGTTTCAGTTCTGAGGGCAACGACCCGGCCCTGGGATGTCCGGGAACAGGGTGGGAGGTATCTGTTCTCAACGACTTACCCGCCGGTAGGTGACGGGAGTCACAGGATCCTCCACCCGGGCGGCGGGATCCGTGAAGGTCGTTCTCGCATGTTGGTCCCGGGCGCTCGGACCGGCTGGGACCATCGGCATAGGTTAGAAGTCCGCGCCGGTGTGGCACGGTGCGGGGAGCCGGTTAGATTGGGGACTGTGATGAGACTGTCGCCGGGGGGCGTCATGAGGTTCCTACGCCGGCTGCTCCTGGTCGTCTTCGGCGTACCGATCGCGCTCGCCGTCGCGATGAGCCTCATCGACGCCTATCGCAGCCGGGGCAAGCACGGCCGCCGGGCCAAGCCGTTCCCGGTGACCCCACCGCGCACCAACAGCGTCGGCGACGGCACCGTGACCACCTACACCTTCGGCAACGACCTCTATGAGGACATGATCGCGGCCATCGACGGCGCGAAGAAGCAGATCTTCCTGGAGACCTACATCTGGAAGGGCGACGACGTCGGCCAGCGGTTCAAGCAGGCGCTCGCCGCCGCCACCGCACGAGGTGTCGAGGTCTACTGCATCTACGACGAGCTGGCCAACCTCGTCGTCCCGGCCCGCTTCAAGCGCTTCCCGGCGGGGATGCACGTGCTGCGCTACCCGACCTACGCCGCGGGCTGGCGGTTCTTCGACCTCTCCCGCTACGGCCGTGATCACCGCAAGATCCTGGTCGTCGACGACACGGTCGGGTTCGTGGGCGGCTACAACATCGGGGCGGCCTACGCCACCGAGTGGCGCGACACGCACGTCCGGATCACCGGCCCCGGCGTGTGGGACCTGCGGCGTGCGTTCGCCGACTTCTGGAACCTCAACCGGCGGCGGCCGCACCCGCTGACCCACCGGACCGGCGGCGAGGGCCCGCTGCTCATCGAGACCGCTCCGTCATGGGACCCCGACCTTCGGTTCCACCGCAACGTGCCCCGGCTGTGGATGTTCCCGATCCGCTCCATGTATCTGGAGGCGATCAACCGGGCCTCTCGCAACATCTACCTGACCACCGCCTACTTCGTCCCCGACGAGGACTTCGTGGACGCGCTCAAGGCCGCGGCACGGCGCGGGGTCGACGTACGCATCCTGCTGCCGTTGAAGTCGAACCACATCGTCGTCGACTGGATCTCCCGCGGCTACTTCTCCCAGCTGCTCGGCTCGGGCGTGCGGATCCTGCGGTTCAAGGACGCGATGATCCACGCCAAGACGGCCACCGTCGACGGCTTCTGGTCGACCGTCGGCACCGCCAACATCGACCGGCTCTCCCTGACCGGCAACTACGAGATCAACCTGGAGATCTTCGACCGCGACGTCGCCAAGCAGATGGAGGAGATCTTCTCCCGCGACGAGTCCAACGCGCTCGAGCTGACCGCCGACGAGTGGGCCGCCCGCGACATCCACCGCAAGTTCACCGAGCTAGTCCTGACCCCCCTTCGCCCGCTGCTCTGACCCACGGGCCCGCGGCAGTGAAATCGCTGGTCAAGTGGGCAGATGCATACGCGGCGACATCCGTGGTCCGCGCCGAGGCCGTTTCCCAGCCACCCGGTAGACCAGCGCGACCACTCGCGCCCGATGCGGCCGGAACTGCTCCAGGTATTCCCGCAGCTGATCGTCGGTCCAGGCCTGGTCGGCCAGCGCCCAGCCCATGTCCTTGGCGATGTGGTAGTCACCGAAGCTGACCGCGTCCGGATCGCCGAGGGCGCGCTGGCGCACCTCGGCGACGGTCCACTCGCCGATGCCCGGGATGGTGGTGAGCCGCCGCTCGACCTCCTCGCCGGGAAGCCCGGCAGTGCGTTCGACGGCGGCAGCGACCCGGGCCGCCTGCAGGACGGCCTTGGAACGGGCCGGGTCCACCGGCAGACGCAGCCAGTCCCAGCTGGGGACGGTGCGCAGCGTCTGCGGAGACGGTTGCAGGCGCAGACCGTGGTCGGCACCAGGGCCGGGAGCGACCTCGCCGAAGCGTCGGACCAGGTTGCCGAAGCCGCGGAACGCCTCCGTGCTGGTCACCTTCTGCTCGATGATCGCGGGCACCAACGCCTCCATCACCAGCCCGGTCCGGCCGAAGCGCGGCACCTCGAAACGCTCGAGCAGCGTGCTGATCAGCGGGTCGTCGGTGTGGAACTCCCCCGGCTCGTCATCGGCGCCGAGGAGCCCGGGAAGGCTCTCCAGCGCCCACTCGGCACCCTCGCCCCACGCCTCGGACTCCACCTCCGCGCCGCGCTGACGCAGCCTGAGCGTGGCGGGACCCTGCGGCGTACGGATCGCTCGCCAGTGGTCGTCACCGAGGATCTTGTAGGTCGGGTCACCGGGGCCGCGGCGCAGCGGCCGCAGCATCGAGGCGAGGCCGACGGCATAGCCCGGGCGGACCGTACGCTGCGCGCTCATCCTTCGAGGCTAGCCCGCGGGAGGACCCGGCTGGTGGTCAGATGGGTCGCCCGGCCGGCGGTATCGCGGCCGGTGAACCCGAACACATGGTGCGCGCCGTGCAGGGCGGTGGCGGTGACGACCTGGTCGACGGCGTACGGAAGGACCTCGTACGTCTCCGGCTCATCGCCGGCCGCGGCGGCCTCGGGGCCAGGCAGCTCCTCGACCCAGAGCCGTCCGGCCGCGTCCTGACGCAGCGTCCAGTCGACGATCCGGGCGCTGTAGGTGCCGAGCAGGCGGGCGGCATCGAACCCGTCGGGAGGTTGCGGCGGTGCCACCGGGTCGGGTGCGATCCGGACGCCGGCGAGGTCGTCGAGGAGCCGGCCGACGACGTCGTGGTAGAGCCCGTAGGTGTCGCCACCGTTGGTGAGCAGCGCGACCGCCAGCCCGTGGTCGGGAACCATCCGGAAGAACGCCGACTGCCCGATCGTCTGGCCGTCGTGGCCGACGATCCCCTGGCTGGTGTCGTCGAGCGACCAGCCCAGGCCGCGCGCCTCGGTCCGGGTGGAGGCCGGGTGATCGACCTGTCTCGTGAGCATCTCGGCGCAGGAGGCGGCCGAGACGACCTGGGCACCGTCGGGCGCCGTCCCGTCGGCGAGATGCATGGCGGCGAAGCCGAGCAGGTCGCGTACGCGCATCGAGAGCATCGCGCCGACCGGTCCGCTGGCGCGCGCCATCCCCCAGGACGGGCCCGGGCGCAGGACATGGTCGGGAGCGGGGTCGATGTGCCCCATCGCGGTGCGGAACCGGATCGCGTCGTAGGCAGTGGTGGCGACGTGAGTCAGACCCAGCGGCGCCGCGAGCCGCTCCTGGAGCGCTCGGTCCCAGGTGGTGCCGCGTACGACCTCGACGAGCCGTCCCAGCACGGCGAACCCGGCGTTGTTGTAGGAGAAGCGCTGCCCCGGGGCGAAGATCTGTGGCAGGTCGCCCATCGAGTCGACGAACCGTTCGACGGCGTCGTCGCCCGGTCCGTGGTCGGTGAAGATGTCGCCCTCGAAGCCGGCAGTGTGGGAGAGCAGCTGACGGACGGTGATCGTCCGGGTCGCCTCCTCGTCGGCGACCCGGAAGGTCGGCAGGTGGCGGCAGATCTCGTCATCGAGGCCGATCCTGCCCTCGTCGACGAGCTGCATCACCAGGTCGGTGGTCCACAGCTTGGTGATCGAGCCGACCTGGAACAGCGAGTCGGTGGTCGCCTCGACGCCGGTGTCGAGGTTGAGGATTCCACTCGCGTGGTCGATCACCTGGCCGTCCCGGAGGACTCCGACGGCCGCAGCGGGCACCCGATGACTCGTCAGCAGGCCCGGCAGCTCGTCCTGGAGCCAGGCATGGGCGTCGGCGAGGGACAGAGGATCGGCCGCGCTCATCGTGCTCCAGCGAGCATGGTCAGCGCGCGCTCGAACGCGGTCCGGTCGGCCGGGTCGAGATCTTCCAGCAGCTCCGCTTCCATGGCAGCGATGGCCGCGCGACAGCTCTGCAGAACCTGCGAGCCCGTGTCGGTCAACGACACGATCCGGTTGCGCCGGTCGGCCGGATCGGGCTCGCGGGCGACCATGCCGGCGGCCTCGAGCCGGTCCAGGTTGCCGATCAGCCGGGTCTTGTCGCGGCCCGTCGCGACGGCGAGCTGGGCCTGGGTCGGCACGGCCGACTCGGCCAGCGCGGTCAGCACCGCGTAGTCCCACATCTCCAGACCGGCAGCGTCGAGGATCGGCTTCTCGCGAGCCATCACCTCACGCGTCAGACGGGACAGCAGGAAGCCGAGCTCGGGTCGATCCACCGGAGGATCCTAACCGTTCGACACATTCATCTACCGCCGATTACGATCTACTCATGCTTACTTTCGCTCAGATGCTCGCAGCCTACGGCCGCGTCCTCCATGACACCACCGCACTTGCGTCCGAGGCCGACGATCTGAAGGTTCCCACCCCGTGCGCCGGCTGGGACCTCGCAGACCTGTTCGGCCACATGGTCGGACAGAACCTCGGCTTCGCCGCCGCGGTCACCGACGGCGACGCGCCGGTCGCTGCGTACGAGCGCGTGCCCGTCACCGCGGACGATGTCGCCGACCGGTGGGACGAATCGGCCCGCCGGGCTCGTGACGCGTTCGGCGCCGCCGACCCCGAGGCGACCGTCCACCTCGCCGAGTTCGGCTTCACGCCGACCGTCGCGGTCGCACTGAGCATGCAGCTGCTCGACGCCGCCGTCCACGCCTGGGACGTCGCGACGTCCCTCGGTCGCACCTATCAGCCGTCGGACGCCACCGTCGCGTTCGTCCTCGATCTGGCTCGGCAGATCGCCGCGACGCCCGGCGGAACGCCGGTCTTTGCCGCGCCGCTCGACGAGGTCGGGATCGCACCGTGGAGCGATGCGCTGCGGCTCCTCGGTCGCGACCCGGAGCGGCCCGTCAGGGCGTAGGGCATGTCTGGGCCGAATGTCGGTGGTGTGAGGTTCACTGGAGTCATGCTGCTCGCCGACATCGTGTCCACCTCGAACGCCGTCGCCGCGACCCGGTCACGGAAGGCGAAGGTCGCTGCGCTGGCGGAGTGCCTCGCCGCCTCCTCTCGCAACGAGCTCCCTGTGGTGACGGCCTACCTCTCCGGCACGCTGCTGCAGCGGCGTACGGGTCTGGGCTGGCGCTCGCTCACCTCGCTCCCCTCCCCGGCCGCCGAGCCGTCGTTGACGGTCGAGGACGTGCACGAGGCGTTCGAGCGGATCTCACGTGTGGCGGGGGCAGGCTCGCAAGGCGAGCGGGCTCGCGAGTCCGACGCGCTGTTCGGTGCGGCGACCGAGAGCGAGCAGGCGTGGTTGCGGGGCGTGGTGACCGGCGAGGTCCGCCAGGGCGCTCTCGACTCCCTGGTGCAGGAGGCGCTCGCGGTGGCCGCCGAGGTGCCGTTGCCGGCCGTACGCCGGGCCGCGATGCTCGCCGGGTCGACGGTGATCGTCGCAGGGCTCGCCTTCGACGGCGAGGACGCACTGGCCGAGGTCGGCCTGGTCGTCGGGCGGCCGGTGCTGCCGATGCTCGCCTCGTCCGCCGGATCGGTGACCGAGGCCATGGCCAAGCTGGGCGAGCCGGTCGTGGTCGACACCAAGCTCGACGGCATCCGGATCCAGGCCCACAAGTCGGGTTCGGAGGTGCGCATCGCGACCCGCACCCTGGAGGACATCACCTCGCGGCTCCCCGAGGTGGCCGAGATCGTGGCCTCCCTCCCGGCCCACACCCTGGTCCTGGACGGCGAGGCCATGACCCTCGGCCCGGACGGCCGGCCGCGGCCGTTCCAGGAGACCGCCTCACGCACCGCCACCCGATCGTCGCCGGGGACGGCCGTGGCTCCCTACTTCTTCGACATCCTCCACGTCGACGGTCGCGATCTCCTCGACCACGCGCTCGATCAACGCCTCACCGAGCTCGACCGGATCGTCCCCGAGCAGCACCGCGCTCCGCGTCTGGTCACCGTCGACGCCGAGGAAGCCGAACGGTTCGCCACCGAGGCGGTCGCCGCCGGCCAGGAAGGGGTCGTCGTCAAAGGGGTCGGCCTGCCCTGGGAGGCCGGACGGCGGGGATCGGGCTGGATCAAGGTCAAGCCGGTCCACACCCTCGATCTCGTCGTGCTCGGCGTCGAATGGGGCTCGGGGCGCCGCAAGGGCTGGCTCTCCAACATCCATCTCGGTGCGCGCGGACCAGAGGGGTTCGTGATGATCGGCAAGACCTTCAAGGGCATGACCGATCAGATGCTGGCCTGGCAGACCGAACGGTTCACCGAGCTCGCCGTCGCCGACCCGCACAGCGACTGGGCGGTCGAGGTCAGGCCCGAGCAGGTGGTCGAGATCGCTTTCGACGGGGTGCAGCGCTCGACCCGCTACCCGGGCGGGGTCGCGCTGCGGTTCGCCAGGGTCGTCCGCTACCGCGACGACAAGACGGCCGCAGAGGCAGACACGATCGATACGGTGAGGATGTATCTACATTGACCTGATCGGGATACCGGTTCGAGGTGACTCCGACCGATCACCTAGCCTCACTGCGCGTGCCCCCACACGCCCGAGTCGCCGCGCTCTTCGTGACGCTGACGATGATCCTCTGGCCCGCCGCATCGAGCCCGGCTGCCGCGACCGACGACGATCCGGCCTCCACCGTGGCCGCTCCGACCCCGAGCGTCGCGCGGCCGATCCCGAACGAGCGGTTCACGCTGAGCGGGTCGCTGGGCGCCAGCGTACGGCGGGTCGTGCAGCTGCAGACCTACCACGGCGGCGCCTGGGAGGTCGTGCAGCGGCAGGCCGTCGCGAGCTCGGGCGACTACTCCTTCACCGTGACCCAGCCCGCCTCGGTGCGTACGCGGTGGCGGGTCCTCGCCGACCGCATCGAACGGGACGGCCGGAACTGGGAGGAGCGGGTCACGGCGCCGCGCACGCTCTTCGGGCGGCCGCAGGCGGTCACGACCAGTGTGGCGCGGTCGGTGCGCGCCGGACACGCGGTGCGCCTCACCCTCTTCGCAGCTCCTCCTCGGCCCGGCCGGGTGCTCACCCTCCAGCGCGACAGCGGCCGAGGATGGACGACCGTCGCCTCCCTGCGCGCCGACGAGACCGGCCATGCCACGTACGTCTTCCGGACCCGGGAGGTCGCGAAGACCCGGTTCCGGACGGTCGCCCGAGACCACCACGGAGCGCCTGCATTCGCTGGGCCGGCGGCCGCCGTCTACGCCATCGGGAGCAGGCCGGTCGGGGTGATGGCTTGGCGTGGTGACTCGCTCGGCTATCCGGAGAACACCCTGGACGCGTTTCGCAGCGCGGTGCGGCAGCGGGCCGACTTCATCGAGATGGACTTCCAGCCGACGGCCGACGGTGAGTGGGTGCTGTTGCACGACGACGACTTCCGGCGTACGACCGACGTCGAGGCCCGCTTCCCCGAGCGCCGGACCGCGAGCCCACGCGAGTTCACCCTCGCCGAGGTGCAGTCGCTCGACGCAGGCTCGTGGATGGCGCCCCGGTTCCGGGGCGTCCGGGTGCCGACCATCGAGGAGGCTTTCGACGCCATCGACGTGGCCGAGCGGCTCCATGGGCACCGGGTGCGCCTCGTGGT
This sequence comes from Nocardioides sp. CCNWLW239, assembly GCF_037137035.1. Classification (NCBI taxonomy): domain Bacteria; kingdom Bacillati; phylum Actinomycetota; class Actinomycetes; order Propionibacteriales; family Nocardioidaceae; genus Nocardioides; species Nocardioides sp. CCNWLW239. Next base: position 746,956 of record NZ_JBBBNW010000003.1, on the reverse strand, counting down.
CGAGCTCAAGGGCGAGAGCCCGAGCGAGATGCGCGCGCTCTACCGCAAGGTCGTCTCGCTGCGGCCCGGCTGGGTCTCCCGGACACGCCATGACGACAAGGCGATCTTCATGAGCTTCGAGGCGAGCCACTTCGACTTCCCCGGCGCCGAGCGGACCGGGATGGAGAGGGTCGCCGTCAAGGACGAGCCCGATCCGGCGGACGTCCACAGTGGGCCCTTCGCGCAGGTGCACCTCCACACCCGGCTGCTCGACGCCGGCCTCGTCGACCGTTACCACCGCCAGGGAGCCGCGGTCGGCACCTGGCCGGCCGTCAACACCGCCGCCGTTCTCCGCGCGGCGGTCGCCGGGGTCGACTACGTCACCACCGATGACGTCGCGGGAGCGCGAAGGGCGCTGCTCCAGGAGTGACATGTGAGGCCGCCCACGTGGATGCAACTCCGAGTTGCACACCGCGTACAGTGTGTCTGTGAGCACCCGACCATCCGGATCCGAGGCCGACGGCCGCCGCTCGGCCGCCGCGGCTCGGCGCCGCGCCCGTGAGGCAGACATCGTCGCGGCCACCCGCACGCTCTTCGACGAGCGCGGCGTGAGCGACGCCCAGATCGAAGACATCGCCAGGGCTGTCGGCATCAACCGGGCGATCGTCTACCGGCACTTCACCGGGAAGGACGAGATCTTCGCCCTGACCCTGGTCGGCTACCTCGACGAGCTCCGCGAGCGGATGCTGACCGCGACCGAGGGCGACAGCTCCCCGACCGAGGTCGTACGTGACGTCGTCGGCACCTTCGTCGACTACGGGATCGAATACCCCGCCTTCGTCGACTGCGCCCAGACCCTGATGCGCCGCAGCGGCTCGGACCTGCTCGACGAGCTCTCCGAGAGCGCCCTGTTCCGCCTCGGCCGCGCCATGAACGGCTGCCTCACCATCCTCACCAAGGTCTTCGAGGACGGCGCCGCCACCGGCGAACTCCACGTCGAGGACGCCAACCTGCTCGCCAACACGCTCTACGCCTCCGGTCTGGGCGCACTCCAGCTCGCCCGCGTCGGCATCCTGGTCTCCGAGTCAGCCCCCGGCGTACCCACCGTCGGCTCCGTCTCCCCCGACCAGGTCCGCGACTTCCTGGTCACCTCCGCCCTGGCCCTCACCGCCAAGTAGCCCCCACCGCCGAAGCGTCAGGCAGGTCGGCCGAAGCGTCACGTACGTCGGTCGAGTTGGCAACCAGGTGCCAAGTCGACCGACGGGAGTGACGCCTCGACCGACCGGAGTGACATCTCGACACACCAAAGAGACCACTCGGGCGAAGCGTCACGTACACCGGTCGAAGCGTCACGTACACCGGCCGAAGCGTCACGTGCGTCGGCCGAAGCGTCACGTGCGTCGGCCGAAGCGGCAACCAAGTGCCAACTCGACCAACGGGAGTGACGCCTCGACCGACCGGAGTGACGCCTCGACATACCAAAGAGACCACTCCGGCGAAGCGCCACTTACACCGGTCGAAGCGTCACACGCCGACCGAAGCGTCCACGTACGTCGGCTGGGTCGGCAACCAGGTGCCAACTCGACCGACGGGAGTGACGCCTCGGCCGACCGGAGTGACGCCTCGACACAACAAAGGGACCACTCCGGCGAAGCGTCACGTACGTCGGCCGAGTCGGCAACCAAGTGCCGACTCGACCGACGGGAGCGACGCCTCGGCGCGGGGCCTACTTCTCCAGGATGGCGACGACGCCCTGGCCACCGGCGGCGCAGATGGAGATCAGGCCTCGGCCCGACCCCTTCTCGTCGAGCAGCTTGGCCAGGTTGTTGATGATCCGGCCGCCGGTGGCGGCGAAGGGGTGACCGGCGGCGAGGCTCGAGCCCTTGACGTTGAGCTTCTCGCGCGGGATCGAGCCCAGGGGCGCGTCCAGGCCGAGCTTGTCCTTGCAGAAGTCCGGCGACTCCCAGGCGGCGAGGGTGGAGAGGACCTGGGAGGCGAAGGCCTCGTGGATCTCGAAGAAGTCGAAGTCATCGAAGGTCAGGCCGTTGCGCGCCAACAGACGCGGAACGGCGTAGGCGGGGGCCATCAGGAGACCCTCGCCGCCGGCGACGTAGTCGACGGCGGCGACCTCGGCGTCGACGAAGTAGGCCAGGACCCGCAGGTTCTTGGCCAGCGCCCACTCCTCGCTCGCGAAGAGCACGGCCGAGGCACCATCGGTCAGTGGCGTCGAGTTGCCGGCCGTCATGGTCGGGTTCTCGCCCTTGACCCCGAAGACGGGCTTGAGGGTCGCGAGCTTCTCGACGGTCGACCCCGGACGAAGGTTGTTGTCCTTCTCCAGGCCCCGGAAGGGGGTGATCTGGTCCGCGAACCAGCCGGCGTCGTAGGCAGCTGCCAGGTTCTGGTGAGACGCGGCGGCGAGCTCGTCCTGGGCCTCGCGGGTGATGCCCCACTCCTGCGCGGTGAGCGCGGCGTGCTCTCCCATGGAGAGCTTGGTGCGCGGCTCGACGTTGGCCGGGATGTTGGGGATGACGTCGGCGGGACGCAGCTTGGCGAAGGCCTTGACGCGGTCGACGTTGGTCTTGGCACGGTTGGCCTCGAGCAGGATCTTGCGGAGCTTCTCGCCCAGCGCGATCGGCGCGTCGGAGGTCGTGTCGGTGCCACCGGCGATGCCGGAGTCGATCTGGCCGAGCGCGATCTTGTTGGCGATGTAGGTGGCGGCCTGGAGACCGGTGCCACAGGCCTGCTGCAGGTCGACGGCGGCCGTCTCAGGGGCCAGCTTCGAGCCGAGCACCGACTCGCGGGTCAGGTTGAAGTCGCGCGAGTGCTTGAGCACCGCACCGGAGGCGACCTCCCCGATGCGCTCGCCCTCGAGACCGAAGCGAGCGGCGAGGCCGTCGAGCACGGCGGTGAACATGTCCTGGTTCGACGCAGTCGCGTACGCGCCGTTGGAACGGGCGAAAGGAATGCGGTTGCCGCCCAGAATGGCGACACGGCGAGTGGTGGTCATGGGTTCATCCTTGTCTGATGACACGCTTTGGAGAAGGGTATGTCAGGGAGATCACGAAAAGTGGACACCGAGTTACACCTCTAGTTACAACTGGCCAGTAACATACCAACGTACGCCTCAGAGACCACGTCCAGAAGGATCAGAGCAGACCATGAGCGACAAGTACCAGAGCTTCACCCAGTCGGCGATCGGCAAGGTCCTCGTCAAGAACCTCGGGCTGCCGAGCCCCGCCAAGCTCGAGCGGTACGCAGCCGGCGCCCCGCTCGTGAAGGGCACGATCCTGACCGGCGGCCGTGGTCGTCTGGCCGAGTCGCTGAGCGGGCTCCTCGGTGAGCTGGACGTCGCCTCGACCGACACCGCTGCCCCCGGCGCCCGCTTCAAGGGCCTGGTCTTCGACGCCACCGGTCTCACCTCGACGACCGACCTGGTCGCGCTGCAGGAGTTCTTCACCCCGGTGCTGCGCAGCCTGGAGAACAACCCGCGCGTCGTCGTGATCGGCACCCCGCCCGAGCAGCTCGAAGGCGGCGAGCGCATCGCCCAGCGCGCCCTGGAGGGCTTCACCCGGAGCCTCGGCAAGGAGATCGGCAAGGGCGGCACCGTGCAGCTCGTCTACGTCGCCGAGGGATTCGAGGGCTCGCTGCTCTCGACGTTGGCCTTCCTGCTCTCCCCGAAGAGCGCCTACGTCTCCGGCCAGGTGGTGCGGATCGGCACCAAGAACGCCTCCCCCGCCGCCGAGCAGGTCGACCCGAAGAAGCCTCTGACCGGCAAGGTCGCCCTCGTCACCGGCGCCGCCCGCGGCATCGGCGAGGAGATCGCCAAGGTCCTGCAGCGCGACGGTGCGACCGTGGTCGGCCTCGACATCCCGCCGTCCGAGGGCGACCTGAAGAAGGTCACCCCCGACTACATCACCGCCGACATCACCACCGAGGACGCCCCCACCACGATCGCCTCCTACCTCCAGGAGAAGTTCGGCGGCGTCGACATCGTCGTCCACAACGCCGGCGTCACCCTGGACAAGAAGCTCGCCAACCAGAAGGCCGATCGCTTCGGCACGGTGCTGGAGATCAACATCAGCGCCCCCGAGCGGATCACCGCCGAGCTGCTCGAGCAGAAGCTCATCCGCCCCAACGGCCGCATCATCGGCGTGTCCTCGATCGCCGGCATCGCGGGCAACGTCGGCCAGACGTCCTACGGTGCCTCGAAGGCCGCCGTCATCGGCTTCGTCGACTCACTGGCCGAGGAGCTCTCGGACGGCATCACGATCAACGCCGTCGCCCCGGGCTTCATCATCACCCAGATGACCGCCGCGGTCCCGTTCGCGACGCGTGAGGTCGGCCAGCGTCTCAACGCGATGGCACAGGGCGGTCTGCCGGTCGACGTCGCCGAGACCATCGCCTGGTACGCCTCGCCGGCGTCGACCGCGGTCAACGGCAACGTCGTCCGGGTGTGCGGCCAGATGATGCTGGGGGCCTGATGAGCGACACGTTCACCGGCAGGTCCGGTCCCGGCCTGCTCGTGCGGGCCGCGCTGCCGGCCATCCCGGGCATCAACGCGCTCCCGGGGATCAAGAAGACCGGGGTGTCCTACGAGGAGCTGAGCCTCGCGCGTGAGCCCGTGGTCCTCGAGCGCGGAGCCGTCGACGCCTACGCCGAGCTCTGCGGCTTCCCGCTCAAGGACACCGCTCCTCTCCCCTACCCGCACATGCTGGCCTTCCCGCTGCACATGGCGCTGATGTCCTCCCCCGACTTCCCCTCGCCCGCGATGGGCATGGTCCACATCGAGAACTCGATCAGCGGCTACCGCCCGATCGCGGTCGGCGAGGCGGTCGCGGTCACCGCGACCGTGGGACAGCCCGAGCCGCACCCGGTCGGGAAGGCCTACAGGTTCCTGACGGTCGCCACCGTCGAGGGTGAGGTCGTGTGGGAGTCCACCTCGACCTACCTGGTCCGGGGGAAGCGCAACCCCGACGTCTCCTGGCCCTCCGATCTCGCCGAGGTGGAGGCATCGGGCCCGGTCTTCCCGCTCAAGGCCGACCTCGGGCGGCGCTACGCCAAGGTCGCCGGGGACTACAACCCGATCCACCTCTACCCGCTGACCGCCAAGGCGCTCGGCTTCCAGCGGCAGATCGCGCACGGGATGTGGACCAAGGCACGCTGCATCGCAGCACTCGAGAACCGGCTCCCGGGCGCGGTGCGCGTGGACGTGGCGTTCAAGAAGCCGGTCTTCCTGCCCTCCTCGGTCGCCTTCGGGGCGCTCAAGCACCTGGACGGCTACGACTTCTCTCTCCGGAAGTCGGCAGCGCACAAGAGCGGCTCCGACACGCTGCACCTGGTGGGACGCACCACCGCTCTGTGATCGACGGGAGGCCGCCACGATTTAACCCGTGGCGGCCGACCTCGCCCAGGTGAGAGCGTGCTCGCATGCCTGCCGCACTCCAGCTCCCTTCGGGTTATGCCGAGCGCCCTTTGACCCTCGCCGATGCCGGCGCCGTGACCCGCGTGATGGCAGCGAACGAGCTCGCCACCCTGGGTGAGGTCCACATCGAGGAGGCAGACATCGTCGCCGAATGGCAGCGGCCCTCCTTCGAGGTCGGCCCGGCAACGGTCGGCGTGCTCGCGCCCACCGGTGAGCTGGTGGGTTATGCGGAGTGCTCCGGCGGCGCGCGCGCCGACGCCGCCGTCCATCCCGATCACTGGGGTCGCGGGATCGGCACCGCGCTGGCCGGCTGGATCGGCGCCCGTGCGGCCGAGCTCGGCGAGCCGGTCATCGGCATGCCGGTCCCCCAGGGCTCGCCGGGCGACCGCCTGCTGGAGTCGCTGGGCTGGTTCACCCGCTGGGAGTCATGGGTGCTGGTGCTGCCGGAGGACGCGGCGATCCCCAGGCGTGAGCTGCCCGCGGCGTACGCCATCAGGGCTGCCACCCCGCACGACCACGAGCAGGTGTGGAACGTGGTCGAGGATGCCTTCCTGGAGTGGTCCGAGCGCGAGCGGGAGCCCTACGCCGACTGGCTCGCCACGGTCGTCGAGCGTCCGGGCGCGGAGCCGTGGAACATCCGTGTGGTCACCGACCCGGAGGGCGTCGTGGTCGCCGCCGCGGTGCTGGTGATGACCGAGGACGGCAGGGAGGGGTACGTCAGCAAGCTGGCCACCCGCAAGGACCAGCGCAACCGCGGCTTGGCGCAGGCGCTCCTGGCCGACGCGTTCGGCGTCGCCCGTGCCCATGGTGCCCCGCGCGCGACGCTGTCGACGGACTCGCGCACAGGCGCGCTCGACCTCTATCTCCACGTGGGTATGCAGGTCGAAGCCACCTGGATCCACCGCGCGGTCCGCCCCTGATCCCACCGTCTCCGCCTGCGCTCCGCTAGCATCTTGCGTCCAGGAGGTGGACAGACATGTCCGACGTACTGATCCGAGGTCTCTCGGATGACGAGCTCGCGCGCATCGACACCGAGGCGACGCGGCTCGGGCTCACCCGCAACGAATATCTCCGCCGGTGGTTCACACCCGACGCGCTGCGCCCACTGCCACCGGCTCGCCCGGTGGCCGGCGGCGACTTCGCGAAGTTCGCCCCGCTCGCCGACCGGGGTCTGCTGCGTGACGCATGGTCGTGAGGCGACCCTGGCTGATGCACCGGTCGGCGCTCGCCCGGATGTCCACCAGCCCCGACGCTGAGAAGTGGTCCCGCCTCATCGAGCTGGGACAAGTACGCATCACCACCACCACACTGCTGGAGATCGGCCACCTGGCCCGGTCCGAACGCGAATGGTCCGACCTCGTCGAGGACGTGCCGATCATTCACATGCCGCTCGCGACCCTCACGCCGCGCACCGAGGCACGGGCGCTGGAGATCCAGCGGATCGTGCTGCGCGACGGCCGTCACCGCGCACCGTCCGTGCCCGACCTGCTCGTGGCAGCGGTCGCGGAGGAGGCCGACCTCACCGTGCTCCACGCCGACAACGACGTCGATCTCATCACCCGCACCACCGGGCAGCCGGTCGAACGGCTTCGTGCCTGACTCTCCTGCGACGCGGTTGCGGGGAATCGACCTGGCAACCGTCGTCACCGCCCTAGGCGCGATCGACATCACCGGTCCGATGGAGCCGGTCCTCGGTGGCCTGGCGGGTTCCCGGACCGCACAGGCGACGCTGTGGCTCTCGACCCGGCTGGCCGCTGCGGTGCGCTCGTACGCCGACGGTCTCGCTGCCCTCGGGACGCTGAGCGAGGACCTGCCTGCCGGCGCCTTCGACCTCCGGCTCTCGGCGAGGGGGGAGGACTACGTCCCGCCTGCAGACCCACCCGGCCTCGCTCTGGTCGGCGGTTGGTCGACCTCGGCCCTTCGGGAGGCGGCCCGGCGCGTCCACGAGGCCGCCGAGATCGTCGACGCACATCTGCGTGAGGTTCCCGCCGCCCTGCGCGAAGCGGCGCCGGCACAGATCGACGAGGAGGTACGCAGCGGCCGACTGCTCCTCACCGCGTTGCGACACGCGCGGTGGGCGATGCACGAGGGCTCGGTCGACCTGGACGCTGCCCTCGCCGAGCTCACCGACGCGACTGCCCGAGCGGCGACTGCCGGATTCGCCATCCTGGAGGACGCAACCGTCACCGAGCCGGACGGTGTCAGGATCCCGGCACCACGACTGCCCGAGGGAGCGGAATCACACACGGCCAGGATCGCCGCTGCTCTCGACCGCGTCGTCCGCACCGACGCCTCGACCGCCGACGCGTTGACGGCCATCAGCTTCCCCGAGAGCCTGGGCTCCCGGATAGCCGCCTACGTGGAACGGGTCGTCGTGACCCGGCAGGTGGTCGCCTCGCTGGGCGAGGAGGGCGCTGGCGCGCTCTCGGCGGGAAAGGTCGCCAAGAGCGCCGGCAGCGTGGTCGGGAAGGGTAGCGCCTACCTCCGCTTCCTGCGTACGTCGCTGGTGGGGCTCACCCGGTCGCAGACGGTCTTTCGCAGCGTCGGCACCACCAACCGGGCGCTGCGCCAGTTCGCCCGAGGCAGCGCCAACGGCGGGGCGCTGCGGTTCCTGCTCGGCACCCGGCTCGCTCGGGGCGTCGGCTGGATCTTCCTCCCACTCACCATCGTCACCGGAGTCGTCGATGTGGTCACGGGCAGCGGCGAGCGCGGCGTACGCGGCTTGGTCAACCGGCTGCTCGGCCTCGCCGGCGCCGTAGGAGCGGCGGTGCTCCTGGTGACTCAGCTGCGCTGGGCCGCGGCCGGCCCGGGCGTGCTCAGCGTCGCCGGTGCGGCCGTGCTCGCCTTCAGTCTCTGGTCGCTCGGCACGATGGCCTGGGACCACCGCGCCGGGATCGCGAGCTTCGCGAACGCCGTCGCGAGTCGGCTCAGAACAGCTCGCGCACCTTCTCGATCGGCCGGGCGAGCACGCCGCGGTCGCCCTTGAGCACGATCGGGCGCTGCAGCAGGGCAGGGTGCTCGACCATCAGCGCGACCAGCTCGTCCTCGGAGAGGTCGCGGTTGGCAAGGTCCAGCTCCTTGTAGACCGGCTCGCGCTTGCGCAGCACCTCGCGAGCACTCAGCCCGGTCTTGGCGAGGATGTCCTTGACCTCCTCGGCCCGCAGGCCGAGCACGTGGTAGTCGACCTTCTCGAAGTCGATGCCCTCCTCCTTCAGGAGGACGAACAGGTTCCGACACGTCGTGCAGGTCGGCTTCTCGTACACGGTGATCTGGTCCACGTGGCCACTGTAGAGACCGCGCGGCTCCCCTGGCGCTCCGGGCCTGTGCAGTAGCGCGACAGGCGACCTGGATGTGCGATAGTGCGCCGAAGTATCCCCAGAAGCAGCGACAGGAGAGACCTTGCCGAGGCAGCGAGCCTCAGCTGCGAGGCGGTCGGATGAGGCCCTCTTGGGCGACGGTGGCGGCCAGCGTGCCGTCGGCGGTGAAGACCCGGCCGATGGAGAGGCCCCGACCGCCGTAGGCCGAGGGACTCTCCTGGTCGTAGAGCCACCACTCGTCGGCGCGGAAGGGGCGGTGGAACCAGATGGTGTGGTCCAGGGAGGCCATCTGGATGCCCTTGTGGTCCAGTGAGTGAGCGGCCAGAGAGGCGCCGAGCAGAGAGATGTCGGAGGCCCAGGTGAAGGCACCACGCTGGATGTCGGGGTCATCGGGCAGCGCGGCACCCAGCCGGATCCACAGGCGCTGCTGCGCCGGTCGTGCCGGGTCGGGCTCGATGCCGAGCAGCGAGTTGCCGACCGCGCGCACCTCGACCGCCTCCCACTCGCGGGCCAGCGACACGGCCTCGGGCGACCCCGAGTCGGCCATCATCTTCAGGAAGTCGATGCACTTCTCCGGCGGCGGGACCGACGGCATCGCGTCCTGGTGCTCGAACCCGGTCTCCTCACGCTGGAAGTTGGCGGTGAGGTAGTAGATGTCGCGGCCCTTCTGCCGCGCCCGGACCCGCCTGGTCTCGAAGGAGCGCCCGTCGCGGATCCGCTCCACGTCGTAGACGATCGGATAGGACGGGTCGCCCGGCAGCAGGAAGTAGGAGTGCATCGAGTGCACCGTGAACGCCGGATCGGCCGAACGTATCGCGGCCATCAGCGCCTGGGCGGCCACCTGGCCGCCGTAGGCACGTCCGCGCGAGTTACGCGTCGTGGTGGCGCCGTGGAACAGGTCCTTGTCGATCTCGACCAGATCGAGCACGCCTACCAGCTCGGCCACTGCCTGGTCCGCCGCAACGGCGTCGGTCGTCATGGGAGTGAGTGTCTCTCAATCCTTCTCAGAGTCGTCATCGGGGTCCGGGCCGTTCAGCCCGGCGAGGAACTGCTCGAACTGCTCGCCGAGCTCGTCACCGGTCGGCAGCGGCTCGTCGGGTGCCAGCAGCGAGCGCCCGGACTCCTCCCCACGCTGGAAGGTGTCGTACTGCTGCTCGAGAGCGGCCACGACCTCCCGCACCTCGGCATTGTCCTCGATGTAGGAGGCGATCTCCTCCTCGCGGCGCTGCGCCTCGGCCTCCAGGTCGGAGACGGGGATCGTCAGCCGGGCGGCACGCTCGAGCTCCTCGACGAGCACGACGGCCGCGGCGGGGAAGTCGCTCTGCGCCAGGTAGTGCGGCATGTGCACCACGAAGCCGCCCGCCGGGTGGCCCCACTCCCCCAGACGCACCTCCACCAGGGCTTGAGCCGAGGACGGGATCCGGATCTCGCCCTTCCACTGGCTCTCCCAGACCTGGGCGGTGAGCTCCTGCGCGGGGTCGTTGGCATGCCTGGTCGTGGTCAGCGGCCGAGTGTGCGGAACAGCCATGGGCACCGAGCTGAGCGAGATCACCTCGGTGACACCGAGACGCTCGACCACGTCGCGTACGGCGCCGGCGAACGCCTCCCACCGGTTGTCCGGCTCCGGGCCGTGCATCAGCAGATAGGGCGTGTCGCCGGTGTCCTTGAGCAGCCGGACGACCAGCCGCGGCGCGTCGAAGGATTCGTAGTGGTCGCTGACGAACGAGATCGCCGGACGGCGTGCCCGGTAGTCGTGGAGCTCGTCGACGTCGAAGGTCGCCACCACGGGCGCGCGCTTCGAGGTCTGGATCAGGTGGGCCGCGGCCCGCTCGGCGGCCTTGCCCGCATCGAGGAATCCGTCCAGGACGACCACCAGCGGCAGTCGGTCACCACCGGCGAGGAGGATCTCCTCGGGCAGGTCGTCCACGACGTGCACCAGTCGTGATCCGGTCATCGGTCCCTCCTCCCGTTGCGTACGGCCCGCGCGGGCCTCGCCGTCGTCTGCCTGGCCCGGGGTCTCGGCCCTGGGACTCAACCTTCTCGATACACGCTTCCACATGACGACAGGGGAGCATCCTGGACGCCCACGATATTCCCAAGCCGACGCGCGCAGGTCGCGAGACCTCCTCGCGATCTCCGGTGTGACCTCCCCCTCGATGCACGCGTTGTTACTTGCGGGTAATGTAGGCGCCGGGCACCACCTCGTGCCCGCATCAACAGCGCCGTTCAGCGGCAACCGACCGGGCAACCACCCGGCAACCCACATGGAGTGACACGGTGACCCGACAGCTGCGAGAAGTCGTCTTCGTCGACGGCGTACGCACACCTTTCGGCAAGGCCAAGGGCCAGTACGCCGAGACCCGCGCGGACGACCTGGTCGTCAAGCTCATCCGTGAGCTCACGCGCCGCAACCCCGACCTTCCCCCGGAGCGGATCGACGAGGTCGCCATCGCCGCGACCACGCAGATCGGTGACCAGGGTCTCACCATCGGCCGCACCGCGGGCCTGCTCGCCGGGCTCCCGCAGTCCGTGCCGGGCTACGCCATCGACCGGATGTGTGCCGGCGCGATGACCGCGGTCACCACGACCGCCGGCGGCATCGCCTTCGGCGCCTACGACGTCGCCATCGCCGGTGGCGTCGAGCACATGGGCCGCCACCCGATGGGCGAGGGCGTCGACCCGAACCCGCGGATCATCTCCGAGAAGCTGGTCGACCCGAGCGCGCTCGTCATGGGCAACACCGCCGAGAACGTGCACGACCGCTACCCGGCGATCACCAAGGAGCGCACCGACGCGTTCGCGGTCCGCTCCCAGGAGCTGGCGGCCAAGGCGTACGCCGACGGCAAGATCCAGCCCGACCTGGTCCCCGTCGCCACGCGGAGCGCGGAGAACGGCTGGGGCCTGGCCACCACCGATGAGCCGATGCGTCCCGGCACCACCACCGAGGACCTGGCCAAGCTGAAGACCCCGTTCCGCCCCCACGGTCGGGTGACCGCGGGCAACGCGGCGGGCATCAACGACGGTGCGACCGCCTCGCTGCTGGCCTCCGAGGAGGTCGCCAAGGAGCTCGGCCTGCCGATCAAGATGCGGCTGGTGTCGTACGCCTTCGCCGGCGTCGCCCCCGAGGTCATGGCCGTCGGCCCGATCCCGTCGACCGAGAAGGCGCTGGCCAAGGCCGGGCTCACGATCGACGACATCGAAGCCTTCGAGATCAACGAGGCCTTCGCGATCCAGGTGCTCGCGTTCCTGGACCACTTCGGCATCGACCAGAACGACGACCGCGTGAACCCCTACGGTGGCGCGATCGCGTTCGGTCACCCGCTGGCCTCCTCCGGCGTGCGGCTGATGATCCAGCTGGCCCGTCAGTTCGAGGAGCGCCCCGAGGTCCGTTACGGCCTCACCACCATGTGCATCGGCCTGGGTATGGGCGGCACGGTCATCTGGGAGAACCCGAACTGGACTGGAGAGTCGAAGTGACCGACATCAACACTCTTCTCGCGGACGTCGAGAAGCTCTTCTCCGACGACGAGGTCGTCACCAAGGCGCTGCTGCAGAAGGTCACCCTGCCTTCCGGCAAGGTCCTCGGCCTGGTCACCCTCGACAACGGCCACGACCACACCCGCCCGAACACGTTCGGGCCGAAGTCGCTGGTCGAGCTCAACACCGCCTACGACGCAGCCCTGGCCGACGCGGAGATCGACGCCGTCGCGGTGACCGGCAAGCCGTTCATCCTGGCGGCCGGTGCCGACCTGACCTCGCTGCAGGCCGGGGGCGCCGACGGGATCCGTACGATCGCCGAGCTCGGTCACGCGGTCTTCCGCAAGCTGGGCGACGGTCACGACGGCACCAAGAAGCCGTCGTTCGGTTTCATCAACGGGCTCGCCCTCGGCGGCGGCCTCGAGGTGGCTCTGCACGCCGACTACCGCACCATCCAGGACTCGGTGCCGGCCGTCGGCCTGCCCGAGGTCATGCTCGGCCTGATCCCGGGCTGGGGCGGCGGCTACCTGCTGCCGAACCTGATCGGTCCGGCCAAGGCCGCGAAGGTCTTCATCGAGAACCCGCTCAACAACGGCAAGGTGCTCAAGGGCACCGAGGCCTTCGACCTCGGCATCGCGGACGCGATGTTCGGCGGCGCCGACTACCTCGAGCAGTCGCTGCTGTGGGCCGACAAGGTCCTCGCCGGCGACCTCGAGGTGACGCGTGCGGAGGTCGACCGGGGCGAGGCGTGGGACGAGGCCGTCAAGAACGCCGGCTTCTTCGCCTGGGCCAAGACCGGCGACGCCTCCCCGGCCGCCAAGAAGGCCGTCGAGCTGCTCACGCTGGCCAAGACCGCAACCCGCGACGAGGGCTTCGCGGCCGAGGACGACGCCCTCGTGGCGATGTCCGAGACACCGCAGCTGCTCGCCTCGCTCTACTCCTTCGACCTGGTGCAGAAGCGCGCCAAGCGTCCCGCCGGGGCGCCCGACAAGGCGCTCGCACAGAAGGTCACCAAGGTCGGCATCATCGGCGCCGGGCTCATGGCCAGCCAGTTCGCGCTGCTCTTCGTCCAGCGCCTCAAGGTGCCGGTCGTCATGGTCGACCTCGACCAGGAGCGCGCCGACAAGGGTGTGGCGTACGTCCACGCCGAGCTCGACAAGCGCCTGGCCAAGGGCAAGGCCAGCCAGGACGCGACCAACCGCCTCAAGGCGCTGGTCACCTCCTCGGTCGACTACACGGAGGCCTTCTCCGACGCCGACTTCATCATCGAGGCCGTCTTCGAGGAGATGGGCGTCAAGAAGACCGTCTTCGCCAACGCCGAGGCGGTCGCGCCGGAGACCGCGGTCTTCGCCACGAACACGTCCTCGCTCTCCATCACGGAGATGGCGGCCGACCTGAAGAACCCCGAGCGGGTCGTGGGCTTCCACTTCTTCAACCCGGTCGCGGTCATGCCGCTCCTCGAGATCATCAAGGGCGAGAAGACCTCCGACGAGGCGCTGGCCACCGCCTTCGCGACCTCCAAGGCACTCAAGAAGACCTCGATCCTGGTCAAGGACAGCCCGTCCTTCATCGTGAACCGGCTCCTGGGCCGCTTCATGGGCGAGATCGCGAAGATCGCCGACGAGGGCACCCCCATCGACGTCGTCGAGTCCGCCTTCGCGGGCGTCACGCCGATGTCGCCCTACCAGCTCATCGGGCTGGTCGGTCCGGCGATCGCCTATCACAACAACGAGACCCTGGCGAAGGCCTTCCCGGAGCGGTTCTACCTCTCCGAGAACCTCCACAAGGTGGTCGAGGCCAAGAAGGCATCGTTCTTCGGCCCCGACGGCCGTACGCTGGACCCGGAGATCGAGGCGCTCCTCACCGTCGGTGACGTCGTCAAGACCGCCGAGCAGGTGCGCCAGCAGACCCTCGAGGCGATCGCCGACGAGATCCGCCGGATGCTCGACGAGGGTGTCGCCCAGGCCGCCGAGGACATCGACCTCGGGATGATCACCGGTGCCGGCTTCCAGTTCTGGAACGGCGGCATCACCCAGCTCCTCGACCGCGAGGGCATCTCACAGACGGTCACCGGCAAGAAGTTCCACTGACCGTCGACCAACGCCCCCGACCACGACAGTGGTCGGGGGCGTTCGTCCATCCCGCCGAGACGTCGAAGATCGACGGCGAGTAGTCAGTTCTTGACGGGCACGTCCGCGGACGCGCCGGGACTGGTCCGTGGCGACCGCGTTGGGGCGACCGTTTCAGCGGCGCCGGCGGTCTGCCGTGCTCGGGATGCCTGCTGACGACCGGAGGCCTGCGGCGATCCTCGCCGGGCTTCGATCCTCTTGCGGATCATCTCATCCGCCGCCCTGAGGTCGAACGGCGCGGACATCTGCTCAGGTGACCAGCGGAACTCGGCCACGATTTCGTCATAGAGCATTGAACCCCCGAGTGCTGTGTGGGTGACGATGCCGAGGGCCCTCGTCGCCCCCGACCGACCCCACTCTAAGCCCAGACCAGCCGGACTTGGCCAGGGGCTCGACCAGAGAGATCGACCTCTCGGCGTCGAATTCCGACTCCTCGACGCCAGATTTCGACCTCTCGGCGTCAGGAACTGACGTCTCGGGGGGTCGGGGTTGCTGCACTCCAGAGGCGCGCGATCGACTCCGCTGTGCGCGCGAGATCCTCCTCCACGCGGCCCAGGGCCTCCTGCAGCGAGCCGGGGCCGGGGGCGGTCGAGAAGACCGCCGTCATCCCGGCCGCGATCGCGTCGTCCGCGCCCTGCGACACGTCACCGGCGATCACGACGACCGGGACGTTCTGTGCCCGGGCCAGCCTCATCACACCGACCGGCGTCTTGCCGCCGAGGGACTGGGTGTCGAGCCTGCCCTCGCCGGTGATGACGAGGTCGGCGCCGGCGATCGCCGAGGCGAGACCGACCGCGTCCGCGACGAGGTCGAAGCCGGAGCGCAGGTCAGCACCCAGGAACGCGAGCGCCGCGTACCCGAGTCCGCCCGCCGCACCGGCCCCGGGGGTCGCCGGGTCCGCGAGCGAGCCGCAGGCCTCGGCGAGCCGGCGCAGACCGTCGTCGAGCGTCCGGACGGTCGCCTCGTCGGCTCCCTTCTGCGGCCCGAAGACGTGTGCGGCACCTCGCGGCCCGTGCAGCGGGTTGTCGACGTCGCAGGCGGCGATCACCTCACAGCGCGCCAGACCGGGGTGCGCCGCGCTGAGATCGACCGCCGCGACGTCGTGCAGACCTGCCCCGCCAGGCGCGATCAGCGCGCCCGAGGAG
This sequence comes from Nocardioides sp. CCNWLW239, assembly GCF_037137035.1. NCBI lineage: Bacteria > Bacillati > Actinomycetota > Actinomycetes > Propionibacteriales > Nocardioidaceae > Nocardioides > Nocardioides sp. CCNWLW239. Next base: position 731,487 of record NZ_JBBBNW010000003.1, on the reverse strand, counting down.
GAGCTGAAGCGTACGCCCAGCGCCTGGGCCATCCCGACGCCGCCGTCGGTGGTCGCGCTGCCGCCCAGGGTCAGCAGGATCCGCTCGGCCCCGGCGTCCAGTGCTGCCCTGATGAGCTCACCGGTGCCGTAGGAGGTGGCGGCCGCGGCGCTCGCGGGCGTGGGGTCGACCAGGTGCAGCCCCGAGGCAGAGGCCATCTCGACCACGCCGGTCACCCGGCCACCCGGTTCCACGGCGGGGATCAGTCCGAGCTCGGCGCCGACCGGCTGCCCGAGCGGGCCGGTGACGGTGTGGCGTACGATCCGGCCGCCGAGGGCGCCGACCAGTGCGTGCAGCGTCCCTTCTCCCCCGTCGGCGACGGGCAGGCAGACGGTCTCCCACCCGGGGGCGCCGCGCTGCCACCCGGCGGCGATGGCGGCCGCTGCCGCGGGGCTCTCGCAGCTGCCCTTGAACGAGTCCGGAGCGATGACGACGCGCACGGCTCAGGCGATCAGCAAGGAGAGCGGCAGGACCACGAGCATGCCCGCGATCCCCTGGACCAGGGTGGCCATCGTCTGGGCACGGTAGGCCTGCGACACGCTCATCCGGCTGAACTGGCTGACCACCCAGAAGTAGCTGTCGTTGGCGTGCGAGACCGTCATCGCACCCAGGCCGATCGCGAGCACGACCAGCGTACGTCCCATGTCGCTGCCGAGCCCCAGGTCGGCGACCAGGGGCGCGACCAGGGCGGACGTGGTCACCATGGACACCGTCGAGGAGCCCTGGGCGGTCTTCAGCGCGGCCGCGATCAGGAACGGCACCATGATCCCGATACCGAGCGCGGACAGCTCGGTGCCGAGGAAGGTGCCGATGTCGGTGGCCTGGATGACGGCACCGAACGCGCCGCCGGCCCCGGTGATCAGCAGGATCGGCGCAGAGTCGACGATGCCTTCGGCGATGCGGTCGGTCACGGTCTTCTCGTGGTTGGTCGGGCGGAGGCCGGCGACCGCGATGCCCAGACCGATCAGCAGTGCGATGACCGGCTGGCCGAGGAAGCGGAGCACGTCGGCGAACGTCGTCTCGGTGCCGGGCAGGAACGGGAGGGACATCGCCGAGCCGAGCATGATCAGCACGATCGGGACCACGATCGGGGCGAACGCCATGGCGGCGCCCGGGCGCTGGACGGTGTTGGCGAGCTTCTCGAACTCGGCGATGCGACGGTCGACCTCGGCGTCCGAGGCACCGTCGGGCTGTACGTCGCGGAAGCGGAGCGCCCACAGCGTCCCCGCACCGGCGGAGACGAGCCCGACCACGAGCCCCATGGCCATCACCAGACCGAGCTTGGCGTCGAGGCCGAGGTTGCCGGCCGCGGCGATCGGGCCGGGAGTCGGCGGGACGAGGGTGTGAGTGGCGTAGAGACCGGTGGCCAGGGCGACGGACATCGCGACCGGGCTCGTCCGCGTCCGGGCGGCCATCGACTCCTTGAGCGAGTTGAGGATGACGTAGCCCGAGTCGCAGAAGACCGGGATCGACACGACGTACCCGATGATGCTCATGGTGAGCGTCGGGAACCGGCGACCGAGCACCTTCACGATCGCGTCGGCCATGGTGATCGCGGCGCCGGAGCGGTCGAGGAAGACCCCGATGATGGTGCCGAGGATGATGACGATCCCGATGCCGCCGAGCGTGCTGCCGAATCCTCCGGTCGCGATGGCGACGACGCCCGGGGTGTCCCCGTCGGTCAGGGGCGGCAGTCCGAAGGCCAGGCCACCCACCAGCGCGGTCAGCAGGAGTGCCAGGAACGGGTGCATCCGTGCCCACGCGGTGAGCAGGATCAGCCCGACCACCAGTGCCAGCAGAATCAACAGGTCGGTCATCGAAGTCCTTAGTCGTCAAAGAAGTACGGAGCACAGCATCCGTGGCGGCATGTGACGACGTCCACAGGCAGGTGGCCAAGACCGCCGAGCCAGATCTTGTGCATCTGCACAAGATCGGTGAGCTAGTGGTCGGAGCCGAGCACCGGGCCGAGGTAGAGCATCAGCACGTCCGGCAGGTGGTCCATCCGCAGTCCGGTGATCTCGCCGATCCGAGCGAGGCGGTAGCGGATGGTGTTGCGGTGGACGTGCAGCGCGCCGGCCGCTGCGGTCGCGCTGGCATGGTGCTGGATGTAGGCGCCGAAGGTGGCCACCAGCTCGCCGGACCGGTCTGCCGCGACCAGCCGCCGCCACGGCTCCGCGAGCAGGTCACCTCGCCATCCCTCGCCCATGCCCCTGGCCAGGGCGAGCAGGGGCACGTCGTCGAAGTCGTACGCGCCACCGTCGGCGCCGACGAGGCCTGAGACCGCCAGGGTGTCGCGAGCCGTCAGGTACGCATGCTCGAAGGCCGTGCGGCCGGAGAACGCCCGACCGGTGGCATGGCGGAGCCGGCCTTCGGCGCCGCGCAGCAGCGCGGTCAGATCCTCGTGGGCTCCACGAGAGCGTCCCGTGGGGGTGAAGACGACGAGCTCCTGCGGCTCCACCCGCCCGACCAGCACGCCGCGCACCTGCACCAGATCCCGCTGCAGCGCCCGGAGAGCCTCGGCATGCTCCGAGGTGCGGGCCGCCGGTGCGACCACGGTCGCCCGGCGAGGAACCTCGAGGTCGATGCCCAGGCCGGCCGCCCACTCGGTGAGCTCGCGCGGGGCGAGCCGGCCGGCGGCGGCATGGCCGACGAACTCCTCACGCTCCCGGTATCGCCACTGGCGGGACTCCGCCGCCTGGGCCTGGTCCACCATCAGCTCGGCCGTCACCCGGATCAGGTCTCCGAGCACTCGCACCTGCACCGGGTCGCCGGTGATGCCGACGACCCCGACCAGCTGACCGTGGCAGCGCAGCGGCAGGTTGATCCCGGGCTGGACGCCGCGCAGCGCCAGCGCGTCGGAGTGCGCGATCTCCACCACGCGGTCCTGCTGGGCAGCCAGGAGAGCACCTTCGTGCACGGTGCCGATCCGGTCGTCCTGGCCCGAGGCCAGGATGACGCCGTCCGGGCCCATCACGTTGACGTTGTGCCCGATCACGCTCATGGTCCGCTCGACGACCTGTCGCGCCAGCTCCGGGGTCAGATGTGCGGCACCCGCCGCAGCGGTCAGAACTGCTCCTGGTGCGAGAGGTGCTCGTCGTCGACAGACAGGGTGTTGTCGCTGCGCAGGGATCCCTCGAGCGCCGAGATGGTGTCCAAGGCGATCGCCTGCGGGGTCAGGCCGATCGTCTCCAGGATCTTGGGGCGCTTGGCGTGGTCGAGGAACTCCTGCGGGATGCCGTGGATCTTCACCGGGGTGCGTACGTCCGCGGCGGTCAGCGCCTGCAGGAAGGTGGCCCCGACGCCACCTGCGACGCCGTTGTCCTCGATGGTGACGACGAGCCGGTGCTCAGCGGCCGCCTCGATGAGAGCCGGATCGATCGGCTTGACCCAGCGCGGGTCGACGACGGTGACACCGATCCCCTGGGCGGTGAGCCGCTCCGCGACCCCGACGGCGACCTCGGCCATCGAGCCGACGCCGAGGACCAGGACGTCCTTGGTGCCGTTACGGACGAGGACGTCGGCATCGCCGAGCTTGGCGACGGTGGGGATGTCCTCGGGCGGCGGGCCCTTCGGGAAACGTACGACGGTGGGGGCGTCGTCGACCTCGACGGCCTCGTCGAGCAGCTCGTTGAGCCGGGTGATGTCGCGCGGTGCGGCCAGGCGCAGGCCGGGGACGACCTGGAGCAGAGACATGTCCCACATGCCGTTGTGGGAGGCGCCGTCGTCACCGGTCACGCCGGAGCGGTCGAGCACGAACGTCACGCCGGCGCGGTGGAGCGCACAGTCCATCAGCACCTGGTCGAAGGCGCGGTTGAGGAAGGTCGCGTAGACCGCGAACACCGGGTGCAGACCACCCAGCGCCAACCCTGCTGCCGAGGTGGCGGCGTGCTGCTCGGCGATGCCGACGTCGAAGGTGCGCTCGGGGAACCGGGCCTGGAACGCATCGAGCCCGACCGGGTGCATCATCGCCGCGGTGATCGCGACGATGTCCTGGCGGCTCTCCCCCAGCCGCACCATCGCGTCGGAGAAGTGGTCGGTCCAGATCCGGCCCTTGGGCTTCTCGGCCCCCGTCTGCACGTCGAACGGACCGGGCGAGTGGAACTGGTCGGCCTCGTGGCGCTCGGCCGGGTCGTAGCCGTAGCCCTTGCGGGTGATCGCGTGCACGATCACCGGGCCCCCGAACTTCTTGGCGCTGGTCAGCGCCTGCTCGACCGCGTGCCGGTCGTGGCCGTCGACGGGTCCGACGTACTTCAGCCCGAGGTCCTCGAAGAGACCCTGCGGGGCGACCGCGTCCTTGAGCCCCTTCTTCACCGCGTGCAGCGCGTCATAGGCCACCGCGCCGATCCCCGGCACCGCGTTGAGCCGGCGCTTGACCATGTCGAGGAGCAGCTCGTAGCGAGGGTTCGTGCGCAGCGAGGTCAGCGCCGTGGCCAGGCCGCCGATCGTCGGGGTGTAGGAGCGGCCGTTGTCGTTGACCACGATGACCAGCTTCGAGTCGTGCTGGATCGCGATGTTGTTGAGGGCCTCCCAGGCCATCCCGCCGGTCAGCGCGCCGTCGCCGATCACAGCGACCACGTGGCGGTCCTCGCCTCGGATCGTGTAGGCCTTGGCCAGCCCGTCGGCGTAGGAGAGCGCGGTGGAGGCGTGGGAGTTCTCGACCACGTCGTGGTCGGACTCGGCCTGGCTCGGGTAGCCGCTCATCCCCCCCTCGCGGCGCAGCGTGCCGAAATCGCCGGCCCTGCCGGTGACGAGCTTGTGGACGTAGGACTGGTGGCCGGTGTCGAAGACGATCTTGTCGCGCGGGCTGTCGAAGACCCGGTGCATGGCCAGGGTCAGCTCGACCACGCCGAGGTTGGGACCGAGGTGGCCGGTGTTGGTGGCCACGGTCCGGATCATCAGGTCCCGGATCTCGCTCGCGAGGAGCTCCAGTTGGTCGTCGGAGAGATCACGAAGATCCTGCGGCGCGGCGATGCGTTCGAGGAGACCCATGGGAGAGGATTCTACGGCGCTGCCCTGAGGGCCGCCGACTCGGATAGGGCCGCATGCTGGCGGGATCCGAGGAACGGCCCCAGCCCGATTCGCGCCGAGTCACTGAGGTCCAGGTCAGCCGTCCTCGCCGGGTCGACGAAGACGATCTGGCGACCCTCGTGGCACACGATGTCGTCGTCGGTGAGATCCACGCCGGCGGCGTAGAGGTGGATCTTGTCGTCGGTGCCGGTCTCGGGGTGGTGGACGTCGAAGGCACCGACCAGGTGGAGGGCGTCGGGAGCGAGGCTTACCTCGGTCTCCTCCTCGAGCTCGCGCACCGCACCGGTGAGCGGTGACTCCCCCGGCTCCAGGTGGCCGCCGCAGAAGGACCACTTCTCGGGCGCGATCCGCGGGTGCTCGTCTCGTTCCTGGAGCAGCACCCAGCCACGACGGTCGACAAGGATCACTGCGGCGAACTCGGTCATGAAGAGCGAGCCTAGTTGGCGGTCGGGCACACCGAGGCGCGCGGCCTCGCCAGCGCGCTCGTCAGTACGCTGCTCAGCCGGTTCAGCCCGACGGGCTCCGCGACCAGCTCGCCCCACGGGCGGTCGGAGGCGGCCAGGAAGTCGACCGCCTGCTGGAGGTGGCGCGGCTCGTAGTTGTGTACGCCGCTGACCGAGCGCCATCCCCGGACGACCGCCTCCGGGTCGACCCGGATCGCCGGGCCCGGCGAGACCGAACCCACCAGGACGAGCGACCCGCCGACGTCGAGGGCACCGAGAGCGGCCTCGACCGCGGGCGCGGCGCCGGAGAAGTCCATCGCGACGTCGACCGTCGGAAACGCCTCGCCCGCCAGGACCGTCGTGGTGGCCCCGAAGGCGGCGGCGAGCTCCAGACGGGCGGGGTCGACGTCGCACACGACCACCTCGGCCGCACCGGCGTCGGCCGCAGCGGCGATCGCGGTGAGCCCGAGCATCCCGGCGCCGACCACCAGCATCCGGCGGTCGCGCAGCGTGCCGGCGCGCTCCAGCGCAGCCATCACCGTGGCGGTCGCACACCCGGCCGGCGCGGCGACCTCGTCGGCCAGCGCGTCCGGGACGGGCACGACCGCGGTGCCGGCGGGGAGGAGCACGTGGGTGGCGTAGGTGCCCGACAGCGGCCACGCCGGCTCGTACGTCTCGTGCCCGAGCTTGCGCACCGACCGACACTTCGCGGAGAGACCGCGGTCGCAGCGGTCGCAGGTCCCGCAGGAGACGGTGACGCCCCACACCACGCGCTCGCCCGTGCCTACGACCCGGCCGACGCCCTCGTGGCCGAGCACGCTCGGGCAGGCGCCGGGACGTCGGCCGGAGACGGTGTGATGGTCGGAGCCGCACACCGTGGCGAGGTCGATCTCGACCAGCCGCTCCCCCGGGCCGGGGTCCGGGAGGGCGACGGTCTCCAGGGTCACCTCGCCGCCCCCGCGCCACACCGCGACCTGCGCCGTCGAGGTCGCCGTCGCCGTCGCCGTCATCAGACCGTCCCGACCTTCCGTCGCAGCCAGGCGCTGAACAGGTCGATGACGATGATCAGGACGACCACCATGCAGACGTAGGTCATCATCGTGTCGAAGTGGAAGCTGTCCACCTCGGTCTTGATGAAGAACCCGATGCCGCCGGCGCCGACGGTGCCGAGGATCACCGAGCTGCGTACGTTGGTGTCGAACCGGTAGAGCAGCAGACCGAGCAGCGACGGCATCACCGCGGGCAGCACGGCGTGCACCGCCGACTGCGTGGGCGAGGCTCCGGCCACGCGCAGCGCCTCGACAGGCCCCTGGTCCACCTCGTCCATCGACTCGGACCAGAGCTTGCCCATGACCGCCACGTTGTGGATCGCCAGGGCGATCACGCCCGGGAAGGCACCGAATCCGACCGCGGCGATGAACATCAGGGCGTACACGGTCTCGGGGACGGCGCGCAGCACCGACATCACTCCCCGGCCCACCAGCCACAGCGGCACGAACCGGTTGGTCGTGCGTGAGGAGATGACCGCGAAGAACAGCGCCACCGGGATCGAGAGAGTCGTGCCGAGCAGACCGATCCAGATCGTCAGCAGGCAGTACTCCAGCCCGGGCCGGATCGTCTCCGCCCAGCGCAGGTCGAGCGGGAAGGCACCGTCCTGGTGGACCGTCTTGCCGTTCGGGTAGGTGCGGTCGACGCCGAACAGGAAGTTCCACAGACCGCGCCAGCCCTCGAGAAGATCCTGGGGCGAGGTGTTGGTCTGCACCGCGGCATACCAGTGCAGAAGCACCAGGACTATCGTGATGGCGATCCCGGCGGCGACACCCGCGGGCCGGAAGCGAGGCGGGATGGTCAGGGCGGGGCCTGCCATCTTGGTCAGGCTGGTCATACGAGCTCCCTCATCTCAGCGGCCGGCCTGCGCTCCGCCGCCTCCAGCGCCTCGACGGCCGGCCGATAGAGATTCGCCACGGTCTCGTCCGTCACCTCGCTGGCGCTGCTGTCGAAGGCGAGGCGTCCACCGGCCAGCCCCAGGATCCGGTCGGAGTAGCGGCGCGCCAGGTCGGGCTGGTGGAGCACCGCAGCTACGGCCAGTCCGTCGTCGTCGGCCAGCGAACGGAGCAGGTTCATCACCTGCTCGGAGGCTGCCGGGTCGAGCGCGGAGACCGGCTCGTCGGCGAGCAGCACCCTGGCACGCTGGCACAGGGCACGGGCCACCGCGACCCGCTGCTGCTGGCCGCCGGAGAGCCGCCCCGCCCTCTCCCGGGCCCGGTCGGCGAGACCGACCCGGTCCAGACAGGCCATCGCCTCCGCCTGCACCTCCCGCGGGAAGGCCAGCACCGACCACGACCTGCTCAGGCTCAGCCGCCCGAGTGCCCCCGCACAGACGTTGTCGAGGACGCTGCGGCGGGGCACCAGGTGGATCTTCTGGAAGACCATCGCGACCGTCGGCATCGGCTCCGCCCTTCGGGCGGTTACTCCGTCGACGGTGATCGTGCCGCCGTCCGGCCGCTCCAGCCCGACGACGCATCGCAGCGCGGTGGACTTGCCGGACCCGTTGGCCCCCAGGAGGCTCACCACCTCCCCGGAGGAGACCTCGAGAGAGAGGCCGGCCAGGACCGTCTTCTGCCCGAAGGCCTTCCGGAGGCCTTCGATACGCAGCAGCGCCGTCCCAGAACGCTGCTCGGCACTCATCACGCCGATGGCTCGCTCGCTCACAGGTCGTCCGTGGTCAGGTCGAGGGCCTCGGCCAGGTCCGTGACGGGCTGGTAGTCCTCGTCGGTCACCGCGACCAGCGCCGGCTTGCCGGCGGGCGGGGTGAAGTCGAGGTACTCGCCGATCTCCGCGACGGACTCCGCCGGGAGGTTCAGCAGCGCGTCCTGGACGGCCTGGGACACCTCGGGGGTCATGTTCGGACCCGCGGCGATCGGGTCGTTGAGGATCGGCTCGGACTCCCAGACCTGCCGGAAGGCCGACTCGTCGAACTGGCCCTCGGCCGTCGCCGAGGCCAGGGTCTGGCTGTTGATCTCGGCGGCATCGACCTTCCCGTTGACCAGGGCGAGCAGCGCCTCGGTGTGGCCACCGGCGTACTCCGTCTTGACGTCCTTCTCGATCCCGGCGTCGATGAGCGCCTTGCGCGGCACGGCGTCGCCGGAGGTGGAGCCGGACTCGGACAGCGCCAGGGTGGTGCCCTTCAGGTCCTCGACGGTCTTGATGGGCGAGTCCTCGGGGACCCAGATGCCACCGGTGTAGGAGGAGACCTTGCCGTCCTCGCCGGCGAACGACGCCAGCGGCGTGGCGCCGGCCTGCTTCTGGGCGAAGACGTAGCCCAGCGGTCCGAACTGGCCGATGTCGAGCTTGCCGTTCTGCATGGCGAGGATCTCGGCGACGTACGTGTCGGAGATCTGCACGTCGACCTCGCAGCCGAGCTCTTCCCCGAGCGCCTTGCCCAGGGTCTCGTAGACGGGGATCAGGTTCTTGGGGTCCTCGAAGGGCTCGACGCCCATCGTCAGCGTGCCGTCGGGGCAGATCTGGTCGGGGCCGACCTCGCCGCCCGCGGCGGCCTTCTCGGGCGTGGCCCCGCCGCCGCAGGCGGCCAGGGCGAAGGTCAGGGTCGCAGCACCCGCGAGCGCGGTGAGGGAGCGCAGCTTGGACATGTCGGTTTCTCCTGTGATCAGAGCAGCTGGTCGAGGACGGTGGGCGCGAGGCCCAGTGCGGTGGTCATGCCGATGCCCGACGTCACCGAGACGACCCGGAGGCCCGGGAACGGCTCGTCGACGAGGAAGTCGGTGCGCGGGGAGTCCGCGTAGACCCCTCGCCAGCGACGTCGGACGGTGAGCGGAGCCCCGAGCAGCCGCGCTCCTTCGCGCAGCACCAGGTCGGCGACGTGCTCGTCGTCGAAGGGCTGGTGCGTACGGTCGTAGTGGTGGGTGTCGCCCAGGACGATCGAGCCGGGTCGGCCGCCGGCGCCGGGTCGCTGGGTGAGCATGAGGTTCATGACGACGTCGAGGAGCTCGGGTGCGGTGGCCTCGAGCTCCGTGCGTACGTCAGCGGCCGCCGTGGTCTCGGCGAACCCGCCGTAGCGCAGCATCGAGAGCCCGGTCAGCACCGCCGGGCCGATCTCGACGTCGCCCGGAGGTGCGACCTCGAGCATCTGCAGCCGACAGCGGCGTACGTCCGCCTCCTCGGCGACCTGGGGGAAGAGCCGGTCGACGTCGTGACCGGCGGCGTGGACGACGCGTGCGGAACGTATTGTTCCGCGGCTGGTGCGGACGGCGACCCCGTCGGCGACCGGTTCCACGGCGCCGACGTGGGTCCCCCAGCTGAACCGGACGCCTTGGGTCTCGAGCCAGCGTGCGATCGCAGGCAGTGCCTCCCGCGGATCGACGCGGAGGTCGAGCGGAAGATGGGCACCGCCGAGGACCTCGGAGGTGGCCGGCGGGAACAGCGCACCGGTGGCCTCGGCGTCGAGCAGCCGGGCGTGCTCGGTGCCCCGGGACGCGGCGAACTCCTCGAGCACGGCCATCTCGGCCTCGCTGCGAGCCACGGCGACGGTGCCCGTCTCCTGGACCCCGAAGCTCGCCTTGGCGGCGAGAGCGAGCCAGCGCTCGCGGGCAGGGAGGGCGTAGGCCAGTGCCTGGCCCGACTGCACCGTGGTGCAGATGTGCCCGAAGTTGCGGACCGAGGCGCCGACGGCGCGCTCGTCCCGCTCGATGACATGGACCTTCAGACCGCGCTCGAGCCCATCGACGGCATGCGCGAGGCCGACGATCCCGGCGCCGACGACCACGAGGTCGGCGGCGTCGGCGGGGGTGGTCGTATGAGTTGGCACGGCCCGAACACTTCTGTCTCCCGGTGGGCCTGGTCAACAGTTCCGAACAACATGTACAGACAAGTTAACCGGCCGTTCTCCTGCGTCCTATCAGCAGCTCTGGGCGTTTTCCAGCCGTTCACGAAGTGCTTCCGCCATCTTGTCTGATCAAGTTGTAGCCTGCTTCCCATGAGGAGCCCGCTGCATGTCCAGGTCGCCGAGGCCATCCGTGCCCGGATCATCGCCGGCGAGCTGCCGACCGGCGCGCCGATCCCGTCGGAGGCACAGCTGTGCGAGCAGTTCGGAGCCTCCCGCGGCACGATCCGCACGGCACTGGCGAGCCTGCGACGCGAAGGACTGCTCAGTGGCGGACAGGGGCGCCCCCCGACCGTGCGCGACACCGCTCTCGGCCAGCCCTTCGAGCAGCTGATCTCCTTCAGCGCCTGGGTGCAGCAGATCGGCCGCACCCCGGGCCAGCGCACCATCGAGGTCGCGCGGCGCGGCGCCACCGCCGCGGCCGCCGAGGCGCTCGCCATCGACGAGGGCGACCCGGTCGTGGACGTGCTGCGCCTGCGTCTGCTCGACGGGCAGCCGGCGATGCTCGAGCGCAGCACGTTCGTCGAGAGGGTCGGCCGGCTCCTGTTCGACTTCGACCCCGACTCCGGCTCGCTCTACGGCTACCTGACCGCAGCCGGCGTCGACCTGCACGCGGCGCGTCACACCATGGACGCGGTCGCGGCCGACGAGACCGACGCCGATCTGCTCGACATCTCCGTCGGCAGCCCGCTGCTGCGCGAACGCCGCCGGGCGACCTCGCCGGACGGCACGCCGCTGGAGTACGCCGACGACCGCTACCGCCCCGACCGGGTCACCTTCACCATCGACAACGCCCGGCCGTCCGCGGCCGGGATCCGCACCGACGTACGCATCCTCAAGGAGATCTCGTGACTGCCTTCCAGCTCGCCGCCCTCGACATGGCCGGCACCACCGTCGACGAGGGCGGGCTGGTCTACGACGTGCTCGAGTCGACCGTCGCCGACGCCGCCGGCGAGCCGGTCCCCCACGACCTGCTGCTGCGATGGAAGGGCACCTCGAAGTGGGAGGCGATCCACGGACTGCTGCGCGGGCTCGGCCAGGACCCGAGCACCGCCCAGGTCGACAAGATCTTCGACGGCTTCGGCGAGCGCCTGATCACCGCCTACCGCGAGACCCCGCCTCAGCCGTTCCCCGGAGTTCCGGAGATGTTCCAGACGCTGCGCTCGCGCGGCGTGAAGGTGGCATTGCAGACCGGCTACTCCGCCGAGATCGCCGCCGCCATCCTCGACGGCCTCGACTGGACCGTCGGGCCCGCTCCCGAGGACACCGTCGACGCCGTCGTCACCTCCGACCTCGTCGCCGCCAGCCGCCCGGCTCCCTACCTCGTCTTCCGCTGCATGGAGGCCACCGGCGTCAGCGACGTACGCCGCGTGCTGGTCGCCGGCGACACGCCCAACGACCTCGGTGCCGGCGCCAACGCCGGGGCCGGGTTCGTCGTCGGCGTCGCCACCGGGTCCTTCACCCATGACCAGCTCGCCACCGAGCCCCACACCCACCTCCTCGCCTCGACCGCCGACCTGCCGACACTCCTGTGAGACGTACGAACCTTGACTGGACGCAAGCCAAGGCAAAGACTGGCGGTATGGCACTGACCAAGAAGCAGAAGGCGATGTTGACCACCGGCGCGCTCGTGGCCCAGGCAGCGGTCGCCCCGGTGATCCTGCGGGACCTGCAGCAGCGATCCGACGACGAGATCCGTGGACCCCGGACCCTGTGGCGGCTGTGGGGCAGCACCAACCTGCTCGGCGCAGCGGTCTACTGGTTCTACGGTCGCAAGCCGACGGCCGTCTAGCTCACTCTCTGCGCTCTCCGCGGTTCACGCTGCATCGTCATGCAGCGGCGCCAAGGGTGTTCGTGCCCGGGCACAAATTTCCCGACGCACCCTTCTCAAACGCGGCTTTGCCGGTGAAGGGTGCTATGTGTCAGGGGTCACAATTCTCGGACCCTGCCCACGCCAGGAGTGAACACACATGGGGACGCTTAACTCGGACGGCCCTGCTCGGGTCTCCCGACGCTCGTTCGTCGGATACGTCGTCGGCGGCGCGACGCTCATCACCGCCGCAGAGCTCGGGCTTGCACCGCCGGCCGCCAACGCCCTGCCGGTGCCGTCAGCGCCACAGGTCGCCGAGGTCTACGACCTCAACGACTTCCTGACCCACTGCGCGATGCCGACCTCGAACCTGATCGCGATCGAGGTCGACGAGAAGGGGCACGCCCACTTCGCGCTGCCCCGGATGGAGGTCGGCCAGGGGATCACGACGGCCGTCGCGATGCTCATCGCCGACGAGCTCGATCTTCCGGTCGACCACGTGCACGTCACGCTGGCCCCGGCACGCCCCGAGCTGCTCTTCAACCAGCTGACCGGTGGCTCCAACACCATCGTGTCGATGTACACCCCGGTGCGCGTCGCCGCTGCCATCGCCCGCAAGGCGTTGCTCGAGGCGGCCGCGATCATGCTCGGTGGCGCGGTGACTCAGCTGGTCTCCAAGGGTGGGGTGATCAGCCTCCCGGGCGGATCGTCGGTGACCTACGGCGAGGCCGCCGCCAAGGCGGCGAAGCCGACGACCGAGAAGGTCGAGGTCGAGCTGAAGAAGACGTCGGAGCACTCCATCGTCGGCAAGCCCCATCGGCGCGTCGACGCGCGCGACGCCGTCACCGGCAAGAAGCAGTTCGCCATGGACCTCGACATCCCCGGCGCGCTGCCCACGATGGTCTGCCGGGCCCCCGAGCTCAACGGCACGCCGGAGGCGATCCGGAACCAGAGCGATGTCGAGACGATGCCCGGCGTCACGCACGTGGCGATCATCCCGACCGGTGTCGCGGTGCGGGCGAAGACCTTCGGTCAGTGCATCGACGCCATCCGCGCACTGGACGTCACCTGGAACTCCGGCACCGTGACCACGAAGTCGGCCAAGGACATCAAGGCCGAGCTCAAGGCCGGTCAGATCCCGCTCGCGGTGCCGAAGATCGGGGCGACCTCGGTCGACGGCGAGTTCACCTTCCACTTCCGCAGCGGCTCGGCGCTCGAGCCCAACTGCGCGGTCGCCGACGTACGCGACGGCGAGGCCACCGTCTGGGGCGGTCTGAAGTCACCGATCGACGCGCAGGGCAGGATCGCCAAGGCGCTCGGTCTCCCGCAGACCAAGGTGACGGTCAACGTGGTCCAGGGCGGCGGGTCCTTCGGGCGCAAGCTCTTCAGCGACGCCGCGGTCGAGGCCGCGCACGCCTCCAAGGCGTTCGGGGCGCCCGTCAAGCTGATGTGGCACCGCGCCGACGAGCCGCGTCAGGGCAGGGTGCACCCGATGGCCGTCTCCCGGATCCGGGCGACGGTGCTGGCCGGCAGCGTCCTCACGTTCGAGCAGCGCCATGCCAGCGTGGCCACCGACTTCACGCACGGTCTCGGGGAGCGACTGACCGCCGAGGTCGCGGCGTTGCCGACCGGTCTGTCGAACCTGAGCTTCTCGGAGTCGATCTTCCTGCTCAGCCAGGAGCTGCCCTACAACTTCGGTGTCATCACCCAGCTGCTCAACGAGCCGAAGCCCGCGGTCGACCGGTTCAACACCAGCTCCGTGCGCAACATCTACTCCCCCGACGTCGCCACCGCCAGCGAGCTCATGGTCGACCAGCTCGCCAAGAAGCTGAAGCAGGATCCGGTGGCCTTCCGGCGCAGCTACCTCAAGAGTGCCACCGTCAAGCGGGTCCTGAACCGTGCCGCCGAGCTCGGCGACTGGGGGCGCTCGATGCCGGCAGGAACGGCGCAGGGCATCGCCATCCACAAGGAGTACAAGGGCGCCACTGCCGTCCTCGTCGAGATCGACTGCCGCCCGGAGACCGTCAACCGGAAGGTACGCGACGGGGTCACCGGCCCTCGGGTCACCAAGGCCGTCGTGGTCGCCGACGTCGGCCTGGTGATCAACCCGGCCGGCGTGAAGGCCCAGATGATGGGTGGCTTCTCCGACGGCATGTGCCAGGCGCTGACCTACAGCAACCACCTGGTCGAGGGTCAGTTCCTGGAGGCCAGCTGGGACAACTCGGCCTACACCCGGCAGTGGAACACGCCGTTCGAGTTCGAGTGCGAGGTGATCGAGTCGCACGGCAGCCAGCCGGGCGGTGTCGGCGAGGCCGGTGTGGCCGCCTCGATGGCGGCCGTCGCCTGTGCCTACGCCCGCGCCACCGGCAAGATGCCGACGGAGTTCCCGATCAACTTCCACGATCCGCTCCACTTCGAGCCCAAGCCCTTCATCCCGTCCGTCCCCGAGTCGCCGACCGACGGCCTCGCCCACACGTTCTGAGGTCTCTCGATGCCTAAACACACCTTCCAGCTCAACGGCGAGACCGTCACCGTCGACGTCGAGGACGACGTACGCATCCTGTGGGTGCTGCGCGACGTCCTCGGCGTCACCGGCCCGAAGTACGGCTGCGGCATCAACGTCTGCAAGGCCTGCACGTCGCACATCAACGGCAAGGCCTTCAACCCGTGCTCGGTCCGGGTCGCCGACATCGGGGCCGACGACGAGATCACCACCATCGAGGGCCTCGCCGACACCGCCCCCGGCGACGGGCTGCACCCGATGCAGGAGGCCTGGCTCGAGCACGACGTCGCCCAGTGCGGCTACTGCCAGCCCGGCCAGATCATGGCGGCCGTCGCTCTGGTGAACAAGGTCCGCGAGGAGGGACGAGCGATCACCGAGGGCGACCTCGACTCCATCCGCAACGTCTGCCGCTGCGGCACCTACTCCCGCATCCGGGAGGCCATCAAGACCGGTCAGGACGCGATGGCCCGCGGGCTCTGAGGGCTCTCCGGGGTCAGTCCCCGGAGAGCTCCTGCTCGATCCGCTCGACCTTCGCGGTGAGCTGGCCGGTGTAGCCGGGTCGGATGTCGGCCTTGAGCACCAGCCCGACCCTCGGGGAGACGGCGGCGACCGCGTCGACGCACTGCTTGATGACCCCCATCACCTCGTCCCACTCGCCTTCCAGGTTGGTGAACATGGCGTTGGTCTCGTTGGGCAGTCCGGACTCGCGGACGATGCGGATCGCCTCCGCGACGGACGCGGCCACCGACCCGTCGGGGTCGTCGGTGGTCGTCGGAGCGATCGAGAAGGCGACGAGCATGACGCGACACTATCCAACGGTCTCCCCGACCGCCTCCGCCGACTGCATATAGTGGCGCCGCCGGGGGCCGAACGTGCCACGACCGGCGGGAAGGTACCGATGAGTGAGGGACTCGACCGGCTCGCTGCCACCCTGGGCGTGCCGGCCACACGGCTCGCGCCGCTGGCGGCGTACGACGACCAGCAGCTGGACCGGTTCGACGGCCTGGTTCGGGACGCGATGACCGCAGAGGACAAGGCCTTCGAGGCCTCGCTCGACGAGGCGCTGAAGCTGGTCCCGAAGATGCTGCGCGGGGTCGTCCAGAAGATGCTCGGAGGTGCCCGATGACCGCCCTGACCAGCGACCTGGAGATCACCAAGCTCGCCCACGAGATGCAGGTGGACCCGAGCGAGCTGGCCTTCCTCGCCACCACCTCGCCCGGTGACCTCCGCGATCTTCGCGGGATCGTCTCGCACGCGATGTTCAGCCGTCACGAGTCCCGGGTGAAGGGCCTGGCCGCGGTCAGCAAGAAGCTGCCGGCGGCGATCACCGCGAAGATCGCCGAGATCGCGATGGGACCGATGCTCAGCGCCCGGGTCGCGGCGGTCATGGATCCTGCCGATGCCGCGAAGCTCGCCGGCCACCTGAAGCCGGAGTTCCTCGCCGACCTCTCCGTCCACCTCGACCCGACCCGGGTCGAGGGCATCATCGCCAAGCTCGACGGCGCGCTCGTCGTCGAGGTCGGCCGCCGCCTGCTCACCGATGGACACCTGCTCACCCTGGCCAGGTTCACCGGTGTCGTACGCCCCGAGACGTCGCTCGAGGTCGTCGACGGCGCGTCGGGCGCCGAGATCCTCGAGCTCGCGCTCTTCATCGACGAGCCTTCCGTGGTCGACCCGATCCTCGCCGGACTCTCCGACGAGACCGTTGCGGAGATCGCTGCGGCCACGGCCGAGCACGGCGAGGCCGCCGATGCCCTCCTCGCCGCGCTCCACGAGGACAGCCGCGCCAGGATCGCCTCCTTGACCTGAGACACCGGCGTTCGGTGACCTCACGGCGGATGCCGGGGTTCGCACACGTGAGCGTTGGCTGAACGACTCTCGGGTAGCCTTTACGCGCAGGCGGAGGGCTGGTTTCGTCGCCCCGTGAACACTCCACGCCTGGTTGCCGTCCGCGCCCTCACCGCGCTGGGCCTCATCGTGCTGTCCGCGTTCTCGACGGCCGCCCCCGCATGGGCTGCGACGCCCGAGAGGCCGGCTCAGGTCGGCGCGCCGTACTCCCTCATGCAGATGAACCTCTGCCTCAGCGGCGGTGCCCGCTGCTATCCCGACACCGAATACCCGAAGATCCTCGACGAGGCCGTCGAGCGGATCCAGGAGAACGACGTCAACGCGGTGACCTTCAACGAGGCGTGCAGCGGCGACGTGGAGAAGATCGCCGGACGCACGGGCTACCACATGCGGTTCGCGACCGTCCTCTATCCGACGGATCCCTACCAGTGCAAGACTCCCGGCGGACGCGGCGTCTTCGGCAACGCCGTGCTGACCAAGGAGGCCATCATGACCTCCCAGGACGCGGCGTACTCCCGCTGGAACGGCTCCGAGCAGCGCCGCTGGCTCTGTGTGACCACGGCTCGCGGAGTGGACGTGTGCACCACCCACCTGTCCACCGACGGCGAGGCGGACCCGGCCTCCGCCAACAACCTCCAGTGCGGCGAGCTCCGCGCGGTCCTCGAGTCGCGCACCAACCCGACCCTCTTCGGCGGTGACATGAACCGGCAGGCCTCTTGCGCCCCCGAGGGCTTCTGGACGCTGACGGACGACGATGCCGCCCAGCTGCCCGGTATCCAGCACATCTACGGGAACATCGGCGAGCCGACCCTCGAGATCGAGGGCGCGACCTACACCGACCACGACGTCATGATCGCTCGCACCGTCATCCCCAAGCCCTGAGATCCGTCCGGAGCGCTCGACGCGAAACGGCCCGCCACCCCAGTCGGGGTGACGGGCCGTTCGTCAGGTCAGACTCAGGCGTTGACCAGGCTACGCAGGACGTACTGCAGGATGCCGCCGTTGCGGTAGTAGTTGGCCTCACCGGGGGTGTCGATGCGGACGACCGCGTCGAACTCGACGCCCGTGTCGGTGGTGACCTTGACCGTCTTCGGGGTGACACCCTCGTTGAGCGCGGTGATGCCGGAGATCGAGAAGGTCTCCTCACCGGTCAGGCCGAGGCTGTCGGCGTTCTCGCCCTTGGGGAACTGCAGCGGGATGACGCCCATGCCGATGAGGTTGGAGCGGTGGATGCGCTCGAACGACTCGGTGATGACCGCCTTGACGCCCAGCAGCGAGGTGCCCTTGGCGGCCCAGTCGCGCGAGGAGCCGGAGCCGTACTCCTTGCCGCCGAGGACGACCAGCGGGGTGCCGGCCTTCGCGTAGTTCTGCGCGGCGTCGTAGATGAAGCTGACCGGAGCGTCGGGCTGGGTGAAGTCGCGGGTGTAACCACCCTCGGTGCCCGGGGCGACCTGGTTCTTGATCCGGATGTTGGCGAAGGTGCCGCGGATCATGATCTCGTGGTTGCCTCGGCGCGAGCCGTAGGAGTTGAAGTCACGCTGCTCGACACCGTGCTCGATGAGGTACTTGCCGGCGGGCGAGTCCTTCTTGATGTTGCCCGCGGGGCTGATGTGGTCGGTGGTGACCGAGTCGCCCAGCTTCAGCAGCACCCGGGCGCCCTCGATGTCGGTCACCGGCGCCGGGGTCTTGGCCATGCCCTCGAAGTAGGGAGCCTTGCGGACGTAGGTCGACTCCTCGTCCCAGGTGAAGGTGTCACCGGTCGGGGTCGGCAGGTTCTGCCAGCGCTCGTCGCCCGCGAAGACGTCGGCGTAGTCCTTGGTGAACATGTCGGAGGAGATCGCGGTGGCGATGGTCTCCTCGACCTCGGCGGGGGTCGGCCAGATGTCCTTGAGGAAGACGTCGTTGCCGTCCTGGTCCTGGCCCAGCGGGTCCTCGAACAGGTTCACGTTCATGTTGCCGGCCAGGGCGTAGGCGATGACCAGCGGCGGCGACGCGAGGTAGTTCATCTTCACGTCGGGGTTGATCCGACCCTCGAAGTTGCGGTTGCCGGAGAGCACCGAGACGACGGCGAGGTCGTGCTCGTTCACCGCGGCGGAGACCTCGGGGATGATCGGGCCCGAGTTGCCGATGCAGGTCACGCAGCCGTAGCCGACCAGGTTGAAGCCGACCTTCTCCAGGTAGGGCGTGAGGCCCGACTTGTCGTAGTAGTCGGTGACGACCTTCGAGCCCGGCGCGAGGGTGGTCTTGACCCACGGCTTGCGGGTCAGGCCCTTCTCGACGGCCTTCTTGGCCAGCAGCGCCGCGCCGATCATGACCGACGGGTTGGAGGTGTTGGTGCAGGAGGTGATCGAGGCGATCGTGACCGCACCGTTCTCCAGCTCGAACTGCTGACCGTCGGCCAGGGTGACCGGGATCTTCGCGTCGGTCGCCTTGGAGGTGTACGTCGGCAGGTGACCCTCGAAGGAGGTCTTGGCGTCGGTGAGCGAGACGCGGTCCTGCGGGCGCTTCGGGCCGGCGATCGAGGGGACGACCGTGGCGAGGTCGAGCTCGAGCTTCTCCGAGAAGCGCGGCTCGGCGGCCGGGTCGTGCCAGAGGCCCTGCTCCTTGGCGTACTTCTCCACCAGCGCCAGCTGCTCCTCGGAGCGACCGGTGAGCTTGAGGTAGTTGATGGTCTCCTCGTCGACCGGGAAGATCGCGATGGTGGAGCCGAACTCGGGGCTCATGTTGCCGATGGTGGCGCGGTTGGCCAGCGGCAGCGCGGTGACGCCGTCGCCGTAGAACTCGACGAACTTGCCGACAACGCCGTGCTTGCGCAGCATCTCGGTGATGGTGAGCACCAGGTCGGTGGCGGTCGAGCCCTCGGGCAGGTCGCCGTTGAGCTTGAAGCCGACCACGCGCGGGATCAGCATGGAGACCGGCTGGCCGAGCAGCGCCGCCTCGGCCTCGATGCCGCCGACGCCGAAGCCGAGGACGCCCAGGCCGTTGACCATGGTGGTGTGGGAGTCGGTGCCGACGCAGGTGTCGGGGTAGGCCTGCAGCTCGCCATCCACCTCACGGGTGAAGACGGTGCGGGCCAGGTGCTCGATGTTGACCTGGTGGACGATGCCGGTGCCCGGCGGGACGACCTTGAAGTCCTCGAAGGCGGTCTGGCCCCAGCGCAGGAACTGGTAGCGCTCGCGGTTGCGCTCGTATTCGATCTCGACGTTGCGCTCGAAGGCCTCCGGAGTGCCGAAGACCTCGGCGATCACGGAGTGGTCGATGACCATCTCGGCAGGCGAGAGCGGGTTGATCTTCGTCGGGTCGCCACCGAGCTCGGCCGCGGCCTCGCGCAGGGTCGCCAGGTCGACGATGCACGGCACGCCGGTGAAGTCCTGCATGATCACGCGCGCCGGCGTGTACTGGATCTCCTTGTCGGGCTCCGCGGTCTCGTCCCAGCCCGCGAGGGCCTTGATGTCATCGGCGGTGATGTTCGCGCCGTCCTCGGTGCGCAGGAGGTTCTCCAGCAGCACCTTCAGCGAGAAGGGCAGCGACGCAACGTCGAGGCCCTCACCCTTGACCGCATCCAGGCGGAAGATCTCGTAGGACTTACCGTCCACGTCCAGGGTGCTCTTGGCACCGAAGCTGTCCTTGCTGGCCAACGCGTTCATCTCCTTGCTCGCGTCCACAGACGTACGAATTCAAGTCTTTGAGGCCCATCCTGCCCCGGCCACCTACGCCGGGAAAACAAAGGCTCACCTAACCTTTTGCGACGGACGTGCCGTCGATCTCTTGATATCAAGATACATGATGTCGAACCACAATTCGAATCACCCGGCGTGCCGTGTTGTGACGACCGCCGCTGACAGCCATCCTCGGATGCTCCATGATGGGCCCGACCGGGCCACCCGTCGGACCGCCGCTCGACGGGCACAACGTGATGCGAGGAGAGCCTTGAGCACCCTGATCGCCGTCGTGGCGCTGGTGATCGCCGTGGCCGCCGCAGCCGTCGCCTGGCGATTGCGTCAGGCCAACAAGGCGCTGCGAGCCGAGACCATCGGCCTGCTGTGGCGACTCGAGCAGGCCGACCTCACGGCGCCGCGCGCCGCCTACGCCGACCTTCCGCCCGAGGACCGCCTGCTGAGCATCCGCATCCTCAACCCGCTCGAGCTGGCCTCGGCCCAGACGAAGGCCGCCACCATGCTGCACAAGGTGCGTCCCGCGCTGCTCTCCAAGATGGTCTACGACCAGGCCGCCGAGTCGCTGCGCGAGCGGCTCGCCGAGGAGGGCGTCGTGGCGGAGGTCAAGGTCCATGCTGGTCGCTAGCCTCGCGCTGCTCGGCGCGCTCGGCTCGGCCGCCGTCGTCGGCCTGGCCTTCGCAGAACAGCGTCGCCTGGAACAGGCCCTGGACGACGTACGCCTCGGGGACCTGAGAACCCGCACCTCACGCGCCGAGGCGGAGCGCGCCGCGGACTGGCTCGGTCCGATCACGGACCACTTCGCCGAGACGACTCGCTCGGTAGCCGGAGCGCTGGCCCGGGTGGTCCCCTATTCGGGCCGGCGTCGGACTCACGTCCTCAGCACGCTACCGGCCGCGACGACCCGCGAGCTGCTGGGCACCCTGGGCCCGCAGCTGGACGAGGCCGTCCTGGAGCGCCGGCAGCTGATCACCGACCTCTCCGACGAGCCCACCATGGCGATGCGGATCGTCGCCGATGACAGCTAGCCGCCAGTCGCGACCCGCGCGCGGAGACGGGTCCTCTCGTCATCGGTGAGCGGCACGTCCATCTCCTCGACGTACCCCATCACCTCGTCGAGCCCGATCTCCCGGTGCTCGGTCTCCTCACCCTCGCGGCGGATGGTGACGGTGGTGTTGGTGAGACTGATGTGCCTGTCCTCGAGAAGCTTGGTCACGATGAGCCGGTGGCGGAAGTGCACCGACGGGTGGGTGCTGGTGAAGTGGTGGCCGATCGCGACGTCGCTGGGCACGACCAGCGCCTCGTCATGGGTGTGCATCGGCTCCCAGCCGCCATCCTTCGCCCGCTCCAGCGTCCAGCCGTGCTCACCCCACCGGACCCGGTGGGTGATGCCATGGAACTCGTCCACCGCACCGTCGGCCAGCGGGATCGGCCGCCACACGCTCAGCCCGAACCCGGGATCAGCCAGCAGCCGCTCTCCGTCCATCTCGACGACAACCACCAGATGCGTACGTCCCGCAGCGGTCGGGTCGGCGCCCACCCGAGCCAGTCGCCGCTCGACGGCGAAGCCCAGTCGGTCCAGCGCCGCCGCGAGCAGGGTCCCGTGCTCGAAGCAGTAGCCACCTCTCCCCCGGCCGACGAACTTCTCCTGCACGTCCGCCAGGTCGACGCCCGGATGCTGCTCCAGCAGCACATCGATGTTGTCGAAGGTGAAGGTGCGCACGTGCGCGTCGTAGATCTCCTCCAGCGCCGCCCGTGACGGACCCGGCGGCTCGCTCACCCCGATCCGCTCCAGGTAAGCCGTCAGGTCGAGTCGGTCGGTGCCCCACAGGTCATCGCTCACAGCAGCATCACAACGCCGATCGGCGAGGCATGCAACCGATATCGGCCGACCTGGCTCGCCACGGGCGCCGGTAGAGCTCGATGTGAAATGCTGAGGGCGTGATCACCTCGCGCCGGACACTGCTCGTCGGTGCCGTCGGTGGTCCGCTCGCCATGGCGCTCGGGGGGTGCGTCGGGCGGACGTGGAGCGAGCTGCCCGAGACGAGTCTGTCGATCGCCACCGGCAACCGAGGTGGTGTCTTCGACCGCTACGGCAAAGCGCTGGCCGCTGTCCTGGAGGAGCGCCTCGAGGGCGTCACCGTCACCGCTCACAACACCAACGCCTCCCTGATCAACCTGCGCGAGGTGGCCCACGGCAGAAGCGACATCGGCTTCGCCCTCGGCGACGCGGCGGCGGACGCGATCCGGGGCACCGGGCCGTTCGCCGCTCCGGTCGACCTGGCCGCCTTGACCCGGACCTACGACAGCTTCGTGCACCTCGTGGTGGCGGCCGACTCGCCCGTCGAGGACGTGGCCGATCTCCGCGGGCGTCGCGTCGGGCTGGGCAGCCAGGGATCGGGGACGAGGCAGATCGTCGGTCGCATCCTCACCACCGCCGGTATCGCGCCGGACGAGGTCACCGGCACCGATGACAATCTGGAGCAGTCGGCAGACGGGCTCCGTCACGGACGACTGGATGCGTTCTTCTTCGTGAGCGGAATTCCCAATAGCGCAGTGGCCAAGCTCTCCGAGAGCGTGCCCATCCGGCTGGTCGACCTGGGAGCGTCGGTCCCCGAGCTGACGAAGGCTTACGGCCCCGAATACACCGTGGGCCCGGTCCCGACCTCGAGCTACGGCCTCCCCCGTGCGGTCGACACCGTGAGTGTGAAGAACCACCTCGTGGTCCACCCTGATCTCGACGAGGACGTCGCCTACGCCGTGACGCGGGTGATGTTCGAGTCGCAGGACCGGGTCGACCGGATATCGCCCGAGGTGCGACAACCCAACCTGGGAGCCGCGATCTTCACCTCGCCCCTGCCCCTTCATCCGGGGGCAGAGCGCTATTACCGAGAGCGTCGGCTGTAGCGGCCGGCAGCACCACCGCCACCTCGAGGCCACCGTCGCTCGGCGTCGAGACGACCATCGACCCACCCAGGTCGTCGACGCGGGCACGTACGATCGCCAGACCGAGACCGGTGCCGGGGACGTTCTGGTGCTGCCTGCCCCGGAAGAATCGCGCACCGACCTTGGCGACGTCGTCGGGATGGAGGCCCTGCCCGTGATCTCGGACCCGCACCTCGATCTTCTCCGCCGGGACATCACCGCCCGTCACCGTGACCTCGACCGGCGAGTCCGGGGCGAACTTGGCGGCGTTGTCCAGGAGCGAGTCCAGGACGACCTCGACGACGTCCGGCAAGGTCAGCGCGAGGGCCTTCTCGGGTAGGTCGACACGGAGCCGGGTGAAGACGGGTTCCCACATCTCACACCGTTCGCGCACTATCTCGGCCACGTCGACCTCCACCGGCGCGACACGATGCGCACCGACCTGGCTCAGCCTCAACAGCGAATCGACGATGCTGCTGAGCCGGTCCGTCTCCTCCAGGACGGGTTCGACCGCGGCGACGGGCGACCCCGTCGCCGCCAGGTTCTCGACCCGCAGCCGCAACGCGGTCAGCGGGTTGCCGAGCTGGTGGGCAGCGTCGGCGACCAGCTCCCGCTGCTGGCGCTGGGACATCTCGACGTTGTCGACCATCGCATTGAAGGACCGGGCGAGATGTCGCAGCTCGGGTGGTCCGAGCTCGTGGGCACGGGACGACAGGTCCCCGTCGGCAAGGTCC
This sequence comes from Nocardioides sp. CCNWLW239, assembly GCF_037137035.1. Lineage (NCBI taxonomy): Bacteria > Bacillati > Actinomycetota > Actinomycetes > Propionibacteriales > Nocardioidaceae > Nocardioides > Nocardioides sp. CCNWLW239. The sequence goes on along the minus strand of NZ_JBBBNW010000003.1, from coordinate 707,583 downwards.
TTCGCCGCATGCTCGAGATCGTCCACCGGTCGGAGGATCCAGCCCACGAACGGCACCACGGCACCGAAGACCATCACCAGCACGACCACGAGCCCGGCCGCCACCAGCCAGGCGAGCCCGCGCGCGATGCTGTCCTTGACGGCACTCGTCGGTGCGACGACGACGACCGCTCCGAGCACCTGGGCGTCCCTACCGACCGGCGACCCGATCACAACGTCGTCGCCGCTCCACGGCCAGACCGTGGCGGGTGGTTGGGAGCCAGCACCCGAGAGCGCCCTCTCGATGGTCTCCTGCACCTCGGGATCGTCTCCAGTCGCCTCCGCACCCGCTTGCGCGACAACTCGACGATCCGCGTCGGTGACCAGCACCGACCCGCCGTAGACGTCCACGTAACGCTCCAGGTCGACGCTCAGCTCCTCGGCGAGCCCCGACTCGAGGGCATCCTCGGCCACCACCGCGAACCGGGTGACGTCGCCGAGCCGGCTCACGAACATGGCCTGGGTGCGGTCGGAGGCGTACGTCGCGACCAGCGGCACCATGAGCGCGAGAAGCAACAACCCGACCAGCGACAGGGACACGAGGAGCAGACGTCGGCGCACGTGTCACTCCTGCATGGTGACCCGGTAGCCCACGCCACGGACCGTTGCCACCAACCCCGGCCGACCGAGCTTGGAGCGCAGCGCCGACACGTGGACGTCGAGGGTTCGCGAGGCACCGACCCAGGCCGTTTCCCAGATCCCCTCCATCAGAGTCTCCCGGGAGACCGTGTCTCCGGCGGCCTGCACGAGCATGGAGAGCAGATCGAACTCCTTGCGGGTCAACGCGACCTCTTCGCCCGCCACCGTGACCCGCCGGGACCCATGGTCCAGGTGAACGTCGCCCACGTGCTCGACGAGCTCTGTCGACCGCTGCCCCACACGTCGCATGACGGCATCGATCCGGGCGAGGAGCTCGGCGAGCCGGTAGGGCTTGGTGACGTAGTCGTCCACGCCCGAGCGAAGCGCGGAGACGACGGTGTGCTCGTCCCTCCGTGCCGTCACCGCGATGATCGGCACGTCCACCCGGGTCCGGAGCTGGCGGCACAGGGCCAGGCCGTCCTGATCGGGCAGCCCCATGTCGAGCAGGATCAGGTCCACACCCCCGACGAGCTGCAGAGCTTCGGCTGCGGTGCCGGCCCGGCGCACGTGGAGGTGGATGCGTTGCAGGGCAGGCATCAGCGCCGCCACCACACGGTCGTCGTCCTCGACGAGAAGGACTCGCATTTCACCTCACTTGCCCGACGCACGCGCCGGGGAGCTCGATCGGCCAACGTTAGAAGTCTGTAAAGTCTCGCGGCCGAACCGAAAGGTGTGACGCACGACACTTCTAGGTTACGCAGCATGCCAGTCCACACCTCCACTCCCCAACCGGGCTCCCAGGTCGACGTCGACAGCCTCGTCGCGGACTACGACGAGGAGAAGCCGTCCCGGAACCTGTCGCCGCGCCTGGAGCTCGTCGTCGGGCTGTGGTGCTTCCTGGTCTCCCTCTTCGTGCTCCGTCAGGTCTTCGACCCGCTCGATCAGGGCAGCCAGTACTACCTGATCCTCTTCCTCGGCATGACGCTGCCGATGGTCTTCCTGACCTACCGGATGCGGGGACGTCGCGATGCGGTAGGTCGGGCCGACAACCCCGGGGTGGTCGACTGGCTGCTCGCCGCCACCGCCCTGGTCGTGAGCCTCTACCCGGTCCTCCCGTTGCCGCTGACCGACATCGGGCTCGGCGGGTTCGGCGAGTTCCTCGACCGCCAGGGCTCGCTGCTCCCGCTCGACGTGGTGGCGGGGACCGTGCTGTTGGTGCTGGTGCTCGAGGCCACCCGTCGGACGACCGGACTGGTCCTGCCGGCAGTCTGCGCCGTCTTCTTCGTCTACGCCTACTTCGGCGGCTACCTGCCCATCGGCTGGAGCATCAGCCACATCGGGCTCAACCTCGACCAGATCATCAACGCCCTCTACAACGAGGCCTCCGGCTTCTTCGGGGTGCCCCTCGACGTCGCGGCGACCTACATCGTGCTGTTCACGATCTACGGTGCGGTGCTCGACCGCATGGGGGCCGGCCGGTTCTTCGTGGAGTTCAGCTTCTCTCTGTTCCGCAAGTCCGGGTCAGCCCCTGGTCGCACCGTGGCGACCTCCGGATTTCTGCTCGGCACCGTCTCCGGCTCGGGCACGGCGACCGCGGTCACCCTCGGCTCGTTCGCCTGGCCGATCCTCAACCGGGCCGGCTACCCGAAGGAGGCGGCAGGAGGCATGCTGGCGGCGTCCGGCATCGGCGCCATCCTGTCGCCGCCGACCATGGGAGCAGCGGCGTTCATCATCGCCGAGTACCTCGGGGTCTCCTACGTGTCGGTGCTGGTCTGGGCGATCGTCCCGACGCTCCTCTACTACCTGGGCATCTTCCTCGCCGTCGAGATCGATGCCCGCCGGTTCGGGGCGCACCGCGTCGACCTCGCCATCGGCAACGCGCTGCGGCTGCTGGCCCGCTCCGGATACCACTTCATCAGCCTCGGCGTGATCGTGTTCTTCCTCGCCATCGACATCCCGCCGTTCCGCGCCGTCGTCTACGCCACCGGCGTCGCCGCGCTGTTCGGACTCCTCGAGGCGGTGCTGTCGCGGCGCCCCGTGGTCAGCGGCTTCGACGACCATGGCGTCGAGCAGGAGCGGATGGAGCTCGGGGAGTCGCTCAAGGACTATGCCCGCCGGATGTACGGCGCCCTGAGCTCCGGTATCCGCTCTGCCCTGCCCGTCATCGCGGTGTGCGCCGCCGCGGGCGTGATCACCTCGGTCATCGCCAAGACCGGCCTGGGTCAGGTCCTCTCCGACGTCCTGGTCGACCTGGCCTCGCTACTGTCCTTCAACGAGGCGTCGCTGCTGGTGCTCACGGCGCTGTTCTCCGCGCTCGCGATCCTGCTGTTGGGCCTTGCGGTGCCCGTGACGGCCTCGTTCATCCTCAGCTGGGTCATCATCGGCCCGGCACTGATCTCGCTCGGCGTGGACGCCCCGCAGGTGGCGATGTTCATCTTCTACTACGCGGTGCTCTCGGAGGTCTCCCCGCCGACCGCGCTCGCCGCGGTGGCGTCGGCCGCCATCACCGGCGGCAAGATCATCCCGACGATGATGCAGGCCTGCAAGTACACCCTGCCCGCCTTCCTGGCCCCGATCGCCTTCGTTGTCACCGACAACGGCGCGCACCTCCTCGCCCGCGGTGACTTCATCGACATCGTCTGGACCTTCCTGGTCGCCGGATGCGCGGTCGGCGCTCTCGCCATCTGCACGACCGGATGGATCCTCGGCCCGACCAACCTTCTCGAGCGCGTCCTGTGCCTGCCCGCGGCGCTGCTGCTCCTCTACCTGGTCCCGACCTCCATCGCGCTGGGCTTCGCCCTGCTCGCCGTCGCGCTGGTGCTCCATGTCGTACGTCGCAAGGCGACCGGAACGACGGGCGAGCCAGACCACCCGACCCCCGACCCGACGCACGCATGATCCCAACCGTCAAGAAAGGCACCACCATGAAACGCATCACCCCGCTCGCCGGGATCGCGGTCGCCGCGGCCCTCGTACTGACCTCCTGCGGCGGCCAGCAGAGCCGGCAGGAGGCGGGTGCCGGCGCAGACGAGAGCAGCTGCGACGCCGGCACCGGCCGTATCGCGATCGCGACCGGAAACTCCACCGGCGTCTACTACGTCGTCGGTGGCGGCATGGCCAAGGTGATCAACGACGAGACGGACCTGAAGGCCACCGCCGCGGAGACCGGTGCCTCGGTGCAGAACATCGAGCAGGTCGTGGCCGGAAACTACGACATCGGCTTCTCGCTCGCAGACTCCGCCGCCGACGCGGTCAACGGTGAGGCCGACTTCGAGAAGTCGCAGGATGTCTCGACCCTGGGCCGCATCTACTCCAACTACACCCACGTGGTGGTCCGCAAGGACGCCGGCATCGACTCGGTCGAGGATTTCGCCGGCAAGGCCGTCTCGACCGGGTCCCCCGAGTCGGGCACCGAGGTCATCGCCAACCGGCTGATCGAGTCCGCGGGCCTCGAGCTGTCGGACGTGAAGCGCCAGCGCCTCGACCTGACCAAGACCGTCGACGGCATGAAGGACGGCTCCATCGACGCGCTCGTGTGGTCCGGCGGCCTGCCCACCCCCGCGATCACCGACCTCTTCACCACGATGGGCGACAAGGTCGAGTTCATCGACATCACCCCGCTGCTGCCGAAGATGCAGGAGGTCAACGAGGTCTACGAGGAGACCTCCATCCCGGGCGACACCTACGAGCTGGCCGAGGACATCCCGACCATCGTCGTGCCCAACGTCCTCGTCGTGAAGAACGACATGCCCGACAACGTGGCCTGTGCTCTCACCACGATGCTGGTCGAGCAGAAGGACAAGCTCGTCCAGGTCCACCCGGCTGCCAATGAGATCGACCCCGCCACCATGGCCGAGACGGGGCCGATCCCGCTGCACCCGGGTTCCGAGCGCGCACTGGAAGACCTCGGCTGACCGCTCGCTGGGTGGGGCGGCACAGCACGCACTGTGGCGCCCCACCCTTCCTCCCGACCCACCTCACCGAAACCTGCCCCACCACATCTCGAGGAGAGACCGCCCCGTGACCGCCCGCACCACCCAGACCCCATTCCAGCTGTTCGACACCGACTCGCTGATCGGCGAGGAGGAGCGGGCGATCCGCGACACCGTACGGAGATTCGTCGAGGACCGGATCAAGCCGGAGATCGCCGACTGGTACGAGTCGGGCTCGATCCCGGCCCGGGACCTGGCCAAGGAGCTCGGCGCGCTCGGCGTGCTCGGCATGCACCTGGACGGCTACGGCTGCGCCGGCACCAGCGCCACGGCATACGGCCTGGCCTGCCTGGAGCTGGAGGCCGGCGATTCGGGGCTCCGCTCGCTCGTCAGCGTCCAGGGCTCGCTGGCGATGTTCGCGATCTGGAGGCACGGCAGCGACGAGCAGAAGCAGGAGTGGTTGCCCCCGATGGCCGCCGGCGAGGCGATCGGCTGCTTCGGCCTGACCGAACCCGACTTCGGCTCCAACCCCGCCGGCATGCGGACACGTGCGGTCCGGGACGGGTCGGACTGGCGGCTGACCGGCAACAAGATGTGGATCACCAACGGCTCGGTGGCCGATGTGGCGGTGGTGTGGGCGCAGACGGACGATGGGATCCGCGGTTTCGTCGTGCCTACAGATACGCCGGGTTTCATGGCACCCGAGATCAAGAAGAAGATGTCGCTGCGCGCCTCGGTCACCTCCGAGCTCGTGCTCGACGACGTCCGGCTCCCCGCCGACGCGGTGCTCCCCGGGGCAACCGGCCTGTCGGGGCCTCTCTCGTGCCTCAACGAGGCCCGCTACGGGATCGTCTTCGGCGCGCTCGGCGCCGCCCGCGACAGCCTCGAGACGGCGATCGCCTACGCCAAGGACCGCGACATCTTCGACAAGCCGCTGGCGGCCTACCAGCTGACCCAGGCGAAGCTCGCCGACATGTCGCTGGAGCTCGGCAAGGGCATGCTGCTCGCGCTGCACCTGGGCCGCCTCAAAGACGCCGGCTCGCTACGTCCCGAGCAGGTCTCGCTCGGCAAGCTCAACAACGTCCGCGAGTCGATCGCCATCGCCCGCGAGTGCCGCACCATCCTCGGTGCTGCCGGTATCACGCTCGAGCATCCTGTCCTGCGCCACGCCAACAACCTGGAGTCCGTGCTCACCTACGAGGGCACGAGCGAGGTCCACCAGCTCGTCATCGGCCGCGCTCTGACCGGAGAGGCGGCGTTCCGGTGACCCCAGGAGCACTCGCCGGCGTACGCATCGCCGACTTCAGCCGGGTGCTGGCAGCTCCGTACGCCACGATGCTGCTGGCCGATCTCGGTGCCGAGGTGGTCAAGGTCGAGCGACCGGACACCGGGGACGAGACCCGCTCGTGGGGTCCGCCATGGTCCGACGACGGCGAGTCGACGTACTTCCTCTCGGTGAACCGCAACAAGGAGTCGCGCGCGATCGACCTGCGCTCAGACGAAGGTCGGCGCGAGGCCCAGGACCTCGTCGCTGGATGCGACGTCCTCGTCGAGAACTTCCGCCACGGCACGATGGAACGACTCGGCCTGGGGTACGCCGCCCTGTCCGAGAAGCATCCGGGGCTGGTCTACTGCTCGATCACCGGCTTCGGCTCGCGCGATGGCGCATCCCTCCCCGGTTACGACCTGGTGGCCCAGGCCGTCGGGGGGCTGATGTCGGTGACCGGCACCCCGGAGTCCGGGCCGGTGAAGGCCGGCGTCGCGCTGGTCGACGTGATCACCGGACTGCACGCAACCGTCGGGATCCTCGCCGCCCTGCGCCACAAGGAGCGCACCGGGCAAGGGCAGCGGGTCGAGGTCAACCTGCTGTCCTCGCTCCTCTCCGCGCTGTCGAACCAGGCATCCACCTACGTCACGACCGGCGAGGTGCCTCAGGCGCTCGGCAACGTACACCCGAGCATCGCGCCGTACGAGCTGCTCGCCACCGCGGACCGGCCGCTGGCTGTCGCCGCGGCGAACGACAAGCTCTTCGCCCTGCTTGCCGGAGGCCTAGGCCGGCCGGGCCTGGCCGACGACCCGCGCTTCGCGACCAACGCCGATCGGGTGGCCCACCGTGCAGTGCTGGTGGCCGAGCTCGAAGATGTCTTGAAGGAGCAGCCTGCCGACCACTGGTTCACCAAGCTGTCGGCACTGGGGGTGCCGTGCGGCCCGATCAACGACCTGGGCCAGGCGTTCGCCCTCGCAGATCGGCTCGGCCTGGCACCGGTCGCCGAGGTCCCTGGGGAGGATCGGGACCCGGTCCCGACCGTCGCGCACCCGATCACGCTGTCGGCCACACCGGCGACCTATCGGAGCACACCCCCACGCCTCCCCGCTCGTACGCCGCCCGTGGGAGACCTGACGAGCGGCTCGGTCGCTGCTGAGGAAGCCTCATGACGACCCTCCGGGTCGCCGTGGTCGGCGGCGGCATCATCGGCACGGCGGTCGCGCGGCACCTGGCCCGTCGCCACGACGCGGCCGTCACCCTGCTCGAGAAGGAGACTCGCCTGGCCACGCATCAGACCGGCCACAACAGCGGTGTCGTCCACGCGGGTCTCTACTACGAACCGGGAAGCCTCAAGGCGATGCTGTGCCGCCGAGGTGTCGGGCTGCTCCAGGAGTTCGTCACCGAGCACGCGATCGCCTATGACGAGTGCGGCAAGGTCGTGGTGGCGCTGTCGGAGAACGAGGCCGGACGGCTCGACGCACTCCACCGGCGCGCGGTCGCGAACGGGGTGCCGGGCGTCCGTGTCGTCGAGGCCGATGAGCTGCGAGCCATCGAGCCGAACGCCGCCGGGGTGCGCGCGATCCACTCGCCGCAGACCGCGATCATCGACTTCCCCGCGGTGACCGAGGCGCTCGCCGCCGACCTCCTCGACGCCGGCGGATCGGTGCTTCTCGGTCACGAGGTGACCGCGATGACGGAGCGCACCGACGGCGTACGCGTCCAGACGACGAAGGAGGACGGCGACTACGACCTGGTCGTCGTCTGCGGCGGGTTGCAGAGCGACCGGCTCGCTGCCCTGGTCGGCGAGCGTCGTGAGCCTCGGATCGTCCCGTTCTACGGCGACTACTTCGTCACCGACGCCACTCAGCGCTCGCTGGTGCACGGGATGATCTATCCGGTGCCGGATCCGCGCTACCCGTTCCTCGGCGTCCACGTCACTCCGAAGATCGACGGGACGCTGACGCTCGGCCCCAACGCGTTCCTGTCGCTCGGGCGAGAGTCCTACGACCGGGGCAAGATCGTCCCGCGTGACGTACGGGAGGCCCTCGGCTTCCCCGGTTTCTGGCGCTTCGCCTCACAGAACGTGGCGGCGGCGATCCGCGAGTCCCGCACCGCGCTGAGCTCCCGCAGGTTCATCGAGGAGGCCCGCAGGTACGTGCCCGACCTCGACCTCGCCGGTGTGCGGCGCGGTGGTCGTGGGGTCCGTGCCCAGGCGATGGACGACGCCGGGCACCTCGTCGACGACTTCGTGATCACCGGCACCAACCGGGTGGTGCTGGTCCGCAACGCACCATCTCCCGGAGCAACCTCCGCCCTCGCCGTCGCTGAGCACGTGGCCGCCGAGGCGCTGCAACGCCGTAACGGAAGGACATCCCGATGACTCCCCCAGCCCTCTCCCCTGGCCTCTGGGGCATCCTGGCCACGCCGTTCCACGGCGATCGGCTCATGGTCGACCTCGCCTCGCTGCGCGCCGAGGTGGACCTCTACCTCCGCATCCCTGCCGAGGGCCTGGTCGCCCTCGGCGTCTTCGGCGAGGGGAACTCCCTCGACTCCGCCGAGCAGGCCGCGGTCGTCTCCGCCGTTGCCGAGCAGGCGCCCGGCCTCCCACTGACGGTCGGACTGTCCGCGCGGACGACTGCCGTGGCAGTGGAGCAGGCGCGCACTGCCGCAGCCGCCGCGGGGCCTGCACTGGCCGCGGTGATGGTGCAGGCGAACACGCCCGACCCGGCGACGCTGGCCCGTCACCTGAGGACGATCCACGACGAGGTCGGCGTCGGCATCGTCCTGCAGGACTACCCGGTGGCATCCGGGGTCCGGATGAGCGATGCGCAGGTCCTCGAGACCGTGAGGGCGTGCCCGTTCGTGGTGGCGGTCAAGTCCGAGGCACCGCCCACGGCACTCGCGATCGCGCGGCTGAGCGCCCACACCGACATCCCGGTCTTCGGCGGTCTCGGCGGCGTGGGGCTGATCGACGAGCTCGCTGCCGGGGCCGCCGGCGTGATGACGGGGTTCTCGCATCCGGAGGGACTGCGAGCAGCCCTCGACGCCTGGCAGGAGGGTGGGTACGACGCCGCCCGGGCCGCCTTCGCGCCCTGGCTGCCGCTGGTCAACTACGAAGCGCAGCCGGGCATCGGGCTCTCCTTGCGAAAGGAGATCCTGGCCAGGCGTGGGATCATCTCCGAGGCCATGGTCCGGCCGCCGAGTCCCACCGCACCCGACGAGCTCCTACGCCTGGCGGCCGACCACCTGGCGGCTGCGCGAGACCTGCTCGCCGGGACAAGCACGACACGAGAGCGGAGCTGACCATGGACACCGGACTCACCGGACGCACCGTGCTGGTGCCGGGATCCACCTCAGGTCTGGGTCTCGCCAGCGCCCGTGCCTTCGCGGCCGAGGGCGCCAACGTCGTCATCTCCGGGCGCCGGGCAGAGCTGGCGGCGGAGGAGGCCCACGCACTCACGTCCGTGTCGCCCGGGTCGGCAGTCGGCATCGAGTGCGACCTCACCGTCACCGGTTCTGCGGAGCAGCTGGTCGAGCAGACCATCGACGCCTTCGGGCCGATCGAGGTGCTCGTGCTCAACGGTGGCGGCCCGCCGGCCGGCTCGGCGCTCGACACCACTCCGGAAGCGGTGGAGTCGGCGATGCTGACGCTCGTCCAGCAACAGATCCGGCTCGTACGTGCCGTGCTGCCCGGGATGCGGCAGCGGGCCTGGGGCCGGATCGTGGCGATCGGGTCGAGCGGCATCCAGCAGCCCATCGACAACCTGGCGCTGTCCAACACCGGTCGCGCCGCGTTGGCGGCCTACCTGAAGACGCTGGCCGGTGAAGTGGCGAGCAGCGGCGTCACGGTCAACATGGTCCTGCCTGGCCGGATCGCCACGGACCGGGCCGACCGGCTCGACCAGGCTCGCGCCGACAAGATGGGGGCGAGCACGAGCGAGGTGCGGCGCAAGGCCCAGGCCAGCATCCCGGCGGGCCGGTACGGCACGCCCGAGGAGTTCGCCGCCGCCGTGGTGTTCCTCGCCTCGACGGCCGCGTCCTACATCACCGGGGAGCAGCTTCGGGTCGACGGCGGTCTGGTGCGGTCGTTCTGACGTCGGTCTTCGCGAGCAGGGCGACGGCCTCGACGTGGTGGGTCATCGGGAACAGGTCGAAGGCGCGCAGCGTACGCAGCCGGTAGCCGTGCTCGGCGAAGATCGCGACGTCGCGGGCGAGGGCGGCGGGGTCGCAGGCGACATAGGCGACCTTGTGCGGCGAGCGCGCGACGACGGCTTCGACGACGGCCCGGCGCGCTCCCTCGCGGGGCGGGTCGAGGACGACGAGGTCGAAAGGGCCGTCCTCGAGGCGACCCAGCACGGTGCCCACGTCGCCCGCGATGACCTCGGCCGAGGGAACGTTGCCGACCGAGAGCGCGGAGGCGGTCGGGTCGCCCTCGACCGCGACGACACGTCCGGACGGGCCGACGGCGTCGCCGAGGAACGCGGAGAAGAGGCCGACACCGGCGTAGAGGTCCAGGACGGACTCGCCCGGTGCCGGCGCGAGCGCCGACATCACTGCGGACACCAGTGCCGCAGGTGCCCCTGGGTGGACCTGCCAGAAGCCGTCGGCGGCGACCTCGAAGGAATGCTCGACACCGTCGACCTCGACGGTCTCGGCGACGGTCCCGGCGCCAGGCTCGCGGGCGTCGTCCGTGGCGATCAGGCAGTCGTCGACGGGGATCACGTCGTGCGAGCGGAAGCGGCGCATGCCGCGGCCACCCCCGGGGGCGGTGGCGTAGCGCTGACGGGTGCGCCACCGAAGCCCGTCGACGTCGCCGGGGACGGCCTCGACGACCAGGTCGGCGACGAGCGGGTCGGCGGCGGACAGGCCGCCCAGCCGGACCAGCTGCTCGCGCAGCACCGTCGCCTTCAGCTCACGCTGGGCGGGCAGGGAGACGTGCTGGAAGTCGCAGCCGCCGCAGAGGCCGGGCCCGGCGTAGGGGCACGGCGGAACGACCCGTTCCGGTGCAGCCGAGAGCACGGAGACGGCGTCGCCGCGCCAGAACCGGTCACCGGCGGATCCGTCGGTGATCTCGACGACCACCTGCTCGCCGGGCAGGGCGTGGCGTACGAAGACGACGCGGGAGTCCTCACCTACCGGCACCCGGGCGACGAAGTGTCCGCCGTGCGCGACCGGGCCGACCTCGACCTCGAACCGCCGACCGACGTACGACTCGCCCTTCGACGCCTTCGGGCGGGGCCGACGACCACGGGACGGCGCGGACCGCCGTGGGCGGCTCATCGCCGGCCGCTTCCGCGGCGCAGGCCGGGTGCGAGCCAGTATTCCTCGCGCATCTCCTCGGCGCGCTCCTTGCCGGAGGCCAGCTGGTAGGGCACCGAGATGACCATGACACCAGGCGTGAACAGCAGCCGGCCCTTGAGCCGCAGCGCGGTCTGGTTGTGGAGGAACTGCTCCCACCACCGGCCGACGACGTATTCGGGGATGTAGACCGCCACGACGCCGCGCGGGTTGGCGTTGCGGATCGCCGAGGCGTACTCGACGACCGGGCGGATCAGCTCGCGGTAGGGCGAGTGGAGCACCTTGAGCGGCATCGGCAGGTTGCGCTCGTCCCACTGCCGCAGCAGCTCGGCGGTGTCGGAGTCGCTGGTCGAGACGGTCACGGCCTCGAGCGCGTTGGGCCGGGTCGCCTGGGCGAAGGCCAGCGCGCGCAGGGTCGGCTTGTGGAGCTTGGAGACCAGGACGATCGCATGGACCCGCGTCGGCATGACCTTGTCCTGCTCGTCGGCGGCCAGCTCGCGGGCCACGTTGTCGTAGTGGCGCCGGATGCCCAGCATGACCATGTAGAAGAAGCCCATCGCCAGGATCGTGATCCAGGCACCGGCGAGGAACTTGGTGATCAGCACGATCACCAGCACGACCGCGGTCATGCCGAGACCGAAGGCGTTGATCGCCCGCGAGCGCTGCATCCTTCGCCGCTCGCTCGGGTCGCGCTCGGTGGCCAGATGGCGGGTCCAGTGGCGGATCATGCCCAGTTGGCTCAGGTTGAAGGAGACGAAGACACCGACGATGTAGAGCTGGATCAGCTTGGTGGTCTGCGCCTCGAAGATGACGATCAGCGCGATCGCCAGCACGGCCAGGAAGATGATGCCGTTGCTGTAGGCGAGCCGGTCACCGCGCGCCCCCAGGGACCGCGGCGCATAGCCGTCCTTGGCCAGGATCGAGCCGAGCACCGGGAAGCCGTTGAAGGCGGTGTTGGCGGCCAGCACCAGGATGACGCCGGTGACGGTGATGACGAAGTAGAAGCCCGGCGGGAAGTCGTTGAAGATCCCGGCCGCGAGCTGGGAGATCACCGGATGCTGCTCGTAGCCGTCCGGTACGGCGTTGCCGGCGGCGGTGCGCAGCTGGTCCAGCTTGTGCGGGTCGACGTAGCGGATGCTCATCTGCTTGGCCAGCACGATGATGCTCATCATCATCGAGACCGCGATCAGGCCGAGCAGCAGCAGGGTCGTGGCGGCGTTCTTGCTCTTCGGCCGTTGGAAGGCGGGTACGCCGTTGGAGATCGCCTCCACACCGGTCAGCGCCGCACAGCCGGACGAGAACGCGCGAGCGAGCAGGAAGACCAACGCGATCTGGTTGAGCGTGCCCTCCCAGCCCGGCTCCGGAACGATCTGGAGCTGGGCGCTCTCGGCTTCGGGCAGATTGCCGTTCACCAGCAGCAGCAGCCCGTAGAGACCCATCCCGAGGATGGCGAACATGAACAGATAGGTCGGCACCGCGAAGAAGGTGCCGGACTCGCGTACGCCACGCAGGTTCATCGCGGTGAGCAGCACCACCGCGATCGTGGCGACCAGCACCTCGTTGCCGATCAGGCTGGGGATCGCGCTGGCGGCGTACTGAGCGGCGTTCGAGATCGAGACCGCCACGGTCAGCACGTAGTCGACCAGCAGCGCGCTCGCGACCGTCACACCCGCGTTGCGCCCGAGGTTGACGGTCGCCACCTCGTAGTCGCCGCCGCCGCTGGGGTAGGCGTGGACCGTCTGCCGGTAGGAGGCGACCACGGTCAGCATCACCAGCGCGACGACCAGGCCGATCTTCCAGGACCAGGCGTACGCGGAGGCGCCTGCCACCGCCAGCATGATGAAGATCTCGTCGGGCGCATAGGCCACCGAGGAGAGCGCGTCGCTGGCGAAGACCGGCAGCGCGATGCGCTTCGGCAGCAACGTCTCGCCCAGCTGCGAGCTACGGAGCTTGCGGCCGATCAGGATCCTCTTGGAGACGTCGCCTACACCCACAGGTGGTGAGGCTATACGGTGGCGGAGTGCATGTAGTGATCATGGGCTGTGGCCGCGTCGGCTCGACCCTGGCCAGAAGCCTCGAGGACCGCAACCACACGGTCTCGGTCATCGACCAGAACTCGGACGCTTTCCGGCGGCTGGGGCCGGGTTTCAACGGCGACAAGGTCGCCGGGATGGGCTTCGACCGCGAGGTCCTGCTCAAGGCCGGCATCAAGCGGGCCGAGGCGTTCGCAGCGGTCTCCAGCGGTGACAACTCCAACATCATCTCCGCGCGGGTCGCGCGCGAGGAGTTCGGCATCCAGCAGGTCGTGGCACGCATCTACGACCCGGGCCGCGCCGAGGTCTACCAGCGCCTCGGGATCAGCACCGTCGCGACCGTGAAGTGGACCGCCGACCAGGTGCTCCGCCGGCTGCTCCCGGCCGGCGCCGAGCCCGACTTCCGCGACATGTCCGGCAACATCCGCATCGACCAGGTGGTCATGCCCGAGTCCTGGGTCGGCGAGCGGACCATCAAGTTCCAGCGCCAGTCCGGTGCGCGGATCGCGTGGATCGACCGGCTCGGCGAGGGGATCATCCCGGTCCGCGAGAGCGTGATCCAGGAGGGCGATGTGCTCCACATCGTGATGCGCGAGGAAAACACCGCGCAGGCGTACAAGACCATCAAGAACGGCCCCGAGGAAGACTGACGATGAGAGTTGCTATCGCCGGAGCCGGAGCCGTGGGCAGGTCCATCGCCCGCGAGCTGATCACCAACGGCCACGAGGTCCTCCTCATCGACAAGAACCCGGGCTCGATCAAGCCCGAGCGGGTGGCCGACGCGGAGTGGCTGCTCGCCGACGCCTGTGAGCTCTCCTCCCTCGAGGAGGCCAGGCTCGACAGCTGCGACGTGGTCATCGCCGCCACCGGCGACGACAAGGCCAACCTGGTCTGCTCGCTGCTGGCCAAGACCGAGTTCGGCGTGCCGCGCACCGTCGGCCGGGTCAACCACCCCAACAACGAGTGGCTCTTCACCGAGGCCTGGGGCGTCGATGTCAACGTCTCGACGCCACGGATCATGTCGGCGCTGGTCGAGGAGGCTGTCACCGTCGGCGACCTGGTGCGCCTGTTCACCTTCCGGCAGGGGCAGGCCAACCTGGTCGAGATCACCCTGCCCGCCGACTCGCCCTACGTCGGCAAGCCCACCGGCCTGGTGCCGTTCCCGGAGAACTGCGCGCTGGTCACGCTGCTGCGTGACGGTCAGGTCTACGTGCCCACTCCGGAGCAGCCTCTCGAGCAGGGCGACGAGCTCCTCTTCGTCGTGCCGACCGAGAAGGAGGACGAGCTCGAGCGGCTCCTCGCCCCGACCGGTCACGGCGGCTGATCTCCGGATCCCGTACGCAGCAATCCCTCGATCTCGGCAGGACAACAGTTGCCTCGTTCTCCCCTCCTCCAGACGCTTCGTCCTGTCCGGGGAAGGCTGGCCGCCAGCCTGCTGCTGATGGTCGTCTCGACCGTCGCCGGGCTGGTGCCGCTGGTCGGGATCGTCGAGCTGGCCCGGATCCTGCTGCCCGCGGCGTCCGGCGCCGATGTCGATGGCGACCGTGCCTGGTTCGTGGTCTGGGTGAGCGTGGCGGCGCTGCTGGCGCGGCTGGCGACGGTGCTCGGCTCGTCCTGGCTCTCCCACGTCGCCGACCTCGACCTCTCCATCCATCTGCGCCGGCTGCTGGTCGCGCGCCTCGGCCGGGTGCCGCTGGCGTGGTTCACCGAGCGCAGCTCCGGCACGGTCAAGAAGGCGGTGCAGGACGACGTCGCCGCGCTGCACCATCTGGTGGCCCACTCGGTCATGGAGCTGACCGCGGCCATCACGCTGCCGACGGTGGTCGCCGTCTACCTCGTCGTGGTCTCCCCGCCGCTCGCGCTGGTGACACTCGTCCCGCTCCTGCTCGGGCTGGTCGGGTTCCGGATCTCGATGCGGGGCGCGGGCGCCCTCTACCGCGACTACGACGCCGGGCTGGCCGAGCTCGCCGCGGCGACGGTCGAGAACACCGGCGGGATCGCGGAGATCAAGACGTTCGGGGCCACCGGGCAGGCTCACCGGCGCCTGGCCGAGGTGGCGACCCGGTTCGGTGGGTTCAACCGGGCCTGGATGCGGCACTCGGCTCTCGGGATGCTGCTGATGGAGCTCGCCCTGACGCCGGCGCTGACCCTGGTGCTCGTGCTCGGAGCCGGGGTCTGGATGCTGCGCGCGTCGTGGATCACCGGTCCCGACCTGGTGCCGTTCCTCGTCCTCGGGCTGGCGATGACCGCACCGGTCACCGTCGCCGGCTACGCCGCCCGCGAGCTGCGCGAGGCCACCGAGGCCGCCCGGCGCATCCAGCGGCTGCTGGCCGAGCCGGAGCTCCCCGAGCCGGCCGCCCCTGCCGCCGCACCGACGTCCGCCCGGGTCGAGCTCGACGCCGTGTCGTTCGCCTACTCCCCCGGTGCGTCACCGGTGCTCCACGACATCGACCTGGTCCTCGAACCCGGCACCGTGACCGCGCTCGTCGGCCACTCCGGCTCCGGCAAGTCGACGCTGGCCAAGCTCCTGCCCCGCTTCGCCGACCCCGCCTCGGGACGGATCACCATCGACGGCGTGGACCTGCGGGAGATGACGAGCGCTCAGCTCTACGAGCAGGTCTCCTTCGTCTTCCAGGACACCGGGCTGCTGCGTACCTCGATCCGGGACAACATCCGGCTCGCCCACCCCGACGCCCCCGACGAGGACGTACGCCGCGCCGCCGAGGCCGCTCAGATCGCCGGCCGCATCGACGAGCTCCCGCGGGGCTACGACTCGGTGGTCGGTGAGGACGGCCAGCTCTCCGGCGGCGAGCGGCAGCGGGTCGCGATCGCCCGAGCCCTCCTCTCCGACACCCCGATCCTGGTGCTCGACGAGGCCACCGCCGCCGCGGACCCCGAGTCGGAGGCGCTCGTCCAGCGGGCGCTGTCGCGCCTCGTCGCCGGACGTACGCTGCTGGTGATCGCCCATCGTCTCTCCACGATCACCGCGGCCGACCAGATCGTCGTCCTCGACGGCGGCCGGATCGCCGAGCGCGGCACCCATGAGGAGCTGCTCGCCCGCGGCGGGCGCTACGCCCGGCTCTGGGCCGCGGACCAGCGCGCCCACCCGGCCGACGGCTGGGCCCGGGAGGAGTCGGCATGAGCGAGCGTCAGCGAGCGACAGTAGGCATCAGGCCGCCGCTTCCGTACTCTCGCGCTTGCGCTACGGAGGCGGTGGCATGATCACCATCATCCGTCTGCTCTCCGACCTCCTCGATCCCGCTCATCGGCGCCAGCTCGCCCGGGTTGTCGCGATGTTCGTCGCCACCGGGGTGCTCCAGGGTCTCGCCTTCGCCTGTGTCGTGGCGGTCCTGGACGCCGCGCTGCGCCAGGACTGGGACGCGGCGACCACCTGGCTGACCGTGCTCGCCGGCCTCTTCGTGGCCCATCACGTCGCGCTGACAGTGGGCAACCTGGACGGCTACGACCTGGCCTGCGACCTGCTCGACATCACTCTGGCCCGGCTCGGCGACCACACCGTGCGGTTGCCGCTGGGCTGGTATGACCAGGACCGCACCGGGCAGCTCTCCCGGATGGCCTCCAAGGGCGCGACCGACATCGCCTCGGTGCCGGGGCATCTGCTGCGGCCGCTGATCGCCGCCGTCGTCAGCCCCATCACCGTGGTCGTCGCGATGGCGTTCTGGGAGTGGCGCCTGGCGCTCGCGCTCCTCGTGGGCGTCGCCGCGGTGCTGGCCACCACCCGGCTGCTGGCGGCGATCGTCGGTCGCGGCGAGGGTGCCTACGACGCCGCCATGGCGGAGGGTTCCGCACGGGTGGTCGAGTTCGCGCTCAACCAGCCCGCACTGCGCGTCTTCGGGCGCACCGTCCACGGCAACGAGCTGGTCGAGACCGCGCTGCGGGAGCAGAAGCGGGCGTCGCGACGGCTGCTGGTCACCGGGTTCGGCGGTCTCGGGATCCAGCTGCTCTCCATCCAGGCGCTGCTCACCCTGGTGATCGCCCTCGCCGTCCACCTCAGCCTGGGCGGCACCCTCGCCCCGGCCACGGCGATCGGGCTCCTCGTCCTCACCGTGCGGTTCGTGGAGTCGCTGATCGACTACGGCGAGCTCTCCAGCGCGCTGCGGATCGCCGAAGGGTCGTTGCGACGTGTCCTCGACGTCCTCCGGATCGAGCCGCTCCCCGAACCGGCCGTGCCCGGCGAGCCGGCCGACAGCGGCATCGAGCTGCGCGAGGTGGCCTTCTCCTACGACGGCACCTCCCGGGTGCTCGACGGCGTCTCGCTCACCGCTCCGCCACGCTCGCTGACGGCCGTGGTCGGGCCGTCCGGCTCCGGGAAGAGCACCCTGCTGCGCCTCGTCGCCCGCTTCCACGACGTGTCGGCGGGCTCGGTGAGGCTGGGCGGGGTCGACGTACGTGATCTCGGGACCGAGGCGCTGATGCAACGCGTCTCGATCGTCTTCCAGGACGTCTACCTCTTCGAGGGCACGCTGCGCGACAACGTGATGATGTCGCGGCCCGACGCCACCGAGGATGAGCTGCGCGAGGCCGCCCGGCTGGCGCGCGTCGACGACATCGTCGAGCGGCTCCCCCACGGCTGGCAGACCCGGATCGGCGAGGCCGGCTCCACACTCTCCGGTGGGGAGAAGCAGCGGGTCTCGATCGCCCGGGCGTTGCTGAAGGACGCCCCCGTCGTGCTCCTGGACGAGGCGACCGCCGCTCTCGACGCCGAGAACGAGGCAGCTGTCCAGGAGGCGCTCACCGCGCTCTCCGCCGACCGTACGGTGATCGTCATCGCCCACCGCCTGCAGACCGTCGTCGCCGCCGACCAGATCGTCGTCCTCGACGGCGGCCGGATCGTCGAGCGCGGTTCTCACGCCGAGCTCCTCGCACACGGCGGCCGCTACCTCGACTTCTGGCGCGAGCGTACGCAGGCCGAAGGCTGGCGGCTCCTCGCCGGAGAGTAGACGCGAGCCGGTCGAGCAGTCCCTGGACCGCCCGACCGGCACGGATCGGGCTCAGAAGGCGTCGGGGTGCAGGCCTTCCGCGATCGTCCGCACCGCGGCGACGTTGCCGAGGGTGCCCGGGAACGTGTCCGGGGTGCGCAGTGCGATGAAGCGGTCCTCCTTGACGGCGGTGACGTCGGGGAAGGTCTGGCGCAGGTACGTCTCGACCCGCTCGGCCTCGGCCTGCTCGCGCACGGCGAAGACGATGGCGTCCGGGTTGCGCGCGGCGATCTCCTCCGGCGAGACGACCGCGGAGAAGAACTGCTCGAAGAGCTTCTCGTCCGGGTTGAAGACGTTCTCGCCGCCCGCGCGCTCGATCATGTCGTACTCCACCCCGGCACCGATCGCGGAGAGCGTCTTGCCCTCGACGAAGAGCTGCGCGACGGTGGGTCGTGGCCGGTCCGCCACCGCCTTCTCGACCGCCTCGAGGTCACCCCGGGTCTCGGTGACCAGCTCGTCGGCCGCAGCCGGGACCCCGAAGATGCTCCCGAGCGCCTCCAGGTCGGTGAACAGGTCGGTGACCTCGCCGGTGGCGCGTCGCTCGGGGCAGCCGCCCGCGGCGACGTACGTCGTCACGCCGGCGTCGGTGAGCTGGTCGATGGTGGCGAAACCCTGCTCGGCAGTGAACTCGTATTCGGTCGGCGCGACGACCGCGTCGGGCTGTACGTCGAGGAGCTGCTCCCGGGCCGGCGGCGCGTCGGTGCTCAGCTCGGGCACCTCGCTCGCCTTCTCGGCGACGTCCTCGGGCAGCTCGTGCATGGCGGTCTGCGCCTGGCCGACGAGCCGGTCGGCGAGGCCGAGGCGGACGAGCAGCTCGGTCTGGGCCGGGCTGAGCCCGACGATGCGCTCCGGCGCGGACTCGACCGTGACCTGGCGACCGCAGTTCTCCACGGTCACCGGGTAGCCCTCGGCGGCCTCACCTTTCGCCGCGGCCTCGTTCGTGACGCCGGTGCCACCGCATCCGGTCGCGGCCAGCAGCGTGAGCGCTGCCACCGGGACGGCACGCAGCAGTGGGGTGGTGTTCATGTGTTCCTCTCTCGGGTCCGCGCGGACGTTCCGCGCAGGAGCAGGTGGGGCGTGCCGGCCTCCGGATCGGTGATCCGGCTGGCCTCGACACCGAAGACCTCACGCACCAGATCCGGCGTGAGGATGTCGGCTGGCTCGCCCAGCGCGACGACGCGCCCGCGATCGAGCACCGCGACGCGGTCGCAGTAGGCCAGCGCGAGATCGAGCTCGTGCAGCGCGACCACGGTGGTGATCCCGAGCTCCGCGACCGTGTGCATCAGCTCGAACCGGTAGGAGACGTCGAGATGGTTGGTGGGTTCGTCGAGCAGCAGGAGCTCGGCCTCCTGCGCGATCGCCCGGGCGAGCAACGTACGCTGCCGCTCGCCGCCCGAGAGCCGGTGAACCGGCCGGTCGGCGAGCGCGGACACGCCCGCCAGTGCCATCGCCCGGTCGACCACCAGCCAGTCCGCGGCGCTGTCGCGCCCCAGCGGTCCGCGGTGCGGCGTACGTCCCAACAGCACGCTCTCCGCGACGGTGAGCCCGAACTCGTCCGGCGGCTCCTGGGCCATCACCGCGACCTGGCGCGCGATGTCGCGGCGGCTCATCGTGGCCACGTCTGTGCCGTCGAGGTGGACGTGGCCCGCAACCGGCCGCAGCGCGCCGAAGCACGCCCTCAGGAGCGTCGACTTGCCGCTGCCGTTCGCGCCCAGCAGGCCGAGGACCTCGCCCGGTTCGACCACGACCGAGGCCGCCGTCACGACCTCCCGGCTCCCCCGGTTCAGGGTGAGGTCCAGCGTCTCGAGCCTCATCGCGCCATCCCCTGCTCATCGGCGGCCCGGCCGCGCATCAGCCAGAGGAAGAACGGCACCCCGATCAGCGCGGTGACGATGCCCAGCGGCACCTCGGCGGGAGCCGAGACCGTGCGGGCGATCAGATCCGCTCCGCACAGGAACAGGGCGCCACCGAAGACCGCCACCGGGACGATGCGCCGATGGTCGGAGCCGACCAGCACCCGAGCGATGTGCGGAACCACCAGACCGACGAAGCCGATCCCACCGGCGACCGAGACCACGGTGCCGGTGAGCAAGGCGGCGGCGAGCAGCAGCACCGACCGCAGCCGGTTGACCCGGACGCCCAGCGCGGTGGCGGTCTCGTCGCCGACCTGCAGCGCGTTGACCGCGCGTCCGGCGCTGAGCGAGACCCCGATCGCGACCGCCAGCGCCACCAGCGGCCCGATCAGGTCGGTCATCGTGGCGGCGGAGACCGAGCCGAGCAGGAAGAACATCACGCTGAACACGTTCTGCGCCTCGGTGGTGAGGGTGAGATAGCTCGTGATCGCGCTGAAGAAGGTGCCCAGCGCCACCCCGGTCAGCACCAGCCGCTGCGGGGCGATGCTGCCGTTCTTGTAGGCCACCGCGAACACCGCCGCCGTCGCGACCGCGGCACCCAGGAACGCCGCCGTGCCGATCCAGGCCCCGACGGCCGCGGCGCCGAGCACCACCACGGAGACCGCACCCACGCCCGCACCGGAGGAGACGCCGATGATCGCCGGCTCGGCCAGCGGGTTGCGTACGACCGCCTGGATGAAGACCCCGGCCAGGCTCAGCGCCGCCCCGGCCAGCGCGGCGAGCAGGGCGCGCGGCAGCCGGAACTGCCACACCACCTGGTCCTGGAGCGCGGTGTAGGTGCCGTCGCTCATCCAGGGCATCCCGGGCAGCAGGTGGCCGGTGACGAGCTTGGCGGTATCGAGCGCGGTGAGGTCGACGGTGCCCGACGACGCAGACAGCGCGATGACGACGATCAGGGCGGCCACGAGGCCGAGGCTCAGCAACCGGGCTCGCCATCTGCGCCGAGCGATGGCGCTGGGCACCAGCGTCCCACGGTCGCGCCGGGGCGTCGCCGCCTCGTCCGTCGGTACGGAGATGTCGGTGGGGGTCATCACACTCCTGTGGGGTCGTGAGCTGAAAGCACCTTACTAGTATCGGGAATGATTATCATGTATGTTTCCGCGGCTGGCTTTCCTCGAGAACGGAGCCGTCGGATGATGATCGACACCTTGCTGCTGCGCACCGCACTGGGACATCCCGGTCCGGCCGCGGCCACGGTCGGGTTGCAGGTCCTGACGAGCGCCACCTACCTCCCGCAGGCCTACGTGCTGGCCCAGGGCCTCTTCGCCGTGGTCGACGGCGACGAGGCCCTGGTGGCGACCGCGGCACTGTGGATCGCCGGGATCGTGGTGGCTCGCTGGTTGCTGTCCTGGGGGCAGGCGCGCGCCGCGGCGAGGCTGGGAGAGGACGTACGCCTCGGGGTGCGGGACGAGGCGTTGAGCGGCGTGCTCGTGCCGGAGGCACTGCACGACCCCGGACGCCGTGACGGCGCTCTGCGGACGGCGCTCGTCGACGGGGTCGACGGGGTCGATGCGTACGTCACCCGCTACCTTCCTGCGCTCGCCCAGGCGCTCCTGCTGATCCCGCTCGTGACCGTCCTGCTGGTCCTCGTGCACCCGCTCACCGGCCTCGCCGCCGGGCTGGCCGCAGCCGCCGCACTGCTGGCTCCGCTGCTGTGGAAGCGGCTCATGCGCCGGCGCTCGGACCATCACTGGGACACCTACGAGGGACTCGGCTCAGACCTGCTCGAGGCCCTGCGCGGGATGGCGACACTGCGCCTGCTGGGCCGGGTCGGCTCGGCCCGCGCTCGGCTCGCCCGGAGAAGCGAGGACCTGCACCGCGCGACGGTGCGGGTGATGCGTACGTCGCTGCTCGACACCGCGCTCATCGACCTCGCCGTCCAGGGCGGCACGGTCGCAGCCACCGGGATCGCGCTGGTCGCGAGCGTCCACGGCAGCGGGGTACCGCCTGCCGAGCTCTATCTGGCGCTCATGCTGGTCAGCGAGGTGTTCCGGCCCATCCGCGACCTCGCCGGCGCCTGGCACGCGGGCTATCTCGGCACCTCCGCCGTCCCGGCACTGCGACGACTCGGCGTCGGCAGCGACCACGGCACCACGATCGACGGCACCACGATCGACGGCACCACGATCGACGGCACCACTGCCGACGACCGCGAGACGTCGCCTGGGGCCGCGCTCGTCCTCGACGACGTCTCGTTCGCCTACCGCGACGGGCCGGCCGTCCTCGACGGTGTCCGGGCGACGTTCGAGCCTGGCGCCGTCACCGCCGTCGTCGGCCCGAGCGGGGCCGGGAAGACCACCCTCCTGGACGTGGTCCTCACCCACCTCTCCCCCACTGGCGGCCGAGTACTCCTCGACGGCCGGCCGGTGCGTACGTCCGACATCGCGGTGGTCTCCCAGCGCCCGGTGCTCTTCGAGGGAACCGTCCGCGAGAACCTCCGCGTCTCCCGCCCCGACGCGGGCGAGGCGGATCTGTGGTCGGCGTGCGCCGCGGCCGGCATCGAGGAGGAGGTACGTCGCCTCCCCGCCGGCCTCGACACCGTGATCGCCACCGCCGGAGCGAGCCTGTCCGGCGGCCAGCGCCAGCGCATCGCGCTGGCCCGGGCCGTCCTCTCCGACCGGCCGGTCCTGCTCGCCGACGAGCCGACCAGCGCCCTCGACCCCGCTGCAGCACGCACGGTCACGGCCACGCTCGGGCGACTCTCCGCGGACCGCATCGTGGTCGTGGTCGCCCACCGCGAGGAGTCGCTCGACGGGGTCGAGCGCATCCTCGAGCTCGCCGACGGCAGGCTGGCCCCGCTGCTCGACAGGAGCCAGGTATGACCGACACGACCGCCTCCGCGCGCCCTCTCACCGGCCTGCTCGGCCACCTGGGCGGCGAGCGCCGTGCCATCGCCGCGACCATCGTGCTCGTGACCGTCAGCCAGGTGTGCCTGGGGGCCATCTCGGTGCTGCTGGCCGCCGCCGTCGGGAACGCCGTCGTGCTCCGCAACGCGCCCCCGGGCTGGTTCTGGGCCGTGCTGGGAAGCCTCGTGGTGCTGCGAGCACTGTTGACATGGGGCGAGATGGACGCGTCGCACGCGCTCGCGTTCCGGGTGCTCGCCCGGCTCCGGATGACGCTCTTCGACCGCTACGCGGTCGCACTGCCGAGCAGGCATCGCGAGAATGTCGGCCGGGCCGCGTCGACCGCGATGACCGACACCGAGCGCCTGGAGTTCTTCTACGCCCACACGGTGGCTCAGCTCGTCGCAGCGGCGGTCAACGCGCTCCTCGGCCTGATCCTCCTCGCGGTCGTGGAGCCGCTGCTCGCACTGGTCACCCTCACCGGGCTCGCGCTCGTGCTGACGACCGTTCCGCTCGGCCGGCGCCGTCTCGAGGCCCTCGGAGGCGAGCTGGTCGGCGCGACCAGTGCCCTCTCCGACCGCGTCGTCGACGTGCTCGGTGGCCTTCGCGAGGTGCTGGGCTACGGCCTCCACGAACCGATCCGCCGTCAGCTCAGGGAGACCGGCGCCGAGGCCGCCAGGGCAGCGGGAAGGCTCGAGACCACCCATCGCCTCCTCGCCGGCGCGCGCGAGGCGGCGGTGACGCTCGTCGGCGCGGGCGTGCTGGTCGGCGTCATCGGCCGCGGCGTCGCCGCCGAGCACGTCGCTGCTCTGGTCGTCCTCGCGCTCGCGACCGTCGCACCGGCCGCCGACGCCGCCGCCACCTGCGCCCGACTGCCCGTCCTCCGCGCAGCCGCCGCCCGCGTCGGCGAAGAGCTCACCCGACCACCCGCGCTCACCCGCGACACCCCGCTGGCGCCCCTGCCCGAGGGACCGCTGGGCCTGAGGATGCGCGCAGTCGGCTTCGGATACGACGAGCGCCGCGTGCTCGACGGCTTCGACCTGACCGTCGCACCCGGCGAGCACGTCGGCCTCCGCGGACCCTCGGGTGCGGGCAAGTCCACCGTGGTCGCGCTCGCCAGCCGGCTCTGGGACCCCGACACCGGCACGGTCGAGCTGGTCGGCCCGGGAGCCGGCAGCGTACCGATCTCAGCGGTCGACGACGGCGCACTGCGGGCCGCGCTGGCCACCGTCGAGCAGGACGGCGCTCTCTTCTCCGGCACCGTGCGGGAAGCGGTCGCACACACCTCTACCACTGACGCAGAGATCGAGGACCTGCTCGCCCGGCTCGGCCTCGCAGAGGTGATCACCCCGGCCAGCCACATCGGCGAGGGCGGCCTTCGCCTCAGTGGTGGACAGCGCGCCCGACTGCGACTGGCCCGGGCGGTCCTGCAACGACCACGGATCCTCATCCTGGACGAACCGACCGCCGACCTCGACGAGACCACCGCCCGTCAGGTCACCGACCTGCTCGCCACCCTTCCGTCCACGATGCTGGTGGTCTCCCATCGCCAGCGGACACTCGCCGCGCTGGACCGGGTCGTCGATGTCACGTCGAGCACAGGCTCCGAAGGCCCCGAAAACGCCGCCAGAGCGCGCAACCACGCGGGACACGCGGTGCGAGAACGTTGAAGATCCGCGCCTCTGGCCTACGCTGGCGACGAGCCGCATCTCGTCAACCTGTGCGGCTCGGATCAACGATTAAAGGAGATCGCATGAACCGCACCGACCTGGTGAGCGAAATCGCCAAGCAGGCCGAGATCACCCAGACGCAGGCCTCGGCCGCCCTGGGTGCCGCCATCGAGGCGATCAGCGCGGCCGTTGCTGGCGGCGACAAGGTCACGCTGCCCGGTTTCGGTACGTTCGAGTCGCGCGAGCGCTCGGCTCGCACCGGCCGCAACCCGCAGACCGGCGCCGAGATCAAGATTCCGGCCTCGAAGGGCCCGGCGTTCAAGGCCGGCTCCGCGTTCAAGGAGCGGGTCGCCAAGGGCTGAGTCCCTGGACCAACCGAGAAGGGCCTGATCGATCTTCGATCAGGCCCTTCTCGCGATCTCTGCTCTTGCCTCCGGCGCTATCATATGAATGATAACCGTTCTCATTAGAGCTAGAGGTTGAGCATGGCAAGCAGGTCATCGGACGTACGCCCCAAGATCAAGCTCCGTTCCACCGCAGGCACGGGCTACACCTACATCAGCATGAAGAACCGCCGAAACACTCCCGACCGGATCGTGCTCCGCAAGTACGACCCGGTGGTGCGGCGCCACGTCGAGTTCCGCGAGGAACGCTGACACCAGCGGCACTCCCTGATGCCGGCCGGTGATCATGGTCCGACGCACGACGGCGCCGAGTCCCGACAAGGGGCTCGGCGCCGTCGGCGCGTTTGATCAGCCCTGCCGGGCCTTCAGCCGTGGGTTCAGCTTGTTGATGACGTAGACCCGGCCGCGGCGGCGTACGACCTGGGATCCGGGCTGGTTCTTCAGCGACCGGATGGAGTTGACGACCTTCACGAGGATCTATCCCTTCGTGCTCGTGTAGGGCAGCAGCGCGACCTCGCGGGCGTTCTTGATCGCCTTGGTCACGGCCCGCTGCTGCTGCGGGGTGAGCCCGGTGACGCGCCGGGAGCGGATCTTGCCGCGGTCGGAGATGAACGTACGCAGCAGCTGCACGTCCTTGTAGTCGACATAGGTCACGTCCGGTGCCAGCAGCGGCTTTCGCCGCTTGCGGACGGTGGACGGTGGGCGTTTGGGCATGGGGCCGGATTCCTTTCGGTAGAGCCTTTCAGCGGAGGCGGGCGGGGTCGACGTAGCCGCGCTCGACCGCGCGGACCAGGCGGCGGGGAACCTCATAGGTCCGGCCGTCGACGGTGACGGGCACGAGCGCGACCGGGGTCGCCTTCCAGCTCGAGCGTCGGTGGCGGGTGTTGCTGCGCGACATCTTGCGCTTGGGTACGGCCATGTCGGCCTCCTTCGTGGTGGTTGACGGTCCGGGTCAGGCGGCGCGGCCGATCGGGCCGAGCCAGTCCTCGAGCCCGTCCCAGGTCTCCTCCCAGATCTGGCCGCGCTGGGCGATCTCCTGGTCGGTGAGCAGCGCGCGCTGGAACGCCCGCGGGATCTGCGCGGAGTCGTCGTCGAGGCCGACCACGACGATCCGGGTGAGCCGTTCGGTGCGTCCCCACTTCTGGGTCGACCCCACGCTCGCCTGGCCCCCGGCCCCGTCCCAGACACAGATGTCGTCGGGGCGGGTCGGCACCCAGAAGCAGCCCCGCGACCGGCGCGGGCCGCCACCGAGGATCTCCAGCTCCTCCTGGAACCGGACCGGGTGGATCGGGCGCTCCGAGCGCAGGTCGAGCCGCCACGCACCGCCCTCGGGCAGCGGCGGCAGCGGGTTGCGGCGCACCTCGGCGACCCAGGCCTCCACGGCGTGGTGGCGGTGCACACCGGCGACCAGGCCGGCGGCATCGAGGAGGGAGGGGTCGGTCACCACCGGCGTACGCGGCCGGGCGAGGGTCGCCACCAACGACTCCTCCTCGGGCTCGGGGGTCTCGGTGATGCAGACGACGTCGGCGTACTCGACGATCGCGCTGGCGACCTCGGCGACGCCGCGGCGGTCGTCCTCGGAGGTCGCCAGCCCGCGCTCGTCGAGGAGGTCGGGCCCGAGCAGGTCCTCGGCCACCGTCGTGCCCTCGAGCGCCGCGACGACGGCTGAGATGCCGATGTGCGGCGCCATCCTCGGCGACCAGGCCAGCACCCGGCACACCTGGACCGCCTCGGCGGCGACCGGGAGGCAGGCCACGATGCTGCCCCAGCGGCCCTGGGCCGCGAGGCGCTCGAGCGTCGGCACGATGTCCTCGCGGATCGCACAGGCGACACAGGCGTGGGCGAGGTTGATCTCCTCGTGCTCGATCACACCGGTGACGTCGCTGACGACGCGAGTGAGGAGCTGGCGCTCGGGATCGATGACATGGCGGACCGTGACCGCGTCGGGAAGGCCGAACTGCAGCGAGATGGTCGCCGAGAGCATCGCGCCCTCCTCGACCCCGCTCACCAGGATCACGGGCACCTTGGGACGGGACAGGTCCTTGCTCATCGGTCTCGCCCGTAGCGGCGCTTGAACCGTTCGACCCGTCCCTCGGTGTCGACGACGCGGCCGCGGCCGGTCCAGAACGGGTGGCTGGCGCTCGAGACGTCGACGTCGACGACCGGGTAGGTCTCACCGTTCTCCCAGGTGACCCGCTCGTGGTCGTCCGCCAGCCGCTCGAAGATCGTCGACTGCATCAGGAAGAGCTTGTCCGCCGAGCGGTCGCGGAAGACGACCTGTCCGGAGACGGGGTGGATGCCTTGCTTCATGGGGACCTCCCGCTGTGACTAATGATAACGATTCTCATCTTACACAAGGGGTGGTCGCCGTTCACATCGAGCCGATGATCACCCGTCCGTGGTGTGGGTGTGCATGCGTACGCCCTCGCTGTTGAAGATGCTCAGCACCTGCGCAGGACGCGAACCGGTCGCGAAGATCGCGTGCGGCACCCGGGTGTCGAACTCAGCCGCCTCGCCCCGGGTCAGGATCAGGTCGCGATCCCCCAGCAGCAGCCGGAGCTTTCCGGAGATGACGTAGAGCCACTCGTAGCCGTCGTGCACCCGCGGCTCCGGCACCTCGGTCGTCGGCTGGTAGGTGATCTTGTAGGTGCTCACCGGTGAGCCCTCGGGAGTCAGCGGCGCGATCTCCATGCCGTCGCGGCGGACCACCGGTCGCCGAACCCGCGGGTCCGGCACCGACGGAGTCACCAGGCTGTCGAGACCCACGCCGAGGTGACGGGTCAGCGGGATCAGCAGCTCCAGGCTCGCCTGCCGCTTGCCCGACTCGAGCCGGGACAGCGTGCTCGGCGACATCTCCGCCATCGCGGCCAGCTGCTCCAGGGTCCACCCCTTGCTGTGCCGGATCGCCCGGATCCTCGGACCGACCTGCTTGAGCTCGTCGATCATGTGCTCCATCTCCCATTTGCCATTTCAGCAAGAACCCTTGCCGTTCTTACATTGTGCCACTGAACTGGATGACATGAACACACACACAGAACACCTTGACGTGATCGTCATCGGCGGCGGTGCCGCCGGACTCTCCGCCGCCCTCATGCTGGGCCGCTCCCGCCGCCGGACCCTCGTGATCGACTCCGGCCTCCCGCGCAACCGCTTCGCAGCGCACATGCACGGCGTCCTCGGCCACGAGGGCCTGGACCCGGCCGACCTGCTCCGCAAGGGGCGCGACGAGCTGGCGACGTACGACGTCGGGATCCGCCCCGGTCGTGTCGCCCGCCTCGACGAGACCGACCACGGCGTGAGCGTCCTTCTCGAGGACGGCGAGCGGCTCACCGCGCGGATCGCGATCGTCGCGACCGGCGTCACCGACGAGCTCCCCGACATCCCCGGCCTGGCCGAGCGCTGGGGCGCCACCGTCCTGCACTGCCCCTACTGCCACGGCTGGGAGGTGCGCGACCGCCGGATCGGGGTGCTGACCACCTCACCGCTCTCGATGCACCAGGCACAGCTGATCCGCCAGTGGAGCGACGACGTCGTCGTCTTCACCGCCGGGCTCGGCCCGATGCAGGAAGCCGACGAGCAGCGTCTGCGAGCGCGCGGGGTCACGCTGGTCCACTCCCCCGTGGTCGAGGTGCTCGGCGAAGGTGACCAGGTCACCGCGGTGCGCACCGAGGACGGGCAGACCACCGAGGTCGGCGCCATCTTCACGGCCGGCACCCTGCGCCCGCACGACGGATTCCTCACCCACCTCGACCTCGAGCGCACCGACACCCCGGTCGGCAGCTTCCTCGCGGTCGATGCCACCGGCAAGACCAGCAGCGACCGGATCTGGGCGGTCGGGAACGTCTCCAACCCGATGGCCAACGTCCCGATCAGCATGAGCGCGGGCACGATGGCAGGCAGCTTCGTGAACGCGACCCTGGTCACCGACGACTTCGATCGCGCCGTCGCCGGCCCCACCGAGAAGGGCGACCCGGTCGCCTTCTGGCAGGAGAGGTACGCCGGCAGCGACCGGATGTGGTCCGGCAAGGTCAACGCGGTGCTCGGCGACATCGCCGCCGGCCTCGAGCCCGGGACTGCGCTCGACCTGGGCTCCGGCGAGGGTGCCGACGTCCTCTGGCTGGCGCAGCACGGCTGGCAGGCCACCGGCATCGACATCTCCGAGAACGCTGTCATCCGGGGCCGCGAGGCGGCACGGGACGCGGGGGTCACCGAGGAGCAGGCTCGCTTCGTGGTCTCCGACCTGTCCGACCCGTCCGTGCTGGACCGCGGCTACGACCTGGTCACCGCGAGTTTCTTCCACTCTCCCGTCGAGCTGCCTCGCACCGACATCCTGCGTCGGGCGGCCGGTCTGGTGAACGTCGGCGGCCACCTGCTGATCACCTCGCACGCCGCCGCGCCGCCGTGGGCCGATGCCTCCGCCCACGAGCACACCTTCCTCGACGCCAAGGGGGAGCTCGAGGAGCTCGACCTACCCGAGGACGCCTGGGAGACGGTCGTGCTCGAGCATCGGAACCGCCCTGTCACCAGCCCGTCGGGCGAGCCCGCCACCCTCGAGGACGCGGTCGTCCTGCTCCGCCGCCGCGGGTGAGCGAGCGCCCGCTGTCGGCGACCTACAGGTGTAACACGTCGTTCGACTGACTGCTCGCCCGTCATGACGACCGGATAGTCCCACGAACGACGTGTTACCCGCGCGCCGTGCCGCGGCGACGTCACGCCGCGCCGCAGCTTTCGGTGAGGAACTCGCCGAGACGCTCGTAGGCGAGGTTCTGGGCCTCGGTGCGCTCGAGCGGGTCCTGTCTCCGGCCGGTACGCAGGGCGTCCTCGATCATCATCCGAACGCCCTCGACAGCGGCCGCCGGGGTGCCCTCCGGGACACCCATCGACTGCAGGCTCGTGGCCGCCAGGCCCAGTGCGGTCTCGTTCTCGTCGTTCGGGGTGGTCATCTGGGTCGCGTGAGCGTTCGCCATGGTCTGGACGGCGCCGCAGAACTCCTCCAGGGACGCGACCGGTCCCGCGGCGACCGGCGCAGCCGAGGAGGCCGCCCCGGACGCGTCCGCCGTGGACGGCGCCTCCGGGCCGTTCAGGTCTCGGGTCAGCACCACGACACCGATCGCGGCCGCGATCAGCACGCCGACGACCAGCCCGCGTGGCGGGTCCGGGAGGCGGTCGCGCCACGAAGGCGCACGCCGTGCCTCGGCGCGCCGAGCCGGATTGCCGGAGCGTCTCGGGTCACCCATGCGGAGTCACTGGTAGGTGTTGGCCGGCGCCTCGCGCGGCTCGACGGAGGAGGCCTCGATGGCCGTCTCCGACTTGCCGCCCGGTGCGGTGCCCTCGACCCAACGACCGGTGACCGCGACCCAGGAGTCGCGCTCCGGCGCGTCGTCGTAGTCCTCGACGCGCACCCGGGAGGCGCTCGCGTCGGCGGCGCAGCAGGCGATGGCGATGCGGGTGACGTACCAGTTGCCGTTCTCGTCGGTGCTGACGAAGCCCGTGAGGCGTACGTCGCGGTCCCTGATCGTCGCGCCGTCCTCGACGCCGGCTCGCCACATGAACTCGGCGACCTCGACGTCGACCGGCCCGTCCGAGGCGGGCAGCGGCAGGATCTCGGCGTCAGGAGCGGCCGCGACCGGGTCGTCGGCACGACGTTCGGCCAGGTAGGCACCCAACGACGGTGGGCTGGCGACGAAGACGATCACACCCGGCAGGATCGCCAGCCAGGTCATCGCCGGAACCTTGTGACCGTGCCCTTCATGCCCCTCGTGCCCGTCCGGGTCGTCACCGTTCTCCTCCGCCGCGGGGCGCAGCAGCATCCACAGGGTCAGCCCGAGCAGCACCACGCCGGTGGCGACCAGCGGCCACTTCATCCAGCTGGTGACGTACCTCAGATAACCGTCCCCGAGCGCGAGCCGCAGCAGGACGGCCCCAAGGAAGCCGACCACCAGCGCCTGAGTCGTACGAGTCACGCGGCCACCTCCGTAGCGCAAGCGCCAGAGTACGGACGCGGCCGCGCGTTGATTGACTGGTTCACTCGCTCGCGCTCGCTCACGCGGCCACCTCCGTAGCGCAAGCGCCATGGTACGGACGCGGCCGCGCGTTGATTGACTGGTTCACTCGCTGGCGCTCGCTCACAGCAGCCACCACCCGATGCCGACGGCGGAGGCGACCGCCGTGATGATCACCAACGGCACGAAGCGCAGGGCGAAGCCCATGCCGAACTGGCCGGCCTCCATGGAGGCGAGCTTGATGTCCATCGCCGGGCCGACGACGAGGAAGACGAGCTTTGCGGTGTCGGAGAAGGCGGTGAAGCTCGCGGCGACGAAGGCGTCCGATTCCGAACAGAGCGCGACGATGAACGCGAACAGCGCCAACGTCGCGATCCCCAGCACGGCCTGGCCGGCAACGGTGTTGACCACCGAGCGGGGTACGAAGGTGTTGACCGCCGCGGCCAGCATCGCGCCCAGCACCAGGAAGCCGGAGGCGTGCAGGAAGTCGTGGCTGACGTTGCCGAGGAACGACCGCTCGTGGGCGTGCTCGTCACGGCCGAGGTTGGTGAGCCGCTCGAGCAGCAGCTTGCCGCGGGCGAGCATGATCCAGCCGACCGCGACCGCGGTGATCAGCGAGGCCAAGAACCGGGCCAGCACCATCATCGGCTGGCCCGGGAAGGCGACAGCTGTCGAGACGAGCACCGCCGGGTTGACCGCGGGCGCGGCCAGCAGGAAGGTCAGGGCGACCGCCGGCGCGACCCCACGGCGGATCAGCGAGTTGGTCACCGGCACGGCGGCGCACTCGCAGCCCGGGAGCCCGATCCCGGCCAGCCCGGCGACCGGGACCCCGAGCGCCGGGCTCTTGGGCACGATCTTGCTCAGCGCCTTCTCGGAGAGGAACGTCGAGATGACGGCGCTGAGCAGTACGCCGCCGAGCAGGAACGGCGCCGACTGCACCACGATGGCGACGAAGATCGTGCCCCAGGTGTTGAACAGGTCGTGGTCCAGCAACGGCAGCAGCCAGCGCTGAGAGAGCAGGACGACGAGCAGGACGATCGCGACGACCTCGGTCTGCCCCAGCCGGAACCCGGGCTTCTCCGTCGCCCGCTCAGGGGCACTCGTGCTCATGCCGTCGCCTCCGTAGGACAGAGGCAAGGATACGGAGGCGACGGCCTGAGACTGGTGGTCGCTCGCTTGGGCTCGGCGCTCATGGCCGGTGTTTCTAGCACAGCCCGGCGACGGGGAGGTTGCGCCTCGCCGAATCGGAATGGTTCCGATTAGCCCTCCCGAGAAGATCCGTCACCAGCTGGACTTGGTGATCCCCGGCAGGTGTCCTTGGTGCGCGAGCTCGCGGAACCGGATCCGGGAGACGCCGGCCTTGCGCAGATATCCCCGAGGCCGGCCGTCGACCTGGTCGCGGTTGCGCAGACGTACGGGCGAAGAGTCGCGCGGGAGGCGGGAGAGAGCCCGGACGGCCACGGCCTGCTCGGCCGAGCCCGGCTCTGCGGTGCGGATGATCTCCTTGATCTCGGCGCGGCGTGCTGCGTACCTCTCCACGATCTCGCGACGCCTGGCCTCGGCGGCGATCTTGGACTTCTTCGCCATCAGACGCGTTCCCCTCGGGCCTTCATCTCGGCGATGACGGCGTCGATGCCGCGTACGTCGATCTGCTTGATCGCGTTCGTGCTGAGCCGCAGGGTGACCTTCCGGCCCAGGCTGGGCACGTAGTAGGTCTTCTTCTGCACGTTGACCTCCCAGCGGCGTCGAGTGGCCTTCTTGGACCAGGGGCGGTTGTTGCCGAAGCCCGGGCGGGCGCCGGTGACCTGACACGTGCGTGACATGGCAGCCTTTCGTCTTATTGGGAATCGTTCCCATTATGACACATCCTGCTCCGCTGTCCTCGTGACGGCCCTGGTGGGCACGGGATTCATACCGATACCGACTAACATGTGCGCATGGCACCCACCCAGCAGGTCAAGCGGCGCGCAACCAACCAGGGCGCCGCGGTGAAGGAGGCTCTCGCCGCCGAGGACACCTTCCGCAGCGCCCAGGACGTCTACGCCACGCTGCGAGCCAACGGCGAGAAGATCGGCCTCTCCACGGTCTACCGCCACCTGCAGATCTTCGTCGACGACGGGCTCGCCGACGTGATCCACAAGCCCGACGGTGAGTCCACCTACCGGCTGTGCGGCGACGCCTCCACGACCCATCACCACCACCTGGTGTGCCGCCAGTGCGGCAAGGCCGTGGAGATCGAAGGTCCTGCCGTGGAGACCTGGGCCGACAAGGTGGCGGCACAGAACGGTTTCACCGACGTCAACCACACCGTGGAGATCTTCGGTCTCTGCACCGCCTGCGCCGCCTGAGCCCGGCCGAGTTCAGCCGCGCCGGCGCGCTGCACCGAGCGCGGCGTCGACGACCAGGAAGCCGACGAGGGTCACCCCCAGCATCGGGACCAACCAGCCGACCACCGCGGTGACCGCGACCAGGGACACGAGCACCGGCCAGGGCAGCTGTCGCCAAGCACCCCGGCGTGCCGGTCTGCCGAGACGGAGCGCGCTCCCGCCGCGCGGGCGCCGCAGCCACCACATCCGGTAGCCGAGCACGGTCATCACGATCAGGCCGATCGCCAGGAGCGCCAGCACGAGCTGGTTGACGACGCCGAACAGGATGCCCATGTGAGCGCCGATCACCCAGTCGGTCAGCTTCGCCATCACCGGCCAGTCGGCGAAGTCGACCCGGTCCAGCATCTTCCCGGTGGCCGGGTCGACGCTGATCGCGTCATAGTCGGTCGGCCAGTCCCGCTTGTTCTCCGCCGCCGTCCAGGCGCTGGCCCCGTCGGCCGGGGGCACGAGGTAGAGCGGATCACCCAGCCCGGCCTCCCGTGCTGCGGCCAGCACGCCGTCGACACCGACTCCGTCGGTGATGATGCCGTCCGGGTCGGCGGCACCCTCGGATGGCCCGGAGGAGCCGTGACCCGCATGCTCGGCCGCAGGACCGCTGGCATGCAGCGAGGTGGCCGGCGTCGGCTCGATCCAGGACAGGGCGGTGCGCACCTCGCCGATGTTCGCGCCGGCATAGCGCGACCAGGTCAGCCCGGAGACCGACAGCGCGAGTACGCCGAGCAGGACCCAGACACCCATGGCGGCGTGCCACGACATCGTCCGAGAGCGTCCGGTGGCGGCCAGGTCGGGGGTCACCAGCCGGCGGACCCGCCGGTCGCGGCGCCGCTTCCCGAGCCACAGCATCAGCCCGCCGAGGGCGACGACCCACAGCCAGCTGGCGGCGAGCTCGCTGTAGTGACGCCCGAAGGCTCCCAGATGGAGGTTGCGGTGCAGCTCGTCGAGCCAGGCCCGGAACCCGAGCCACTGCCCGTAGCTGCGGACCTGCCCCTCCACGCCGGCGGTGTAGGGATTGACGAAGACCGACATCGCATAGTCGTCGGGAACGGTCTCGTCTGTGAAGACCACTCGGGTGCTGCGGTCGGCGGCGGGTGGCACGTCGACACGGAGGATCTCGCCGTCGGGATGGCTCGCCCGGGCGGCGGCGACCTGATCGGCGAGCGGCACCGTCTCGCCGGCCGGGGCGACATGGGTCAGGTTGTGATAGGCGATCTGCTCGACCTGCGGGGCGATCGTGTAGAGCAGCCCGGTCACCGAGGCGACGAGGATGAACGGGGCGACGAGCACCCCGGCGTAGAAGTGCATCCGCAGCACGAGCGGGCGGATCGTCGGCCACCATCCGGGTCGGACGCCGGCCGCCACCTCCGTCTGGGGCCCGGTGGGCGGAGCGGTCTGGAACTGGGTCGGAACGGACATTCGAGGTTTCTCTTCTCGCGAGGTTCGGGTACGCAAGACAGCCACCGGGGCTCACCCGGTGGTGCTCGCAGGAGATCTCAGAGGCCGGCGGGCCTCGGCGGTCCCCTTCGCGGAGAGACGTGGAGCCACACGGCTGGTCGCGGTAGGACCTGCTGCACCTCGGCGAGCAGCCGACCGGCGACCGCGATCCGCGGCACCGGGAGGCTGCGTACGACCACGGCGAGGGCCCTGCGGTGCAGCGCCCAGGCGACGACGGCGAGCGCCGCCGCGCAGGCGTGGGCGACGAGCATCGATCCACCGCCGTCGGCCGTGCCGACCGTGTGCTGGTGACCAGCGTCCGGGGCCGCGGCGAAGGCCGCGAAGACCTCGTGGACACCGAGCTGGGACAGCCCGGCGGCCAGGGCACCGCCGAGGAGCCCGACTCGTCGCTGCAGCACCACGACGCCTGCACCGAAGACGGCCAGCGCAGCGGCGGCCAACCAGCTGGCGTCCGGCAGCGCACCGCCGGCCGCCAGATGGGCCAGGACCGCGCCGGTCATGATCTCGAGCGTGGCGAGCAGGGCGAGCCACACGCTTCCGCGCGTCGGTCTCACCACTCGCAGCTCCACGCTCAGCACCGTATCCCGAGCCGGTGCCGCGGACGGGCTTCTGAGGCTCGTGCCGCAGCTCAGAGCTGGTGGGCGTCGCCCTCGACGAGGAAGGTCGGGTACCGACCTTGATCCCTGTCATCGGTCGGGATCACGGGGCTCACCGGCGTGCACGCGAGCGTCCGCACCTCACAGGTGACGACCTGCTGTTCGCGCACCACGTCGAGCGCGTTCTCGTCGATGCGCTGGGCGACGCCGAAGAAGGTGTCCTCGTCGCTCCACCCTGCCAGCATGAACTGGCCCCAGGGGGCGTCGATCGGACGTTGACGACCGGTCGAGGCGTCGTACGCGACCGCCTCCGTCGGCCACTGGCCGGTGTCGAAGATGGTGGTGCGGTCCGGGGAGAGGACCCCAATCCCGGACAGCCAGACGTCGCTCACCTGCCGGCGTCGGCCCTCGCCCTGGAGATAGACGTGGAAGCCGTCGCGGAACAGGGTCTCGGCATATCCCTCATAGACCTCCCCGTCGGGACCGTCGCTCGCCGGTGTCGCGGAGCCGTCGTCGAGGTCGATGGTGGCGCCGTCGAAGAAGACCCGCTCGTTGCTCACCCCGATCAGCAGCGGCATGATCTCGCCGTAGAGATCGGCCAGGTCGGCACCGTCCTCGGGCTCCTCGTCGGGCGTTCGATAGAGCTGCTCGCCGGTGTGGGTGTCGAACACCGCCACCTGGATCACCCGGGTGCCGAACTCGTCGGTCGGGCCGCGGGACTGGTCGACGGTGGCGAGCACCGACCGGTCCGCGGACACCGCCAGGTTTCCCCAGCCCACCTCCTCGACCTTCTCGGTCTCGCCCTCCGCGCTGGTGAACATCAGCGTCCCGCCGCGCATCCAGTAGGCACCGGTCGCCCCGAGAACGAACTGGTCCACGCGGTCGCCGAGCTCGACGCTCCGATCCCCCACGTGCAGGGTGCCGTCGGCGTACCAGGCCGGCGCGGTCGCGTCCCACTCGGTCGGCCCGACGGGCAGGGCGAACGGCTCGGTGCCGCCCATCTCCGCGAGCGGGCGCCCGCACCCGGCCAGCACGAGCGCCATCAGCGCAGCGGCGAGGACGCCGCCGCGTGGGCTCATCGCGTCGCCGGCTGGACCGGAGTGTGGTTGCGTGCGAGGAGCCAGATCATGGTGCCGTAGCAGGCGATCCGCAGCGCCCAGCCGAGGCCGGTGCGCAGGATGCCGAGGGCGAGGATCGCCCAGTCGCGGTCGATGGCACCGCTCCAGGCCAGGAACCAGATCGGTCCCTGGATGGCCGCTCCGATCGCACCGGGCGCCAGGAACAGCCAGGTGAGCCGCGTGCACAGCTTCACGATCTGCTTGTCCTGGTGCCACTCGAGCGGGTCGCCGCTGGCGACGCCGATGAAGAAGCCGAAGATCGGCCACCCGATCAGGCACAGGCCGCCGACCACCACGGTGTAGCCGAGGCTGATCAGGATGCCCGGCAGGAAGTAGGCCAGCGCCTGCTCCTCCGCCGAGCCGCCCATGGACTGGGCCAGCCGCACCACGGCGAAGCCGATGAGGATGCCGAAGATCGCGTTGCCGACGTACTGCAGGCTCGAACGCTGCACCAGCCGCACCACCAGGAAGATCGCCGCGGTCGCCGCGGAGGCGATCAGTGCGACCTTGAGGTCCTTGACCACCAGCCAGGCGATGGTGAAGACGAGCCCGGGCACACCGGCCTCGAGCATCCCGCGCACTCCGCCGAGCCCGGCGGACATCTGACGGCGTACGACTGCCTCGACGGTGTCCACCGTCGGATGGTTGTGGTCGTGCTCGTCCGGGCGGCCGTCGTCGGCGGGCGTGTCAGGGGTGTGGCTCACGTGTGGTTGGCTCACTCGTTGGGGTCCGGTATCAGCTCGTAGCGGGGGTTGAACATGATGCGCTGGCCATCGGTACGGCCGATACGGCCCTGCACCTGCAGGGATCGGCCGGGGCTGATCCCGGCGATGCGCCGGCGCCCCAGCCAGATGATGGTCACGGTGCCGGAGCCGTCGAAGAGCTCTGCCTCCAGCGCCGGGACGCCGCCGCGCGGGCGCAGCGTGATCGTACGCAGCGTGCCCCGCAGCCGCACCGGCTCACGGTCGGGCGCGTCGGCGATGGAGGCGACGTCCTTGGTGACGTAGGCGGCGCGGACCTCGCTCGCGTCGATCGAGGCGGTGTTGGCCCACTCGCTGAGCTTCGCGCGCAGCCGACCCTTGGCCATCGCTAGCCGTTCACTTCTCGACGCGTCGCGCGTTGGGCGGCAGCTTCACCTCGAGCGCCTCACCCTTGGGCTTGGCTCCCTCGCCACGACGTACGACGACCTGCTCGAGGAGCTTCTCCCACTCCTTGCCGGCCGTCGGCTCCATCGCCGGGCGGCCGAGCATGGTGGCACGGAGCATCCAGCGCGGGCCGTTGACGCCGATGATGCGGGTCTGCTGGACCGCCGGCTGGCCGTCGGGCAGCTTGACCTTCATCTGGGTGATCAGCTCGGTGCCCCACGGGCCCTCCAGGTCGGCGGTCGCGCCGCCGCGCTGCTGGACGTCCTCGCGCAGCATCGGCAGCGACTCGGTCCACAGGTCGCCGTTGCGGGGTGCGGCGAAGGCGCGCAGCTCCATGGCGCCGTCCTCGGCGGTCAGCATCACCGCAGCGATCTGGCCGGACTTCTCATCCACCTGCAGCCGCAGCTCCTTGCCCGGCGCCGGCGCGAGCATCATCGAGCCGAGGTCGACCCAGTCGCCGGTGATCAGCCCGTCGGGGGCTGAGTCGATGTCGTAAGGCCCGATCTCGGGGGCTGCAGGCACCGGCCGTTCGGGGCCCTTCAGCTCCTCCGGGACCGATGCAGATGGCTCTCCCCGGTGGGAGGGCGCGGACTTGCGACGGAACTTCACGACCATCTGCTTTCACGTTGCGGTGACTCTCTGAGGAGACTTATCTAACACTGAGCGCTCAGCGGTTGGAGAAGCCCCCTGTAGAACCGTATCCCCCATCACCACGAACCGACTCCGGCAACTCCGAAACCTCCACGAAACTGGCCTGCTCGACACGCTGGATCACCAGCTGCGCGACCCGGTCACCGCGACGCAGCTCGATGGCCTCGACGGGGTCGAGGTTGATCAGCGCCACCTTCACCTCGCCGCGGTAGCCGGCGTCGACCGTGCCAGGAGCGTTGACGATGGAGAGGCCGTGCTTGGCGGCCAGGCCGGACCGCGGATGGACCAGGCCGACGTAGCCCTGCGGCAGGGCGATCGCGATGCCGGTCGGCACCAGTGCGCGCTCCCCCGGTTTCAGGGTCACGTCCATGGTCGTGCGCAGGTCGGCTCCGGCATCCCCCGGGTGGGCGTAGGCAGGTGGCGGCAGCTCCGCATCCAGACGCACCAGGGCTACTTCGAGATCAGACACACCTCGCACCTTAGACGGTCACCCGGTCACCCGATTCGTGGCTGGCTTGAGCGGCGTGAAAAACTCCGCATCGTGAGCACCCCGGCGTACGACGAGCGACTGACCGTGCCGCTGAGGTGGTGGGTCCAAGGCGTGATGCTGCTCGCCTTCATCTGGTTCATCACCGTCTTCTGGGTGGGACCGACGCTCGCCTCGGGCATCACGGCTGCCGGCTGCGCGCTGTTCGTCCTGGCGATGGTGGCCTACGGCAACGCCAAGATCACGGTCGCCGGGGGCGAGCTGCGCGCCGGCCAGGCACGGATCGAGGCCCGCTTCCTCGGCGAAGCGGTCGCCCTCGACGAGACCGAGGCCCGTCACCTCGCCGGCCGCGACGCCGACGCCCGGGCCTACCTGCTCCTTCGCCCCTACCTCAAGCGCGCAGTCCGGGTCGCCATCGAGGACCCGGCCGACCCCGCGCCCTACTGGCTGCTCTTCACCCGCCACCCGGTGGCGCTCGCCAAGACGGTCAACGCTCTCCGCGCGAGTCTCTGAGCCGCATCCTCGCGGGCATGGCCTAGGCTCGGTCGTATGTCCAAGTCCACCAACGCC
This sequence comes from Nocardioides sp. CCNWLW239, assembly GCF_037137035.1. NCBI lineage: Bacteria > Bacillati > Actinomycetota > Actinomycetes > Propionibacteriales > Nocardioidaceae > Nocardioides > Nocardioides sp. CCNWLW239. The sequence continues at coordinate 668,198 of NZ_JBBBNW010000003.1, read as the reverse complement.
CCTGAGAACAAGGCACAGACGGGCGACAAGATCTGGGCGATGATGGCCCTCGTCAGCGGCGTCGCTGCCGCCAAGGTCGCCAGCAAGGTCCTCTCCACCGGTTGGACCGCGTCCACCGGGAGGAAGCCGCCGGCCAACCCGGCCGACCCCGACGTGAGCCTCGCAGAGGCCGTGATGTGGTCAGCCGCGACCGGAGCCGCCATCGCGATCACGCGGATGTTCGTCCAACGCCGCGCGGCCAACTACTACTTGAAGTCGGTCGGACGGTTGCCGAAGCAGCTGGAGAAGGACGGGTCCTGACGCACCGGACCTGAGATAGCACGAAGGCCGCACGGATTCCGTGCGGCCTTCGGTGTCTCTGCCCGGCTGACACCGGGCTCTCCACTGCGCTCACGCGCAGTCGAAGCAGATCATCTTCTTCTCGTCAGCCAGCTGGCTGCGGTGGTGAACCAGGAAGCAGCTCATACAGGTGAACTCGTCCTCCTGCTTCGGCTTGACCTCGACCGCGAGCTCCTCGTGGCTGAGGTCGGCTCCGGGGAGCTCGAACGACTCTGCCGCCTCGGCCTCGTCCTCATCGACCTTGCCCGAGTTCTTGTCATGACGACGAGCCTTGAGCTCTTCGATGCTCTCCTCGGACTGGTCCTCTTCATTCTTACGCGGTGCGTCGTAGTCCGTCGCCATTTGCGCCACTCCCCTTCTCACTCATCTTCAGTCCCCCCGCGCGCCCCCGAGGGCAGCGGCACGGCCCGTGATTGTGCACCATTCACGTGCATTTCGCACACTCAACCGGATCCGCGTCGCCGGAACGTTCTGTCATCTGGCGGTATTCCCTATCACGGGGACAGATGATCAGTGAGTTTCGGGTAGGTGAACGCGGTCGTGACCGACGGGGCTCCGGGACCGTCCCGGCCGCCAGCCGGTCATAGATCTACATCAACCGAGCGCATTCAGTCGGGTACGACACCCGGGAGCGACTCAACTGGCAGAAAACCGGCCTGAACAGCCGCTTTCCGCAGGTCGTCGAAGCCGTGCGCGGGGGCGACGACCACGAATCGGCGCCCGCCGACACCTGTTGTCGCCTCCCACCGCGCGCCGGCCGCCTCGGCCACCAGGCAGGCCGCGGCATGGTCCCACAGATGCAGCCCCTCCTCGAGGTAACCGTCGAGGGTGCCCTCGGCCACACCACAGATGTCCAGCGCGGCCGAGCCGATGCGACGAACGTCACGTACGACCGGGAGGAACCTCACCAGCGCCTCGGCCTGGATCCGGCGGAGCCCGGCGTCGTAGGAGAAGCCGGTGGCGATCAGTCGCTGCCCGAGCTCGGCCGGTGGGCGCACTGTGACCGGCTCGCCGTCCCTCACCGCGGCCGCCGACCCGTCAGGCTGCCGGAAGGCCGCGTAGAGCGTCCCCGCAGCCACGTCGACGACCGCTCCGGCGACGACCTCACCGGCGTACTCGGCCGCGATCGAGACGGCGTAGCGCGGCAGACCGTAGAGGAAGTTCACCGTGCCGTCGATCGGGTCGACGATCCAGCGCACACCGCTGGTGCCGGTGGTCTCCTCACCCTCCTCACCGAAAAAAGCGTCCTCTGGACGCTGTTGGGAGATCAGCCGACGGATCAGCGCCTCGGTGTCCCGGTCGGCCTGGGTGACGACATCGGTCGCGGTCGACTTCGTCGCCGCCACCTCGACCACGCCGGCGGCCCGCTCACGGACCAGATCGGCCGCTGCGCGGGCGGTCGCCACAGCGAGCGCGAGCAGGTCTCCGGGCTTGGGTGCGGACGGGGCCGGCGGTTGCTCTGTCATGGGGCCGACCCTATTCCGCGCGCCTGATCACGCGGAGTACTGGGGCGAGTCCTCTCCGGTCAGCGTCGGCAGCTGGGAGCGCTGGTTGAAGCAGCAGCCCGCAGGGCAGCGGTCGGGGACGGGACCCAGGTCGCCGACGGCGGGACGCTCGGTGGCCTCGCCGCGCTCGGCGGCGGCGCGCTCGAGGAGCAGCTCGCGTACCGCTGCGACGAAACGCGGGTCCTCCCCCGCCGTCGGGCTGCGGCGGGCGTGGATGCCGAGCTTCTCGGCGGTCGCCAGCGCCTCGGTGTCGAGGTCGTAGACGACCTCCATGTGGTCGGAGACGAAACCGACCGGACACATCACCACGGCGCTCACGTCCTTGTCGGCCAGCTCCTCGAGGCGGTCGTTCACGTCCGGCTCGAGCCAGGGGATGTGCGGAGCCCCGGAGCGGCTGCAGTAGACGAGGTCCCACTCGTGGGTGACGCCGCGACGCTGCGCGACCTGCTCGGCGACCACCGCGGCGACGTCGAGGTGCTGGGCGACGTACGCGTTGCCCTCGGGGCCGGAGCTGTCGTTCATCGCGGTCGGGATCGAGTGGGTCACGAACAGGATCCGCGCGCTGTCGCGTACGTCCTCGGGAAGGTCGTCGATCGAGGCCAGCACGCCGTCGACGACCGGTGCCACGAAGCCCGGGTGGTTGTAGTAGTGCCGCAGCTTGTCCAGCACCGGCGCGCCCTCGACACCTCCGGTGGCGTCACACGCGGCGAAGAGGTTCTCGCGGTATTGCCGGCACGAGGAGTAGGACGAGTAGGCGCTGGTCGCGAAGACCGCCGCCCGCTTGATCCCGTCGGCCCGCATCTGCGCGACCGTGTCGCTCAGGTAGGGGTCCCAGTTGCGGTTGCCCCAGTAGACCGGCAGGTCGATGCCGTGCTCGGCCAGGTCACTGCGCAGCGCCGCCAGGAAGGCCCGGTTCTGGTCGTTGATCGGCGACTTCCCGCCGCGGTCGAAGTAGTGCTGCCCGACCTCGACCAGCCGCTCCCGCGGGATCCCGCGCCCCCGGGTCACGTTCTCCAGGAACGGCACCACGTCCTCGGTCTTCTCCGGCCCCCCGAAAGAGACGAACAGCAGAGCATCGTAGGGAGAGACATCCACCCCGCCATCGTATTCACCAGGTACGTCACGGGCGAAACGGCCACGACCGACCCGGCCCCGGGGCGAACGCCCGGTCGTGGGTCATCCGACCTTGCTCGCCGGGCCGGCGTACCAGAGCCGTGTCGCCAGCTCTTGGTTGTCTCGCCGGACGTGGTGCTGCAGGCGAGGGTAGAGCCTCGAGGACGTCAGCCGGAGCGTGGCCCGACCAGCGGCGTCGCGACAGCGCACCCACTGCCAGGCCCAGGACGGCTCGACGACGGTGAGATCCGACCACGGAACCAGCCGCGAACCCAACGGACCCGACAGCCGCAGCCCCTCGTCGTCGATCTCCAACCGGGACCGTGAGGCCAGGTACCACAGCGTGAAGATGACAGGACCGAGGACGATGAGGATCCCCATCACAGGGCCCACTGGGAATGCGACGGCGCCGCGGGGGGCGAGGAACATCACGATCCAGGTCGCAACTCCCCACCCGAGCCCGGCGCCGAGATAGACCGCCCACGACCGACCGACGAACGCGACCACCTTCTCCTGCTTCAGCACCAGCCGACCCTAGCGATCCCCCTGATCGGTGTCCTCAGAACGCAAGACCCCGTCGAGAGGTCAGAAATCGGGCGCGAGGAGTCGATTCTCGGTCCAGAGAATCGACTCCTCGGCGTCAAGAACTGACTCCTCGGCGCCGAGAATCGACCTCTCGGGGTTATTCGACGACGGAGGAGTAGGCCACTACGCCTCGCTTGAGGAGGTCCATCGTCTGCCTTGCCGTACGGCGCAGGGGGATGTCGCCGGCGGCGTCGGCGACCTGGCCGCAGAGGTCGATGAGCTGCTTGACCCAGCGGACGAAGTCACCGGCGGCGAGCTCGACCTCGCTGAGGACGTCGTCGAGCTCGTCGCCCTCGGCCCAGCGATAGGCGGCCCAGGCGAACCCGAGGTCGGGCTGGCGGAGGAAGTCGAGCTTGTGGTCGCGCTCGAGGGCATCGAGCTGGCCCCACAGGCGCACGGTCTCGGCGATGACGTCCTTGACCCGGCCGCCGGGAAGGCGGGGCGGGCTGGCATCGTCGGCGCGGCGAGCCTCGTAGACGAGCACCGAGAGCGCGGCGGCGAGCTCGGAGGGGGTCAGGTCGTCCCACAGGCCCTCGCGGAGCGCCTCGGCGGCGACCAGGTCCATCTCGGAGTAGAGCCGCATCAGGTGGGTGCCGCGCTCGGTGACCGTCTCGCCCTCGAGGTAGTCGAGCGCGACCAGGACGTCGCAGACCCGGTCGAAGGTGCGCGCGACGGTGTTCGTCCGCGCCTCCACCCGGCGCCGCAGCGTGTCGGTGTCGCGCGACAGCTTGAACCAGCGCTCGGCCCAGCGGGCGTGGTCCTCGCGGTCGGGGCAGTCGTGGCAGGGATGCATCTTCAGCTCGCGGCGCAGCTCGGAGATCTGGGTCTCCGCCGAGCTCTTGCGCTCCTTGCGAGCCGTCGGCGTGCCCTCGTAGGGCACCGGACGCAGGTCGCGGGTCTTCTCCCGCAGCCGGGAGGCCATGTCGCGGCGCATCTGCGGGTTGCGGCCGTTGAACGACTTCGGCACCCGCAGCCGGGTCTGGGCGGCGATCGGCACGTTGAAGTCCATCATCGCCAGCCGCCGGGCCTGCCGGTCCTGGGTGACGACGTAGGGGCGCGGGCCGTCGGGGTCGAAGCCCGGGTCGACGATCACGGCGTAGCCGGCGAACTTGCCGGTCGGCACGTCGATGACATCGCCGACCTTCAGCTTCGAGAGCGACTCGATGATCTCCTCGCGGCGGTCGGCGCGCCGCTCACGGGACGAGGACTTCTCGATGTCGGAGATCTTGCGGCGGATCGCGGCGTACTCCATGAAGTCGCCGCGGTCGCAGGTCGCGGCCTCGCGATAGCCGTCGAGGGCGTCCTCCGCCTTGCGCACCTGGCGGGCCAGCCCGACGACCGCCTTGTCGGCCTGGAACTGCGCGAACGACTGCTCCAGCAGCTCGCGCGAGCGCGCCCGGCCGAACTGGTGCACCAGGTTGACCGCCATGTTGTAGGACGGCTTGAAGCTCGACCTCAGCGGATACGTACGCGTCGAGGCGAGGCCGGCGAGCTCGCGCGGGTTGAGGCCCTGCTGCCACAGCACGACGCCATGGCCCTCGACGTCGAGGCCACGCCGGCCGGCGCGGCCGACGAGCTGGGTGTATTCGCCCGGCGAGAGGTTGACGTGGGCTTCACCGTTCCACTTCGAGAGCTTCTCGATGACCACCGTGCGGGCGGGCATGTTGATGCCCAGCGCCAGCGTCTCGGTGGCGAAGACGGCCTTGACCAAGCCGCGGAGGAACAGCTCCTCGACGACCTGCTTGAACGCCGGCAGCAGGCCGGCGTGGTGGGCCGCGACGCCACGGGTGAGCCCGTCGACCCAGTCGTGGTAACCGAGCACGTGCCGGTCCTCATCGGGCAGGTCGGCGCAGGCCTCCTCGACATAGGCGAAGATCTCGTCGCGCTCGTCGGGGGTGGTCAGCCGCAGGTTGGCCTGGATGCACTGCTGCACGGCGGCGTCGCAGCCGACCCGGGAGAAGACGAAGTTGATCGCGGGGAGCAGGTTGTCGCGCTGCAGGGCGGTGATGACCTCCACGCGCGACGGGATCCAGACGCGTCGGCCGTTGCCCACGCGCCGGTTGCCGTTCCCCTTGCGCCTGTCCTTGGGCGTACGCCGGTCCGTCATCCGTCCGGCAGCCCAGTCGTCGCGCGCCAGCTTCATCAGCTCACCGTTGACCGGGGCGCCTTCCTTGACGAACCCGGCCGCGGCGTCGACGTCGGAGGAGGCGAACAGGTCCATGATCCGGCGCCCGGCCATCACGTGCTGGTAGAGCGGCACCGGCCGCTTCTCCTCGATGATCGTGGTGGTCTCGCCGCGCACGGTGGTGAGCCACTCGCCGAACTCCTCGGCGTTGGACACGGTCGCCGACAGCGACACCACAGAGACCGACTCGGGCAGGTGGATGATGACCTCCTCCCAGACCGCGCCGCGGGAACGGTCAGCGAGGTAGTGGACCTCGTCCATGACCACGAACCCCAGCCCCATCAGGGTCTGTGAGCCCGCGTAGAGCATGTTGCGCAGCACCTCGGTGGTCATCACCACGACCGGCGCCTCGCCGTTGACGACGTTGTCGCCGGTCAGCAGGCCGACCTTGTCCGAGCCGTAGCGCTTGACCAGGTCGTTGTACTTCTGGTTGGAGAGGGCCTTGATCGGCGTGGTGTAGAACGCCTTGCGTCCCGTGGCGAGCGCCAGGTGGATGGCGAACTCGCCGACGATCGTCTTGCCCGAACCGGTCGGAGCGGCGACCAGGACGCCCTTACCGTCCTCGATCTCCCTGCACGCCTCGACCTGGAAGTCGTCGAGCCCGAAGTCGTAGAGCGCGGCAAAGTCCCGGAAGACGGGGTAGCCCTTGTCACGCTGGAAAGCGGCGTACTTCTCCGCTGGCGAGGCGTCCATGGTCCCGAGCCTATCGAGCGGTGCCGACACTCAGACCGTCGGCGGCACCAGGACGCTGATGGCCGACGGCACGCACTCGACCTCGAGCGGCAGCGATCCGAGGCGCTCGCCGTCGCTGTAGGCGACCACGCCGGGCGCGGAGACCGTGATCCGGCGGGCGCGGATGCGTTCGAAGGCCGGGTGGGTGAGGTGCTTGGCCCGGCGTACGCCCGGGAAGACACGCAGGAACTCCAGCCGGGAGACCGGCTTGATGAGGATCGCGTCCAGCAGCCCGTCGGACGGGTCGCAGTCGGCCGCGATCCGCAGGCCACCGCCGTAGGACTCGGTGTTGGCGACAGCCAGCAGCATCGCCTGCTGCTCCCGCACCACACCATCGATCTCGAGCCGGTAGGGCACCGGCGTCCAGCTGCGGATCACCGACAGCGCGGCGAGCGTGTAGCGGAGGTCGCCGTGCGGCCACCTCATCGCGTTGGCCCGCTCGTTGACCGCCGCGTCGAACCCGGCAGCCAGGACCGTGGCGAACCAGGTGTCGCCGCTGCGGCCCAGGTCGATGCGGCGGGGCTGGTTGCCGACGATGACGTCGACGGCGGCCAGCGGGTCGCTGGTGGGAATCCCGAGCGCCCGTGCGAAGTCGTTGCCGGTGCCGAGCGGGATGACCCCGAGGCTGACCTCGGTCTGGGCCAGAGCCTGGACGGCGACATGGACCATGCCGTCACCCCCGAGGGTCACGACGGTGTCGACACCCTCGGCAACTGCCTTCCGGGCCAGCTCGAGAGCGTGCTCGGCGTCGTCACCGATCAGGTGCTCGACCCGTGCCCCCGAGGCCGAGAGTCGTTCGGTGACTGCCTCGAGGGTCTGGTCGGCATGGCCACGGCCGGCGGTGGGGTTGGCGAGCAGGGCGATCTGGCGCGTCACCGGGTGAACACTAGTGCTCAGATCACCGACGGTACGTCAGGATCCCCGATGATGTCCTTGCGCTTGCTGGCCTTCCGTCTGTCGTGAGCCCGGGCGATGACCTCGGAGATGCCGAAGAGGACGACCATCGGACCGGCCATGATCGTCATCGTGAACGGGTCGCCGGACGGGGTCGCGATGGCGGCGAAGACGAAGGAGCCGACGATGATCCACGCCCGATACTTCGCCAGGGCCGCACCTGGCAGCACCCCGATGCGGTTGAGCATGATCACGAAGACCGGGATCTCGAAGGCGATGCCGAAGACCAGCAGCGTACGGCTCAGGAAGCTCAGATAGTCGCTGAACTCGACGATGTTCGTCAGGCCGTCGGGGATGAACCCGAACAGGATCTCCAGGCCCTTGGGCAAGGTGACGTAGCCGAGCACGACGCCGGCCAGGAAGAGCGGACTGGCAACCGCCACGAAGATCCGCGACATCTTCTTCTCATGCGCGTGCAGACCCGGCATCAGGAACGCCCAGATCTGGTAGAGCCAGATCGGGCTGGTGCCGATGAAGGCGGCCAACCCGCACAGCTTCAAGTAGAGCATGAAGCCGCCCGCCGCTCCGTTCACGGAGCTCAGCGACTCGGCGCCGCTCTCCGTGTCCATCATCTCGACCGCCTTGAGATAGGGGTCCATGACGAGAGCGAAGAGCTGCTCGAAGAAGAACAGCGAGACGACGAAACCGACGACCAGAGCCAGGGCGGCCTTGATCACCCGCGCGCGGAGCTCACGCAGGTGGTCGGAGAGCGCCATCCGGCCGTCGTCGCCGATGGCATGCTTGGGGGTGCCGCGGATGACCGCGACAACACCGGCGATGGACAATGTCGGCCTCAGTTGCCGGAGAGGCGCTCGCGCTCGGCCTTGATCTCGGCCTCACGACGCTCGAGCTCGGCGATGCGCTCCTGCTCGGAGGCGGTCAGCTCCGCGGGCTTCTCGACCTTCTCGCCCTTCTTCTCGTCCTCGTCGCGAAGACCCTTGGTCTCGGTCTTGAAGATCCGCAGCGCCTGGCCGGTGCCGCGGGCGAGCTCGGGCAGCTTGGCGGCACCGAAGACGAGGATCACGATCGCCAGGATGATGAGCCACTCGGCTCCCTGTGGCATACCGATCAATGGAGTGAACATGAACTACCTCATCTACGTCTAGGGGGGAACGTCAGAAGTCTACGCGTCGGAACGGTACAGGCCGAGGGCCTGCCGCGCAGTCGCAGCAAACGATTCGGTGAACCTTTCGCTATCGACGAACTCAGCCTCGTCGAGGATCTCAGCATACGGAGCCAGCCGCAGCAGCAGCCGGGTCAGCCAGCGCTGGTCGTAGACCCGCAACCCCACGACGAGCCCGCCGCCCGGCAGCTCCTCCGGGTCGATCACCGAGTAGTATTCCGCGACCCAGCGGGCTTCGGGCGCGAGCCGCACCCGGACGACGATCCCGGCATCTGTACGCAGCAACGTCTCGCCCTCGCCGTCGAGGCGCTGTCCTGAGCCTGTCGAAGGGTCTGCGCCCTCTCCCGACTCGGGTGCCACCACGACGGGCGTGTCCAGCACCTCGGCAGCCCGGATCCGGTCGAGACGGAAGCTGCGCGGCGCGTCGGCCCGGTGACACCAGGCGTCGAGATACTCGATCTCACGGATCGAGACGAGCGCTCTCGGATCGACGACGCGCGACGACTCCTCGTCGCGCGCCGGCACCCAGTAGTCGATGCGGATCTGGCGGCCCTGGTCGATCGCGGTCGCGATCGCGGCATGGATCTGGACGAGCGAGGTGTCGACCGGCTCCTCGCCGGGGTCGACCCTGCCTGGGTCAACGCTCCCCGCGGCGCCTTCGGCAGCAGCCTGCTCGAGCTTGGCCAGGGTGCGGTCGACGACCTCCTTGGTCTCCGCACTCACCGCGCCGCCGCGGAGCGCGCGCAGCGCGACGATCACGGCGGTGGCCTCGATCGGGGTGAGCCGCAGCTGACGGTCGAGGTAGTCGGCGTTGGAGATCCTGATGACCCGGTCGCCGTCGGGCTCGGTCAGCGCATCGATGTCCACATCGATCAGGTCGTCGGGATAACCACCCGGCAGGCCGCACATGAACAGCACCTGGAGGTCCTTGACCAGCTGCTTCTCCTCCACACCGAGATCGGCGGCAGCCTTGTCGAGGCGTACGTCGTCGTCCTGGGAGTAGAGGTAGGGCACCAGCGTCAGCAGGCGCCCGACCTGCCCCTTGGCCCCCGTGCTCGCGCTGCCGGTTGTCGCTCGCTGACGCTGGCTCATCGCACGACTCCGTCCAGGCGCGCGACCAACCGCTCCAGCCGGGCCGCGACCTCGCGGCGCAGTTCTTCGGGCTCCTCGACGTAGGCGTCGGGGCCGTGCCCCAGGACCGCGCCGACCAGGTCGGCCGGCACCCGGGTCAGCACCACCCGGTCCCAGTCGTCGCTGCCGTCGGGACCGGTCACCCCGGGCTCGGTGGAGTCAGCCGCGCGGCGCAGCGTGTAGCCGCTGCCCTGGCGCAGCAGCAGGACAGCCTTCCCCGTGGGCGGGGCGGGCGCCAGGGTCCGTGCGATATCGCGTACGTCCACCTCGGCCGGCACCTCGAAGGCATCGAACTCGCCGACCGCGCGGGCCTCGCCCACGACGCGGGAGAGCCGGAAGATGCGGGTGTCGTCGCGGTCGACGTCATGACCGACTGCGTACCAACGGCCGGAGTAGCGCACCACGCCCCACGGCTGGAGCCGCCGGTGGGACGGCTCGGCCGCGCGTGAGCCGCGGTAGTCGAACTCGACGACCTGTCGGTCCTGGGTCGCGGCCACGAAGACGTCGAAGGAGCCCTCCTCCGCGGCCAGCCGCGGCTGCACGATCTCCAGCGCCGACACGTCGGTCTCGAGCCCGGCAGCGTTGAGCTTGCGTACGGCCTCCGTGGTCGCCTCCGCCATCGAGGCGTTCTCCCAGACCTTGGTGGCGAGCGCGACCACGGCGAGCTCGTCGGCCTCGAGGGTGATCGGCGGCAGCGCGAACTGCTCCGGGCTCACCCGGTAGCCGATCTCGTCCTCGAAGAAGGAGTCGATCACCCCGGTCTCGATCGGCACACCGAGGCTGCGCAGCTCCTCCTTGTCGCGCTCGAACATCTTCTCGAACGCCTCACCGTGCGACGACGGGTAGAGGACCTCGCGGATCCGCTCCTTCGACACGTTGTCACGCTGCACCAGCAGCATGATGAGCAGGTTCATCAACCGCTCGGTCTTACCCGCCGCCACGGTGTGGTTCTCCCCCTAGAGACTCAACTACTGCTGCGCCGGGGTGTCTTCGGCCTTGACGACGTCGATGACGAAGTAGAGCGTGCTGTTGGCCGGGATCCCCGGCGTGCCGCCCTGGCCCGGCTTCTCCTCAGCACCGTAGCCCAGCTCCGGCGGGATCTGCAGGAGAACACGACTGCCGACCTTGACGCCCTCGAGCCCGTTGGTCCAGCCCGCGACCACCTGGTTGAGAGCGAACGGCACAGGCTCCTTGCTGAAGCTCTCGTCGAACGGCTTCTTGGCGCCGTAGGTCATCCCGAGGTAGTTGGCCGTGACCGTCTGGTCGGTGGTGATCTCCTCGCCGTCACCCTCGGTGACGACGACCCGCTTGAGCTCACCGTCGGCCTTCGGCTTGGCGATCCCGGTGAAGTCGAACCCGGTCGGCTTGCCGCCCTTCTCGACGACCTTGGGGAGCTCGGTGGCGTCGACGTCGTGCGGGGTCTTGTCGGCGGCCGGCTTGACCACGTCGAGGACGACGAGCAGCGTGTCGTGGTTGCCGATGCCCATCTGCGGGTTGCCGCCCTCGCCGAGCAGGTCGGCCGAGCCCACGATCGCCTCGATCCGGTCGCCGACCTTGGCGCCCTCGAGGATCGTGCTCCACGGCTTCTCCGCCGGGAGCTCCTCGCCCTCCGGGGCCGGGCTCTTGTAGGCCCACTCCTTGTCCAGGGTGGTCGCGTTGCCGATGTAGATCTTGGCGAAGACGCCACGGTCCTCGGGGATCTCCTCACCCTTGCCCTCGGTCAGCGTCTTGACCTTGGGCTTCTTGGGGTAGGCGATCGCGGACTCCCACTTCAGGGTGGGTTCCTTGTCGACCGCGGCCGAGACCGTGACACCGTCGAAGCCGGAGACGGTCTCTTCGCCGTACCCCGTCTTCTCCTCTCCGCCGCAGGCGACCAGAGCCGGGATGAGCAGGGTGACGGCCAGCGCGCTCAGCGCGTGGCGCAGACGAGGCCGAGGAGGAGTGGGCACAGTGCAAACCTTCGTGACGTAAAGAGTGAGACGACAGCGGAGCACACCATATCCGGCTGGTGGTTGCCGCGTGGGCAAGCCACCCCGTGGACGGCCGTCACATGCCGTCGATCAGCCGCTGGACGCGCTCGTCGTAGGCCTTCAACGGGTCCTTGCAGAGCACGGTGCGCTGAGCCTGGTCGTTGAGCTTGAGGTGGACCCAGTCGACGGTGAAGTCACGGCGGCGCTCCTGGGCCTTCTTGATGAACTCGCCCCGGAGCCGGGCACGGGTGGTCTGCGGCGGCACCGACTTGGCCTCGAAGATCTTCAGGTCGGTGGTGGCCCGCTTGACCGCGCCCTTCTTCTCCAGCAGGTAGTAGAGGCCCCGGTTGCGGTGGATGTCGTGGTAGGCGAGATCGAGCTGCGCGACCCTGGCGTGACCCAGCGGGAGGCCGTGCTTGGCGCGGTAGCGCTCGATCAGCTTCCACTTGATCACCCAGTCGATCTCGCGGTCGACCAGGGAGAGGTCGTCGGACTCGATCGCCTTCAGCCCGCGCTCCCACAGATCGAGCGCGGCGAGCATGGTCGGGTCGGTGATCTCGCGGCGGTCGACGAACTCGCGTGCCTTGGTCAGGTATTCGTTCTGGATGTCGAGAGCGCTCGCCTCGCGGCCGTTGGCCAGCCGGACCTTGCGCCGGCCGGTGAGGTCGTGGGCGATCTCGCGGATGGCGCGGATCGGGTTCTCCATCGTCATGTCGCGCATGACGACGCCCTCCTCGATCATCCGCAGCACCAGGTGGCAGCTCGCGATCTTGAGCATGGTGGTGGTCTCGGACATGTTCGAGTCACCGACGATGACGTGGAGGCGCCGGTATTTCTCGGCGTCCGCGTGCGGCTCGTCGCGGGTGTTGATGATCGGCCGGGACCTCGTCGTCGCGGACGAGACGCCCTCCCAGATGTGCTCGGCGCGCTGGCTCACCGCGAACCCGGCGCCTCGTGGCGTGTGGGTGACCTTCCCCGCCCCGACGATCAGCTGACGGGTCACCAGGAACGGGATGAGCACGTCGGCGAGCTTGCTGAACTCCCCCGCGCGGCTGACCATGTAGTTCTCGTGGCAGCCGTAGGAGTTGCCGGCCGAGTCGGTGTTGTTCTTGAACAGGTAGATGTCGCCCGCGATGCCCTCGTCGTGGAGCCGCTGCTCGGCGTCGAGCAGCAGCCCCTCCAGGATCCGCTCCCCCGCCTTGTCGTGCGTGACGGTCGAGATGACGTCGTCACACTCGGGCGTGGCGTACTCGGGGTGGGAGCCGACGTCGAGGTAGAGCCTCGCGCCGTTGCGGAGGAACACGTTCGAGCTGCGCCCCCAGCTCACCACCTTGCGGAAGAGGTAGCGGGCCACCTCGTCCGGGCTCAGCCGCCGCTGGCCGCGGAACGTGCAGGTCACGCCGTACTCGTTCTCGATGCCGAAGATGCGCCTGTCCATACCTGAAACCCTAGACCGTCGGCGGTCACTCCGGAGGCGTTCAGAGCTACGACACGGCGAGGCGCGCCGTCCACCGGCACGCCGACCGCGAGGCGACGCAGGAAGGGTCGAACCTCACATCGCTCGCGAAGCCGGTGATGAGACCGGCCAGTCCTAGAATTGCGGGTCGTGCCCTCACCGCTGCCTTCGCCCTCCACCAGCAACCAGCTGGGCGTCCTCGCCGCGCTGCGATCGCCCCGGCTGCTGCGTACGGAGGTGCTGGCCGGTCTCGTCGTCGCCCTCGCGCTGATCCCGGAGGCGATCTCGTTCTCGATCATCGCCGGGGTCGACCCGCGGGTCGGGCTGTTCGCGTCGTTCACGATGGCCGTCTCGATCTCGTTCCTGGGCGGACGGCCGGCGATGATCTCGGCCGCCACCGGCGCCGTGGCGCTGGTGATCGCCCCGGTGATGCGGGACCACGGCTACGACTACCTGATCGCGACCGTGCTCCTCGGTGGGCTGATCCAGATCGTGCTGGCGGCAGCCGGGGTGGCCCGGTTGATGCGCTTCCTCCCCCGCTCGGTGATGGTCGGCTTCGTCAACGCGCTCGCGATCCTGGTCCTCGAGGCACAGTTCGTCCACATGGTCGACGTGCCCTGGGCGGTCTACCCGATGATCGCGGTCGGCATCGCCGTCATCGTCGGCTTCCCGCGTCTCAGCAAGGTCGTCCCGGCCCCGCTCGTGGCGGTCGTCGCGCTCACCGCCTTCACCGTCATCGGTGCGATCGACGTACCGAACGTCGCCGACCAGGGCAAGCTGCCCGACAGCCTGCCGAGCTGGTTCGTCCCCGACGTACCGCTCAGCCTCGACACGCTGCGGGTCATCGGCCCCTACGCCCTGGGCATGGCGCTGGTCGGCCTGCTGGAGTCGCTCCTGACGGCAAAGCTCGTCGACGACATCACCGACACCCACTCCGACAAGACGCGCGAGGCCCGCGCCCAGGGTCTGGCGAACCTGATCACCGGCTTCTTCGGCGGTATGGGTGGATGCGCAGTGGTCGGTCAGACGATGATCAACGTGAAGGTCTCCGGCGCCCGCACCCGGCTGTCCACCTTTCTCGCCGGCGTCTTCCTGCTCGTCCTGGTCGTCGGTTTCGGCGATGTCGTGGGGCTGATCCCGATGGCGGCCCTGGTCGCGGTGATGATCATGGTCTCGGTGAGTGCGTTCGACTGGCATTCGGTCCGGCCCGCCACGCTGCGGCGGATGCCTCTCTCGGAGACGACGGTCATGCTCACGACCGTCGCGGTCACCGTCGCGACCCACAACCTCGCGATCGGCGTCATCGTCGGAGTCCTCGTCGCGATGACGCTGTTCGCACGGCGGGTCGCTCACCTCACCGACACCCACCGTGAGCTCGTCGAAGACGCCTCCGGTCGGGTGACCGCGGTCTACCGGGTCACCGGCGAGCTCTTCTTCGCCTCCAGCAACGACCTCTACACGCAGTTCGAGTACGCCGAGGACCCCGACGAGATCGTCATCGATCTCTCCGACTCCCACATCTGGGACGCCTCGACGGTGGCGGCACTCGATGCGATCACCCACAAGTACGCAACCAAGAACAAGTCCGTACGCATCGTCGGCCTGAACCAGGCGAGCGCCGACCGGCACGAGCGGCTGAGCGGTCAGCTCACCGGCCACTGACCGGCGAGCTCCAGTCGCCCAGGCATGTAGAGAACGGCTCGCCGGCCTCGTTCCCTCGTCGAAGACACCCACCACCCGACGAGCAGCGTACGAGGATGGCAGTCATGACACAGCAGCTGAGGTTCGACCACATCGGCGTCACCGTCGCCGACATCGAGAGGGCCACGGAGTTCTTCGTCGGCCTGGGCCTGGAGATCGAGGGACGTACGTTCGTCGAGGGCGAGTTCCTCGACACCGTCTGCGGCCTTCCCGGAGCCCGCTGTGAGGTCGTGATGCTGCGCCCGCCCGGCGGCGGCACCGCCCTCGAGCTCGCCCGGTTCGTCCGCCCCGACCATGTGCCCGGCTCCCCCGAGGCGATGGCCAACGTCCTGGGTCTGCGCAACGTGTGCTTCGAGGTCGACGACCTCGACGCGGAGCTGGAGCGGCTGGCGGCCGACGGCTACGGGCTCGTCGGTGGTGTCGGGGTGTACGAGAACGTCGTGCGGATGGCGTACGTCCGCGGGCCCGAGGGCATCGTCGTCTCACTCACGGACCGGATCGGCTGAGCCGGACGGCGCTCCCCTGAAATCGGGCTGTCACGGCTTCGGAGCCGTGGCACACTTCGGGTCATGACCTCGAAGCACCTCGGCCTGCTTCCGCCGCCGGTCGCCTGACCGGAGCGGCCTCGCCGATCTGACGCTGACAGCGCGGATCGGCACTCCTTGGCGTGCTCCAGACGCTGCCACCTTCCGTCTTGTCCAACCTGGAGCACTCTTCGATGTCCTCGTTCTCCGCCCGTCTCGGGCTCGTTCAGATCTGCCTCGCCGGGGTCCTGTGGGGCACCGGCGGCCTCGTCCTCCAGATCGTCCGTGCGATCACGCCGATGTCGGTGCTGACGGTGAGCGCCTACCGCATGCTGATCGCTGCGGTCGTGCTGCTCGCCGTCCTCGCCGCCATCGGTCGCCTGCGCGACCTGCACCTGGACCTGCGCACGGTGGTCGTCGGTGTCGCGACCGGCCTCTACCAGGCGCTCTACTTCGCCTCGGTGGTCGCCGTCGGCGTGACCGTGTCCACTGTCGTCAGCCTCGGGATCGCGCCGGCGATCCTGCTGGCGGGCGAGGCCGTCGCGGCACGACAGCGGCCGACCCGCCGGCAGCTCATCGTGCTCGCGACGGCGCTGACCGGGCTGGTCCTCGCCTCCGTGTACGCCGGCAGCGGGGCCGGCGGCGACCGCCCGGTGGCCGGTGTGCTGCTCGCGATCGCGTCCGGATCCGCGTACGCACTCACCACCGCGGTCGGGCGCCCGCTCGCTCAGCGGCGCAGCCCGCTGCTGGTGACCGCCGGGGCCACCGGCGTCGGTGCCTTCGTCCTCAGTCCGTTGGCGCTGCTCGGCGGTGGGCCGTTCGTCTCGTCCTCGCCGGCGGTGTGGGCGTTGCTGGTCTATCTGGGCGTGGCGACGATGGCGCTGGCCTACGGATTGCTCTATGCCGGGCTACGCACGACGCGCAGCAGCGCGGCCACGGTGGCCAGCCTGATGGAGCCGGTCGCCGCCGCGATCGCCGCCGCGGCGATCCTCGGTGAGCGCCTCGCCGGGCCCGCGGTCGCCGGGGTGGTGCTGATCCTGGTCGCCATCGCCGGTCTCACCTAGATCGCGCAGTGCGCGAAACCGGGGAGTCTCGGGCGCACCACGTGCGCCCGAGACTCCCCGGTTTCTGGGCTCAGTCGAGCGGCGGGGCGATCGGCGGCTCACCGTCGTCGTCCGCAGGCGGGGCCAGAGGGGCCTCGTCGGCGGGCTTGTCGGCGGGCTTGTCGGCAGGCTTCTCAGCGGGCGTCTCAGCAGGCGCCTCGATCGAGGCCGGCGCGGCTGCCGTGGCCGATCCGAGGATCTCCACGAGCGTCGCCGGCCGGATCCTGCGGAACTTGCGCGGCTGGGTGCGGTTGCGGTCGAGGACCGCGACCTCGAGGTCCTTCGCGGCGATCTCGCGGTCATCGGTGTCGGTGTGTCCCAGCGCCGCGACAGCTAGCCGGATGGCGTCCTCGAGCGAGGCACCCTTCGTGTAACGCTCCTTGAGGTAGCCCCCGACCGACTCGGCCGCGCCGCCGATGGCCGCGAAACCGTGCTCGTCGACGACCTGCCCGTCGTAGGTCAGCCGGTAGAGCTGGTCGTCCTCGGCGGAGTCACCGATCTCGCCGACGAACAGCTCGACCTCGTAGGGCTTCTCGCCCCCGGAGGAGAAGATCGTGCCGAGGGTCTGGGCGTAGGCGTTGGCGAGTCCGCGCCCGGTGACGTCGCGCCGGTCGTAGGCATAGCCGCGCATGTCGGCCAGCCGCACCCCGGCGATGCGGAGGTTCTCGAACTCGTTGTAGCGACCGACCGCCGCGAAGGCGATCCGGTCGTAGATCTCGCTGACCTTGTGCAGCGCCGCCGAAGGGTTCTCGGAGGCGAACACGATGCCGTCCGCGTATTGCAGCGAGACCAGGGCGCGACCCCGGGAGATGCCCTTGCGCGCGAAGTCCGCGCGGTCACGCATCAGCTGCTCAGGGCTCACATAGAAGGGAGTGCTCATGCTCAGGCCTCCAGCTCGGCGATGGGGCCGTCGGGCCGCTGGAGCCTCCCGGCGATGACGTTCTCGGCCACCGTCGCGACCTCGGCGTCGGGCAGCGTGCGGCCGCCGTCGGCGGTGATCACGTGGACCAGCGGGAACAGCCTGCGGGACAGATCCGGGCCGCCGGTGGCCGAGTCGTCGTCGGCCGCGTCGTAGAGGGCCTGGATCAGGACCGCGACCAGGCTGGCCTCGTCGAGGTCGGGTCGGTAGAGCTTCTTCAGCGAGCCCTTGGCGAACAGCGACCCGGAGCCGACCCCGGTGTATCCGGTCTGCTCGTAGCGGCCGCCGGTCGGGTCGTAGCCATAGATCTTCCCTTCCCCGGCCTCTGGGTCGAAGCCGACGAAGAGGGGCACGACCACCAGGCCCTGCATGGCCATCGGCAGGTTGCCCCGGACGAGCGCGGAGAGCCGGCTGGCCTTGCCCTCGATCGAGAGCGTGGTGCCCTCGATCTTCTCGTAGTGCTCGAGCTCGGTCTGGAAGAGCTTGACCAGCTCGACCGCGAGCCCCGCGGAGCCGGCGATGCCGACCGCGGAGTATTCGTCGGAGGGGAAGACCTTGCGCATGTCACGCTCGGCGATCAGGTTGCCCTGGGTCGCCCGCCGGTCACCGGCGATGATCACGCCACCGGGGAAGGTGGCCGCGACGATCGTGGTGCCGTGCGGGGCGATGTCGCTCAGATTGCCCGCGACGGCGTCGCGTCGCGGGAGCAGCTCCGGGGACTGGGCCGTCAGGAAATCGGCAAAGGACGAGGTGCCCGGCGTCATGTAGGCGGCCGGGATACGGGACTCCGACATCTACTACTGCCCGCCCTTCTGGATGAAGGACTTCACGAAGTCCTCGGCGTTGGTCTCCAGGACGTCGTCGATCTCGTCCAGGATGTCGTCGACGTCGGAGTCAAGCGCTTCCTTGCGCTCGTTCACATCGGTCTCGGGCGCGGTCTCGACGGACTCCTCCGTCTCGGAGGACTTCTTCGGCTGCTTCTGCTCCTGTGCCATGTCATCAACCTATCCACTCGCACCGACAAACCTGAGGAAACAATGCCCGATTTCGCTACGGGAGGAAGCAGAAGTCGTACGTTGGGCCGCGATGTGGCACGAGTCGCGTCCGATGGTTCAGGAGCCGGTCAGCCGGTTGAACAGATCGACGGCGGTCTCGGAGGAGTCGAGCAGGCCACCGACGTGCTTCTTGGTGCCGCGCAACGGGTCGATGGTCGGCACCCGCTGCAGCGACTCGCGACCGGGCAGGTCGAAGATGACCGAGTCCCAGCTGGCCGCGGCGACGCTCTCGGAGTATTTCTCCAGGCAGCGGCCGCGGAAGTAGGCCCGGGTGTCGGTCGGCGGCTCGTGCATCGCCTTCTCCACCAGGTCGTCGGTGAGCAGGCGCTCGATCCGGCCGGAACGGACCAGGCGCTGGTAGAGGCCCTTCTCCGGGCGGATGTCGGCGTACTGCAGGTCGATCAGGTGGAGCTTGGGGTCGTCCCACTCCAGGCCGTCGCGGTCGCGGTAGCCGAGCAGGAGCTTGTATTTCGCCACCCAGTCGAGCTCGGACGCGCACTCCATCGGGTCGCGCTCGAGGCGGTCGAGCACCGACTCCCAGCGCTCCAGCACGTCCTTGGTCTGGTAGTCCGCGTCGGATCCGTAGCGCTCCTCGACGAACTTCTTGGCCAGGTCCAGGTATTCCATCTGCAGTTGGACGCCGGTCAGCTTGCGACCGTCCTTGAG
The DNA here is from genome assembly GCF_037137035.1 of Nocardioides sp. CCNWLW239. Taxonomy (NCBI): domain Bacteria; kingdom Bacillati; phylum Actinomycetota; class Actinomycetes; order Propionibacteriales; family Nocardioidaceae; genus Nocardioides; species Nocardioides sp. CCNWLW239. The sequence goes on along the minus strand of NZ_JBBBNW010000003.1, from coordinate 649,137 downwards.
CGTGATCAGGGTCTTCAGGGTCGGGTCGTGGGAGACCGCCCGCAGGGCCGAGACCGGGCCGTCGACGCTGAGGTCGCGGGTGATGTAGCCGTCCTCGATCATGGCGAGCACCAGCGACGTACTCCCGACCTTGAGGTAGGTCGAGACCTCGGCAAGGTTGGCGTCACCGAGGATCACGTGGAGACGGCGGTATTTCTCCGGGTCCGCGTGCGGCTCGTCACGGGTGTTGATGATCGGCCGCTTGAGCGTGGTCTCCAGACCGACCTCGACCTCGAAGAAGTCGGCGCGCTGGGAGATCTGGAAGCCGTGCTTGGGGCGCTCCTGGCCGATCCCGACGCGCCCGGCGCCGGCGAAGACCTGCCGGGAGACGAAGAACGGGGTCAGGTGCTTGACGATGTCGGCGAAGGCGGTGCTCCGGCGCATGAGGTAGTTCTCGTGCGCGCCGTAGGAGACGCCCTTGTTGTCGGTGTTGTTCTTGTAGAGGTGGATCTGCGGGTTGCCCGGCAGCCGCGCGGCCGCCCGGGAGGCATCGAGCATCACCTGCTCACCGGCCTTGTCCCAGCGCACCGCGTCGAGCGGGTTGGTGACCTCCGGGCAGGAGAACTCCGGGTGAGCGTGGTCGACGTAGAGCCTGGCGCCGTTGGTGAGGATGACGTTGGCCAGGCCCAGGTCCTCGTCGGTCAGCTGGCTCGGGTCGGCCACCTGGCGCGACATGTCGAAGCCGCGCGCGTCGCGCAGCGGCGACTCCTCCTCGAAGTCCCAGCGCGCCCTTCTCGCCTTCAGGGTCGAGGATGCGTACGCATTGACGACCTGGCTCGAGGCCACCATCGGGTTGGCCTGAGGCTGTCCGGCCACGGAGATTCCGTATTCGACCTCGGTCCCCATCACCCGTCGTACGCTCATACCGCCGCCTCCGTCTGAACCCGCAAATTGTACGGAAGCGGCGGCATGAGGTTGATTGTCGCTCGCTGACGCTCGCTCATGTCTGCAAGGCTACCGGCCACGTGCACGAAGGCACGTGAGCATCCATTCGCCACGCTGAGGTCGGCGAATCTGTTCGACTGGACGGAACCAGGAGGATCCTCGCAGGTGAGACGCTATGCCTGGTGGTACGGCGCCGGAACGCTCGTGCTCGCATTGCTGGTGCTGTGGCCGCTCGCGGCGGCCCAGATCTGGGCCCGCACCGAGGAGACCGTCGCCGAGCCGACCACGATCACCGACTACCGCGCGGAGTTCGATGTCGGTGAGGACGGCTCGATGGAGGTCACCGAGACGATCACCGTCGACTTCCCGGCCGAGGGTAGCCACGGGATCTTCCGATTCTTCGACTCCGCCGACCCCAACGCGCCGAAGCTGCGTCGGGTGCCGATCCTCGAGGACGTCACCGTCGACCCGGACCTCACCGACGCGGAGCGGTTCGAGCTGGCCCGGAGCTCCTTCTCCGAGGGCTACTTCGACGAGGAGATCCTCCCCCGCCTCGTCGAGGAGCACGGCGAGGCCGAGGGCCGGCGCCGGGCGTTGGACTACTACGGCGACCCCTACGGCGACACCACGACCACGAAGGAGGGATGGGCAGACCGGTTCACCAACGTCCGGATCGGCAGCGAGTCGAAGGAGGTCCCCGTCGGTGAGCACGTCTACGTGATCACCTACACGATGAGCTCGGTGCTCCTGCCCGACGGCGACGGTTCGCGGTTCTACTGGAACCTGGTCCCCTCCGGCTGGCGCCAGCCCATCGAGCGGGCCGATCTGACGGTCACCCTGCCGGCGGCGGCCGAGGACGTACGCTGCGCCGTCGGCCGCGGAGCCTCCTCCGGATGCGCGAGCGCCGAGGGCGAGGGCACCACCACCGTCCGCGTCACCGCCCGCGACCTGGCTCCGGGCACGCCGGTGACCCTCCACACCGCGATGGACGTCGCCGCGCCCTCGTCCGAGTGGGCCGAGCTGCCGTGGTCCCAGTCGTGGGACCCGGTCATGGGCACCGACACCGGACACCTGGGCGTGCTCATCGGACTGGTGATCGCCGGCATGATCCCGGCCGGGTACGCCCTGGCGCGGACCTGGGACCCGCTGCCACGCGCCGAGCCCCGGGCGACACCGCCGGCCGGGGTCGGGCCGGCGCAGGCGGCGTACGTCGTCTCGAAGGCGGTCCGGTCGAGGCAGCTCGCGGCGACGATCCTCTATGCGGCCTCTCGTGGCGCCCTCGGCATCCGGTCGACGCAGAACGGCTGGCGGGTCTCGCTCGACGGCCCCAGGACTCCCTGGGACGAGCTCGACGACGTGAGCGCGATCGCCCGCGATCTCGGTGGCGTCGCGATCGGGGCGAAGAAGAGCTCTTCCGCGGCCAAGAGGTCCGCGCGGCGGCTCCACCGCACCCGGGTGACCTATGCGAAGAAGGTCCGGGCATGGGCCATCGACGAGGGACTCCTGGAGCAGCGTACGAACCGGGTCGGGTGGATCGTCGCCTTCGGCCTCTGCGCACTCGCCGCCGTGGTCCTCGCGATCGTACGTCCCGGCGGCACCACCCTGTGGGCGCTCGTCCCCGGGGTGTTCGCGGTGCTCGTCGGTCCGCTCCTGGCGGCCGGGTCCGACCTGGTGCGCACCCCCGCCGGGCGTGACCTGGCGACCGAGGCCGCCGGGTTCCGATCGACGCTCAGCTCGCGCAAGGGCGACTTCGCCGGCGATCAAGCGACGTACGACTCCTACCTGCCCTGGGCGGTGGCGCTCGGCTGTGCGGACGAGTGGGCGCGCCGCCTCCGGGTCGCCGGCTCGCCACCTGCTGCCCCCAGCTATCTGCCTCACGACCAGCACTCCCGCTACCGCGCCGTGACGGCGACCGGCACCGCCGGCCTCGTCGCCGAGATCACCGGCGACTTCGAGCGGTCGGTCGACTCCGCGATCCGCTCCTACTCGGTCTCGACCAGCGGCGGTACGTCCTCCGGGGGCGGGTTCTCGTCCTCCGGCGGAGGTGGCGGAGGCGGCGGCGACTTCGGTGGCGGTGGAGGCGGAGGAGACGGCGGAGGCGGGTCATGGTGAGGTTGGGTCATGGGCACTCCTGAGATCCGGCGGGCCACCGCCGACGACCTCGACGACATCTACTCGATCTGCCTGCTGACCGGGGCATCGGGCGAGGACGCCACCGAGTTCTACGACGACCCCCGGCTGCCCGGCGACGTCTACGCCGCTCCCTACGTCGTGCTGCGGCTCGGCCTCGGTTTCGTCGCGGTCGACGACGAGGGTGTGATCGGCTACGTCGTCGGCACCCCGTTCACCCGCTCCTTCGAGAAGGAGTGTGAGGAGGACTGGTGGCCGGCGTTGCGCGTGGTCAACCCCGACCCGGGTCCCGACCACGACCGCAACGACTGGAACGCACGCCTGCGTTCCTTGATCCATCGGCCGGTGCGCACGCCGGGCGAGCTGTTGAGCGACTTCCCCGCCCACCTGCACATCAACCTCCTCCCCCGCGCGCAGGGTCAAGGCGTCGGCAAGGAGCTGATCGGCATGATGCTCGGGGCGTTCCACGTCGCGGGCGTACGCGGCGCCCACCTCGGCGTGAGCACGGCCAACACCCGCGCGATCGGGTTCTACCGGCGCCTGGGGTTCCAGACGATCACCGAGACCGAGGACACGCTGCTCCTCGGGGTCCAGTGGACCGGCGAGATGGAGGACTGATCCGCCATGGGCTGGTGGGAAGCACGCGTGGTGCCTCGCATCGTGGACCGCACCTGCGGGATCGCTGAGCTCGAGCCGCTCCGCGCGAATGCCTGTGACGGCCTACGCGGCCGGGTCGTCGAGATCGGCTTCGGCAGCGGGAGCAACATCGGCCTGTACCCGGCCGACGTCACCGAGATCGTCGCCGTCGAACCCTCCGACGTCGCCTGGGAGCTCTCCGCCTCGCGCCGGTCGCGCTCCTCGGTCCCGGTGAGCCGCGTCGGCCTCGACGGCGCCCGGCTCCCCCTCGCCGACGCCTCGGTCGACAGCGCCCTGGTCACCTTCTCGCTGTGCACGATCCCCGACGTCACCGGCGCGTTGGCCGAGCTGCGCCGCGTCCTGCGCCCAGGCGGTGCGGTCGGGTTCGCCGAGCACGGCCTCTCCCCCGACCCCTCCGTCGCCCGCTGGCAGCACCGCCTCGACGGCCTCCAGCAGCGCCTCTTCGGCGGCTGCCACCTCACCCGCGACATCCCGGAACTCCTGGCCGAACAGGGATTTCAGGTCGAGCTCCTCCAGCAGGGCTACCTTCCCGGCCCGGCCCCCTCCAAGCCGTGGGGATACGTGTCCGCGGGGCGCGCTTCGGCGTGACACGGCGCACATTCGCGTCACTTTGACGATACCCAGCCGCAGCCGTCAAGATTTCTACCAAGCGAATCTTCGCCGCAACTCGGGACCAGCGAACCCGGGCCACCGCATGCACGTTTGAGAAAGCCTTCGCACCCTCGTGACCGATCTCTGGTCCTATGCCTTGACCCTTCTCGGAGTCGCCGGAACGGCGCTCGTCGGCAGGAAGGTCTGGTGGGCGCAGCACTTCCTGCTCATCACCCAGATCCCCTGGACCGCCTTCGCCCTCGTCACAGGGCAGTTCGGCTTCCTGCTCGGCGTGGTCCTCAACTCCGCCATCTACGTGACCAGCGCACGTGAGTGGCAGCAGCAGCGACCTCAGCGCGCCCCGGCTCCCACCACGGCGCCCTGAGGGCCGCTCGGTCGGGCTGTCTGTTCGTCAAGGTATGCAGACGGACTGGCACTTCCCTAGCGGAGTTCCGCACGGGAAGTGCCATGTTTCCTGCATACCTCGACGAACAGACCCTCGCCTCAGCGCTTGCGTGTACGCAGCGCGTGGGCGACGTTGACGCCGACGAGCCCCACCCAGGAGACCACCAGCGCACCGAGGTTGTCGGTGACCCCCAGCGTGATGCTGATCGGGATCCCGGCGACGGCCGATCCGGCGCCGAGGACGAACTGGAAGACCGAGGTGCGTGACTCGTTGCGCTCGGCGAGCGTACGGGCCGCGGCGGTGGCGCCGACCCGGTCCTGGACGGTCTTCTCGATGCGGTCGGCGAAGCCGGCCACGAGCTCGGCGTCGAACGCGTCCCCCAGCTCATGACGGGTCTCCAACCCCGCCTCGATGTCCTTGCGCCCCATGTCCTCTGCCACGCATCTGACGATAGCGCCGTGGCGGTCGGCCGTCCGGGGTTATCGCGATCGCGATACGACACTCACCGGGTGTCCAGGGCCTCGAGCCCCCACGCCGCACGGAACTCGTCGATCAGCTCCATCGCCAGATCGGGATGAACCGCCATCGACTGCCGGGCCCGCGCAAGGGTGGGCAACAGCTTCTCGTACTCCTCCGTCTCCTTCTCCAGCGCCTCGACATCGAGGATCTCCAGAACGCTCTCGCAGTAGCACAGGTAGCTCGCGACCTGGCTCGCGAAGGTGCCGCCACCCTCGATCCCGCGTATCGCCGCCGCACGGTCGACCAGCTCCGTCGCCGACAGGAGCCTCCCGTCTCGTGCCACTCGCCGGATCTCTCGGATGACGTGCAGGATCGCCGGCTCGGGCATGGCCTCGGCGGGTGCGGCGGTGGCGTCGTACGCTTGCAGCTTTCCGCCGCAGGTGCGCTCGAAGGCGGTGAGGCGCTGTGCCAGGTCTTGGGCTACCAGCCGCTGAGCAACGGTGTGGAGACGCGCCCCGGGGTTCTCCCGTGCCACGGCGTTGAGGTGGGCGCCGACCCTGGCGACGTCGCGCGGCAGGCCTCCGGACAGCAGATAGACGAGCCACACGAACGGCTTGCTGAGCCACACCATGTCCATGCGTTCGAGGATCCTGCGGGTGTCGGAGATCGAGAGGTAGTCGATCCGGAAGACATGCTTGAACGCACTGTCGAAGGCATCGCGCATCGGCAACCCTCGCAGCTCGAAGCTGTTCAGGGCGTCCTCGGACACCGACACGATCACCTGCGTGCCCGGGGCGCCGAAGATGCTCTTGATCTCGTTGACGAACTGCTGCGCATCCACGACCGTCTCGATCTTGTCGAGCTCGTCGATCGTGATCACCACACCCGGATCGAGTGGCGGGACCCGGTAGGTCTGGCCGGCTGTCGAGGGCTCGTCCTCGATCCCGCCGATCAGGTCGGCGAGTCTCCACAACACACCCGATGCGATCATCCTCAGGCTCGGTTCGGAGTGGACGACGCTCCCGCTCATGCGTAGATCTTCCTCGTGGACTTCCCAGAGGAATCTCCTCAGCTCACCCACCAGCTCAGGCGGCGTCCATTCCCTGGTCGCCCGTTCGACCGACCGGTTGGCGACGAGCTTGACGCCGGCGACGCCGACCTCGCCGTTCATCCCGGCTGTTGCCGTCTGGATCGTACGAATCGTCTCAATGTGCCGACGGGCGGTCTTGACCAGCACGGGCACATCCCGACGCGTGACCAGAACCCAGCGCAGCGACCGCCTCACGGCGACGGCAAGACAGAACGCCGCCACGACGACCAGCAACGACACCGGGTCCAGACCCGGTGCCTCGAGCAGAGGGTCGCCCTTGGGCTGCCACATCCAGTGCCACCATGCCGCGAGGTCACCGGACATCTCCCGGATCGGTGCACCGGGTCCGGTTTTCCACCCCCGGGCGAGCGCGTACGCGACGGCGTACGCGAAGACTCCCAGGACGGCGTACGGCACGACACGTCCGAACGGGAACGCGATCCGGATCCGGGGGAAGTCGTTACTGAACGCTGGGTACCTGTAGCCGACCACCGCCCGGCAGACCTCCGCGAACAGGTGGAGGAGGAACGCCTGGGTCTCGTACTTGACGGGCGCGCTGACGTTCACCCGGACCCGATCGGACCTCGGCGGGAGCGACGGGTCCGGACGGTTCTCAAGGATCGTGGACTTCCCGCATCCTCGCGGTCCGGCCAGGCCGATCGTGGCGTACGGGTGGTCATCGCAGAACTCACGGAATGCACGGACGGAGCCCAACCGGGCGACGCCCTCGGGTTCCGTCATCGAGATCACGTCGTGAGCGGAGGCCGACGAGAGCTCCAGCCTGTCGCCGTCATCGTCGTACCACTCACCGATCAGCTCGTAGATCTCGTCCTCGACCCGCAGGAGAAGTCGGCGCACCCAGGCCGAGTATCGCTGGTTGAGCTTCCTGATATCGGCCGCTGCTTCGATTCTGAGGTCCACGGGCAGATCCAGCCCAGGCTCACGCTTCCCTGCCAGCGGATCCTCTCCATACGTCGTCACGAAATCGAAGTGAACGGGGACGTAGGCGTCGATCTCCGGGGCCGTCGCGGTGATCATCCGCGCCGCGTCATCGTTCATCCTGTCGATGATCCAGGCACGAAGGTCCTGCGCGATCGAGGCGCTTCGCACGGCCTCGTCGACGGCAGCCTCGAGCTCACGCTCGATCATCCGCTCCGCGATCTGCTGACGTCCTACCGCCCGTGCGGTCTCATCAGTCACGACGCAGACTCTAGTGGCGCCCAGGTGCGCTGCAGGGCTCTGTTCGTCGACGTGGCGACGTTCTACGGCCTGCGTCCACGCTGCTCCTTCATTCCGGCATGACCACCACGACGTTGCCCACCTTCCGGCCGGTCTCCACATAGGCGTACGCCGCCTGGAGCTCGGCGAAGGCGAAGGTGCGATCGATCACCGGTCGGAAGCCACCCTCGGCCATGAGGCGGGCAAGGTGTGCGGCCACGGCCGCGTCGGCATGCGGGAACGGGAAACGTACGCGGCGCCGGCCCAGCATGCCGGCCACCGGGGCGGCCGCGGCCAGGGCCAGATGCTGCCCCGCCCGGCCCAGCTCGGAGGAGATGAAGGTGCCGCCGGGCCGGAGCAGCCCTCGTGCCGCGCCGAAGGAGAGATGACCCGTGGCTGCAACCACCGCATCGAAGCCACCGCCCAGCTCATCCAGACTCCCACCTGCCGACAGGTCCACGACCCGGTCGGCGCCGAGCTCGCCCAGCAGTCCGGCGTGCTGGGACGGGAGCCGGTCGGCGACCGCTGTCACCCCCACCCCTGCGGAGTGGAGCAGCTGCACCAGCGCCGACCCGATAGCACCCGTGGCGCCGTGGACGAGCACCCGATCACCTGCGCGCGCCCCGCTCACCCGCGCACAGGCCTGCGCATAGTGCGCTTTCTCCATCCCCGGTGCGGCCTCGGCCAGATCCCACCTCTCGGGCACCCGGGCCACCAAGCCGTCCACACCGACGACGACCTGCTCGGCATGTGCGCCCGGCCGCCCGTCGACGAACCCGAAGACCCGGTCGCCGATCGCGTAGGACGAGGCCCCCTCCCCCACGTCGGTGACCACGCCGGCGAACTCCGAACCCAGGATCTGCACGCGCGGCCGCGGCAGCCCGCAATAGACCCGGTTGATCCACGGACGCCCCGAACGATAGGCGCAGTCGGTGCGGTTCACGGTGGTCGCCCGCACCCGCACCACGATCTCGCCCGGCCCCGCGACCGGGTCGGGAACCTCCTCGAACCGGACCACGTCAGGACCGCCGTACGTCGTTCGGACCGCCGCTCGCATGCACCCATGATGGCGCAATCCGGCACCGCGCTCGGCGCCATCGACCTTGGGGCGGTCCGCCGATCCGTCCGTGACCAGACAAGGTCACGGACGGATGATCGGGTGCTCTGGTCACCGGTTCTGACCCTTCGACAGGCTCAGGAAACCGCCTTGCTCGACGAGCCCCAGCCGCCTGAGCGTGTATACGTACGCAACACGTGTGCGTCAGGCCGATTGTCGACCAGACTCAACTGAACCGGGTCCGGAGCTTGGCTCGGGCCAATGCTCGAGGCGCGGTCTCCGGGAGCAGCCAGAGGCAGAGCAGCGAGAGTCCGCACATGGCGGCCAGGTAGTAGCCGACGTACGTCGGCTCGCCGGTGCTCGCGATGATCCGGTTGGCGATCAGCGGTGAGATGCCGCCACCCAGCACCGCGCCGACGTGGAAGGAGACACCCATCCCCGACTGGCGCTGGTCACGCGGGAAGAGCTCGGTGAAGAAGGTGTACATAGGCCCGAACAGGATTCCGGTCGTCGTGAACCCGATCAGCATCGCGGTGGCCACGCCGGCGACGCTGCCCGTCTCGGCGAGGTGGAAGATCACCAAGGCGGATGCGATCGAGCAGATCGCACCGGCCATCATCACCGGTCGACGACCGAGCCGGTCAGCGGCCCAAGCGGAGAAGACGTTTGCGACCGCGTGCATCACCAGCGCGGCGATGCTGGCATTCACGACAGGCTGCCGCGGCAGGCCAAGGCCCTCGGGGGCGGCGGCGGTGGCGTAGGACAGCATGAAGGTAGCCAGGGCGAACGTGCTCGCGTTCAAGCCGATGTTGACGCCGGCGGCGAGTACGACGCGGCGCCAGTTGGTCTTGAGAACGGCGAAGACCGGGAGCTGTTTCTGTTTCAGCGTCTCGCCCTCCTCACGCATCATCTGCTGGAAGACCGGGCTCTCCGAGACTCCGTGGCGGATCCAGATGCCGAGGAACAGCACCACACCACCGATGAGGAAGGGGATCCTCCAGCCCCAGCTCTCGACGCTGGCAGCAGGGAGGAGCAACACCGCCGCGAAGGCGAGGTTGGCCAGGATGGATCCGATCGGGGACCCGAGCGCCACGAAGACGCCATACCGGGCCCGCTTGTCATCGGGGGCATGCTCGATCGCGAGCACGGCCGCACCGCCGGTCTCCCCGCCCCGACACAGGCCGTGCACCATGCGGAGCAGCACCAGCATGATCGGCGCGGCGACTCCGATCTGGGCGTAGGTCGGGAGCATGCCCATCAGCATCGTGGCGACGCCCATGCCGACGAACGTCATCAGTAGTGCGGTCTTGCGGCCGTACCGGTCACCGACCCAACCGAAGAGCACCGCACCGACCGGTGCCATCAGAAAGCCGATGGCGAACGTCGCCAAGCCCATGAAGGTGCTGAACCAGGGGTCGTTGGTCCGGAAGAAGGTGTCGGTGAAGACGAGCGCGGTCGCCGTCCCGTAGATGGCGAAGTCGTAGAACTCGAGGGAGGTCCCGACGCCGCTGGCGAAGGCGAGCCGGGCGACGCCGCTGCGGGTGGAGGTCAGATCCGATGTGTCGGTGTCGACGCGGGATGTCGTGGTCATGACTGTCCTGTCGTTAGGGCGCGAGGGGCAGATCCTTCCCCGACCGCACCACATCGTGCGTCGGCGGACCGTCTCCGACCCTCGCAAGGGGTGGTTCCACGCTAGGAACGATGGCGCCGGGGCTCCATTGGCATTGACCGCAGCCCATTGAGGGTTTCCCCTACCGGCGCCGGCGTCAATAGAGCTCGATGACGAGCTTCGGGCTCTTCGCCCGCGAGACGCACAGCGCCATCTGGTCGCCGGCGTCCTTGTCGGCCGCGGAGAGGCAGTTGTCCCGGTGGTCGGGAACACCGTCGAGGACCCCGGAGACGCACGAACCGCAGATGCCCTCCTCGCACGATTTGAAGACGTCGACCCCGTTGTCGGTCAGCACCGACAGGATCGAGCGGTCGGCGGGGATCTCGAAGGACTCCCCGGTGTCGAGCTCGACGGTGAACGAGCCGTCCTCGGAGGTGTCGATCTCGGCAGCCTCGAAGTGCTCGACGTGTACGTTGCGCTCACCGATCACGGGTGCCGCGACCGCGGTCACCTGCTCCATGAACCCGGCCGGTCCGCACGTGTAGACGTGGCTGCTCGTGGTCGCCGTCTCGAGTGCGTCGCGCACCAGCGGGCCCTGGTCGGCGCGGGGCACGCCCATGTGGATCGTGACGCGGTCAGCGAAGTCGGCACCCTCGAGCAGGTCCAGGAAAGCGGCATACTCCCGCGTGCGAACGAAGTAGATGAGCTGGAACTCCTGGCCATGCTCGTGCAGCTCGTAGGCAAGGCTCAGCATCGGGGTGATCCCGATGCCACCGGCGACGAGCAGGTGACGGTCGGCACCGTCGACGACGGAGACCAGGTTGCGCGGTTGACCGACGGCGAGGACATCACCCTCGCCGACCTGATGCAGCGCCGCGCTGCCGCCGCGGGAGTCGGGCTCGAGCTTGACCGCGATCAGCTGCGACTCGCTCTCGGACGGCGGGCTGCACAGCGAGTACTGCCGCAGCACGCCGGTCGGCCCGAGGACGTCGACGTGCGCTCCGGCTCGGTAGGGCTCGAACGGCCGACCGTCCTCACGGACGAGCCGCAGCGTACGGATGTTCGGGGTCTCGACCCCGATCTGGGTGACACGGACCTTGATGTCGGTCATCGATCTGCTCCTCTGGGTGGTGATCAGCGCACGTAGAGGCCACCGTTGGCGTCCCAGCACGCTCCGGTCACCGAGGCCGCGCCCGGCGAGGCCAGCAGCGCGACGATCTCGGCGATGAACTCGGGGCTGCCGAGACTGCCCACGGGGATGCTCTCCACGAACCGGTCGACGTTGTCCTCGCCGACGATGCGGCGTACGACGGGGAGGTCGAGCGGCCCCGGCGAGACCGCGTTGACCGTCACCCCGGCGCTAGCGAGCTCCCGTGCGAACACCTTCGTCGCCGCGAGCACTGCGCCCTTGGAGGAGGCGTAGTGCCCGCCGGTCGCGGTGCCGCCGTTCTGCCCCGCGAGGGAGGCAAGGTTCACGATCCGGCCGTAGCCGGCCGCAGCCATGTGCCGCCCGAAGACCTGGCAGGTGACGAACGTGCCACCGATGTTGACCGCCAGCACCGATGCGAGCTCCTCGGACGAGATCTCCAGCAGCGGGGTCGCCTGCGTGCGGGCGGCGTTGTTCACCAGGACCTGCACGCCGTCCCAGGTCTCCAGCAATGCGGCCATCAGGTTCTCGATCGCGCCCCGGTCTGTGACATCGAGCTCGTACGCACGAGCGGTCACGCCGCTGGCATCCAGCTCGATGGCGAGCGCCGCAGCGGCGGCCCCGTCGATGTCCACGACCGCGACGCGATGCCCGATCCCGTGCAGGTGGGCGGCGATCACCGCACCGAGGCCGTTGCCGGCACCGGTCACGACCGCTACCGGCCGTTCCTCGGGTCTCGGTGTCACAGCAGGAACCCGGCAGCCGGGACGGCCGCCTCGCTGTCGACCAGGCGCACGACCTTGAGCGCGATCAGATCCTCGGCCGGGGTCGCGCCCAGCCGGATCCGATACTCCACGTCACCGGCCCACAGGTCGTGCCGTCCGCGCTTGTACGCCACCAGCACCTGCGAGGCACGCAGCACGACCTCGGCGTCGGAGACCTCGACGGGTACGAACCGGGAGACCGTGCGGGCGGTCGTCGCCGAGTCGACAGCGGCGATGGCGTGCCCTTCGGTCATCCGGGTCACGCGCATCCCGCGCATCCGAGCATCGTCGTAGACCATGTTGAGCGTGTTGTCGAAGTCGGTCGTCGTCGGATCGATCGGAATGACGTAGAGCCCGTCCTCGGCATAGAGCGCGTTCCACGCCTCGTACTCCTTGCGGTCGAGCAGGTCGGCTTCGCGCCAAGTCAGCTCGATCCCGCGCAGCACGCGGGGGTCCGTCAGGGACGGGGTGGCGGTTTCGGTGAGGGTCTCAGTCATCGCTCATCATCTGCTTCCACTGGGCGTACGCAGCGCGCATCCCGGTCTCGTCGGTGACATGTGAGGTCGGCCAGCCCTCGGGGCTCGGCTTCTCCCGGGCCGTGCCACGGTTGACCAGGATCGGCATCTCGGGCGCACCCTGCGCGCCCCGCTGGACGCGGTCCCAGCCCTCGGCGTCATCGGGGGTGCCGAAGCCGAACGGTCCCTGGAAGTGCTCGTGCACCCGCAGGCGGGCACGGTTCACCGGGCCGACGACCTCGTCGGGGCCGTCGGGGCCGATCGCGACGTGCTCGATGACCGTCTTGTCGACCGAGATCGGCCGCAGGACCCGGAAGAACGCCGCGGACATGGAGACGTTCGGGAAGAGGTTGAGGTTGAACCCGGTGCCGTGCATCGCCAGGATCACCTTGCGGATCGCCGAGTCGGACAGGTTGGCCGCACGCAGGTCGTCGATCAGGTCGTCGAACCGGTCCTGGAGCTTCTCGGTGCCGTCGTCGGCATCCAGGTCGGAGTGCTCGGGCACCATCTGGGCGACGCTGTGGCCGTTGCCGAGGTCGTGGGTGGTCGCCTCGGGGTCGGTCATGAACGACATCATGTCGGCGGTCTCGGCGTCGACCGACGCCATCCAAGAGCGGTGCACGATCGGGAAGTGGTAGCCGTCGGTGGTGTTCTCCAGCTGGATCTTCCAGTTGCCGCCGAAGGTGAACTGGTGAGTGCCGAGCACCTTGATCGGGTAGCCGCCACCCTGCTTCATGAAGCGGTCGATCCACAGCTTCACATCACCGAGGAACTCCTCGAGCGGCTCGATGTCCTCGTCGAGGGTGGCGAAGACCATTCCTCCGTAGGACTCGGTGCGCAGCCTCTTGAGGGAGAGCTCGCTCTTGTCGATGACACCCTCGTAGCCCTCGGGATAGGGGATGCCGCGCAGCTTGCCGTCGAGGCTGTAGGACCAGGCGTGGTAGGGGCAGGTGAAGCCGTTGGCCTCGCCGGTCCGCTTCTCGCACAGGCTCGCCCCGCGGTGCCGGCAGCGGTTGACGAGGGTGTGGATCGCGCCCTTGCGGTCGCGCGAGACGATGACCGGTTGCCGGCCGACGTACGTCGACTTGAAGCTTCCGGGCTTGGGTAGCTCACTCTCGTGGGCGACCCAGATCCAGGTGTGCTCGAAGATCCGGGTCATCTCCTGCTCGAAGATCTCGGGGTCGGTGTACATCCGCCCGGCAACCCGGTCACCCTGGACCAGGTCGGCCGGGGCGAGGTCGTACACGTTCGATGCGGTGATCTCGATGGTCATCTCAGTTCGCCTCCGCAGGCTCGTACGAGCGAGGGGTCAGGGCTCTGCCCATCCGCGCCTCGACCTTGGCGTATTTCCACAGCTTGAAGTCGCTCGCGCCCACCGCGGTGGTGCGGAACAGGTTGCAGGCGGCCTTGACGGTCTCCTGGGTGTCGACGTCGGCCAGCAGGTAGCAGGTCCACGGCCAGGAGTCGGAGGGGCCGACCAGGTGCGAGTCGTCGTCGATGTCGCCGATGAAGTCGACGCCGGGCAGCGCCTTGATGCCGTCCATCATCTCGACGAATGCGCTCCACACATCGCCGGCGGTGACGCCGTCGCGGGGCAGGTCGAAGAAGTTCTGGTTGATGCCGATGCAGAACAGGACGCGGAGTGGTGTCGGATCACTCATCGGATCTCCTTGGGCTCGTGGAATGGCATGGATCCGGTCACATGAATCCGGGGACGGTCGGCTCCTGGCCGAGCAGCACCGCGCCGGCGGCGTCATACATCGAGGGGCCGAGGAAGGCGTGCACCTGGGGCACCTCGGCGTCGCGACGCAACCGTTGCAGAGGATGCCGGTTGGCGATGGTGCCAGTGCCGGAGATGGTGCAGAGGTCGCCGACGATGCGGGCGGCCGTGGAGGCAGCGTGGGTGGCGGAGAGGCGGATCCGAGCGTGCTGGTCGGGCCGGACCTCGTCACCGGCGAGGACGGTGCTCCATACCTCCTCGGCCACCTCGTAGTAGAAGGCGCGCGCCGAGCGCAGCGCGGCATAGCTCTCGGCGTACGACGTGCGGTAGTAGGCGCGGGCGGCCAGCGGTGGTGCTCCGGTCACGCCGGTGCGCGATCCCGCCTCCTGGGCGAACTCGAGCGCGGCCCGCGCGACCCCCAGGCCGACCGCGGCGTGGACCTGGGCCTGGTAGCCGATGGTCGGGTAGCGGTAGAGCGGCTCGTCGACGGTCGGCTCGCCGCCACGGATGAAGGTCCACTCGCGAGCGACCTCGACCTCCTTGACCACCAGGTCGAACGAGCCCGACGCGCGCATCCCGGCGACGTCCCAGTCCTGCACGATCTCGACCTGGTCGGGTCGCAGCAGGGCGCTTCTGGGCTTGCCGCCGGACGTGTCGTCGCCGGGGATGCCGACACCGAGTACGTCGGCGCCCATGCAGCCGCTGGCGAACTTCCAGCGCCCGTCGACGACGAAGCCGCGCTGGGTGGGGGTGACGGGCTGGACCGGGAAGAGCCCGCCGGCGAAGACGACGTCGGGGCCGTCGGCGTACAGCTCGGCCTGGGTCTCGAGCGGAAGAGCCGCCAGGTAGGTCAGCGCGGAACCGAAGGCCGCGACCCATCCGGTCGAGCCATCGACGGCCGAGATCCGCTCGACGACCTCGAGGAAGTCGCCCGGGGCCATCGGCTCGCCCCCGAACATCCGCGGGGTCGAGCTCCGGTAGACCCCGACCTGCTTGAGCCGATCGACGAAGTCGCGCGGGACGTAGCTCTGCTCGTGGAACTCACCCCGTCGGGCAGCCAGCTCCGACAGGACGTCCTCCAGGGTGAGCGGCACGACGGCCGTCTCGGGCTGGATCTCCTGGGTCTGGGCCATCTCGGCTCCTCTGCGTCGGGTCGGTGGTGGGGATCGGCCGTGCTCCGGCCGCCGGAGTCGACGCTATGAGGCCGCCCGCGTCGCGGGAATTGGGAATGCCCGGCCCGGATGAGGGGGCGTCACCGCCTCGCGTAAGGGATTTCTTCAGCGCCCTCGCCTCGCCCGCGACCTATCCTGACCAGATGCACGTCGATCCGCAGGTCCAGGAGCTGGTCCATTCCGACTTCCTCGCGATGATGGACGCGACGTCGTTGTGCGTGCTGGTCCACGACGCGGGAACGAAGGACATCATCTGGGCCAACCCAGCCGCGTGCGAGCTGCTGGGATGGAGCGTGACCGAGCTGCGACCGCTCAAGGCCGACCAGATGAGCAGCTCCGCCCAGGAATACGACCGGGTGATCGGCCGGGCGTGGTTGCAGGAGGCGGTCGAGAAGGGCCGGAGCAAGATCGAATGGCACTACCGCTCGAGCACCGGTCGGGTGATCCCGTCCGAGGCTGTCGCGACCCGCGTCGAGCTCGCCCAGGGTCCGGCGGTGATGGTGCAGTTCCGCGACATCGAGCGCGAGCAGGCGGTCGAGCGGGAGCTACGGCAGACCACCGCGTACGTCGAGACCCTGAGCCGACACACGGCCGCTGGCGTCGTCGTGCTGAGCCCGGACGGCGTCGTCCAGCACGTGACCGACCAGGCGCTCGCCCAGTTCGGGGTGTCGCGCACCGACATGGCCGGACACCGGCTCGACGACATCGCCACGGTGCAGATCGACCGGCGTGGCGACCGCGAACGTAGCGGCTGGTCGGCGGCGGTCGGGGCCGCCGACCCGATCGCCACCGTGCGGCTGCGACTACGCCGTCGCGCTGGAGCCGGTCCGGCCCGGTCCGCCTGGCTGGGCGGAACCCTGGAGCACATGCACCAGCCCGGCGTCGAGGAGTTCGTCCTGACCGTCTACGACATCTCCGAGCGGGTGCAGGCCGAACAGGCCTATGACCAGGAGAACTACCTGGCCCGCTACAACGCGATGGGCGACATGGCGATGGCGATAGCCCACGAGCTGGGTCAGCCTCTGGCCGCAGCGAACAACTTCCTGGCCGGCGTCCGCGCCCGCGCCCGGACACTCGCGGGCTGCGCCGAGGTCGCCAGGAACGCCGAGATGCTCGCCTTCGGGCTGGACGGCGCCGAGCGTCAGATCGAGCGGGCCGCGACCATTGTCAGCTCCGTACGCTCCTACGTCGGGCATCTGGAGCAGGTCTCGGGCCGCGTGGACCTCAACGACGTGATCGAGGAGTGCCTCTACTTCGTCGCGCTGCGCGCGGAACCGGCAGGGATCGAGGTCGAGCTCGACCTCTCCCCCGACCCCGTGCCCGTACGCTGCGAACGAGTCCTGACGGGACAGGTGGTGCTCAACCTGTGCTTCAACGCCGTCGACGAGCTGAGCCAGTGCGCCCCCGGGGAGCGAGTGCTCCGGATCGGCACCAGCACCGCGACGTACGACGGGAAGACCTCGGGGATGGTGACGGTCGAGGACCGTGGGCGCGGTCTGACGCAGGACCCGTTCGCGGAGTCGTTCACGTCCAAGGAGCGCGGGAGCGGGATCGGGCTGGCGTTGAGCTACCGGATCATCACCCGCCAGCACGGCATGATCTGGGCGGAGCCGCGTGAAGGTGGCGGCACCCGGTTCGCGTTCACGCTGCCCCGTGCGTAGCCGCACCGGCGTAGGGGAAATCCTCATCCGGCGTCGAGGAACTCTCGATTCCCCGGCGGCGCGAGACTGCCTACGGTCGAGGTAACCGACCCGGTAGGAGGCCCAGGTTGTCCACCCCGACCCGTCCCGAGCTGACCCCGACGCAGCGCGCCTTCCGAGCCGCGATGTCGAACCTTTCGGCAGCGGTCAACATCGTCACCACCGACGGCCCGCGCGGCCCGGCCGGCATCACCGTCAGCGCCGCCTGCTCGGTCACCGACAGCCCACCGACGATGCTGATCTGCGTCAACCGGTCCAGCTACACCCACGACTTCTTCGTGGAGAACAAGCGCGTCGCCATCAACGTGCTCGCCGCCGAGCACGAGCCGATCGCGATGCAGTTCGCCGGCGCCAGCGACATCTCGATGAGCGACCGGCTCGCGGCACCGGAATGGGAGCACGACGACCATGGCGTCCCCGTGCTGCGCGATGCCGTCGCCACTGTGATCGGCCGGGTCGCCGACCACCGTTCCCACGGCTCCCACACCGTGCTCTTCGTCGAGGTCGACACCGTCGAGAGCCGTGATGACACCGGTGGCCTGGTCTACTTCCAGCGCCGCTTCCACATGCTCCACCCCACCGAGCTTTCCGCATGAGCAGGACCTCGAGAGCGACGATGTCCGTGCCGGGCGCGCGCATGACGCTGATGTGCTACACCGACACACACGGGTACGGCTGGCAGCACGTGGACCTCTTCGTCCACGACCCCGACGGGCACGAGCTCAACTGGGTGCACTGGCAGGCCCCGGGCGACGGCCCCGAGGTCGCCGACAAGATCACCGCCGAGGTCGAGCCGACCCTGCGGCGCACCTCCGAATGGCGTCATGCCGTCTCCGCGAGCGGGATGGACTACTGGACCGCCGACGCGAGCTGGGGCGAGGCATGAGCACGTCGCTGTGGCAGCCGTGGTCGCTGCGTGAGCTCGTCTCCGACCTCGACCGGGGCGCGACCACGCCGGCGCAGGCGATGGCCCGCTCCGCCGCGCGGATCGAGGCGACCGAACCCGACCTGAAGGCGTGGGTCGTGCGCCAGGAGCCAGGAACGGAAGTCGGGCGACTGGGCGGCGTGCCGCTGGGCGTCAAGGACATCATCGACGTGGCGGGCCTGCCCACCAGGTGCGGCTCATCGCTCCGCGCGGACGCGACGCCTGCCGACGAGGATGCCGCGATCGTCTCCGCCTGGCGCCGGGCAGGCGCGGTGCCGGTCGGCAAGACCGTGACCACCGAGTTCGCCTTCTTCTCCCCCGGCCCCACCGCGAACCCGGCCGCGACCGACCACACCCCGGGCGGTTCCTCCAGCGGCTCGGCCGCGGCCGTCGGCGCCGGTCAGGTTCCGCTCGCCCTGGGATCGCAGACGGCCGGCTCGGTCACCCGCCCGGCGGCGTACTGTGGGGTCGCGGCGTTGGTGATGAGCCACGGTCGCTTTCCTGTCGACGGCGTCACCGGGCTGAGCGAGAGCCTCGACAGCCACGGCGTGTACGCCGCCACCGCGAGCGATCTCGCGCTGGCCTGGTCCGCGTTGAGCGGTGAGCCCGATGTCGCCGGCGAGGGAGTGCCCGATCGGGTCGAGCCGCTCCAGGTGCTGCTCTGGTCCGCGGCGCCGCTCGGCGTCCTCGACCCGGCGATGCGGGACGCGCTGGACACGACCCGGGCCGCGCTGGAGGCGAGCGGCGCCCGCATCGACGACTTCCCCGAGGAGCAGCTCGTCGCCGACCTCACCGTCGCGCACCCGGTCGTGATGGCGTACGAAGCCGCCCGCGAGCGAGCGGCGGAGCTGGCCCGCGCGGACCAACTGTCCGATCCCTTGGCCGGGTTGCTGCGTGCGGGCGCGGAGACCAGCCGGCGCGACTACGACGCTGCCCTCGCCCTGGTCGCTCAGGGACGCGAACGGGTCGCCGAGCTCCTCGGGTCTTACAGCGTCATCGTCGGCGCCGCGGCTCCCGGTGCCGCTCCTCGAGGGCTCGGAGCGACCGGCGACCCGGTGCTGAGCCGGGCGTGGCAGGCGCTCGGCCTGCCCGTCGTGACCGTGCCCGGGCTTCGCGACGGTGAGGGAATGCCGCTGGGTATCCAGGTGATCGGCCACCACCGCAGCGAGACGGCACTTCTGTCGGCGGCGTGCACTCTCGAGCAAAGCCTGGTGTCCTGATCCTTGGGCATGGCCCAGGTCACACCACGAGGGATGAGTGAAGCGCAATGACGAAACCGACGGGAAACACCGACGACGTACCGTCGACGACCATCCCTACCAGCAAGGCGGCACCGATGAGCATCAGTGAACTACCCCGACCCGACACGGTTGCCGTCGCGCGCACCCCGGTCGTCCACATCGTCGACGACGACCACGACCTCCGCCAGTCGCTGGTCTTCCTGCTGGAGACCGTAGGCATTGAGGCCCTGACGTATCCCGACGCGACCACGTTCCTCGACGAGTACGACCCGACAGAGCCGGCGGTCCTCATCGTCGACGTCAGGATGCCCGGCGTCAGCGGCTTCCAGCTGCAGGAGAAGCTCGGCCAGCGGCACTATCCGGCGCCGGTCATCTTCTGCTCGGCACACGGCGACGTACCGATGTCGGTGCGGGCGATGCAGCATGGCGCCGTCGATTTCCTCGAAAAGCCGTACGACTCCCAGCAGATGCTGGATGTCGTCCAGGAGCAGCTGCTCGAGGCGAGCAAGCGGTTCGCCGCCGACGCCGTACGCCGCGATGTGCAGGCCCGGGTCGACCAGCTCACGCCCCGCGAGCTCGAGGTCCTGCGCCTGGTCATCGACGGTCTGCCGAGCCAGCACATCGCCCGGGAGCTGGGCACCAGCGTCAAGACGGTCGACGTCCACCGGGCGCGGATCAAGGCGAAGACCGGCTCGGACAGCCTCGGCACGCTCGTACGCGACGTGCTTCTGCACCAGGTGAACGTCTGAGCTGACCCTCTGGGCGCCGCGTCAGGACTTCATCAGCACCGATGTCGACGGGTAGGACTCGGCCCAGCCCGGCGAGAGCGGTGCGATGAAGACGTTCTCGGTGCGCGTCCGGGTGATCAGCCAGGTCCCGTCGACGCGGCGGAAGGCGTTGTTCAGCCGGCTGGAGCGCAGCATCGCCTTGCCGTCGGAGAAGAGCCAGGGCTGCATGTGGATCCACTGGCCCTCCGCCTCGTCACCATTGACGTGGATCTGCTCGGAGGTCAGATAGTGGGCGTTGAGCAGCAGGGCCGGGTCCTTCTTCTCTCCCCAGAACCTCTCGAAGTGCGCACGGATCGCAGCCTTGCCCTCGGCCTTGCCGAACTGACCGTCGTAGTACTCCCCGACGCCCTCCCAGACCGCGTCCTCGGCATAGAGGTCCATGATCAGATCGATCCGTCGTGCGTCCTCGCTGACGCCGAACTCGGGGCAGGGCGTGTCGCAGAGGAACATGTAGCGCGCCTCCAGCCGGCGGATCTCGGCCTCCGACTCGAGGGCGTCCACCCGGTGCAGCAGGGCGGCAATCGTGCCGGTGTCGGGGGTGCTCATCATGTTTCTCCTCGGAATGATGCGTACGGCAGGGCATGTTCACGCTAAGTCGCACGAGTGCGCGGCTCCAGTGGCAATGACCGCAGTTCGTTGGGGGAATCCCCTACCCCTGCATCCCCAGATGCAGCCCGTCAGTTGCTCCGTGCCCGGACCCGCATGCGCTGCCGCTCGCTGGCCACGTCTTCGGCGAAGTCGCCCCAGTCGTCCTCGCACCGGAAGCTGCTCGCCTCCGTGGTCGGCCCGATTCCGTCATAACCCGCAACCTGCGGGTAGGCACACAGCGGCCGTGTCATCACAACCCGGTTCTCTGGCTGGTCGTTCTCGTACTTGGTCGCGATCATCTGGCTAGGGGCGGTGCCCTGCTCGACCCAGGCCCGCACCGCGGACAGGGCGTCGAACGAGTTGGGTCCCACGCCTCCGGTGACGTGTCCACCGCCGGGGATCATGAAAAGGCGGTAGAACTCCTGAACGTCTCGCAGAGCCGAGCGTGGCGTGGTGCCGTCCCGTTCGAGGAGGACCCGCGTGTAGTACTCGATCGGGAGGCTGCCCGACTGGAACGGGTCGCTCCATCCCTGGGTCATGATCAGCTTGCCGCCACGCGCTTCGAACTTCGAGAGATCGGTACGCGTGGGGTCGATCTTGGGGCTCAGCTTCTCCTCCACCAGCTTCACGTCCTCATCCCAGTCGAAGCTGCGCCAGTCCCACTCGGGATCGTCGAACACGGCCCGGCCGAGGAGCGCCTGCGGATAGGAGATGAGTGCCTGTCGCTCCGCTGCGAAGTTCCATGCCGCCTCGCTGCCGTAGGCAAAGCCCGGGTAGAGGTGCTCACCGGTCCCCTGGTTGGTCACCGCGGTGTAGACGTGTTCCGCCGTCCTGACCTGCTCCGCCGTGAGACACCCCACGCTCGTCCCAGGACGGCACTCCAGCCGCTTGACGTTGTAGTGACAATCCCGTGGATCGTTGAGGAACGGGTCGCTCGCGACCCCGTCCCGGCCACCGCAGGCGGCCAGCACGGCGTCGTTGAGGAGCTTGCGGTCATCGCTGTCGAGCGCACCGCTCGGACTGTTCGCGAGGCGCTGCGCGGTCCACAGCACCGCCATCATCACGTGGCTGTAGTCCATTCCCGGACTGTGCGAGACGATGCCGTCGTAGTCGTCCGGAAAGAACTCTGCCTGGTCCATCGCCTGGCGGCCGCCGGTCGAGCCACCTTCGAAGTAGGAGAACTTCGGCGCCTGCTCGTGGTAGGCGGTCAGGATCTGCTTGGCACGCACCGTCATCAGGTGAATGGAGGTACGCCCCCACATCTCGAGCTGGGTCGGATCGCTGATCCAGGAGTTGGAGGAGTCGGACCTGGAGTGGCCCGTATCCGTGGACGCCGTCGCATAGCCGGCCGAGAGAGCCGGAGCCATCGCGCTGTAGCTGATGTTTCCGGCAAAGCCACCGTTACCCACTCCCAGGAACCTCTCGTTCCAGGTGGTCGACGGGATCCAGACCTCGAACTTCAGGCTCGGATCGACTCTCGCGGCCACCCGACAGAACTCGGGCAGGTCACGATGGACGGTGCCCTCCGCGTCGACGTAGTCACCGGCGGGAACGAGCTCGCTCACCGTGATCTCGGTCTCGGGCACCGCGAGCTCGGTCAGCTCTTCGCAGCGAGCTCCTCCAGCGGCTGTGTCGGCGCCGGCAGCACTGGGCGCGGCCCCGACGACTTGGAGTCCGAGTGCGAAAAGCGATGCTATCCCGACGAGCACGCGCAGCGTGCGCGCCTGCTTCCCGCGCCGTTGAACAGTCATGGTTCCACCTTCGAAGTTTGCGAGTTCACCAGTCCCGTTGTCGGCTGAGCGGTCGACGCTGACCAACTGATGTCGCCTCAGAATAGGAAGGCGATCACCGCGGTCATACGGGAGAAATCCTTACCCGGGTAAGCGGGTTCGCTAGACCGTGACCTTGAAGCGCGCAAGGGGACGGACGGCTTGTCGTAGCACCCTGTCGAACAGATAGCCCAGCAGTCCGAGCGTGATGATGCCGACGAACGTCCAGTCGATTCGACCGTAGTTGCGCGAGGTCCAGATGAGCGCGCCGAGTCCGGCCTGGGCGGCGACGATCTCCGCCGACACGATGGTGAGGAAGCTGTTGCCCATCGCGAGCCTCGCACCGGTGACGATGTGCGGGATGGTGGAGGGAAGGACGACGGAATGCAGAATCTGGAAGCGGTTGGCGCCAAGGCTCGCGGCGGCGCGTAGCTTGTTCTCGTCGGTGGCCACGGCGCCCGCGATGGTGTTGATCGTGACGATGAAGACAGCGGTGTAGAAGATCAGCACGATCTTGGATGTCTCACCAAGGCCGAACCAGATGACCGCCAATGTCACGAAGGCGATCGGCGGGATGAACCGGAGGAACTCGATGTAGGGCTCGCAGAACTCTCTGACGAGCTTGATCCGACCCATCAGCAGCCCCAGAGGCACACCGACGACGAGTCCCAGAGCCCATCCGGACAGGATGCGGAGACTGGAGGCACGCACCGAATCCCACAGCGTGCCGTCCTCGGCGAGATCGACCGCAGCGGTCCAGGTCTCCTTCGGAGAGGCCACGAGGCTCGGCCCGAAGTGCGAGGCCAGCATCTGCCAGATCAGCAGTCCGACCATGACCGCGAGGGCCGGGACACCGACCTTTCGCGCCACCCGGCCCGACCTGGCTGCTCCGGGTCCGGGGAGCTTCATCTCGACCGGTTTCGGTCGTACGTCGATCGTGCTCATCAGTGGACCTCCTCCTCGGTGACGAGGCCCTGTCCGGCCAACGCCTTCTGAACCTCCTCCCCGATGTCGGCGCGGAGCCTGCGGTGTATCTCGAGTGCCTCTGGGCTGGCTTCGTCCCGGGGACGTGGCAGGTCGATGGAGTAGCTGCTCTTGATCCGGGCCGCAGGTCCGGCGCTCATCACGAGCACTCGGTCGGCAAGCAGGATCGCCTCGTCGATGTCGTGGGTCACGAAGATGACGGTGCAGCCACTCTCTCGCCAGATCCGGTCGAGCTCGACCTGCATGACGTGACGCGTCTGGGCGTCGAGCGCGCCGAATGGCTCGTCCATGAGCACAACCCGCGGTTCGTTGGCGAGCACGCGAGCGATCTGGGCGCGCTGCCGCATGCCGCCGGAGAGCTGCGCAGGCAGCTTGTCAGCCGCGTGGGTGAGCCCGACCAGCGCCAGGAACCGGTCGGAGATCTTGCGTCGCTCAGCCGCGGTGACTCCACGCATCTTGGGGCCGTACTCGATGTTCTTCCGGATGGTCAGCCAGTCGAAGAGCGCCTCGCTGCTCTGGAACACCATCCCGGTGTCCAGGCTCGGCCCCCGAACGACGGAGTCTCCGACGTGCAGGGTTCCCTTGCTCGTAGACTCGAACCCGGCAACCGCGCTGATCAGCGTCGACTTGCCACACCCACTCGGACCGAGCAGGCAGACGAACTCGCCGGGATCCACGGCAAGGTCGATCCCGTCCACGGCCACGAAGTCGCCGAACCGGATCTGCACGTCATCCAAGGTCAGGCGCGCCCCAGCCTCGCGAGAGCGCGTCATCGTGCCAGCCATGCGGTTCACCCGGCGCTCTGCGCGGTCTTGATGTTCTGGGCGTACCAGTCGGGCAGGTAGTAGCTCCTCATCTCGGGGACGCTCTTCAGGACGCCGGTGTCGACGAAGAACTGGGCCTGCTGCTCGTAGGCGACGTAGTCGGTGTCGGTGAACCCGGCCGAGCCGAACTCGATCAGCCCGAGCGCGTCGCTGACGTCGCCCTCGTCGAGCTTGGTCGCGTCGCTGACGATGCTTGCCGCATCGTCGGGATCGTCCTGGATGTACGCGGACGCCTCGTCGAGTGCTTCGACGACATCGACCGCCACCGCGTTGTTCTCGGCGAGGTACGTCGAGTCGGTCATCAGCACCTGTGAGCTCGGCTGTCCGAAACCACCGGTGTCCGTGAGGATCTTGAGCCCCATCTTCTCCCCGTTGGTCGGCCAGGGCTCCCACAACGCGTACGCATCGATATCGCCCTTCTTGGTCAACGCCGGCAGCTCGGCGGGAGAGCTCTCCACATACTTCACCGAGTCCGGGTCGATCCCGTTGGCCTCGAGATACTTGTGCGCCATGTAGAGGCTCAGTCCGGGCACGACGCCGAACTTCTTGACGTCCGCGGGGCCGTTGACATCGGTGTTGGCAACGATCTTGGTGTACTTGTCCGAGGACATGTACGTCGCCAGACCCCTCAGATCAGGATTCTGCGCCTGCAGCGAGGTACCGGTCATCGGGCTCGCGCCGGCGAACTGCGCCTGATTTCCGGCGATCGCCTGGACAGCCTCACCGCCTGAGCCGAACTGGACGACGTCGACGTCGAGGCCCTGCTCCTTGAAGAAGCCCTTCGCGTCGGCGACGAAGAAGGAGGCGTACGTCGAGTCGATCCCTACAGCGATGGTGATCTGCTTCAGGCCGGCCTCGTCACTCGCCTCCCTACCGCACGCGGCAAGACTGCTCACGGCCAGAACGCCGACTGCGACGGCCGTAACGAAACCACTACGGGTCGATTGCATGTTCCCTCCTCGGGGAGTAGATCGTCGGCGCCACACCGACCGGATCATCCTGTGGGCGGGAAATGTTTCGTAGGTCACGCCGGTCCAATGAGCGGACCAGCCATTCCGGTCAGTGCCCGAGCCGGTCGAGGAAGGCGCCGACGACATCGGCCACCTCCCCCGGACGCTCTTCCATGAGCGGGATCCCGCCACCGAGGACGTCGTGCCGCTCGACACGAGCGGCGTTGCGATAGGCCTGGACGACCCGGTCGGTGTGGGGGTAGGCGACCGGGTCATCGGTCGCGCCGATGACCAGAACCGGCGCCGTCACGAGGCCGACGCGATTCTCCATCCGGTATCGCTTGACCGCCCGGTGGCCCTCCGCCGGGTCGACACCCGGCGCAAGGGCGTCACGCACGAACGCATCCAGCAGCTCGGGCCGTCCAGCGGGATAGAGCTGCCGACGCTTGTCCCAGAGGGTCTGCAGGTGACCTCCGTCGTCACGGATCGGCGCGACGTCGACGTCATCCGGCCCGGGTGGCTGGGTCGTCGCCCGGAACTCCGCATCAACGAACTTCCCCGAGGAGAGCACCACAGCGCTCACCCGCCCCGGATCGGAGGCGGCCACCTCCGACGCGACGAACATCCCGGTGTGGTGCCCGAGCACGGCGTACGAGGTGAGCTCGAGCGCGTCCGCAAGGGCGAGCACTCCACGGGCGTAGTCCTCGATGCACTGAGGCGACGGCGGCTTCGCCGAGAGCCCGAACCCGTACATGTCCATCGCGATGACTCGGCGTCGCTGGGCAAGGAGCGGCTGCAGCTCGTAGAACTCCTCATGGGACCGCGGGGTCTGATGGAGCAGGATCAGCGGGTCTCCCGAGCCCATCTCGGCGTAGTGCAGCTGCCCGAGAACGGTGTCCGCGTAGGCACGGCGCAGCGGCGACGCCGTCACGACTGGATCACGACCCGACCCGACGCACGCCGACCGCGCAGCGCGTCGACAGCGTCCTGGGCGTCGCCGAGGGCATACACCTCGACCGGGAGCATGAGGGTCCCCGCTGCCAGCAGGCTCACGAGGTCGGGTACGGCCGCGCGCGCCAGCTGCGTACGCTGAATCATGTTGACGGGCAGGTAGGCGACGTCTCGGCTGAACCAGTTCGGCAGGTGAAGTGAGACATCCTCACCGGCAGTGTATCCCACGAGCGCGGCCCGGCCGCCCGGGCGTATCCAGCCTGCCCGGTCGCCCAGGCCTGGTCCTCCGAGGGTGTCGACGAGCAGCGTGCCGGGCCGGGCAGCTGCCAGCCCGGCGACCTCCTCCGGACGCGATGCCACGACGATCTCGGCCCCGACCGGGACGAGCGCCGCTCGCTCGGGCCGTGACACCACCGCGAGCACGACACACCCGCGAGCCAACGCCAGCTGGGTGACCATCGCGCCGACCGCGCCCGTCGCACCGGTCACGACCACCACCTCGTCGTGCGCAGACACGTCCTCGAACCACCGGCCCAGTCGGCCGACATCGTCCAGCGCGGCCAGCGCCGTCGTTCCGGGCACGAAGAACGACGCCGCCACCTCGGGCGCCAGGTCCTCGGGCAGTACGGTCAGCGCGTCCTCGGGCACCGCCGCGTACTCCGCCCACGTACCACTGCGAGTGAGACCGACACCGGCGCCCCTCACGACCACCCGGGTCCCAGGGCTCATCGTCGGCGAGCTCAGCACCGTTCCGGCACCCTCCACACCCGCGACATACGGCAGCGTCGGCCGGATGTCGAACCTTCCGGATGCGACGGTGACGTCGAGGTGTGCGACGGCGGCGGCGTCGATCCGTACCAGGCTCTCCTGTCCGCTCGGCTCAGGTAGAGGCAACGTGTCGACCGACAGCGTCGTCCCCCAATCGTGGAATCGGACTGCTCGCATCGTGGTCGGCAGCGTCGGCTGCATCGGATCTCCCCTCCGCGGCCCGGCCGCATCGTCGGGGAATCAAGTTCTCACGGGCAGATTCACCAACATGCTCTGCAGTCCGCTGAGCGAACCGATCGTCTACACCGTCGTGCCGGTGCCATGGTGAGGTCCTCCGGGCGCCTCGCTCGGCGCCCGGCTCGGGAAGATCGACACCCGCAGCCAGACGATGCCAGCTACAGGAGGCACCATGTCCGAACTCGACGACACCAATGCTCCGCTCTCCCTGCTGGCGAAGGCGAACCTTCTGCTGAGCGCCTTCACCCATGAGACCACGACCATGGGGCTGACAGAGCTGAGCAGGCGTTCCGGCGTGCCGAAGGCGAGTGTGCACCGGCTGTGCACCGAGATGGTCGAGCTCGGCTACCTCGCCCGCACCCCGAAGGGCTATCAGCTCGGCTGGCGGATCTACGATCTCGGCAGACTGGTGCCCGGCCCCGCCCGGCTTCGCGAGATCGCGCGGCCCTCGCTGCAGGACCTGCGGATGGTCACCCGAGCGATCGTCCACCTCGCCGTGCCGCAGGGCAGCGAGTGCGTCTACCTCGAACGGATCGCCGGCCGGCGCGAGCTGGCGGTCGTGTCCGCGGTCGCCGACCGGGTCCCGAACTACAGCACGGCCTCCGGCCGGCTCTTTCTCGCCCACGCCGATGAACGGACCGTCGCCCAGGTGGAGCAGGAGGCGCTGGACTTCCTCTCTCTTCCGACACCGGCTCAGCTCCATCGCTTACTCGAGGAGATCCGGCTGCGGCGCTTCTCCGACGAGTCGACGATCGTGCGCGGTTTCAAGACGATCTCTGTGCCTGTCTTCTATCCCGGCACCGACCACGTCATCGCCTCGATCTCGGTCACCGTCGATGCCAACCGACGCGACGATCAGCAGCTTCGCCACGCCTTGTGGGCAACCGCGGCCGACATCTCGCGCGGCCTGGTGGCTCCCCGCCAACCCCGGGACCAGCGCGGCATGCCGGTCGTCGTGTTCCGGACCGCTTGATCGAGTCAGGGAAGCCGCGGGGCGTAGTCGTCGGGCGCCACGCCACCCGTCATCTCGGTGATGCGGGCGGCGTACGACACCGCGGTGGCGACGATGTGGCGGAATCGCTCGGGCTCGCACGGTGAGAATTCCCCGACGACCAGGTTGAACGCAATCCGGCCGTCGGCGCCGAAGATCGGCACCTGAATCGCGGCCGCATGCACCGCGGGGCGGGGGTCTGCGCAGAACTGCCGGTACGCCGCCGCCTGGGCCACCCACAGTTCACGCATAGCGCTGTGATCGGTCGTCGAGGACGAGACCAGGGAGTCGAACCTTCCGTTCATGGTGTGACCGAACGAGATGGCGTAGCCCTGCTGTCTGACGAGCGCGGTGAGCCGTTCGATCAGAGGCCGATCGACCGGGCCGAAGCGCTCGGCCTGACGTAGCCAGTGCTCGCGCAGCTCCGGCGCGCACCAGGTCCCGAACCCGGGGTCCAAGGGCGCGGCGAACGGGAAGCAGGTGCCGACGTACGACGACCTGATGTCGGCCGCGGTCAGGACCACCACCTCGTCGCGCACGACCGTGGACAGGGCGCACGCGACGCCGAGCTCTTCGGCAAGTTCCTGAACGGTGTCACCGACACTCGTCGCGACGCGGAGCCGACCGCCCAGGTCGTCGATGTCGAACTCCATCCGCGGCATCGTGAACGACCCGTAGCCGCCGTTGAGGAACAGCAGCGGCATACCACCGGAGCGCGCCCCCAGACCGAGGTCGTCGACTCGACCGAGCACCATCGCGTGATCGCCGGCCGGCAGGACATCCACGATGGTGCAGTCGAACCACGCCACGGCGTCCTCGAGCCGGGGCAGCCCGTGCTCGTCGTAGACCCACCCCTCGCCGTTGAACCGCTCGGCAGGGGCGGAGGAGAAGAACTCCCTGCACAGCTGTTCGTGACCGGCTCCCAGCACCGATGCACGGAATCGGCCGGCCTTCTCGATGCGGGCGTATGTCCACGAGCTCCGCATCGGCAGGAAGCCCACGAGCGGCGGGGCTTCGGAGACCGATGTGAAGGTGCCGACGATCATCCCGACAGGTGACCCCGTCTCATCCACCGAGGTGATGATGGTGATCCCGGTCGGATAGTGGCCCAGCACGCGCCGCCAGCGCGACTTGCTGTCGGTTCGGGCGTCTCCGGTTGAGCTCGTCATCGATTCTCCGGCGTGATCTCGACGGTCAGGTGCTTCTTCGTGGACGTGGCGGGCCGCGGGCTCACAGGAAGCCAGGGGTGGTCGGCGTGAGGCCGAGCAGGGCCGCGCCGGCGTCGTCGTACATGTGCTGGCTCAGGGAGGCATGCAGTTGCGGGACCTGGGCATCGAGACGAAACAGGTTGAACGGGTGGGAGTTGGCGATGATGGCCGCACCCGAGACCTTCGCGACGTCGTGGACCACCTGACTGGCGACGTCCGAAACGTTGACTGCGCTCAGCCGGATCCTGGCCTTCTGATCGTCGGTAGCGCTCGCCCCCGAGTTCACGGTCTCCCAGACCTCCTCCGCGACATCGAGGAAGTAGGCCCGGGCGGACTGCATCGCGACGTACGCCTTGGCGAACTCCGTGCGGTAGTACGCGCGCTCACCAACCGGTGGGGCGCCGGTGATCCCGCGGTAGGCGCCGTGGTGCCGGGCGTGGTCGAGTGCCCCCTGCGCGACGCCGAGCGCGATGGCGGCATGGCACTGCGCCTGGTAGCCGATGAGCGGGTAGCGGAAGAGCGGCTCGTCGATCAGCGGGGCGCCGCCACGCACGAAGGTCCACTCCTCCGGCACGTCGACATCGTCGACGGCGGTGTCGAACGAGCCCGAGGCACGCATTCCCGAGACGTCCCAGTTGCGGATGATCCGGATCTGCTCCTTGGGGACGATCGCGGCCCGGGGTTTACCGCCCGCGGAGTCATCGAGCAGACCGACGCTGATGTAGTCGGCCGCCATGCAGCCGGACGCGAACTTCCAGTGGCCGGAGAAGCGATAGCCGCGCTCGGTCCGCCGCGCAGGTGCCATCGGATACAGCCCTCCGGCATGGACGAGATCGGGGCCGTCGGCGTACACCTTCGCCTGGGTCTCGAGCGGCAAGGCACCCAAATAGGTGTTGCTCGACGCAAATCCGACCACCCATGCGGTCGATCCGTCGACCCGGCCGATCCTCTCGACCATCTGCAGGAACTCGCGCGGCGGGATCGGCTCGCCACCGAACTGCATCGGCGTCGCGTGCCGGTAGATCCCGAGGGGAAAGAGCTTCTCGATGAAGTCACGGGGCACGAAGCTCTGTTCGTGGAACTCCGCCCGACGCTCAGCGAGCTCGGTCAGGACCTCGTCCCACACCGCTTCGCGATCGCGCTCCTCGATCCGGTCCATTCCACTCCCCGTCCTGTTCGTGCCCACGACGCCAGATGGTCGGCCACGATCTGGCGCACGAGCGACGACCTGGACCGCTCACCGGACTACGGGCTGCTCATCGGGCGATCAGTTCAGGAGCGTGGACCGGGAGAGCCGGCTGGACGTCGCGATGAGCGCTTGGGCCAGCTTCGGCACGTCTGCCCGGAAGGTCGGAGCCGCGATCCCCAGGGCGCCGAGAAGGATGCCGCCGGAGCTGTGGATCGGAACCGAGACCGAGCAGTAGCCTTGGACGACCTCCTCCTGCTCGAGCGCGTAGCCGTTGGCCCGGACCTTCTTCAACTGCTCGAGCAGGAGGCCGGGGGCCACGGTGCTCGACGGGGTGAGCCGGGTCAGCTCGCCGCTGAGGATGTCCTCCACCACGGAGGCGGGTGCGTAAGCCAGCAGCACCTTGCCGGACGACGTGCAGTGAAGCGGCATCCGTCCGGCGATCCGCGACGGCTTCGCCGCCTCGGGACCGCTCGCGATCTTCTCCAGGTAGAGCACCTCGCGACCGTCGCGGACGGCAAGGTGGACGGCTTCTTTCGAAGCGAAGTGGAGGCTCTCCATGAACGGCCGCGCGGCGTCGCGCAGGATGCGGAAACGCGGTACACGGGAGCCGAGCTCGAAGGCCCGCATGCCCAGCCGGTACTCCTGCCCTGACCTCTCGAGCATCCCCCATTCGAGCAGTTCTTGGGCGAGCCGGTGCACCGAGGCCTTGGAGACGCCGGTGCGGCGGGAGAGCTCAGATAGGGAGAGGTCCATGTCGTCCATCTCGAAGGCTTCGAGGATGAGCCTCGCTTTGCCCAGGACGCTGTTGGCGCCTCGGCCGAGTCCTTCGCCGTACGAACGGGCTTGGCTCGCCATGGTCGGCCGACCTCCCCGTCGTGGAAGGCGCGCTCCCGATCGCGAGCGCCGTTCTGATGTGGACCCCGGCCACTCTACCCAGCGCGTCGGTTCGGTGAGCGGACCCGCCCGCCGTCCGGGCACCGCCACCTCCCCGATCATTCGCGAAAGTCCAGTTCCACATCGTGTCGGGAGACCAGATGTCACCAACCATGCGAGGTACCTCCAGGCGGCGCACCATCGCCGCGGCCATCCATGTCCTCGTGCTCGTGGCGGCGCTCGTCGCCGCCGGTGCTGCTCAAGCTTCGCCACGTTCGATGCCCGCCCGCACCGCCGCCGCGACGCTCCCGGCGATCAGCTGCGCAGACGTCACCAGGCTCGACGTCACCGGTGTTCCTGACGCACCGGCGAGCTTGATCTCGGCGACCGTCGTCGCTGCCGCAGACAACTCTCTCGGCAGGTGGGAGGCCTGCCGGGTGAAGGGGCTCATCGCCCCGCAGATCCAGTTCGAGCTGATGCTGCCGACGAAGACCTGGGCCGGGCGATATCTGCAGACCGGATGCGGTGGATTCTGCGGCAACGTCAGGTTCGACACCTCAGCGACCTACGGCTGCGCGCCTCTCACCGACGGGACGTTTGCGGTGGCTGCCGACAACGAGGGGCACTACGGAGCGAGCTCCACCGACGGGCTCTTCGGCGCGGACCCGCAGCTGCGGGTCGACTTCGGCTACCGCTCCCAGCACCTGACGTCCCTGGTCGCCAAGGAGATCGTCAAGCGGTTCTACGGGCGGTCCGCGTCGTGGTCATACTTCGCAGGCTGCTCCGAGGGTGGAGACCAGGCCCTGACGGAGGCCCAGCGCTACCCCGAGGACTTCGACGGCATCGTCGCGGGCGCTCCCGCTTCGAACATGACGGCACTGGCGGTCTTCGACCAGGGGTGGAATGCCAAAGCCATTCTGGACCGAGCCGGCAACCCGACCCTCACCGTCGACGACCTCAAGGGCCTGCATGCGGCCGTGATCGACGCCTGCGACACCTTGGACGGCACCGAGGACGGGTTGATCAGCGATTCACAAAGCTGCTCCTTCGACCCGAAGAGCATCGCATGCCCGGCAGCCGGTGAAGTATCGACGGCTTTCTGCCTCACGCCGATCCAGGTCGAGACGGTCCGGAAGATCTACGGTGGAGCGCGGGACGAGAAGAACCGGCTGATGTATCCGGGCGCCCAGCCCCGCGGTTCAGAGCTCGACTGGGCGGGGTGGCTCATTCCACGCAGCCGGGGAACGCTGTCCAACCAGGCGGGCTTCGCCGTGAACACGGTGCGCTGGCTCGCCTACCCGGGACCGCGGCCCTCCCTGACGCTTGACGACATCCAGTTCACCGAGAAGAGCTTCCGGGAGATCACGGGTCGAGTCTCGGGGATCTACGACTCCACCAACCCGGACCTGAGCGCATTCCGGCGGCATGGCGGAAAGCTGATCATGTGGCACGGTGAAGCCGATCCAGCGGTACCGCCGGCCGGCACCATCGCGTACTACCAGGCGGTCACCGAGCGGATGGGCGGACTGGCCCATACCCAAGAGTTCGCCCGGCTCTTCATGCTTCCGGGGGTCGCCCACTGCAACGGTGGACAGGGACTCGACAAGTTCGACGCGCTCACCGCGGTGGTCGACTGGGTCGAGAACGACAAGGCACCGGAGAGCCTGATGACCAGCAAGGTGGACACCTCAGGGACGGTCACCGCGACCCGGCCGGCCTACCCCTGGCCGCTGATGGCCGTGAACACCACGGGCGGACCCGTCGATCAGGCGTCGAGCTACACGGCACAGCCACGCGGGTCAGCAGACCAGACCACCAGTTGGCTGGGAAGCTTCCGCTCCGGCTACGAGCAGACCTGCGAGTGGGTAGACGGCAGGTGGATCTGCCGCAAGAGCAAGCCCTGACTCCATCAGTCCGCCCGTGACCAGAGAACTGGTCACGGGCGGATGATCGGATGTTCTGTCTACAGGTACTGACCTGTGTTGGAAACCTGCTCGATCGAACGGCCCGGCTCGGTGCCCTGCTTGCCGGTGATGAGCGTGCGGATGAAGACGATTCGCTCGCCCTTCTTGCCGGAGATGCGGGCCCAGTCGTCGGGGTTGGTGGTGTTGGGGAGGTCCTCGTTCTCCTTGAACTCGTCCACGCAGGCCTGGAGCAGGTGCTGCACCCGCAGGCCCTTCTGGGCGGAGTCCTCGCCGGAGTCCAGGAACGACTTGATGGCCATCTTCTTCGCCCGGTCGACGATGTTCTGGATCATCGCGCCGGAGTTGAAGTCCTTGAAGTAGAGGATCTCCTTGTCACCGTTGGCGTAGGTGACCTCCAGGAAGCGGTTCTCCTCGGACTCGGTGTACATCCGCTCCACGGTGGTGCGGATGAGCTCATCGACGGTGGCCTGCTTGTCGCCGTTGAACTCGGCCACGTCGGTCGGGTGCAGCGGGAGGTCGGGGACGAGGTACTTCGAGAAGATGTCGCGAGCACCCTCGGCGTCGGGACGCTCGATCTTGATCTTCACGTCGAGCCGGCCCGGGCGGAGGATCGCCGGGTCGATCATGTCCTCGCGGTTGGAGGCGCCGATGACCAGCACGTTCTCCAGCGCCTCGACGCCGTCGATCTCGGAGAGGAGCTGCGGGACGATGGTGTTCTCCACGTCGGAGGAGACACCGGTGCCACGCGTGCGGAACAGCGAGTCCATCTCGTCGAAGAAGACGATCACCGGGGTGCCGGCCGCGGCCTTCTCACGAGCACGCTGGAAGACCAGGCGGATGTGGCGCTCGGTCTCACCGACGTACTTGTTGAGGAGCTCGGGGCCCTTGATGTTGAGGAAGTAGGACTTGCCGTCCGCTCCCGTCTTGGCAGCGACCTTCTTCGCCAGGGAGTTGGCGACCGCCTTCGCGATCAGAGTCTTGCCACAGCCCGGAGGACCGTAGAGCAGCACGCCCTTGGGCGGCTTGAGCTGGTGCTCGATGAAGAGGTCCGGGTAGAGGTAAGGAAGCTCGACCGCGTCCTGGATCTGCTCGATCTGGCCACCGAGGCCACCGATCGACTCGTAGGAGATGTCGGGCACCTCCTCCAGGACGAGCTCCTCGACCTCGGACTTCGGCACCTTCTCGTAGACATATCCCGAGCGGGGTTCGAGGAGAAGCGAGTCGCCGGCGCGGATGGCGTCGTGCAGGAGCGGTTCGGCCAGACGTACGACCCGTTCCTCGTCGGCGTTGGCGATCACCAGGGCGCGCTCGCCGTCGGCGAGCAGCTCCTTGAACATCACCACCTCGCCGACCTTCTCGAACTCCATCGCGGCCACGACGTTGAGCGCCTCGTTGAGCATGACCTCCTGGCCATAGCGCAGGTCGTCGAGGTCGACGTTGGGCGACGCGGTCACCCGGAGCTTGCGCCCGCCGGTGAAGACGTCGATCGAGTCGTCCTCGTTGCGCTCGATGAAGGTGCCGAAGCCTGCTGGCGGCTGCGCCAGCCGGTCGACCTCCTCCTTGAGCTTGATGATCTGGTCTCGGGCATCCCGAAGCGTCACGGTGAGTCGCTCGTTCTGCGACGTCACGGCGGCCAGGGAGCGCTGCGCGTCTGCGAGCCGCGCCTCCAGGCCACGCGAAGATCCGGGCATCTCGGTCAGTCTGTGCCGCAGGTCGGTCACCTCAGCTTCGAGGAAACGGACATGACTCTCGAGCTCCTCGGGGCTGCGCCCCTCGGAATGGAATCCATCGGATGTCGACATCAGCACACCTCCTCTACTCCCTCGACCCTACAAGGCAGAGGGGTAGGAGAGGAGAAGGATTTACCGGTGTTGGACACTATTCGTCGACATCGGTCGGGTTCGTGTCGACCCGTGGCACACACGAACCGTGGAGGGTCGCAGTGCGGCCTCAGTCCACGTCTGCACCGTCACCAGGGAGAACGTCGGCAACCGGCTCGGGAGCCGGCATGTCGGCCGGCCGCGGACCGGTGTAGTCGACTCCGTACGCCCCGGGAGCAGGTCGCCGGGTCTTGCGCGGTGCGCGCTCGCCCGGGGCCAGCTTCCTCGCCGTCACCAGGAAGGCGGTGTGGCCGATCATCTTGTGGCCCGGACGGACCGCGAGGCCCTCGACGTGCCAGTCGCGCACCAGCGACTCCCACGCCTGCGGCTCGGTGAACCCACCGTGGGCGCGGACCGTCTCGACGAAGCGGGACAGCTGGGTGGTGGTCGCGACGTAGGCGCAGACCATGCCGCCGGGGTAGAGCGCGTCGGCGGCCGCGTCGACGCACTCCCACGGAGCGAGCATGTCGAGGATCAGCCGGTCGCAGCGGATCTGCCGGCGCGGGAGCTCTTCTTGGAGGTCGCCGAGGTTGAGCGACCAGTTGGGGTGGGACTCCCCCGCCGGGGTGCCGAAGAACTGGTCGACGTTCTTCCGGGCGACCTCGGCGAACTCCTCGCGGCGCTCGAAGGAGGTCACCGTGCCGTAGGGACCGACCGCCCGCAGCAGGGAGCAGGTCAGAGCGCCGGAGCCGACGCCTGCCTCCACCACGGAGGCACCGGGGAAGATGTCGGCCATGGCGACGATCTGGGCGGCGTCCTTGGGGTAGACTACGGCAGCGCCACGCGGCATGGAGACGACGAACTCGCTCAACAGCGGGCGGAAGACCAGGTATTCGCCGCCGGTGGAGGCGGTGACCGTGAAGCCCTCCTCGCGACCGATCAGCTCGTCGTGGTCGATGTGGCCCTTGTTGGAGAAGAAGCGCTTGCCGGCGACGAGCTCGAAGTTGTGACGGCGACCCTTGGTGTCGGTCAGCCGCACCCACTCGCCCTCACGGAGCGGCCCGCGGTGCACGCCCGCTCGGGCCTCGGCCGGGATGTCTGGAATATCAGCGCTTGACACCCGGCGAGGTTACCCGTTTCCCTGGGCAACCCGGCAAACCGCGACGCCGGTCCGGGTCAGGCTCCGGCGCGGAAGGCGGCGTCGACGTCGGAGGTCACCAGGACGCCGTAGATCGAGCCGTCCTGTTCGACGAGCAGGTACTCGGGCGCAGGCGTCTTCGAGATCGCCTGGATCAGCTCCTCGCCGTCGATGTCGGCCGGAAGGGTCAGGCCCTCCTCGAGCCGGCGGGTGACCGTCGAGGTGGCCATCCACGGGCGCCGGTCCTCCGGGGTCGCCAGCAGCGCACCCTCGTGGACCAGGCCGATCGGCTCGCCGCCGCTGGTCACGGTGACGATGCTGCCGGCCTCGGCCTCGTGGGCGCGGCGTACGGCCTCGGCGAGGGGAAGATCGGCGGGCACCGCGAGGGTGCGCCGGGCGAGATCGCGGGCGACGAGGAGCGGTAGCCGGAGGCGTACCTTGGCCGAGGCGATCGCCGCGGAGGCGCCGCTCCAGAGGAAGACGCCGATGATCACCGCGAGTACGTAGCGGGTGAGGTCGGGCTGGATGCCGATGAGCTGGCCCTGGATGAACGGCCACAGCAGCACGATGATCGCGAGCACCCGACCGGCCCAGCCGGCGACGATGCTGCCGCGGTTGATGTTGCCGGTCACGCTCCAGACCCCGGCCTTGAGCAGGCGGCCCCCGTCGAGCGGCAGGCCGGGGACGAGGTTGAGCACGCCGACGAAGAGGTTGGTGACCCACAGGCCGGTGACGATCAGCCCGATGAGCCCGTCGGGAACGAGGTAGGAGACGCCGAAGCCGACCGCGGCGACGGCCAGCGAGACCAGCGGCCCCACCACGGCGATCCAGAACTCGTCGCGGGGGCGTCTCGCCTCCTTCTCCACGGCGGTCGCGCCGCCGAGGAAGTGGAGCATGATCACGCCCACGGGGTAGCCCAGCCGCTTGGCGACGATCGCATGGGCCGCCTCGTGCAGCAGCACCGCGCCGTAGAGGACGATCGCGAAGACGAAGCCGGCGACGTACGTCAACCAGCCCAGGCCCGGTTCCACGGCATCGATCTGTGGCGCCATCAGCCAGGCGATCAGCGCCGCGATGAGGAACCAGGAGGGTGTCACCAAGACGGCGCTGCCCGCGATCGAGCCGACCTTGATCGTGCCCGGGACGCGAGCGGAGGGCGCCTCTTCGACCGGCTTGTCGCCGCCGGGGCGTGGGTCAGGGTCTGCCACGGTCCGAGCGTACTTGAGCGGCGGTTGGGTACGACGGCCACCCGGGCCCCGGCGACGACTTCTTCTGTACGTACCCGGTCTCGACCCGCTCGACCTCCTCCCGTTGCGTCGCCGCTCGTTCCTCGCGGCGTCGCAGGGTCGGATGTCGGTGCTTGCGCATAGTGTCGCTCCCATGAGCACCTCACCAGCCGACGCGCAGTCGACCCCGGTCGACGGTGTCAACGTGCTGGGATCGCTCTCGCCGAGCCGTGCCAGCGACTTCACCTCGTGCCCGCTGCTCTACCGGTTCCGCACTCTCGACCAGCTCCCCGAGCCGCCGTCGGAGGCGGCCGCGCGCGGGACTGTGGTGCACAAGGTGCTCGAGGATCTCTTCGACCTGCCCGCGCCGGAGCGCACGCCCCGGCAGGCGAGGTCGATGGTGGAGCAGGCATGGGAGGACGTGCGCCGCCTCGACCCGGCCCTGGCCACCCTGTTCACCGGGGCCGCCGGCGACGCGGAGGCCGACTGGCTGGAGTCCTGCCGCCAGGTGCTGCGGCGCTACTTCGACCTCGAGGACCCGCGCCGTCTCGAGCCCGCCGAGCGCGAGCACTACGTGGAGGCGCTGCTCGACTCCAAGCTGCTGCTGCGGGGTTTCATCGACCGCGTCGACGTCGCCGCCGACGGCCGGATCCGCGTGGTCGACTACAAGACCTCGAGGATCCCGAGCGAGGCCTACGAGGCGAAGGCGCTGTTCCAGCTCAGGTTCTATGCCCTGGTGATCTGGCGCACCCGCGGCGTCGTGCCGGCGATGCTGCAGCTGATCTACCTCGGCTCGGGCGACATCCTGCGCTACGTGCCCGACGAGGCCGACCTGCTCGCGACCGAGCGCAAGGCCGAGGCGATCTGGCGGGCGATCCGCACCGCCCAGGAGACCGGCGACTGGCAGCCGAGCCCGGGCAAGCTGTGCGGCTGGTGTGCCCACAAGTCGCTCTGCCCCGCGTTCGGCGGCACTCCTCCCCCGCTCCCCGAGACGACTCGTCTTGTCACCGCGGGAGACGACCTGGATCTCGACTGAGCCGCTGCCGTCGGGCATGTCTACCCGGATCGGCCGGTTACGAGAGTTATCGTCGCGACGAATGTGACGGATGCGATTGGCTGAGGGAGGTGCAGCTGCTCGTGGTCATCTCCACCGGCCCGACCACCGGCTCCCCGACCGCATCGACGACCGTATCGACCCGCTCTCGGCATCGTCCCGACATCCAGGGCCTCCGCGCGATCGCGGTGCTCGCGGTCGTCGCGCTGCACGTCGGGTTCGGATCGCTGACCGGCGGATTCGTCGGCGTCGACGTCTTCTTCGCGATCTCCGGCTTCCTGATCACCCAGCAGTTGATGCGGCAGGTACGCACCGAGGGCCGGGTCAGCCTGCTCGGCTTCTACGCGCGCCGGGCCCGCCGGATCCTGCCTGCTGCGACCTTGGTGCTGCTGGCCACGGTCGTCTACGCCGCGCTCTTCCTCGGCTTCGTACGCACCCGGGAGATCGCCCTCGACGCGCTCTGGTCGGCCGCGTTCGCCGCCAACTTCCGGTTCGCGTCCCTGGAGACCGACTACTTCTCCGCCGCGCTGCCGCCGTCCCCGCTGCAGCACTTCTGGTCGCTCGCGGTCGAGGAGCAGTTCTACCTGGTCTGGCCGCTGGTGATCCTGGGGTGCCTGTGGGTGCTGCGGCGGCGCAGCCGGAACGCGACGGCCGAAGGTTCGGACACGACCGACCATCGCGGGCGGCGTCGGGTGCTGGTGATCGCGCTCGGCATCGGCATCGTGGCCTCGCTGCTCGCCTCGGCCGTGCTGACGCGGACCAGCCCGGAGGCGGCGTACTTCTCGCCGTTCACCCGCGCCTGGGAGCTCGGCCTGGGCGCGATCGCGGCGATCGCGTTCCGGGACGACGGGCCGCAGGACGCCACCGCACGCTGGCGGGCACAGGTGCTCTCCGCGTTCGGGATGTTCTTCATCATCTGTGCCTGCCTGCAGTTCAACGACGCCACCCCGTTCCCGGGCACGCCGGCGCTCGTGCCGGTGCTCGGCAGCGTCTTCATCATCGTGGCCGGCACCCTGTGGCACGGCCCGACCGTGGTCGGCCGGCTGCTGTCGGTGCGGCCGCTGCAGGTGATCGGCAACTGGTCCTACTCGCTCTACCTGTGGCACTTCCCGGTGCTGGTCCTCGCCGAGCTACAGCTCGGCCGCGAGCTGCGCTGGTGGGAGCAGGTGCTCCTCGTGGCCCTGGCGTTCGTCCTGGCTGGGCTCTCCTACCGCTTCGTCGAGGAGCCGTTCCGACGCGGGATCCTGTGGCGGCGACCGGCGCTCGGACGCGCCGGCACGCTCGGCCCGGTCGCGCTCTACCCGCTGAGCCTCACGCTGGTCGCGGTGACCTGCTTCGCAGCCAACAGCTACGCCACCGGCACCGCTCGCGATGGCTACCAGCCCGCCATCACCCTGGCCGAGGCCGACCCGTCCGGCTCTTCCGAGCCGAAGCAGCCCGAACGGCCCGCGTCGAGCGCGGCGCCGCCCGCCGCCAAGGTGCCGCCCGACCCGCTGCCCGATCTGCTGAAGGCCTCGGTGCTCGCGGCGCGCAAGAACCAAGCGATCCCGACCAACCTCAAGCCCGGCCTCACCAACCTCTCCGACGACGTGGAGGCGGTCGGTGAGTGCAACTACTACTCGACCAACGTACGCACGCTGTGCCCCCGCGGCGACACGGACGCCGAGAAGACGATCGTCATCATCGGCGACTCGCACGCCCGCCACTGGACACCGGCGGTCGAGGAGATCGCCGAGCGCTCGGGCTACCGCGCCTACATCCTGGCCATGCCGCAGTGCACGGTGTCGCTGGTGACGCCCGACAAGCTCGACAGCACGGAGCCGATGACCTCGTGCGACGACTTCCACGACTTCATGCTCTCCTCGGTCAAGAAGCTCAAGCCTGATCTGCTGCTGATCTCGTCGCGCCCGATCAGTGCCGCCTACCACGACTCGTCGGGACGGCACACCGACCGCGAGGACGTCCGCCGCGCCGTCTACCGCGGCTACCAGCGTCTGCTCGCCCACGTGAAGCCCGCGGCGAAGCGCACCGTGTGGCTGCGCGACGTACCTGCCCTCGAGTTCGACCCGGCCACCTGCCTGAGCAGCAACAAGACGCTCTCGCCGTGCACCTACAAGCCCCTCGCGAGCCAGCAGGACGGCGCCGACCTGCAGATGCAGGCGGCCAAGTCGGCGCGCGTGGAGACCCTTGACCTCGACGACCTGTTCTGTGACAGCGTCGGCATCTGCACCACCGTCGTCGGCGACACCATCACCCACCGCGACGGCCATCACCTCACCGCGACCTACTCCAAGGAGCTCGCCCGCACGCTGGGCGAACGGCTCAAGATCTGGTGACGGTCACTCGTCGTCGGGAGGCGTCTCCGCGCCGTCGCGCTCGTCGCGGTCGGCCCACTCCAGCAGCGGCTCGATCGAGAACGGATGGTCGTCGATGTCGGCGTGCAGGTCCCCGATCTCCGCGAACCGCGCCGGCACCGTACGCATCGTGAAGTCGCGCGGGTCGACGTCCTTGGTCTCCTCCCAGGTGATCGGGGTGGAGACCCGGCCGTCGGCGACGCCACGGATCGAGTAGGCGCACGCGATCGTGTGGTCGCGGGTGTTCTGGTTGTAGTCGATGAACAGCTGCGCAGGGTCCCGGTCCTTGCGCCACCAGGCCGTGGTGACCAGCTTCGGCACCCGGCGCTCGACCTCGCGAGCGAAGGCGTGCGCTGCGCGGCGTACGTCCTGGAAGCCGTGCTCCGCGGGGATCCGCACGTAGACGTGGATCCCGGAGCCGCCGCTGGTCTTGGGGTAGCCGACCGCGCCGAGCTCGTCGAGGACCTCGCGGACGACGCCGGCGACGGTCTGCACCGTCGAGAACGGGCACTCGGGGCCCGGATCGAGGTCGATGCGCCACTCGTCGGGCTTCTCGGTGTCCTCACGGCGGCTGTTCCACGGGTGGAACTCGACGGTCGACATCTGGACCGCCCAGATCACCGCGCCCAGCTCGGTCACGCAGAGCTCGTCGGCGGTCCGCCCCCAGCGCGGGAAGTAGAGGCGTACGGTCTCCACCCAGTCGGGCGCTCCCTGCGGCAGACGCTTCTGGTGCACCTTCGGTCCGGAGAGTCCCTTGGGGAACCGGTGCAGCATGCACGGGCGCTCCCACAGCGCGTTGACGATCCCCGGTCCGACGGCGAGGTAGTACTGCGCCACGTCGAGCTTCGTCGCACCGGCTCTGCCGTTTTCTTGGGGTGGGAAGTAGACCCGGTCCGGGTTGGAGATCCTCACGACACGGTTGTCCACCTCGATCTCCACCGACGGCGATGACTTGGCCATGGTCGCCAGCGTAGGCCACGGATCCCGGGATGACTCGGCGTTCAGCCTGCCCCTCTTTATATTCGGGGCATGGACTTCGACCAGCCTCCCGTCGTACGCGTCGAGGCAGGCCCCGAACGGGAGCAGCTGGTGCCGGGCGAGTGG
The DNA here is from genome assembly GCF_037137035.1 of Nocardioides sp. CCNWLW239. NCBI lineage: Bacteria > Bacillati > Actinomycetota > Actinomycetes > Propionibacteriales > Nocardioidaceae > Nocardioides > Nocardioides sp. CCNWLW239. The sequence continues at coordinate 607,071 of NZ_JBBBNW010000003.1, read as the reverse complement.
CCGATGACGATCCCGGCCGTCGCCCAGGTCATCGAGCAGGGGCTGGAACTCTCCGACGGCGTGACGTTCCTGGTCGGCGAGAACGGCTCGGGGAAGTCGACGATCGTCGAGGCGGTCGCGATGGCGTACGGGCTCAATCCCGAGGGCGGCTCGCGCAACTCCCGACACTCCACGCGGGCGTCGGAGTCGCTGCTGGGCAGCGTTCTGCACCTGCAACGTGGCCTGGGCTCCGCGCGCTGGGGGTTCTTCCTCCGCGCGGAGACGATGCACGGCTGGTACACCTACATGGAGGAGAACTCGAGAGACCTCCCCACGCCACCGCGAGACGAGCCCAGGTTCCACGAGCTGAGCCACGGCGAGTCGTTTCTCGCAGTCCTGCGCCAGCGCTTCGACTCCCCTGGCTTCTACTGTCTCGACGAGCCCGAGGCGGCGCTGTCGTTCATGTCCACGATGGGGCTGATCGCCACCCTCGACGAGGTGGTGCGCGACGGGGGGCAGGTGCTCTGCGCCACCCACTCGCCCGTGCTCGCCGCGATGCCCGGTGCCACCATCCTCGAGGTCGGCGACTGGGGGCTGCGCGAGACGACCTGGGAGGACCTCGAGCTCGTACGCCACTGGCGCAGCTACCTCGACGACCCGCGCCGCTACCTGCGCCATATCCTCGACTGATCATCGTCGACGGACCGGGTGTCACGCGACCCACGGGCCGAGGCGTCGAGAGGGTGTGAGTACATCGACCGCGAAGGCTCCGACCGAGGAGTTCGCCGACTTCGTCCATGCGACGGCGGGGGCGCTCTACCGCACCGCGCTGCTGCTGACGGGCGATCATCACCTTGCTGAGGACCTGACCCAGACCACGTACGCCCGGGTCTTCGCCTCCTGGCGCAAGGTCAGCAGGGCGGACAACCCGGCGGCCTACGCACGACGTGTGCTCCTCAACGGATTCATCTCCCACCGACGGCTGCGGCGCAACGCCGAGACGCCGACCCAGACGCTGCCGGATGCGCCGGGCAGCGATGCCGACCCCAGCGCCCGGATCGACCTGCTTGCCGCTCTGCAGCGGCTGTCGCCGACCGACCGGGCTGTGCTCGTCGCGCGCTACTGGGAGGACCGATCCGTGTCCCAGACAGCTGCCGATCTCGGCCTGACCGAGACGGCGGTCCGCACCCGCTCGAAGCGTGCCCTGGAACGGCTGCGCCCGCTGGTTGCGGACATCTTCCCGGAGAGGACCATGCGATGAACGACCCAGAGACCAGCCTTCGTACGGCGCTGCACGAGCGTGTCGGCGACCAGCATCCCGACTACGCCAAGCTCTCAGCCGGTGCGATCCGTGGCGGCACACGCATCCGGCGCCGCCGGCGCGTCTTCGTGACCGCCGGTGCCGCCGCGGCGGTCGGTGCGATCGCCACCGGTGGACTCGGACTCTCCCAGCTGCTGTCCACGACCGCCGTGGACGAGGCCCCGCTCGCCGCAGCCAGTGCCCCGACCGCTTCGCCCTCAGCCTCGGCCGGGGCGCTCGTCGCAGGACAGACGGTGAACCTCGGGAGCGGTCTCACCGGACTCGTGGTCACCAACGCCGAGGCCGGCACGATGGAGATCACGATCCAAAGCGCCTCCATGATCACCGGCCCTGGGACCGGGTTCACGATGATCGTGTCCGGTCCGGAGCAGGCTGTGCAGGACTACTGGGCGGCCGGGTTCCCGATCGGTCAGGACTACCCCGGGCTCCGGTTCGCCACCGAAGGCCTTCCTCGAGGACTCGTGGAATCCGTGCCGGTCGAGGTGCCAGACGGATGGACCTGCGAGTGGTCCCTCATCGACGACCACGCGTCCTGCACGTCCCGGGACGGTGGAGTCGCCGCTCTCAACATCCGCCCCGCAGCGGACTACGAGACGTGGAGCACGAGCCCGGACAAGGGGGGCCCGGGCTCCGGCGCCTACGTCACCGACCTCCACGGCGACATCTTCATCTCGGTGCAGAGCGGACGGGGCACGACCGACGCCGAGCTGGAGAAGCTCGCCACGTCGCTCGCCTGGGTCGACTGATCTACTCCGGCGAGCGGCGCAGCAGGGCCAGGAACATCGCGTCGGTGCCGTGCCGGTGCGGCCACAGCTGGACGGTCCCCGCCATCGGCCCGGCGCTGTCGGGCACCGTGCCGGCGGTCGCGCGGATCGGCTCGAGGACCACGTCGGAGCGGTCCTCGAGCACGCTCTGCACGACGCCCTCGGTCTCGGCCAGAACCGGCGAGCAGGTCGCGTAGAGCACGACGCCGCCGGGCCGGGTCAGGTCGAGCGCGCGGTCGAGAAGGGAGCGCTGGAGGCCGACGAGTACGTCGAGGTCGGCCGTGGCTCGCCGCCACCGTGCCTCCGGCCGGCGCCGCAGCGCACCCAGGCCGGTGCAGGGGGCGTCGACGAGGACCCGGTCGAAGGTGGCGTCCTTGAACGGCGGCTTGGTCCCGTCGCCTGCCACGACGCCGGCGACGCCCTCGACCTGCGATCCGGCCGCGCGGTCGGTCAGGTTGGCGAGGACCAGTCCCGCTCGGTGCGGCTGGCGCTCGTTGGCGACCAGCGCGGCGCCCTGCTGCGCGGCCAGGGCAGCCAGCAGCGCCGACTTCCCTCCCGGGCCGGCACACAGGTCGAGCCAGGACTCCGGCGCGCCGCTGTCGCGCTCGACCTCCGCGTCGGCCAGGGCGATCGCCACGAGCTGCGAGCCTTCGTCCTGCACGCCCGCGCGTCCCTCGGCGACAGCGGCGATCCCCGCCGGAGAGCCGGATTCGAGGGTGACGCCGTAGGGCGAGTAGTCGGTCGGTGCGCCGCCGACCTCATCGACCGTCGCCCGCCCGGGTCGAGCGACCAGCGTGACCGACGGCGGCACGTTGTCGGCCTCGAGCAACGCGTCGACCTGGTCGTGACCGACGGCCTCGGCGAGCCGCTCGACCACCCAGCGCGGATGGCTGAAGGCGACGGCTGCCCACCCGTCGTGGTCCTGCTCCCGCGCGGGCGCGACCTCGGCGACCCACTCGTCCAGGGACTTGCGGGTGACCTTGCGCAGGACGGCGTTCACGAACCCCGCCGGCCCCTGCCCGACCTTCGCGCGGGTCAGGTCGACGCTCGTCGAGATCGCGGCGTGGTCGGGCACCCGCATCGAGAGCACTTGGTGGGCTCCGAGCCGCAGCACGTCGAGCACCTTCGCCTCGACCTTCGCCAGCGGACGGTCGATGCAGGTGGCCAGCACCGCGTCGTAGGTGCCCTGCTGCCGCAGCGTGCCCGAGGCCAGCTCGGTGGCGAAGGCCGCATCGCGTCCCTCCAGCCCGAGGCGGCCGAGGATGTGGGGCAGCACCAGGTTGGCGTAGGCCTCGTCGACCCGCACCGCCTTCAGCACCTCGAAAGCAGCCAGCCGAGCCGGGTCGACCGGCTTCGTGCTGCCCCGAGGTCGTCCCTGCGGTCTCTTACCGGGGCCCGAGCGCCTCCCCCGCTGTGCCCTATTCGAAGCGGACACCGGACTCCAGACGTACGCCACGAGCCCAGTCCGCGGCCGGCATCTCCTTCTTGCCGAAGGCCTTCACCCGACCGAGTCTGACCGCGGTGGAGCCGGTGCCGACGAGCACTTCGTTCTTGCGAACGACCATCTCCCCGGGGGACGCCGTCTCCTCGGTCACCGTGACGGGTCCGACCTTGAACCGCTCGCCGTCGAGCAACGTCCACGCGCCCGGCGCCGGGGTGCAGGCACGGACCTGTCGGTCGATGGCAACTGCGTTCTTCGTCCAGTCGATCCGAGCGTCCTCGACGGTGATCTTCTCGGCGTAGGAGACTCCCTCGGCTGGTTGCTCGCGCGCCTCCAGCGAACCGTCCTCGATCCCGTCGAGGGTGGACACCAGCAGCCCGGCACCACCCGCGGTGAGCTTCTCGAAGAGAGACCCCGACGTCTCGTCGGGTGCCAGCGCCTGGGTCATGGTGCCGAAGACCGGACCCGCGTCCATCGCCTTCACGATCCGGAACGTGGTGGCGCCGGAGATCTCCTCGCCGGCCCAGACCGCACGCTGCACCGGAGCGGCGCCGCGGTAGGCGGGCAGGAGCGAGAAGTGGAGGTTGACCCAGCCGTGCGGCGGGATGTCCAGCGCCGACTGCGGCAGCATCGCGCCGTAGGCGACCACCGGGCAGCAGTCGGGCTGCAGCGCCCTCAGAGCGGCCTGGAAATCAGGCTCTCGGGGGTGCTCCGGCTTGAGCACCGGCACACCCAGCTCCTCGGCCCGCTGTGCCACCGGCGAGGGCACCAGGCGCTTGCTGCGGCCCTGGGCGGCGTCGGGCCGGGTGACGACGCCGACCAGCTCGTGGCGGGAGGCCGCGATCGCGTCCAGGGACGGAACAGCCACCTCGGGCGTACCTGCGAACACGACCCTCATCAGAACCCGAACCCGTTCGTCGCGTGCGGGGAGATCTTCACCTTCGGCTTCTCCAGGCCGAACCACTCCGACTCCCGGATCTCCTTCATCGCGGCCTTGCGCGCCGCCTCGTCGAGGCGGTCGATGAACAGGATCCCGTCGAGGTGGTCGGTCTCGTGCTGGATGGCGCGAGCGAGCAGCTCGGAGCCCTCGATGGTGACCGGCTCGCCGTGCATGTCGAAGCCTCGCGCCACCACCGACAGGGCGCGCCGGCAGTCGAAGGTGAGGTCAGGCAGCGACAGGCACCCCTCTGCCCCGTCCTGGATCTCCTCCGACAGCGTGAGGTCGGGGTTGACCAGGTGACCCACCTGACCGTCGACGTACCAGGTGAAGACCCGCAGGCTCACCCCGATCTGCGGCGCGGCCAGACCCGCACCGGGCGCCTCCAGCATGGTGTCGGTCAGGTCGGCGACGAGCTTGCGCAGCTCCTTGTCGAAGTCGACGACCTCGATCGCTGGCTTGCGCAGCACGGGGTCGCCGAAGAGTCGGATGGGCTGGACTGCCACTGTTCTCCTTGGTGGTCGAGCGTGTCGGGTCCACAATACGTGGGCTGAGCCGTGGTCAGAGCGTCGGCGGATCCACCTGGACCCGCACCGGGTCGAGCTTGCGCGCCGACCGCACCCGCTGCAGCTCTCCGAGCGCCTCGGTGAGCTTGCCGCCGAGAGATCTGGGGACGCGTACGACCGCGCGCAGCCGTGGCTCGCCGGTCGAGGTCGGATCGGCGGGGACCGGCCCCAGCACCTCCGCGCCCGCCGGCAGCGCCAGCAGCGTGAGCGCGTCGTCGAGCGCACCGGGCGTGCCGGTGATCGTAGCCATCCGCGACGCCGGCGGAAGGTGCGCCTCCTGCCGTGCGGACGCCTCCCGCTGCGCGAACCCGGGCTGGTCCCACCGCACCAGCGCCTGCAGCACCGGCAGCGCCGGGTCGCCGACGAGCAGGACCCGTCCACCAGGTCTGACCAGTCCGGAGGCGTTGCTCCAGCGGCGCAGCGCCTCCTCATCCGTGCGCAGATCCGGCCTCCCGAGGAGCAGCCAGGTGTCGAGCAGCAGCACGGCGGCATAGCCGCCGTCGGCGACGGGCTCGGCACCGATCGTCGCGACCACGATCGCCGGTGTGCCCGGCACCGTCTGCTTGACCGCACCGGCCGAGGAGGTGACCACCCGCACGCCGGCGAAGGAACGCCCCATCTCCTCGGCCGTGCGGGCCTCACCGATGATCGGCGCCCGCAGTCCGAAGCCTCCGCAGGCTCCGCACGCCCACGCCGCCTCGACGTGGCCACACCAGGCACACGTCGGCGGCGCGGCCGGTCCGCCGAGCTGCAGCGGGCCCTGGCAGGCCGAGCACCTGGCCGGCGTACGACACCGGTCGCAGGCCAGCGAGGCCGCATAACCGCGCCGCGGGGTCTGCAGCAGGACGGGCCCGGTGGCGAGCGCGGCCCGGATCGCCTCGTGAGCCTCGCGGGGCACCCGGGAGGCCCGGGTGAGCGGGTCCTTCTCGAGGTCGAAGTCGGTGTCGCCGGTGATCTCGATGCTCACCCGCTGCCTGGCCAGAGCGCGGGTCGGGCGGATCTCCTGCGCCCAGCCGGTCTCGGTGAGGAAGCCGGCTTCGACGGTCCGCGCGAAGCCACCGATCAGCGCGGCGGCCTGCTCCTGCTCGGCCCGCAGCAGGAGTACGTCGCGCGCGTGCGGGTAGGGCGAGCGCTGCTCGGCGAGCAGGTCGTCCCCGTCGTCCCAGACGACGACGAGCCCGAGGTCGCGCACGGGCGCGAAGGCTGCCGCGCGGGTGCCGATCGCCACCTTCACCGCACCCCGGGCGACCCGCAGGAACTCCCGATAGCGCGGGGCCGGGCCGGCGTCGGCGGCCAGCACGGCATGCTGGCCCTCGCCCAGCACCTTCGTCATCGCGGTGTCGAGGCGGGCGAGGTCCTTCCAGTCAGGCACGACGACCAGCGCGCCGCGTCCGGAGGCCAGCGTCGCGGCGGTGGCCTGGGCGATCAGGTCGGCGTGATCGGTGCCGGCCGCAGCGTGCCAGACCGCGCGTGGGGAGCCACCGGTCGCCAGGTGTCGTAGGAACGCCGCCGCCGGCTCGTGGCCGGCCCAGGCCGCGGTCGCGGCGGCAGGGTCGAACGTGCGGGGTGCCGGGGCGGCCGGTGAGGGCTCCTTCTCGGTCGACGCGTGCCGAGGCGGCACCGCGAGCCGGAGCACGTCGGCCCGGGGTCCCGCGTAGCGCCGCGCGACCGCCTCGCTCAGCGCGGCCACCTGTGGAGTGAGCACCACCTCGGGGCTGACCACGCGCTTGAGCGGCTGCAGGTTCGCGTGCTCGGACGCCTCCGCCCTCGCCACGACGAACCCGTCGACGTCCTTGCCCCCGAACCGGACCTTCACTCGCACACCCGGCCGCGTCTCCTCGGCCATCGAGGCGGGGACCGCATAGTCGAAGGGACGGTCCAGGTGGGCCATCGGCAGGTCGACCAGAACCTTGGCGACGGGGTCGACCTCGGCGATCTGTGCCTCAGCCGCCTTGCGCGCACGCGTCGCCGCGGCCTTTGCCCGCCCCTCCTTGACCCGGTCGCGAACCAGCCCGGGCAGCTCCAGCTCGGCTGCCCCGGCTGCCTCTTGCGCTCCCCGGATCACAGAGGTCATTCCTACCAGGGGCCACCGACGAAATGCCGAGTCGGCCCGTCTTGACCACAAGCTATGCCGAGTCGGCCCGTCAAGACGGGCCGACTCGGCAGCAGGTGGTGCTGTGGATCAGGCGCCGGCAGCAGCCTTCAGCGCCTCGGCGCGGTCGGTGCGCTCCCAGGTGAACTCGGGCAGCTCGCGGCCGAAGTGACCGTACGCAGCGGTCTTGGCGTAGATCGGGCGGAGCAGGTCGAGGTCGCGCAGGATCGCGGCGGGGCGGAGGTCGAAGACCTCCAGGACGGCCTTCTGGATGTTGGCCTCGGGCACGGTGTGGGTGCCGAAGGTCTCCACGAAGACGCCGACGGGCTGGGCCTTGCCGATGGCGTAGGCGACCTGGACCTCGGCGCGACGGGCCAGGCCCGCGGCGACGATGTTCTTGGCCACCCAGCGCATGGCGTACGCAGCCGACCGGTCGACCTTCGACGGGTCCTTGCCCGAGAAGGCGCCGCCACCGTGGCGGGCCATGCCGCCGTAGGTGTCGACGATGATCTTGCGACCGGTCAGACCGGCGTCACCCATCGGGCCACCGACGACGAAGCGGCCGGTGGGGTTGATGTGGAGCTTGTAGCCGTCGAAGGGAACCGACGACTTGAACTGCTCGAGGACCGGCTCGATGACGTACTTCTTGATGTCGGCGTGCAGCTGCTCCTGAGTGGTCTCCTCGGAGTGCTGGGTCGAGAGGACGACGGTGTCGACGCGGACGGCGCGGCCCTCGTCGTCGTACTCGATGGTGACCTGGGTCTTGCCGTCGGGCCGCAGGTAGTCCAGCGTGCCGTCCTTGCGGACCGCGGTGAGCTTCTCGGCCAGCGTCTGCGCCATCTTGATGGGCAGCGGGAAGAGCTCGGGAGTGTCGTCGCAGGCGTAGCCGAACATCAGGCCCTGGTCACCGGCGCCCTGCAGGTCGAGCTCGTCGACCGAGGTGTTGAGGCGGTGCTCCTCGGCGGTGTCGACCCCCTGGGCGATGTCCTGGCTCTGGGCACCGATGGCGACCTGCACGCCGCAGGAGTGTCCGTCGAAGCCCTTGAGGGAGGAGTCGTAGCCGATGTCGAGGATCTTCTGTCGCACGAGCTGGGCGACCGGCGCGTAGGCGTCGGTGGTCACCTCGCCCGCGACGACGACCAGGCCGGTGGTGAGCAGGGTCTCGACGGCCACCCGGCTCTTGGGGTCGTGCTCGAGCAGATAGTCGAGCACGGTGTCGCTGATCTGGTCGGCGATCTTGTCCGGGTGCCCCTCGGTCACCGACTCCGACGTGAAGAGACGTCCGGTCACGTGTAGCTCCGTTTCACAGGTTCATGTGGATGTTCAGGAAAGTAACGTCAATCTGGTCGACAAACATAGACCCCGAACCCCAGGACCGCAGGGCTGGTCCTCATCGTGGCGCGCGGCGTGTCGTCAGTTTGTATGTTGTTCATCCAGGCGTAAGGCGATCTGGTCCCAGATCACCTCGGCGAGAGCGGACTTCGCCCCCTCCTGCACGTCGACACGACCTCCGTCGGCGCCCAGGATGACCGCCTTGTTGACCTCGCTGCCGAAGACGGCTCCACCGCTGACGTCGTTGACGACGAGCAGGTCGCAGCCCTTCCGCTTGAGCTTGGCCGTGGCCAGGTCGAGCACCGAGCCGGTCTCGTCACCCGTCTCGGCGGCGAAGCCGACCACGATCTGACCGGGCTTGGTCCGGTGGTGCGAGATCTCGGCCAGGATGTCGGGGTTCTGCATCAGCTCGATCGTCGGCGCCGACCCGTCGGCGGCCTTCTTGATCTTGGCCTCGCTCACCCCGGTCGGCCGGAAGTCCGCCGGAGCGGCGGCCATCACCACCGCGTCGGCACCAGCGGCCGCGGAGACCACGGCGTCGCGCAGCTCGGCGGTCGTGCCGACACGTACGACCTTCAGGCCGGCCGGGTCGGGCAGGGTCACGTTGGCGGCGACCAGGGTCACCTCGGCGCCCCGAGCCGCGGCGGCTCGAGCGATCGCGTAGCCCTGGAGGCCCGAGGAACGGTTCCCGAGATAGCGGACCGGGTCCAGGTACTCCCGGGTGCCGCCGGCCGAGACCACGACGTGCCGACCGACGAGGTCCGCCCGGCCGCCGTGAGCGAGGACGGCACGGGAGAGCTCGAAGATCTCGGCGGGCTCGGGCAGCCGGCCCTTGCCGGTGTCCTTGCCGGTCAACCGGCCCTCGGCGGGCTCGATCACGATGTTGCCGCGCTCGCGCAGGGTGGCGACGTTGGCCTGGGTCGCCGGGTGCTCCCACATCTCGGTGTGCATCGCCGGGGCGAACACGACCGGGCAGCGCGCGGTGAGCAGTACGTTGCTGAGCAGGTCGTCCGCGAGCCCGTGGGCCGCGCGGGCGAGCGTGTTGGCGGTCGCCGGTGCGACCACGACGAGGTCGGCCTGCTGCCCGATGCGCACGTGCGGGACCTCGGTGATGTTCTCGAAGACGCCGGTGGCGATCTCCTTGCCCGACAGCGCCGCCCAGGTGGGGGCGCCGACGAACTCGAGGGCAGCGGCCGTGGGAACCACGGTCACGTCATGGCCGGACTCGGTGAACCGGCGCAGCAGCTCGGCCGCCTTGTAGGCGGCGATACCGCCGGCGACCCCTAAGACCACTTTCGGCCGCCGCTCGTCGAGAGCGGCGGCCGGGGTGGTGCTGTTGGTGGACAGCGGAGGACCTGAGATCAGGCGTCCGCGGCCGGCGCGTCAGCGCTGGCGGCCTGAGCAGCGGCAGCCTGGGCGGCCAGCTCGGCGGGGTCGATGTCCTCGCAGGTGAGCAGGTCCTCGTTGATCTCGCGCAGCGCGATCGAGAGGGGCTTCTCCTGGACGTGGGTGTCGACGAGGGGGCCGACGTACTCCAGCAGGCCTTCACCGAGCTGCGAGTAGTAGGCGTTGATCTGGCGAGCCCGCTGGGCGCTGTAGAGAACCAGCTTGTACTTGCTGTCGGTCTTCGTCAGCAGGTCGTCGATCGAGGGGTTGGTCACGCCCTGGGCGTCGATCTGAGGGGCAGCCACGTGAGCCTCACTTGTCGGCTTGGTCGGATTTCTTGCTCGGGAGCCCGAGCGTCATCAAGGCTACCAACTCATCGGCTGCCTGATGAACTTCATGGTTCACGATGGTGACGTCGAACTCCTTCTCCGCCGCCAGCTCGACCCGCGCCGTCTGCAGGCGGCGCTCGCGCTCCGCCTCCGTCTCGGTGCCACGACCGACCAGACGGCGCACGAGCTCGTCCCAGCTCGGCGGGGCCAGGAAGACGAAGATCGCCTCGGGCATGGTCTCGCGCACGAGCCTCGCACCCTGGAGGTCGATCTCGAGCATCGCCGGGCGGCCCTCGGCCAGCGCCTTGTCGACGGGGCCTCGGGGGGTGCCGTAGCGGGCCATGTTGTGGACCGTGGCCCACTCCAGCAGCTCGCCACCGGCGATCATCGCGTCGAACTCCTCGTCGGAGACGAACAGGTAGTGCACCCCGTGGATCTCGCCTTCGCGAGGCTTACGGGTCGTCGCCGAGACGGACAAGAAGACCTCGGGATGGTCGTCGCGGACCGCCGCGGAGACGGTCCCCTTGCCGACCGCGGTCGGCCCGGCGAGGACGACCAGTCGTTTCTCCTGGCCGTCGCCGGCGCCCGTCGTGGTCTTCTCGTCCGTCATCAGACTCATCGCCGAGCGAACTCCTCGACCAACGCGGCCACCTGCTTGGGGCCGAGGCCCTGCACACGGCGGCTCATCGCGATGCCGAGACGCTCCATCATCTGGGTCGCCCGCACCTCGCCGAGGCCGGGGTGGGAGGTCAGCAGGTCGATGACCTTCATCTTGCCGACGACCTCGTTCTTCTTCCCCTCCTCGATGACCTCGGCGACGGTCATGCCGCCCGTGCGGACCTTGTTCTTGACAGCAGCCCTCTCCTGGCGCGAAGCCGCGGCTTTCGCGAGCGCGGCAGCGCGCTGTTCAGGGGTGATGTCCGGAGGCAGAGCCACGAAGACTCCCTTTCACGATCATGTGTAGTCAACAGGGCAACCGGGTCGCGCGGTACAGGGATCGTGCCCCCCGGCTGAGCGCTGAAGTAAGCGCTCGCGCCAATCTAGCCATTACGTTGCCAGCGCGGCAATCGGGGTCGCCTATCTGGTGTCCAACTGGTTCACATCGGGTTCGCATCCGGCTCACAGGGTCAGCGAGGTGTGACACACGTCCCGGGCTTGCTGCTGGACGCGTACGGACGCCTCCTGTGTCTTCGTGCTGCTCACCTTCGTGGCCGCGTCGGCGATCTTCTTCGCCTCGGCGTCGGAGACACCCTCCGGCGGCTCACCGTTCTCGAAGTCGTCGGCACTGACACCCGCGTCCGCCAAGGCGTCGCTGAGCCCGGAGATCGCGTCCGTGAGCGTCTTCCAGTCCTTCTTGATGTCGTCGGGGGCGTTGCGCTCGAGGTCCTCGAAGGCCGGCAGAGCGGCGATCAGGCCGCTCGTGCCGCCCTCCCCCAGCGTGTCCGTCAGCTCCTGCTGGTGACCCTTCAGCGTCTCGCAGTAGTCGTCGATCGGGTCACCGCACGAGCTCAGCGACGTGGCGAGGATTGGTACGACGAGGAGCTGCGCGGCCATCCGGAGACTGGTCATCGGGCTAGTTTGTCAGGTACCGGGGTGGGCGGTTGGTCTAGGTATGCAGCGAAACCGTCGCTCCCCAAGCGGAACTCCGCACGGGAAGCGACGGTTCGTCTGCATACCTAGATGAACCGGCAGCCGTCAGCCGAGCTCGTCGCGCAGCCGCAGCGCCTCGTCGCGCAGGGCCCCCACGTCCGGGCCCTTGCGGAGAAGCCCGCGGCTGGTGCTGGCCACCACGTTCGCGTTGGCGGCGCCGAAGATGCGCGCGAGGTCGCCCGGGGTGCCGCCCTGCTCACCGAAGCCCGGGGCCAGGATCGGGCCGTTGAACCCGAAGTCGTACGCCACACCCGCACCGTCCGCGCCGTCGATCGTCGCGCCGACGACCGCACCGAAGGAGCCCAGCGGCGTCTCGGACTCGTTCAGCCGGCGCAGGTGGTCGAGCATGACCCGGCCGACGCTGCGGCCGTCCTCCACGGTCGCGTGCTGCACCTCGGGGCCCTCCTTGTTGGAGGTCAGGGCGAGCACGAACAGCCCGGCATCGAACTTCGTCGCCGTCTCCACGAACGGCGTCAGCGAGCCGAACCCCAGGTAGGGGCTCACCGTCACCGCGTCGGAGCCCAGGGGGCTGGCGGGATCGAGATAGGCGTCGGCGTAGGCCTGGCTGGTCGAGCCGATGTCACCACGCTTGATGTCGAGCAGCACCAGCGCACCAGCGGCCTTCGACTCGGCGATGACCCGCTCCAAGACCGCGATGCCACGCGAGCCGAAGCGCTCGTAGAACGCGCTCTGCGGCTTCACGACCGGGACGTGGGGGGCCAGACCCTCGACCGCGGTCAGCGCGAACCTCTCCAGGCCGGCGAGGTCGTCGTTGAGCCCCCAGTCGAGGAGCAGCGAGGCGTGCGGGTCGATCCCGGCGCAGAGCCTCCCGCGCGCCTCGAGGGCGGCGGCGTAACGAGCACCGAATGTCATCGAGCCACCCCGTTCGCGATCCGGCGGGCGTAGAGCGGGCCCTCGTAGATGAACCCGGTGTAGCCCTGGAGCAGGTCGGCACCGGCCGCGAGGCGCTCGCGGGCGTCCTCGACGGTGGCGATGCCACCCACCCCGACGAGGGTCATCTCGGGGCTGACCCGGCTACGAAGCAGCCGCAGGACGTCGAGCGCCCGCGACTTGAGCGGTGCGCCCGACAGACCACCGGCACCGGCCGCGGTGATCTCGGCCGGGGCCGAGGCCAGGTGCTCGCGGCCGATGGTGGTGTTGGTCGCGATGATCCCGTCCAGGCCGATCGCACTGGCCAGGTCGGCGACCTCGACGACGTCGGAGTCGGCCAGGTCGGGGGCGATCTTGACCAGCAGCGGGACCCGGTGCTTGGTGACCTGGTCGGCGATGGAGCGGACGTGCTCCAGCAGCGGCTGCAGCTTCTCGACCGACTGCAGGCTGCGCAGACCGGGCGTGTTGGGCGAGGAGACGTTGACGACCAGATAGTCGGCGTAGGGCGCCAGCAGCCGTGCCGACTTGGCGTAGTCGGCCTCGACGGCGGCCTGGTCGTCCTCGGGCACGAGCTTCGTCTTGCCGATGTTGATGCCGAGGATCGGGCCACCGGTGGCGGTGCCGCGCCGCTCGAGGCGGCTCGCCAGCCGAGCGGCGACCGCCTCGGCGCCGTCGTTGTTGAACCCCATCCGGTTGATCACGGCACGGTCGGCGGTCAGCCGGAAGAGCCGCGGCGCCGGGTTGCCCGGCTGGCTCTCGCCGGTGACGGTGCCGATCTCGACGTGGCCGAAGCCGAGCCCACCCAGGGCGTCGATCCCGACGGCGTTCTTGTCGAAGCCCGCGGCCAGCCCGATCACGTTCGGGAAGGTGAGCCCCATCGTGTGGACCGGGGTCCCCGGCGTACGTGCCTTGGACAGCGCCGGGCCGGCAGCCCGGATCGCGGCGAAGGCCTGCTGGTGGGCCCGCTCCGGATCCGTCTTCGTCAGGACCTTGTCGAACAGCGTCCGATAGGCCCTCACTTCGCGGACACCCCACCGTCGTGGTGGCCGACCACGTCACGCCACTCCTGCAGGCTGCGAACGTCGATCTCACCACGCCGCAGCGCCTCGATGCCCTGCACCGCGGCCCCCAGGCCCTGGACCGTCGTGATGCACGCGATGTTGGAGACGATCGCCGCGGTGCGGATCTCGTAGCCGTCCATGCGTGCCGACTTGGCGTTGGAGGTGCCGTTGGGCGTGTTGATGACCAGGTCGACCTCGCCGTCGAGGATCCGCTCGACCGTGGTCTTCTCGCCGTCGGGACCGGTGCCGGCGGAGTGCTTGCGCATCACCCTGGAGGCGACGCCGTTGCGGCGCAGCACCTCGGCGGTGCCCTCGGTCGCGAAGATCTCGAAGCCGTGGTCGGCGAGCACCTTGATCGGGAAGATCATGGTGCGCTTGTCGCGGTTGGCCATCGACACGAAGATCCGGCCCTGCGTCGGCAACGGTCCGAACGCGCCGGCCTGGCTTTTGGCGAAGGCGCGCCCGAAGTCGGAGTCGAGCCCCATCACCTCGCCGGTGGACTTCATCTCCGGCCCGAGCACGGTGTCGACCTGCTGGCCCTCCGGGGTGCGGAACCGGTTGAACGGCATGACCGCTTCCTTGACCGCGATCGGCTGGTTCGGCGGCAGCGCTCCCCCGTCGCCGGTGGTCGGCAGCACCCCGGCCGTACGCAGCTGGGCGATCGACTCGCCGAGCATCACCCGGGCCGCGGCCTTGGCCAGCGGCGTCGCGGTCGCCTTGGAGACGAACGGGACGGTGCGGGAGGCGCGCGGGTTGGCCTCGATGACGTAGAGCACGTCGGAGCCGAGGGCGTACTGGATGTTGAGCAGGCCGCGTACGCCCACGCCTTCGGCGATCGCCAGGGTGGCCGCGCGGATCCGCTCGACCTCCGCCGCGCCGAGGGTGATCGGCGGCAGCGCGCAGGAGGAGTCACCGGAGTGGATCCCGGCCTCCTCGATGTGCTCCATCACGCCGCCCAGGAACAGCTCGGTGCCGTCGTAGAGGGCGTCGACGTCGATCTCGACCGCGTCGTCGACGAACTTGTCGACCATCACCGGCTTGTCCGGGGTGACCTCGGTCGCCGCCTCGATGTAGGAGCGCAGGGCCTCGTCGTCATAGACGATCTGCATGCCGCGGCCACCGAGGACGTAGGAGGGGCGCACCAGGACCGGGTAGCCGATCTCGGCCGCGATCTCGCGAGCCTCGTTGAACGTGGTGGCCATCCCGTGCTTCGGCGCGACCAGGCCGGCCTTGGCCAGCACCCGGCCGAAGGCACCGCGCTCCTCGGCGAGGTGGATCGCCTCGGGGCTGGTGCCGACGATCGGCACGCCGTTGTCCTTGAGCGCCTGCGCGAGGCCGAGCGGCGTCTGACCGCCGAGCTGGCAGATCACGCCGACCACGGGACCGGCCTGCTGCTCGGCGTGGACGATCTCGAGGACGTCCTCCAGGGTGAGCGGCTCGAAGTAGAGCCGGTCGGAGGTGTCGTAGTCGGTCGAGACCGTCTCCGGGTTGCAGTTGACCATCACGGTCTCGTAGCCGGCCTCGCTCAGCGCGAGAGAGGCGTGGACGCAGGAGTAGTCGAACTCGATCCCCTGCCCGATCCGGTTCGGCCCGGAGCCGAGGATGATGACCGCTTCCTTCTCGCGCGGCGCGACCTCGGTCTCCTCGTCGTAGGAGGAGTAGTGGTAGGGCGTACGCGCCTCGAACTCGGCCGCACAGGTGTCGACCGTCTTGTAGACCGGGCGGATGTTGAGCGCATGGCGCACGCCTCGGACCACGTCGGCGGTCATGCCGCGCATCTTGCCGAGCTGGTAGTCGGAGAAGCCGTGGCGCTTGGCGTAGCGGAGCACGTCGGCGGTCAGCTCGGGCGCCGCGATGATCTCCTGGGCGATCTCGTTGATCAGGAAGAGCTGGTCGATGAACCAGGGGTCGATCTTGGTCGACTCGAAGATCTCCTCCGGCGTCGCGCCGGAGCGGATCGCGTCCATGACCCGCTTGAGCCGGCCGTCGGTGGGGGTCTTGATCTCCTCGAGCAGCGCAGGCTTGTCGAGCTCGACGATCTCCTGGGTCCAGTCGAAGACCGCCTCGGGCTTCTCCAGGCTCCGCAGCGCCTTCTGGAGCGCCTCGGTGAAGTTGCGGCCGATCGCCATCGCCTCACCCACGCTCTTCATGTGGGTGGTCAGGGTGGTGTCGGCGCCCGGGAACTTCTCGAACGCGAACCGCGGGACCTTGACCACGACGTAGTCGAGGGTCGGCTCGAAGGACGCGGCGGTCGAGCCGTTCGGCCCGGCCGTGATGTCGTTCTCGATCTCGTCGAGGGTGTAGCCGATCGCGACCTTGGCGGCGATCTTGGCGATCGGGTAGCCGGTCGCCTTCGAGGCCAGCGCACTCGAGCGGGATACGCGCGGGTTCATCTCGATGACGATGATCCGGCCGTCGGCCGGGTTGACGGCGTACTGGATGTTGCAGCCACCGGTGTCCACGCCGACGGCGCGGATGATGCCGATCGCGAGGTCACGGAGCTTCTGGTATTCGCGGTCGGTCAGCGTCATCGCCGGAGCGACGGTGATCGAGTCGCCGGTGTGCACGCCCATCGGGTCGAGGTTCTCGATGGAGCAGACGATGACCGAGTTGTCCTTGCGGTCACGCATGACCTCGAGCTCGTATTCCTTCCAGCCGAGGATCGACTCCTCCAGGAGCACCTCGGTGGTCGGGCTGGCCGCGAGACCGGCGCCACCGAGGCGCCGCAGGTCGGCCTCGTCGTAGGCGAAGCCCGAGCCCGAACCACCCATGGTGAAGGACGGCCGGATGACCAGCGGGTAGCCGAGCACCTCGGCACCGGCGAGCAGATCGTCCATCGAGTGGCAGATGACGGACTTCGCGCTCTCGCCGCCGAGCTCGGCGACGATCTGCTTGAACTGCTCGCGGTTCTCACCGCGCTGGATCGCGTCGATGCTCGCGCCGATCAGCTCGACGTCGTACTTCTCCAGGATCCCGCGCTCGTCCAGCGCCACCGCGCAGTTGAGCGCGGTCTGGCCACCGAGGGTCGCCAGCAGCGCGTCGGGGCGCTCCTTGGCGATGACCTTCTCGACGAACTCCGGGGTGATCGGCTCGACGTAGGTCGCGTCGGCGAACTCCGGGTCGGTCATGATCGTGGCCGGGTTGGAGTTGACCAGGACGACCCGGATCCCCTCCTCGCGCAGCACGCGACAGGCCTGGGTGCCGGAGTAGTCGAACTCGCAGGCCTGGCCGATGACGATCGGGCCGGAGCCGATCACGAGCACGGACTTGATGTCCTCGCGCTTGGGCATCGCTCAGACCTCCTTCGCCATGAGAGAGATGAACCGGTCGAAGAGGTAGGCGGCATCGTGCGGGCCGGCCGCTGCCTCCGGGTGGTATTGGACGGAGAAGCCCTTGAGCTTCCCGGTCTCGGCGTCCTTGAGCTCGAGGCCCTCGACGCAGTCGTCGTTGAGGTTGACGTGGGAGACGGTCGCGATGCCGTAGTCGGTCTTCGTCTCCTCGCCGATCGGGGCGTCGACGGCGAAGCCGTGGTTGTGGGCGGTCACCTCGACCTTGCGAGTGGTGAGGTCCATGACCGGCTGGTTGATCCCGCGGTGGCCGTACTTGAGCTTGTACGTCCCGAACCCCAGCGCACGGCCGAAGAGCTGGTTGCCGAAGCAGATGCCGAAGTAGGGGATGTTCTCCGCCAGCGCCTGCTTGAGCAGCTCCACCTGACCGGTGGTCGCGGCCGGGTCACCGGGACCGTTGGAGTAGAAGAGCCCGTCGGGCTTGGTCGCCAGGACGTCCTCGAGGGTCGCGGTCGCCGGGAGCACGTGCACCTCGATGCCGCGCTCGGCCATCCGCTCCGGGGTCATCTCCTTGATGCCCAGGTCGAGGGCCGCGACGGTGAAGCGCTTCTCGCCCTGGGCCGGGACGACGTACGCCTCGGCGGTGCTGACCGCGTCGGAGAGGTTCGCGCCGCTCATCTCGGCGGAGGCGAGCACCTTCTTCAGCAGGGCCTCGGGGTCGGTCTCGACCGTGGAGATCCCGACGCGCATCGCGCCGCGCTCACGCAGGTGGCGGGTCAGGGCGCGGGTGTCGATCCCGCTGATGCCGACCACGGACTGGTCGCGCAGGTCGTCGTCGAGGCTGCGCTGCGCGCGCCAGTTGGAGGAGACCCGGGCGGGGTCTCGGACGACGTAGCCGGCGACCCAGATCCGACGCGACTCCGGGTCCTCGTCGTTCACGCCGGTGTTGCCGACGTGGGGCGCGGTCATCACGACCACCTGCTGGTGGTAGCTCGGGTCGGTCAGCGTCTCCTGGTAGCCCGTCATACCGGTGGAGAAGACCGCCTCGCCGAAGGTCTCACCCTCGGCACCGAACGACTCCCCCCGGAACGATCGACCATCCTCGAGTACGAGGAGTGCTTCTTTGTGGGCATGCAGCGGCACGCCGTACCTCCTTCTCCGCCTCACGGGACGGTGCTTAAAGGATGTCGGTCAACTTGCTGGTGACAGTATCAAGCAGATGCCGGTTGATGGCAGTTGGCGTCCGCCGCGTACGCCACCATGTGACGTACGCGGCAGTCTGCCCCTCGAGTCAGGCTCAGCTGTGCGAGTGCGGCGGGACGACGCCGCCCTCGGCCGGCTGCACGATGACGAAGCCGGCGCCCTGGAAGGCCACCTGGAACGCCTCGCCGCTGCCGCGGCCGACGAGCGCACCGGCGGTGAACGACTTCTGCAGGCTGGTCTGCAGGCCGAGCGACCACCCGACGACCGCGTTGGTGTCGGTGAAGGTCGGCGCCTCCGCCGCATTGAGCACCACCGGGTCGCCCTGCGTGGTGACCGCAACCCACCCGGTGCCGCGCAGGGTGGTGTTGAAGAGGCCGCCGGTGAGCATGCCGGCGCCCTGGACGCGCTCGATGTTCCACTGCAGGCCGCCGGAGAAGGCGAGCACGTGGTCACCGTTGATCGAGATGCCGGAGTTGTTCAGCCGGAGGATGTGCACCTCCTTGGCCGCGTCCGCGAGGAAGACGTCGCCCTGACCCTCGACCCCCATCAGGCTGAGGCCCTCACCGGTGACGGCCTTCTTGAGGAACTTCCCCATGCCCCCGCTCTGGTACTTGAACTGCACATTGCCCTGGTAGGCCACCATCGAGCCCTGGCGGGCCTGGAAGGGCTCGCCCACGCGTACGCGCAGCATCCTCTTGTTCTGCAGCACCGCGCCATCGCCGTCGATCTCGGCGAAACGACCGTCGATCAGGTCGCCCGAGATTCCCGCGAACGGGTCTCCAGCGGGCTGCTGAGCCTGAGCGGGCTGCTGCCCGTACTGGGCCTGCTGGGCCTGCTGGGCCTGCTGGGCCTGGGCGTTGTCGCCGTATCCGGCGTGCGCGGACTGCGCAGCCTGCACCGATCCGACCTGCGTCGGTGCCTCCTGCTCCACGGTGGCCTGTGGTGGCGTCAGGGGCGCCGTCGACTGCTGTCCGCCGGTGGACACGTGCTCGGTCCACTGGCTCCCGTCGTAGTAGCGAAGCTCGGCCTGTCCGGTCGGGTCCGGGTACCAGTTCGCGTCCGTCATCTCTTACCCCTGCGTTCACGGACCCACATCGGTCCTTCTCGACTCCATCCTGGCATGCGGATGATGTCGAGGTCCCGAGCAGGACTCAGGCTCCGAGGGTCTTCAGCTTGTCGAGCATCCGGCCCAGGTGCGGATCGAACCGGCCCGGGTCGGCGGCGCGGAGCTCGGCGGGCGTCCACCAGCGGACTCCGGCGTACTCCCGCTCGTCCGCCCTCAGCGGGTCGTGACGGTCGTGCGCCAGGACGAACCAGAGGCTGACGTCGGTGTGCGGATCCGGGCGATCGAGCCGGGTCGTGGTCACGGTGAGGAACAACGGGCGTGGCCCGAGGCCCGGGTGGAACTGCGCCTCCACACCCAGCTCCTCGACGCACTCCCGGCGCACGGTGTCGGCCGGGTTCTCACCCGGCTCGACGTGACCTCCCGACGGCAGCCACAGGCCCGACTTGCGGTGGTCGCCGAGCAGGATGTGGCCGCTCACCGGGTCGACGAGCAGGAAATAGGAGACCAGGTGCTTGGCCGGCTCTGTGGGCGCGCTGCTGCGCCGGAACACGTCGTCGGTCACACACAGCCATGCCGACGCGTCGGCGATGTGGCCGCTCTCGACCGCGTCCATCGGCTCGATCGAGTCCACCATGACGGTGATGTCGGTCAGCAGTCGGTCCTCCGGGCTCATGGTCCGGCAGCATAGAGGCGAGCCCCGACACCGTCGGTCGACCTCGGACCAGGTGAGTGCGACACGATGTGACGGTTGTCCCAGGTCATTGCGTTGCATGGTTGTGCACCGCTAGCGTTTCGCTGTTTCATCCGGATTTCCGTGCGGGGGTACGCCATGACCGAGACGTCGATCAGCATCGATGAGGAGCTGTTGGCCGAGGCGAGGAAGATCGCCGGTACGACGACCAACCAGGCTGCGATCGACCACGCGCTGCGTGACATGGTCGAGCGCGAGGCCGCCTCGGTGGCGTTCGACCGGATCGTCGAGCGTGAGCTGGGCGAGTCGAAGGTCACGCTGGAGTTCTGAGCTCGCCGAGCGCGTCCAGCGGGATCGGCCAGAAGTCGTCGTCGGTCGCCAGGTGGACGACGGTGAGCGGCACGGATGCGACGGCGCAGGCTCCGTAGAGCTCGGCGGCGTTCTTCCGGTCCGAGCGGTTGGGTGGGCCGCCTCCCGGACGGCACAGCAGGAACTCGACCCGCTGGAAGCCCAGCTCGTCGATCAGACCGTGCAGCATCGCGGCGACGTCAGCAGCGCCGTCGTCACCGATCTCCCTCGGCACCTCCTCGATCTGGCACAGCTGCGGCAGCGGCACCCCGTCGGCCCCGACGAACATGAACCACAACCGGGGCTCGGGCCAGCCGAGCGGGTTGATCAGATGTCGCCAGGCGGCCTCGAGGTCGGTCTGGGTGCGGAGAACCGGGGCGTACGGAGTGTTCTTGGTCATGGGTCCACCGCATCACGGCCGACCGAGGCGAACAACGGCGTTCACCCCGCCTGTGGATAACGCTGCTCATCCACAGGCGTTCGCCTGCAACTGGCCCGTCACGGCACGATCCGGTGCTCCGGACCCGACCAGCGCCGGCGCAACCAGCGGTCGTGGGAGGCGACGATGACGGTCCCCGGCGTGAACCCGATCGCCTCCTCCAGCTCTCCCGCCAAAGTGAGCGAGATGTGGTTGGTGGGTTCGTCGAGAAGCAGCAGGTCCGGGCCGGTCGCGATGGCGATCGCGAGGTCGAGCCGGCGTCGCTGGCCGACGCTCAGCGCTCCGACCGGCCGGTTGAGGTCACGCGGATGGACCAGGCCCAGGTCACGTAGAGGCGCCTGGCTCGCCAGCACCTCTCCGACCGACTCCCGGTAGACGTCCGCGACCTTGCGGCGCAGGTCCCCGAACTGCGGGTCCTGGGTGAGCTCCTCGACATGCCGGGCGCCGACCTGGACCTCGCCGGAGGTCGGCTTCACGCGACCGGAGATCACCCCGAGCAGCGTCGACTTGCCGCTGCCGTTGGGTCCGGTGATCAGCAGGTGCTCCCCCGCCGTGACGTCGAGGATCGGCAGGCGGACCCGGTCTCCGACGACCAGGTCACGGACCACGACCATCCGGCCGGTGCCGCCGGCAGCCGACAGCGCCGCATTGAGCCGCAGGGGCGGAGGCGGCTTGCGGACCTGGGTCTCCTCGGCCTCCTCCAGACGCCGGTTGGCATCCTTCTTGCGGCGGGCGAGGGTGCGTTCGACGTTGCTGCCCTTGAACTTGTAGATGAACTTGTCGTTGTCGGTCGGACCACGGTTGTGGGCGATCGCGTCGTTGCCGATCCTGGTCGCGGCACGGAGTCGTTTGAGCTCGTCCTGCTGTTCGGCGTACGTCTGCTCCCACCGTTCGCGGGCCGCCTTCCGGGCCTCCTCGTAGTCGCTCCAGCCACCACCGAAGAGCCGGCCGCCGGCACCGTCCGTGCCGAAGGCGGTCGGGTCGAGGTCGAAGAGTCCGGTGGCGACCTCGTCGAGGAAGACACGGTCGTGGGAGGCCATCAGGACGGTGCCCGGGAGATCGCGCAGGAACTCGCCCAGCACACCGACTGCCTCGTCATCGAGGTGGTTGGTCGGCTCGTCGAGCAGCAGGGCGTCGGGGCGCCGGGTGATCGCGGTCGCCAGCGCCAGCCTGGTCCGTTGCCCGCCGGAGAGCGTGCTGATGGGCCGCTCCCGGTCCAGTCCGCTCAGGCCGAGGCGCTCCGCGGCGAGCACGGCCCTCCGGTCGGCGTCCCACGCATCGTGGGCGACCGCGAAGTCGAGCGCGCTCGCGTACGTCTCGGCGGACTCGGGATCGTCGAGACGGTCGGCGAGCGCCTCGACCGTCGCGACGGCGTCGCGGAGCGGGCGGAGAGTGGTGGCGAGGACGTCCTCGATGGTCGCCGCATCACGGAACGGCGGCTCCTGAGGCAGCCAGACGAGGTCGTCGGGGGTCTCGATGGTGCCTGTGCACTGGGCGCTGCGCGGAAGATTGCGTGCGATAGCGCGGAGCAGTGTGGACTTGCCGGCCCCGTTCTCCCCCACGAGGGCGATCCGCTCGCCCGGGGAGACGGTGAGGTCGATCCCGGACAGGACCGAGCCGCTGCGGAAGGAGACGGAGAGGTCGCGGACGACGACTGGTCCGGAGACGGTGGAGAGAGACATGAGCGCTGGCCTTCGGGTTCGAGGACGACCCGCCGGGCAGGTGCCGCGGCCGCGGGTCGGAGGTCAGCTCAGGATCTTCATGATGAGAGGAGAATACGCGGTGGACGGCTGCCCAGTCCAACCGATTACGCGGGTGCGCGCAGGATCTTGTCCATGGCCTTGCCCTTGGCCAGCTCGTCGACGAGCTTGTCGAGGTAGCGCACCTGGCGCATGACCGGGTCCTCGATCTCCTGGACCTTCACGCCACAGACCACGCCGGTGATCAGGTCGGAGGCCGGGTTGAGCTCGGCGGCGGCGAAGAACTCCTCGAAGCTCGTCTTCGCCTCGATGTGCTGGGCGATCGCCTCGTCGTCGAACCCGGTCAGCCAGGTGATCACCTGGTGCAGCTCCGCCGTGGTCCGGCCCTTCTTCTCCACCTTCGTCACGTAGTGCGGGTAGACGGAGCCGAAGGGCATCTTGTAGACGCGCTCGAGGTTATCCACGCTGTGGAGCCTAACCCGGTCCGTCGAAGCGTCACGACAGCCCCGCCAGCCGGTAGGCGACCAGGCTCCCGGCGACCGCGACGTTGAGGCTCGCGCCCCAACCGACCATCGGGATCTCGATGCACTCGTCGACCTCGGCCAGCACCTCGTCGGGCACCCCGTGGTGCTCGTGGCCGAGCAGCAGCACCGTTGGCTCTCGCGCCGGCATCAGCCGGGGCAGCGGTGTCGCGCCGTCCGCGAGCTCGACGGCGACGATGCGCTTGCCGGAATCGCGCTGCGCCGCGATCCATGCGTCCTTGCCGGGCGTCACCCAGTGAACGCACGGCCGTCGTCCGCGCAGCGTGTCGCCGACCTGGAGCGCGTCGAGATAGTGCCTGGTGCGCGGTACCGCCAGGCATGCGCCCACCGCGTCGCAGGTGCGAAGCAGCGTGCCGAGGTTCGCGTCGTAGGCGACCCACAGCGGCGCCACGACGAGATGGTCCCAGCAGGAGTGGCGACCAGGTCGGCGCCTGGCCCGCAGCTCGCGAGGCTTGGTCTTGGCGCCGCTCATCGGCGCGGCACGGGGGCTCCTGACACGATCATCACCAGGCACCTTTCAGCGGCGGTGCCGAGCCATCGACGTACGACTGTTGCACGGCGAGCATAGCCCTCTCCGGCCTTCGCCAGAAGGCAGTTTCCGGCTGCGCCGCTCGTAGGTCAGGCTGGGCGCTCCGCGACGAGCTGATACATCCCGCCCACACGCACGAACGGCTCCTGGTCGCACAGCTCGCGCTCGAGCTCGAGGAGCCGGTCGAAGTGGGCCGGGTCCTGCTTGGCGGCGTCGTCGGTGAGGAGGTCGTTGGCGATCCTGGTGCCGAACCGGCCGGTCAGGCGGAGTCCCGCGTCGGCGAGCTCTGCCTCGAGGTCGGGCATCGGGACCTTGCGTACGTCGTGGGCGAAGGTCACCGCATGCTTCGTGTCCGCGTGCAGCTCGATGAGCGCAGCCTCGGGACCGCCGGTGACCAGCTGCCGCAGCACCATGCTCGCCGGGTTGGGAACCATCACCGAGAGCCGGCCGCCGGGGCGGACGGCGGCCGCCAAGCGGCGTACGTCTGAGGCGTCGGCGGGGCGGTAATGGAGCACGAAGTGGCACAGCACCAGGTCCCACTCACCCTCGGGCAGGTCCTCGACTCCACCGACGAGCGTGGTCAGCACAGCACCCGCCTCCGCTGCCCGACGCTTCGCCTCGGCCAGCCAGGACTCCGACGGATCGACGATCGTGACCTCGTGCCCGGCCAGCGCCAGCGGCAACGCGTCCATCCCGTCGCCGCCTCCGACGTCCAGGACCCGCAGACTCTCCCCCAGCTCGGCGCACTGGCGCCGCAGGACCTCCTCGACCACCGTGTAGCGGATCCGAGCCCACGGGGTCTCGGTGTAGGCGCGCCACTGCGCGAGCTTCTCGGAGAAGACGTCGGTCATGGCGGTGGAGCCTAGCCGCCCTCTGGCCGAGTCGACTCGAGTCCTGCGCCGGGCGTTGCCCCCGCGGCTGCTCACCGAGGTATCTCGGTCGGCAGCCACTTCCTGCGTGGAGTCCCACGAAGGAAGTAGGCGCTCACCGAGTTACCTCGGTGAGCATCCAGGGGCTACCCGCCGTACGTCTGCGTCCCCCGCAAGAAGGTGGACACGACGCGGCCAGTGAGCTTGCGGTCGTGCCAGGGATTGTTGCGGGAGAGCGAGAGCGAGCGGTCCCGGTCGACGACGTAGGTCGCGGCCGGGTCGACCAGAGTCAGGTTGGCCGGCTCACCGACCGCGATCGGGCGGCCGTGGCCGTCCAGACCGGCGATGCGGGCCGGGGTCGTGGACATGACCCGGGCGACGCCGGCCCAGTCCAGGAGCCCGGAGGAGACCATGACGGTCGAGACCACCGAGAGCGCCTCCTCGAGGCCGAGCATCCCGAAGGCCGCGTCGACGAAGGCATGCTCCTTGTCCTGGCGCGCGTGCGGGGCATGGTCGGTGGCGACGGCGTCGATGGTGCCGTCGGCGAGTGCCTCGCGCAGGGCCTCGACGTCCTCGGCGGGGCGCAGCGGCGGGTTGACCTTGAAGGTGGGGTCGTAGCCGGAGAGCAGGTCTGTGGTCAGCAGCAGGTGGTGCGGGGTGACCTCCGCGGTGACCGCCCAGCCACCGTCCTTCTCGGCCTGGGCCTTCGCCCAGCGCAGCACCTCGACGGTGCCCGCGGTCGAGGCGTGGGCGACGTGGACGCGCGAGCCGGTGTGGCGGGCGAGCATCACGTCGCGGGCGACGATGACCTCCTCGGCGACGCCGGGCCAGCCCGGTAGACCGAGCCGGCCGGAGAGCTCGCCCTCGTGGCAGCAGGCCGAACCGTAGGGCGCGAGCGACGGGTCCTGGGAGTGCTGGGAGATCACGCCACCGAAGGCCTTGACGTATTCCAGCGCGCGCCGCATCACCCGGGGGTCGGAGACGCACTTGCCGTCGTCGGAGAAGACCGTGACGCCCGCCCGGGAGCGGTTCATCAGGGCCAGCTCGGCGAGCTCCTCACCGGCGAGCCCCTTGGTCACCGCGCCGACGGGGAACACGTCGGCCAGCCCCGCCTCGCGACCGAGCTCCCACACCGAGACCGCGGCCTCGGCGGTGTCGGTGACCGGCGAGGTGTTGGCCATCGCGAGCACGGCGGTGTAGCCACCCGCGGCGGCCGCAGCGGCACCGGAGGCGACCGTCTCGGCATCCTCGCGGCCGGGCTGGCGCAGGTGGGTGTGCAGGTCGACCAGTCCCGGAAGGAGGACCAGACCCGAGGCGTCGACGACCTCGTCCGCGGAGTCGGCGGCGACAGAGCCGATCTCCCGGATCACTCCCCCGTCGACGTACACATCAGTCGGCTCGGCCCCGAGGACGGCGGCACCCTTGATCAACAGACTCATGCGGACTCCTCGCCGGCAAGCAGGTGGTAGAGAACGGACATCCGGATCGCGACACCGGCCGAGACCTGGTCGAGGATCCGGGAGGAGGCGGCGTCGGCGGCCTCGGGAGAGATCTCCAGGCCGCGGTTCATCGGGCCTGGGTGCAGGATCGGGACGCCGTCGCGCAGCAGCCCGAGTCGCTGGCGGGTGAGCCCGTAGCCGACGGTGTATTCGCGCGAGGTCGGGAAGTAGCCGCCGCTCATCCGCTCCCGCTGGACGCGCAGCATCATCACCGCGTCGACCTCGGGCAGCACGTCGTCCAGCGTGTAGGACGTGGCGAAGCCCTCGGCCTTGGCCCACTCCGCGACGCCTGACGGCATCAGCGTCGGCGGCGCGACCGCGACGACCGACGCCCCGAGCTTGGTCAGGGACTTCACGTTGGACCGGAACACCCGCGAGTGGGTCAGGTCGCCGACGATGGCGATCCGCTTGCCCTCGAGCGAACCGGGGCCACCGAGCTGACGCTGCAGCGTGTAGCCGTCCAGCAGAGCCTGGGTCGGGTGCTCGTGCATCCCGTCACCGGCGTTGATCACAGGGATGTCGAGCCAGCCTGCGACCTGGTGAGCGGCCCCAGAGGCCGAGTGACGCATCACCAGGCCGTCGACGCCCATCGCGGTCACGGTCAGGACGGTGTCGCGCAGCGACTCACCCTTCGAGGCCGAGGAGCCCTTGGCCGACAGGTTGATCACGTCGGCCGAGAGCCACTTCCCGGCGATCTCGAAGGAAGAGCGGGTGCGGGTCGAGTCCTCGAAGAAGAGGTTGATCACGGTGCGCCCGCGCAGCGCCGGGAGCTTCTTGACCTCACGCTTCTGGACGTCGTGCATCTCGGCGGCGGTCGCGAAGAGCTGCTGGATCTCCTCGGCACTCACGTCGTCGATCGACAGCAGATGCCTCGTCATGCCGGCACCCCTTCCAGTTCCACGATGCGTACCTCATCGATGCCGTCGGTCTCCTCCAGCCGCAGCCCGACCCGCTCGGAGCGCGCCGTCGGGAGGTTCTTGCCGACATGGTCGGCGCGGATCGGCAGCTGACGGTGGCCGCGGTCGACGAGGACGGCCAGACGTACGACGGCAGGTCGGCCGTAGTCGGCCAGCGCGTCGAGCGCGGCACGGACGGTGCGGCCCGAGAAGAGCACGTCGTCGACCAGCACCACGGTCTTGCCGTCGATGCCGCCAGGCGGGATCTCGGTGTGGTGCGGCGCCCGGGTCGGGTGGGTGCGCAGGTCGTCGCGGTACATCGTCACGTCGAGCGCACCGTGGGCCACCGGATGGCCCTCGGCCGCCTCGATCCGCGCAGCGATCCGCTTGGCCAGCGGCACGCCGCGGGTGTGCAGGCCGAGGAGCACCAGGTCCTCGGCGTCGCGGTTGCGCTCCAGGATCTCGTGGGAGATCCGGGTCAGCGCCCGGGAGATGTCACGGGAGTCGAGCACGACGCGGCCATCGGCAGACGGCTCGGACACACGCTCAGGGGCAGGCTCAGACAAGGTCAGGTCTCCTTCTCCGCCTCACGGGACGGCTCGTTAAAGGATCGGGCCAACCCTAACCTCATTCGAGGTCGATCAGCACCTTCCCGACAGCACCCGCCTCGACCGCGTCGTGGGCGGCGGCGGTCTCCTCGAGCGGGTAGTGATGAAGAGGTACGCCGCCCTCCTGGCCCACCCGCAGCGCCCCCGCCGCCACCGCGGCGGTGACGTCGTCGGCCGCGGCCCGGAGGTGCGCCTCCTCGACACCGTAGAGCTGGATGAACTGGTAGCGCAGGTTGAGCGAGAAGGTAGCGCGCAGCGGCAGGGTGAGCTCGTCGCCGCCGTTGTTGGCGTAGATGGCGATGGTGCCGCGATTCACGATCACCTCGCGGTCCACGTCGTTGTTCACCGCCGGCGCCACCTCGACGATCTGATCGACGCCCTCGGGCGCGATCTCCCGGATCTCCGTGGCGGCAGCACCTTCACGATAGTTCACGATGTGGTGGGCACCTGCCGCCGTCGCCAGCGCCGCCTTCTCCGGGGAGCTGACCGTGGTGATCACTCGTGCGCCAGCCCACACGGCCAGCTGGATCGCGGCATTGCCGACCGCACCGGCACCGCCGTGGACCAGGACGGTGAGACCGCTGAACGATCCCGGAGCCACTCGATCCACCGCTCCGGAGGTGAGCGCCCGGTGGGCGGTCATCGCCGGGACCCCGAGCGAGGCACCGAGATCGAAAGAGGCGCCTGCCGGCAGCTCGACGGCCTTCTCGGCCGGCACCGTGACGTACTCCGCCGCGGTCCCCCAGGCCTGCCCGTGCTGGGCCATGAAGAGCCAGACCCGTTGGCCGACGGCGTGGCTGCTGACGCCGTCCCCGATCTCCTCGACGACGCCGGCTCCGTCCTGGCCCGGGGTCACCTCGGGCGTGGACAGGGTCGCGCTCAGGCCGGCACGTACCTTCCAGTCGGTCGGGTTGACCCCCGCCCGCACCAGCCTGACCAGGACCTCACCGGGGCCCGGCTTCGGCACCGGACGCTCGGTCAGACGCATGACGGAGGAGGGACCGTTCTCGGAGTAGACGACTGCGCGCATGTGCCTGAACCTACCTACAGCGCGTGGGCCATCCCGGCGCAGGCCTTCAGCCACGACATCTTGGTGTCCTCCGAGAGCTGGGAGTACTGCACCGTGGACCCGGCGACGAGCACCGGGTCGAACGGGACCCGGTAGACCCCGCGGGTGCGCTGCTGGTAGACCTCGGTGAGGTCACGAGCCAGGTTGGTGTCGACCTTCGGGGACGGGTCGGAGAGCACCGTGATCGTCTTCAGCTTGAGGTCGGCGTAGCCGGACTCCTGGAGCGCGTCCAGCATCCACAGACCGCTGTAGCCGGTGTCCTCGCGCACCGTCGAGGTCACCACCAGAAGGTCGGCGGTGTCGGCGGCGGCCAGCCAGTTCTCGGCGCGCATGTTGTTGCCGGTGTCGACGAGGATCACCTTGTAGAAGCGCTCCAGCAGGTGGTGCACCTGCCCGAAGTCGTCGGCATGGATCTGGCCGGTGACGTCGGGGCGCTCATCGGAGGCGAGCACGTCGAAGTGCGCGTCGCCCTGGGAGCGTACGAAGGCACCCAGGTCACCGATGCGGGACTGGTAGACGTTGTTGAACGCGGCCAGGTTGTCGAGCAGCTCGCGGGTGGTGTTGCGGTGGGTGCTCCGCATGCCCCGGATGCCGAGGGTTCCGCGGGTCTCGTTGTTGTCCCAGGCCACGACCCCGCCACCGCGGACGGTGCCGAAGGTGTAGCCCGCGGCGAGCACGCCGGTGGTCTTGGCGGCGCCGCCCTTGGGGTTGATGAAGACGATGGTGCGAGGACCGTCGAAGTCCCGCTGGATCATCGCCCGGTCCTGCTCGTAGGCAACCTCCGCCGCGCCCATCTTCGGGCTGATCAGCCCGCCGGACATCTTGCGGATCGCGCCCCGCCAGCCCCAGGTCGCTGGACCGAACCCGGCCGACTCGGCGCGCCGGTCGAGGAAGTCGGTCGCGCTGGGCACCTCTTGGCCGTGGGCAGTCGGCGGCGGTGGCACCGCGCCCGACGGAACCACCGGGGCCGGCGGTGCGGGCGGGGAAGTCGGGGAGGTCGGGGTGACCTGTGGGTTGGTGATGCGAGTCGCCTCCTGACTCGGGTCGGCATGCGGATAGGGCTGGGCGTTGGGGTTGGTGCGCGGCCCCGTGGATCCCGGCGGAGGCGGCGTCACCCAGTGCGAGGGTGCGCCGGCCGGCCGGGTGCGCGAGTCCGGCTCGTCGTAGGGGTTGTTCTCCTGCGTCATGCGCTCTCCGAATACGGGTCTGGTTGACGGCCACCATCTCAGCCTTGAGTCCAAACATACGGTCCCGACCGAAGCAATCGTCGATAACCGGAAAACACACGCGTCGCGCCGCACCCGAAATGACGCGTCGCCTGCCCGGAACGGTCCGGACAGGCGTACGTCGCGTGCTGGTCAGCGCTTGGCGAGATCCTTCGCGACCGCGGCGAGCACGCCGTTGACGAAGGAGGGCGAGTCGTCGGTGGACAGCTCGGTGACCAGTGCCGTCGCCTCGCTGATCGCCACCTCGGAGGCGACGTCGCCGTCGATCAGCTCCCAGACGCCGATGCGGAGCACGTTGCGGTCGACCGCGGGCATCCGGGCCAACGTCCAGTCCTTGGCGAACTCGCTGATCAGTGCGTCGATCCGCTCCGCCTCGGCGACCACGCCACGGACGAGCTTGACCGTGAACGGGTTGTTGGGCACCTGCCCCTCGCCGATCTGCTGGTCGAGCAGGTCACCGGCGGAGAGACCGCGCGCCTCGGCGGCGAAGAGCAGGTCCAGGGCCCGCTTGCGGGCCTTGGACCGTGCAGTCGCGACGTGAGCCACCGTCAGCCCTTGACGCGGGAGAGGTAGGAGCCGCCCTCGCGGGTGTCGACCTTGATCTTCTCGCCCTGCTCGATGAAGAGCGGCACCTGGATCTCGGCGCCGGTCTCGAGGGTGGCCGGCTTGGTGCGGCCGGTGGCCGAGTCGCCCATGACGCCGGGCTCGGTGTAGGAGATGACGAGCTCGACCGACGGCGGGAGCTCGACGAAGAGGACGCGACCCTCGTTGGTGGCCAGGATGACCTCCTGGTTCTCCAGGAGGAAGCCTGCGCCGTCACCGACGATCTCCGGGCCGACCTCGACCTGGTCGAAGTCGGCGACGTCCATGAAGACGAAGTTGGAGCCGTCGTTGTAGAGGTACTGGAACGTGCGGCGGTCGACCGTCGCGGTCTCGACCTTGGTGCCGGCGTTGAAGGTCTTGTCGACGTTCTTGCCCGACTCGACGTTCTTCAGCTTGGTGCGGACGAAGGCCGGACCCTTGCCGGGCTTCACGTGCTGGAACTCGACCACCTGCCAGAGCTGGCCCTCGATCTTCAGCACCATGCCGTTCTTGAGGTCGTTCGTCGTCGCCATAACCGTCCGTCAGCCTTCGTTCTGTCGTCCTGCAGCATCGCAGGCATCGTTGTCAATGTTCGCAGGGCCCTAGGGCCACAGAGAATCCTAGTCAACGAGACGTACGCCAACCCAATCCATCAGACCTTGTCGAGCTTCGTGGCGATGACCTCGAGGGCCTCGCGGTAGCCGTCGATGCCCTTGCCCGCCACGACCGCGGCCGCGTGGGGGGTGACGACGCTGGTGTGCCGGAAGACCTCGGGCCGCTCGAGCGGCTCGGAGATGTGCACCTCGATCAACGGCGCGGTCAGCTGCGCACAGGCGTCGTAGATGGCGTAGGAGTAGTGGGTCCAGGCGGCTGCGTTGAGCACCACCGGGATCTCCTTGTCGGCCGCGTCGTTGAGCCAGTCGACCATGTCACCTTCGTGGTTGGTCTGGCGTACGTCGACAGCGAAGCCGAGTTCGTGGCCCCAGCCGACACACATCGCGCCGAGCTCCTTGAGGGTGGTGTGCCCGTAGATCTCGGGCTGACGCTTCCCGAGACGTCCGAGATTCGGCCCGTTCAGGACCAGGACCTTCTTCAACGCATTGCTCACGCCCGCATCCTCGCACGCCACTTCGACGAGGCCTGATGCGAGCCGAATCTAAGCGCTCACTTACCTCTATGTCAGACTGATCGCATGAGCGACGTACGCACCAGCACCCAGGCGCGCGGCGACCGAAGCCGTGCTCGGCTGCTCGACGCGGCTGTCCAGGCATTCTCCGCCAAGGGGTTCCACGGCACCAGCACCCGCGACATCGCCACGGCGGCCGGCTTGAGCCCGGCGGCGGTCTACGTCCACCACCGCTCCAAGGAAGAGCTCCTGCACGCGATCGCGGTGCGCGGCCACGAGGTGATCCTCGAGGCGGTCACCGAGGCGCTGCGCTCCGACAGCACGCCTGCGGAGCGGGTCGCTGCCGCCGTACGCACCTATGTCCTCTTCCACGCCCGCTCCCACACGACCGCTCGGGTGATCAACTACGAGCTCGCGGCGCTGACCGAGGAGCACTTCCGAGAGATCGCTGGCCTGCGCCGGGCCATCGACAGCGTCATGCGCGAGGTCGTCGAGGAAGGCGTACGCAGCGGCGACTTCGACACCCCGGACCCCGCCATGGCCGCGACCGCCCTGCTCTCGCTCGGCATCGACCTGGCGCGGTGGTACCGCGACGACGGCACCTGGACCCCCGAGGCCCTCGCCGACTTCTATGCCGATCTCGCCCTCCGCGCCGTCGGCGCCCGCCCTTGACATCCGTTTCGACCCCGAGAAGAAAAGCACCCGAGGAGTAAGCACCGCATGCGCCGCACGATCTACACCGAGGACCACCAGTCCTTCCGCGAGACCATCCGCTCGTTCATCGAGAAGGAGGTCACCCCCGTCTACGACGAGTGGTACGAGGCCGGGATCGTCCCCCACGACTTCTACCTGAAGCTCGGCGAGCTCGGCGTATGGGGCATCCAGGTGCCCGAGGAGTACGGCGGCGCCGGGATCGAGTCGTTCAAGTACTCCGCCGTGATGACCGAGGAGCTCGCCCGCGCCGGTGTCTCCTTCGGTGGTTCGTCCGTCCACGTCGGGCTGTGCCTGCCCTATCTCCTCAACCTCGGCACCAAGGAGCAGATGGAGCGCTGGATGCCCGGCTTCGTCTCCGGTGCGGAGATGTGGGCGATCGCGATGACCGAGCCCGGCACCGGCTCGGACCTCGCCGGCATGACGACCAACGCCAAGCTCACCGAGGACGGCAAGCACTACGTCCTCAACGGCGCCAAGACCTTCATCACCGGCGGCGTCAACGCCGACCGGGTGATCGTCTGCGCCCGCACCTCCCCGGCCACCCCCGAGGACCGCCGCGGCGGGATCACGCTCCTCGCCGTCGACACCAAGCTCCCCGGCTACGAGGTCGGTCGCAAGCTCGACAAGCTCGGCCTCAAGGTCTCCGACACCGCCGAGCTGTCCTTCACCGACGTGCAGGTCCCGGTCGAGGACGTCCTCGGCGAGGTCGGCAAGGGCTTCTCCTACCTCGGCCAGAACCTCCCCGTCGAGCGTCTCGGCATCGCCGTCGGCGCCTACGCCCAGGCCGCGGCAGCCGTCGAGTTCGCCAAGAAGTACGTCGCCGAGCGCAAGGTCTTCGGCACCCCGGTCGCCTCCTTCCAGAACACCAAGTTCGAGCTGGCCGCCTGCAAGGCCGAGGTCGACGCCGCCGAGGCCGTGGTCGACCGCGC
This sequence comes from Nocardioides sp. CCNWLW239, assembly GCF_037137035.1. Classification (NCBI taxonomy): domain Bacteria; kingdom Bacillati; phylum Actinomycetota; class Actinomycetes; order Propionibacteriales; family Nocardioidaceae; genus Nocardioides; species Nocardioides sp. CCNWLW239. The sequence continues at coordinate 573,999 of NZ_JBBBNW010000003.1, read as the reverse complement.
CATCGAGGCCGAGGACGCCGGCACCCTGACCGCCGCCGAGGCCGCCTCCGCCAAGCTGTTCTGCACCGAGGTCGCCCACCGCGTCATCGACCGCTGCCTCCAGCTCCACGGCGGCTACGGCTACATGAACGAATACCCCATCGCCCGCCTCTACGCCGACAACCGCGTCAACCGCATCTACGGCGGCACCTCCGAGGTCATGAAGCTGATCATCGCCAAGGACATGGGTCTGTGACCTGCTAGCAGCCTGCTGGGTCGGCTCGCCGTGACGAGCCGACCCAGCATACGCTCGGGTCTGTGACGCCGCGCGAGGACGAGAACCGCCGCCTGCTGCGGGCGCGCGACGCGATGGACCGGCACTACGCCGAGCCGCTCGACGTGCCGGCGATCGCGCGGGTCGCCCATGTGTCTTCCGCGCACTTCATACGCCGGTTCAAGGCGGTCTTCGGGGAGACGCCCCACCGCTATCTGCAGCGCCGCCGGATCGAGAGGTCCATGGCACTGCTGCGAGACACCTCGATGCCGGTCACCGAGGTCGCGCTCACGGTCGGCTTCACCAGCCTCGGCACCTTCAGCCGTACGTTCCGCGACATCGTCGGCACCTCCCCCAGCGACTACCGCGCCAAGGCCGACAGCCCCGCGGTGCCTGGGTGCGTGGCCCGCGCCTGGATGCGGCCGGCGAGCTGAGCAGTTTCGGAGAAGCGTACGGCTCCGGCGGGCCGCAGACTGGTCGCATGCTGACCAACATCAACATCACCGGAATCTACGTCCTCGACCAGGACGAGGCGCTCGACTTCTACGTCGGCAAGCTCGGCCTCGAGGTCGGCAGCGACGTCAACATGGGCTTCATGCGCTGGCTCACCGTCCACCTCCCCGGCGATCCCGACCACCAGCTGCTGCTCGAGGTGCCAGGCGGCTCACCCGCCCACAGCGCCGAGACCGCCGCCCAGCTGCGCGACCTGGTGACCAAGGGCGCGATGGGCGCCGCGGTCATCTTCAACACCGACGACTGCCAGAAGCTCTACGAGGAGCTTTCCGCCAAGGGCGTCGAGTTCACCCAAGAGCCGATCCGGCAGCCCTACGGCGTCGACTGCGCGCTCCGCGACCCGTTCGGCAACCACATTCGCGTCACCGAGCGGGTCGAGGGTCCCGTCGAGGTCACCGACGAGGACGTCGCGCGCTGGTCGGGAAAGTGAGCCGGGCCTAGGAGCCCCGGTACGCCACCTGAAGGTCTCTCCATGGAGCATTCGTCGCACATCGCTGATCGTGACTCGCTTGCCTGCTCGCGCGACGCGACGGGGCATCGCCCAATCGTGCGGGAGCCACTCGGCCCACATGTAGAACGGACGGACGTAGGTGCTGAGCCAGGCCCATCTCAGCTCGTCATACGTCCGCATCCCCGCAACTATCGGCATGGCTTGTCATGGCGCCAGATCGCCGATCAGGTCGTCAGCGTCCGCTATGACAGAGGGCGGATTCAATCGGTGGTCGCAACACCAGGTGGACCTGATGTTCCTGAGAGTAGTGCGTCGAGGGTTTCGGCGGGTGTGCGCCAGTTGAGGGTCTTGCGTGGTCGGCTGTTGAGCTGGCTTGCGATGTTGTCGAGCATGCCGGGTCCGTAGAACGAGAGGTCGGTGCCTTTGGGCAGGTACTGGCGTAGCAGTCCGTTGGTGTTCTCGTTGCTGCCGCGCTGCCAGGGTGAGTGCGGATCGCAGAAGTAGATCGACATACCGGTCGCTTCAGCGATCTGGATGTGGTTGGCCATCTCGGCTCCCTGGTCCCAGGTCAGGGACAACCGGAGCTGCTCAGGCAGTGTGGCCATCTTGGTGACCATGGCTTCTTGGACGATGTCTGCGGTGTGTCCACCGGGCAGGTGGAGCAGCATCACGAACCGCGTAGTCCGTTCAACGAGTGTGCCGACAGCGGACCCGGACTCGAGGGACCCGAGGATCAGGTCACCCTCCCAGTGCCCAGGAACGGCACGGTCTTCGACCTCGGGCGGACGCTGGCTGATCAGCACCATCCCGGCGAACCGTTCGCGGCGTTGCCCGCCGGAACGGCGCGGCTTGCGAACGGCACGTCCGGTGCGCAGGTGCTTGGTGAGTTCTTGCTTGAGCCCGCCACGAGATTGAACGTAGAGCGCCTGGTAGATCGTCTCGTGCGACACCCACATCTCCGGATCGTCGGGAAAATCCTCGCGTAGCCGCCGGGCGATCTGCTCGGGACTATGGTCATCGACCAGTCTGGACTGCACCTCCATACGCAGTCGCTGGCTGGTCGCCAGCCGGGCCGGTTTCGCCCGTCGGGCCTGTTGGTCCGCATCGGCCTGCGCGGTAGAGGCTCGGTACTTCATCTTGTGACGATCGCCGGGACCGCGGTGGTGGCAGACACGACGCAGCTCGCGGCTGATCGTGGACGGATGACGACCCAGCGTCCGTGCGATCTCACGGACCCCCACCCCAGCAGCACGCAGCAGCGCGATCTCCTCACGCTCAGCGAACCTGAGACTCCGCCTCAGCTGCCCGGCACCGGTTGGTGGCATCACCCCACCACGATCGATGAACGACCGCCTCCCACTCGCCACCGACACACCAGCACCGCTCGCCGCACGTTCCTGCGACAACCCCGAGCGGATCCCCGCCCAGAACCCCGACATCCGCTCTCGCGGCGGCGCCGGCCGACCAACACGCGCATCCATCGCAACACCTCTCTTAATCAGGTGTTGCGTTCACCGCTTGAGCCCAAGGAGGGTCCGACCTTGTGAATCGTTCACAAGGTCGGACCCTCTGTCATAGCGGCGAGGTCAGCCCTGCCGCCCCGCGTCGGCCTAGCCGACGACCGCGTACGCCTCGCGCAGCTGCTCCTCGGTCGGCCCGGTGAGGATGCGCGGGTCGGCGAGGTCGTGGAGGACGAGGAAGCGGAGGACGGAGCCACGGGCCTTCTTGTCGACGCGCATGGCTCCGATCAGGTCGTCGAAGGAGGCCTCGATGCCGAGCTCCTTGACGGTGGTCGGTAGGCCGACCTTGGCGAACGCAGGCGCGTGCCGGGCGGCGACGTCGTCGGAGAGGACCCCGGCGAGACGGGCGAGCTCGGCGGCGTAGACACAGCCGACGGCGACCGCGTCGCCGTGGCGGATCGAGAAACCGGAGTGCTTCTCGATCGCGTGCGCGAGGGTGTGGCCGTAGTTGAGCGTCTCGCGGCCGGGGTGGCCGTCGGCGCCACCGGTCTCCTTCAGGTCAGCAGCGACCACCTCGGCCTTGACCCGGATCGCGCGCTCGATCAGCTCAGGCAGGACCGGCGAGGAGGCGGTGATCTCGTCGGTCTCGTCGACCAGCCGCAGGATCTCCGGGTCGGCGATGAAGCCGCACTTGACGACCTCGCCGAGCCCGGCGACCAGGTCCTCCCGCGGAAGGGTCTGGAGCAACGCCAGGTCGCACAGCACACCGGCGGGCTCGTGGAACGCGCCGACGAGGTTCTTCCCGGCACCGGTGTTGACCCCGGTCTTGCCACCGACCGCGGCATCGACCATGGCGAGCACGGTGGTGGGGACGTGCACGACGCGTACGCCGCGCAGCCAGCCGGCCGCGACGAACCCGCCGAGGTCGGTGGTGGCGCCGCCACCGAAGGTGACGACGGCGTCGGAGCGCGTGAACCCCTTCTCCCCCAGCGCCTCCCAGCAGTCGTTGGCGACGGCGACGGTCTTCTGGTCCTCGCCGCTGGGCAGGCCGAGGCCGAGCACGTCGTAGTGCTTCAGGAGCTCCTCGAGCACGGGCTCGGCGTACTCGGCCAGCTCGGCGGCGTAGAGGAACGCCACCCGCTCGACGCCCTCGCCCAGGAGTCCCTGGAGCCGGCCGGCGAGTCCGGATCCGATGACGACGTCGTACGCCGCGGCGCTCTCGACCCTGATGACGGTCTCAGTCACTTCTACTCCGTTGCGTTCAGTGCGGTCAGGGCGGCGACCAGCTCGGCGGCCACGTCGTCGGCCGAGCGGCCGTCGGTGTCGACGACCAGGGTCGCGACCGACTCGTAGACGGGCGCGCGCTCCTCCAGGAGCGTCTTGATGCGGCCGCGTACGTTGCCGAGCAGCAGCGGGCGGCCCGAACCGAGCCCGACCCGCTTGACCGCATCGGCGACCCCGACCCGCAGGTAGACGACGGTGTGCTCCTTGAGCAGGATCTGGGTCTGCTCGGCCAGCACGGCGCCACCACCGAGGGAGACCACGCCGTCGTGCTCGGCGAGCGCGGCGGCGACGGCCTCGGCCTCGATCGCACGGAAGTGGGCCTCACCCTCGTCGACGAAGATGTCCTGCACGCTCTTGCCGGCGGCCGCCGCGATGTCCTCGTCGGTGTCGCGCAGCGCGACCCCGAGCCGTGAGGCGAGCAGCGCTCCGACCGTCGACTTGCCCGCGCCCATCGGGCCGACGAGCACGACTGCCGGCATCAGGAGTACCTCAGGTTCGCGAGGTAGGACTCGGCGTTGCGCTTGGTCTCGGCGACAGAGTCACCGCCGAACTTCTCCAGCGCCGCCTCGGCCAGCACGAGCGCGACCATCGCCTCCGCGACGACACCGGCCGCAGGCACAGCACAGACGTCGGAGCGCTGGTGATGGGCCACAGCGGCCTCGCCGGTCGCGACGTCGACGGTGCGCAGCGCCCGGGGCACGGTCGCGATCGGCTTCATCGCCGCACGGACCCGCAGCACCTCGCCGGTCGACATGCCGCCCTCGGTGCCGCCGGAGCGCCCAGACGTGCGGCGGATCCCGTCGGTGGAGGAGACGATCTCGTCGTGGGCCTTGGAACCCGGAGTCGCGGCGAGCTCGAAGCCGTCGCCGACCTCGACGCCCTTGATCGCTTGGATGCCCATCAGCGCGCCGGCCAGGCGCGCGTCGAGCCGCCGGTCCCAGTGCACGTGGGAGCCGAGGCCCGGCGGTAGTCCGTGGACGACGACCTCGACGACGCCGCCGAGGGTGTCGCCGTCCTTGTGGGCCTCGTCGATCCGGGCGACCATCTGCTTGGAACCGTCGGGGTCGAGGACCCGCACCGGGTCCTCGTCGAGCCGGGCGACGTCCTCCGGCGCAGGGACCTGGTGGCTCGGTGTGCGGACGCCGCCGATCTCGAGGACGTGGGACACCAGGCGCACCCCGAGGGCCTGCTCGAGGAAGGCCGAGGCGACCGCACCGAGCGCGACCCGGGCTGCGGTCTCGCGGGCCGAGGCCCGCTCCAGGATCGGACGGGCGTCGTCGAAGTCGTACTTCTGCATCCCGACCAGGTCGGCGTGCCCGGGCCGCGGCCGGGTCAGCGGCGCGTTGCGGGCCTGACCGGCGAGCACATCGGCGTCGACCGGGTCGGAGGCCATCACGGTCTCCCACTTGGGCCACTCGGTGTTGCCGACCTCGATCGCGATCGGACCGCCCTGGGTCTCCCCGTGGCGTACGCCGCCGGTGATCCGCACCTGGTCCTTCTCGAACTTCATCCGGGCGCCGCGGCCATAGCCGAGCCGGCGCCGAGCCAGGGCATCAGCGATGTCGTCAGAGGTGATCCGGACATGGGCGGGCAGACCCTCCATCACGGCCGTCAGAGACGGACCGTGGGACTCGCCCGCAGTGAGCCAACGCAACATGACGTCATCCTTTCATCCCTGGCTCGCAACCCCGCGAACCCGGCCTCAAAGCGAGACGCCGAGCACCCCGACCAGCATCCCCAGGACCATGAAGGGTCCGTACGCCAAGGGCTCGCGCATCGCCGCCCGCGACCGCTGCGCGACCGCGCGTCCGATGCCCCAGATACCGAAGATCGCCAGACCGGACCACAGTCCGACCGCGAGCTCCTCCCAGCCGAGCCGACCGAGGACCAGACCGACGAGCGCAGCGAGGCGTACGTCGCCGAAGCCCATCGCGTGCGGCACCAGCCGCCACAGCAGCCAGAACGCCGAGCGGGCCAGGACGAGCCCGACGACCGCACCGATGACGATCCCCGTGTCGCGCACCCACAGCCACTCGACACCGACCGCGAGCAGGCCAGCTGCGGTGGCAGTCAGGATCGGCTGCTTCGGCAGCCGCTGCACCGTCCAGTCGACGTACGCCAGCAGCACCAGGAGCGGCACGAGCGGAACCAGGAAGACCATCAGCCGTGACGGCTCCACCTGCCACGCCAGCAGCGCGGCGACGACCGCGGAGACGCTCGTCGCGAGCGGCAGGAGCAGCGCCGACCCGGCCAGATCGGCATAGGACACCGCGGGCGGGTCGTCGGCAGGTTCGGGAAGCCGGCGAAGCAGTGGCGGCACCCCGAGAGAGAGCAGTGCGGCGGCGGCCGCACTCACCAGCACGACCGCCACCGGACTCATGCCGGTGTCGGCTCCAGGCTGGACTCCCTGATGCCCAGCGCCTTCTCCCCCGCCGCCCGCATGGCGTCGAGCGGGGCCGCGCGCCCGGTGAAGATCTCGAACTGCAGCACCGCTTGGTGCACGAGCAGGTCCAGACCGCTGACAGCCACACCGGGTGCGACGGAGAGCAGCGGCGAGGGCCACGGGTCGTAGACGACGTCGAAGACGACCGGCGTCGCTGCCCAGCGGTCGATGAGCTCAGGGGTCAGTGCCTTCGCCGGGACCGTGGAGGCGACCGCGTCGACTCCGTCGATCGCCGAGTCCAGCGGCAGCACCGAGACCACGGGCCTGCTCCGGTGACGCGAGATCATCTCGATCGTCTCCCCCGCCGCACCCGGGTTGCGAGCCAGCAGCGTGATCCGGGAGGCGCCCAGCTCAGCGAGGGCCAGGCCGGTCGAGGCTGCGGTGGCACCAGCCCCCAGGACCGCCCCGTGGGAGCAGGAGAAGCCGTCTCCGGCCCGCTCCCGGATCGCCGCGACCGCACCGGGCAGGTCGGTGTTGTCCCCCACCCAACCGTGCGAGGAGCGCACCAGCGTGTTGACCGCCCCCACGAGCCGCGCCCGCGGTGAGACCGACCGCGCCAGCTCGTACGCCTCCCGCTTGAGCGGCATCGTCACCGACAGCCCCCGCCACCGGCTCGGCGGCCAGTCGCCGCCGAGACTGGAGACATAGGAGGCCAGGCCGCCGCCGGTCACCCGCGCGGACGTGTAGGACCAGTCGGACATCTCAAGCTCGGCGTACGCGGCACGGTGCAGCGCCGGTGAGAGCGAATGCTCGATCGGGTCACCCAGGACAGCGCACTTCACTCAGCATCTCCTTGCAACGTTCTGAGGTCCACCACCACGTCAGCACTTGTTCTTCGCGCAGTAGGCGTCCATCTCGCCCTTCCACTCCTGGAACTGGTCGTAGTCGCGGGTGAACTTGGTCTCGCCGGTCTTCATGTTCACCGTGACATAGAAGAGCCAGCTGCCCTTGGCCGGGTTGAGCGCGGCCTGGATCGCCGCGTCACCGGGTGACCCGATCGGCGTCGGCGGCAGGCCGGCGCGCCGACGGGTGTCGTACGGCGTGTCCTTGGCCAGCTCGGCCGAGGTGAGCGCGGTGGTGCCGGACTTGCCGATGCCGTAGGCGTTGGACGCGTCGATGCCGAGCGTGCCGTTCGTCGCCCCGTCGTCGACCTTGGGGTCGAGCCGGTTGTAGATCACTCGCGCGATCTTGGCCATGTCGTCGCCGCGTCCTTCAGCCTCCACGAGCGAGGCCACGGTCATGATCTGCTCGGGCGTACACGCCTTGCCGTCGCCGCACTTGAGCTGCTTGGCACGCGCCTCGATGTCGTTGTCGCCGAGCGCCTGCTCCCACCGGTCGACCATCATCGCCAGCATCTCGGTCGGCGTAGCGTCGGGCGGGAAGGCGTACGTCGCCGGGAAGAGGTAGCCCTCGACGTTGCCCTTGGCGTAGTCGGGCAGCCCGATCGCCTCGGTGTCCTCGGCGGCCTTCTTGAAGTCGGCCGGCTTCTTCCCGGTCTTCTCGGCGAGCACCTTGTAGATCGCCTTGGCGCGGGAGCCTTCGGTGATGGTGACGTTGACGGTGTCGATGTTCTCCGGGTTGGCGAGGATCTCGACAGCGTCAGCGGCCTTCATCTCCTTCTTCAGCGGGTAGAAGCCGACCTGGACCGTCAGCCCCTCGGCGTTGGCCGCGTCGATGAAGGCGTCGACTGACTCCACCACACCGGCCTCTTTGAGGTTGCGGCCGACCGCAGAGACGGTGTCGCCCTCGTGCACCTCGAACGAGACCGGGTCGGTGCCCGGCCCGGGATAGTCGGCCGGCGGCGCGACCATGTCCTTGACGTAGTCGACGGCGCGGTCACCCACGAAGTAGAACCCGCCGACCACGACGGCCATGGCGACGAGCACCGCCAGGCAGCCGCCGAAGCGTCGCTTGCGCTTGGGGGGCTCGTCGTCGAAGTAGTCGTCGTGATGCTCCATGGGACCGCCGTCGAAGAAGCCGGGCTGCTGTTGCGGATAGGCAGGCCCACCATATCCGGGCTGCGGCGGCTCCTGGCGGCCGTAGCCGGGCGGCGGTGTGCCGGCACCAGGCATCGGGCGAGGCCCTGGCCGTCGCCCCGGTTGACCCGGTTGACCCGGCTGGCCCTGGTGGTGTGGAGGCCGCTGCCCCTGCATGGGACCGGGCATGGAACCGGGCATCTGTCGCGGCGTCTGCTGTCCCGGCGCCTGCGGAGGCATCCGGCGCGGGTCCCGGGGGTCCTGCGGAGGCTGCTGTCGCGGCGGATAGCCACCACGCGGGTCGCGACGATAGGACCCCTGACCAGAGCGACGGGGGTCGCGCGGGTCCGAGGGGTAGTAGCGCTCACTCAATGACGACCTCAACGATCTCTCCTGGCGCGGTCCCCGTAGCGCGCTCACTGTCCAAGGCGTGTTGCAGGATCACAACAGCCGCGGCCATGTCCACCACTGCGCGGCGGTCCTGACCTTTGCGGCCTCGGTCTCGGAGCATAGCCTCCGCAGAGACGGTCGTGAGCCGTTCGTCGATGAGTCGAACCGGGACCGGAGCCACCCGCCGCGCCAACGACGCGGCGAAGTCCCGGACCTTAGCAGTCGCCGGGTTCTCCCCTCCCTTGAGGGACCGAGGCAGCCCGACGACCACCTCGAGCATCGTCGACTCCTCGGCGATCTCGGCGACGATCGCCTTCAGCCGCGCGAGGTCCCCGCGGCCTTTCTTGACCGTCTCCAGCGGCGTCGCCAGGAACCCCGTGGGGTCGCTCCTGGCGACGCCGATCCGGGCGTCGCCAGGATCGAGACCGAGGCGTACGCCGTGCCGCATCAGGCTCCAGTCACTGCATTGGTCACCAACGAGGCGACCTGGGCGACGGCCTCGTCGATCTTGCCGACCTCGGTGCCCCCGCCCTGGGCGAAGTCCGGCTTGCCGCCACCGCGACCGCCGACGACCGGAGCCAGCTCCTTGATCAGGTCGCCCGCCTTCACACCGGCAGCGATGCCCGCAGGGTTGACCGCGGCCACGACCGCCACCTTGCCGTCCGCGTCGCCGACCAGGACGACGGCCGCCGGCGACTCACCGAGGCGGGCGCGTACGTCCTGGGCGAGCGTACGCGCGTCGCCGCCGCCCACACCGGGGACCCGTTCCGCGACCACCTGCACGCCGTTGACGTCGACGGCGGAGGCCGCGATCGAGCCGCCGGAGGCGAGCAGCTGGGCCGTACGCGCCCGGGCGATCTCCTTCTCGGCGGCCTTGAGCCGCTCCATCAGGTCGGAGACCCGGCCGACGACGTCGTCGGACTTGGTCTTGAGCAGCAGGTTGAGCTCGGAGACCACGTCGCGCTCACGGGCGAGGTAGTTGAAGCCCTCCACGCCCGTGAAGGCCTCGATCCGGCGGTTGCCGGAGCCGACCGACGCCTCAGAGGTGACCACGATGGTGCCGATCTGCGCAGAGTGGTCGACGTGGGTGCCACCGCACAGCTCACGCGACCAAGGGCCGCCGATCTCGACGACACGCACCTTGGAGTCGTCGTAGGTCTCGCCGAAGAGCGCGATCGCGCCCCACTCCTTGGCCTGCGGAAGCGTCATGTAGTCCCAGGAGACCGGCAGGTCGGCGCGCAGCGCGTTGTTGGAGACCTCTTCGATCTCGTGCATCTGCTCCGGCGTCAAGCCCTTGGTCCAGCCGTAGTCGAGCCGCAGGTAGCCCGGGCGGTTGTAGGAACCCGACTGCAGCGCGGTCGGGCCGAGCACCTCGCGCAGCGCCGCGTGGACCACGTGCGTGCCGGAGTGGGCCTGGCGGGCGCCGAGGCGCCACTCGGGGTCGACCTTCGCGTGCACGAGCGACTCTCCGCCGTGGAACTCGCCGTCGACGACGCGGACCTGGTGCACCACGAGGCCCTTGACCGGCCGCTGCACGTCGACGACCTCGAGCCGACCACCGTCGAACTCGATGATGCCCGCGTCGGCGGACTGGCCGCCGGACTCCGCGTAGAACGGGGTGCGGTCGAGGACGATCTCGCCGATCTGGTCGGGACCGAGCACGTCGACCGGCTTGCCCTCCCGCAGGAGCGCCACCGGCTTCGACTCGGTGTCGAGGGTCGTGTAGGCCTGCCAGTCGGTCGGCCCGTTGCTGTCCAGGATGCCGCGGTAGACGGTCAGGTCGGCGTGCTGACCCTTCTTGGCGCGCGCGTCGGCCTTGGCCCGCTCGCGCTGCTCGGTCATCAGACCGCGGAAGCCCGCCTCGTCGACCTCGAGGCCCGCCTCGGCGGCCATCTCGAGGGTCAGGTCGATCGGGAACCCGTAGGTGTCGTGGAGCTGGAACGCCTTGTCACCGGTGAAGGTGGTCGATCCGCTCGACTTCACCTCGGTCGCGGCCAGGTCGAAGATCTGGGTGCCGGCCGCGAGGGTCTTGCGGAAGGCCTCCTCCTCGGAGTCGGCGACCCGCTTGATCCGGTCCCACCCGGTGTGCAGCTCGGTGTAGGTCTCCCCCATCTTGTCGCGGGAGACCGGCAGCAGTTCGGGCATCGCCGGGTCCTCGTAGCCGAGCAGACGCATGTTGCGGATCGCCCGCCGCATCAGCCGGCGCAGGACGTAGCCGCGGCCCTCGTTGCCGGGGGTCACACCGTCGCTGATCAGCATCAGCGAGGAGCGCACGTGGTCGGCGACCACGCGGAAGCGCACGTCGTCCTCGTAGGACGCGCCGTACTTCTTCCCGGTCAGCTCCATCGCCTTCTCGATGACCGGGAAGACGACGTCGGTCTCGTACATGTTCGCCTTGCCCTGCATCAGGTAGGCGACGCGCTCGAGGCCGAGACCGGTGTCGATGCCGGTCTGGGCGAGCGGACCGTCGATGTCGACGTCGTACTTGGAGCGCGCCTCGACGACGTTGTCCTGCATGAAGACGAGGTTCCAGAACTCGAGGTAGCGGTCCCCGGCGTCCCAGTCGCGGTCGGCGCCGAACTCCGGGCCGCGGTCGATCAGGATCTCCGAGCACGGGCCACCGGGCCCGGGCACGCCCATCGACCAGTAGTTCTCGCTCGGGGGGAGCCGCACGATGCGGTCGTCGGGAAGGCCGGAGATCTTCTTCCAGAGCGCGACCGCCTCCTCGTCACCGTTGAGCACGGAGGGGTAGAGGACCGACTCGTCGAAGCCGAAGCCGCCGTCGGCGACCGACTTGGTGACCAGCTCCCAGGCGAGCGTGATGGCGCCCTCCTTGAAGTAGTCGCCGAAGGAGAAGTTGCCGCACATCTCGAAGAAGGTGCCGTGACGGGTGGTCTTACCGACCTCCTCGATGTCAGGCGTACGGATGCACTTCTGCACCGAGGTGGCCCGGTCGTAGGGCGGCGTCGCCTGGCCCAGGAAGTAGGGCTTGAAGGGCACCATGCCTGCGTTGACGAAGAGCAGGTTGGGGTCATCGAGCAGGAGCGATGCCGAGGGCACCACCGTGTGCTCGCCGACACTCGTGTTCTCGGCGAAATGCGCCGTGAAACGGCGGCGGATCTCCGCCGTGCTCAACCACTCCATCAGGGGGTACTACCTTCCGTGTTCTTCCTCGGGTCCTCGGTCGGCCCGTTCAGTCCAAGTCTCTGCTGCGCGGCGCCTGCGGCGCCAATCTGTTTCGGTCCTGCAGTCCTCGTTTCCGCGCTGCGCGCGGTCACTCCCTCGCTCGGCGCGGGCGGACGAGCAAGCTCGCCGCCCGGCCTCGCTCCGGTCGTCTCGATCCACTCGCGCAGCTCGAGCTCCTTCTCGGCCTTCCCGGTGGCCAGCTCCTCGCGGAAGATCCGCGCGCCGACTCCGAGCGCCTGGGCCCGGTCGCGCAGCCCGTCGGCGGTGAACGCCTCGGCGGCCCGCCGTCCCTTGACCATCGCGTACACACCTGCGCCCGCACCGACCACGAACCAGATCGCGCCCCTCATCGGGTGTCCTCCATACGTACGTCCTCGTCCACTTCCGCGCGCTGTCGCGCGCGGTATTCCCGCAGCGCCTCGCGCATCTCGCTCTTCCGGTCCTTGCGTGCCCGCTTGACCTCGCGGTGCATCTCGTAGCGGATCTTGAACCGCACCTCGGGCGAGAGCGCCCGACGGACCCCGTGGACCAGCGCAGCGCCGTGCACCACGGTCTCCCGGAACACCGCGTCCGCGAAGGCCGGTGCGGTCAACGTACGCTGCACCACCTGCTCCACCTCGACAGGCTCGCCGTCCTCGCCGAGCGAGGTGATCACGTATTCCTTCTCGTCCCGGCGCCGCCGCTTGACCTCGGGCCGGGCCAGGCGCTTCTCCAGCGACTCGAGCCGCTCGCGCAGCTCGGCCTCGCCGGCCTCGGCCTCCTCGAGCCGGCGCTGGGCGCGGCGACGGGACCCGAGCGCCAGCAGCACGACCAGCAGCAGGAGGAGAACGAGAACCCCCAACGCGGTCAGTGCGGCCACCAGCGCCCACATGGGCATGCTCGAGTTCGTCATCGTGCGCCTACCCTATCCATCTTGTCCGCGCACGATTTTCCGGACACGCTCCCACCGTTCCTTCACACCGGCTTCCGCGCCATGCGTCGTCGGCCGGTAGTACTCCGCATCGGCGACCGCGTCGGGGGCATACTGCTGGGTCGCGATGCCGAACGGCTCGTCGTGGGCGTACTTGTAGGCGTCCCCGTGCCCGATCTTCTTCGCGCCCTCGTAGTGGGCGTCGCGCAGGTGGGGCGGGACGTTGCCGATCTTCCCGGCGGTGACATCGGCCCGCGCGGCGAAGATGGCGGTGGTCACCGCGTTGGACTTCGGGGCGACCGCGAGCGCGATCGTCGCGTGCGCCAGGGTGAGCTGGGCCTCGGGCATCCCGATCAGCTGCACCGTCTGCGCGGCCGCGACGGCGGTCTGCAGCGCGGTCGAGTCGGCGAGGCCGATGTCCTCGGAGGCGAGGATCATCAGCCGGCGGGCGATGAACCGGGGGTCCTCCCCCGCCTCGATCATCCGCGCCAGGTAGTGCAGCGCCGCGTCCGCGTCCGAACCACGCACCGACTTGATGAAGGCGCTGACCACGTCGTAGTGCTGGTCGCCCTGCCGGTCGTAGCGCACCGCCGCCTGGTCCACGGCCCGCTCCGCCGCCTCGAGGGTGATCTCGCCCCCGGACGCAGCGCCCGCGGCCGCCTCCAGGTAGGTCAGCGACCGGCGCGCGTCGCCACCGGCGAGGCGCACGAGGTGGTCGAGCGCGTCCTCGGCGATCGTCACCGATCCGCCGAGCCCCCGCTCGTCCTCCAGAGCCCGCAGGAGCACGCCACGGATGTCGTCGTCGGTCAGCGACTCCAGCCGCAGCAGCAGCGAGCGCGACAGCAGCGGCGAGATCACCGAGAAGAACGGGTTCTCCGTGGTGGCGGCGACGAGGGTGACCCAGCGGTTCTCGACGCCCGGGAGCAGCGCGTCCTGCTGGGCCTTGCTGAACCGGTGCACCTCGTCGACGAAGAGCACTGTCTCCTTGCCGGTCGCGACCAGCTCGGCGCGCGCGGAGTCGATCGCCGCCCGGACCTCCTTGACCCCTGCCGAGACCGCGGAGACCTCGACGAAGCGCCGGTCCGTGGAGCGCGACACGATCGAGGCGATCGTCGTCTTCCCCGTCCCCGGCGGCCCCCACAGCAGCAGCGAGAGCGACTGGCCGCCCTCGACCACCTGGTGGAGCGGCGACCCGGCCGCCTTGAGCGAGCTCTGGCCGACGAGCTCCTCGAGCGTACGTGGCCGCATCCGCACCGCCAGCGGCGCCGCCGCGTGGTCACTGTGGCTCAGCGACCCACCGCGCGCGGCACCCGCCCCCATCTCGAACAACCCGTCCACACGCCAACCCTAGTGGGCGGCACCGACAGGCTCAGGCCCAGGCTTCAGGCCCGGCCCAGGCCGTTGTTCTTGAGATCGACCCAGGTGTCGGCGTACCCAGGCCCGTCACCCGGCACGTCCGCAGGGCTCGCCCCGGGGTCGGGGGCGCCGAACTCGTCGACACCGAGCAGGCGCGAGGTCACCGGCATCTCCGGTACGTTCCCGATCTCGCCGGCGAAGTGGCACGCCACCTTGTGGCGCTCCCCGATCTGCAGCAGCGGCGGCTCGACGGTGCTGCAGATGTCCTTCGCGATGGGGCATCGGGTGCGGAAGTGGCAGCCCGACGGCGGGTTGATCGGCGACGGTACGTCACCCTCGAGCCGGATCCGCTCCACCCGCCGCCCGGTGGAGGCCTGACGGAGATCGGGCGCGGCGGAGAGCAGCGCCTGGGTGTAGGGATGGTGGGACGAGTTGTAGATCGAGTCCCGGTCACCGATCTCGACGATCTTGCCGAGGTACATCACCGCGATCTCGGGGCAGAAGTGCCGCACGATCGCCAGGTCGTGAGCGATGAAGAGGAACGCGATGTCGAACTCCTTCTGCAGGTCCTGCAGAAGGTTGATCACCTGCGCCTGGATCGACACGTCCAGGGCGGAGACCGGCTCGTCGGCGACCATCAGCTTCGGCTGCATCGCCAGCGCCCGGGCGATCCCGATGCGCTGACGCTGACCACCGGAGAACTCGTTGGGATAGCGGTTGTAGTGCTCCGGGTTCAGGCCGACGATCTCCAACAGCTCCTGGACCCGGGAGAGCACCTTGTCCTTGGGCACCATCTTGTGCACCTCGAGCGGCGTCCCGACGATGGAGCCGACCGTGTGACGGGGGTTCAGCGAGCTGTAGGGGTCCTGGAAGATCATCTGCACGTGGCGCCGGTGCGGGACCAGCTCCTTCTTCGACAACCTGGTCAGGTCGGTGCCGTCGAAGTCGATCGTCCCGGTCGTCGGCTCGTAGAGCCGGGTGATCAGCCGGCCGGTGGTCGACTTGCCGCAGCCGGACTCGCCGACCAGTCCGAGCGAGTTGCCGGCGTTGAGCTGGAAGGAGACGCCGTCGACCGCCTTGACGTGCCCGATCGTGCGTCGGATGACACCCGACGAGGTGATCGGGAAGTGCATGCGCAGGTCCTTGACGGTCAGGATCGGCGGCCGGCTCAGATCGAGCTCGGCGGCGTCGAGGCCGGTGACGACCGCGTCCGGCGAAGCAGGGGTATCCATCGTTGTCAGCTCTCCAGCTTCTCGGAGTCTTCGGCAAAGATCTCGGGGGCCACCTCGTCGACGTAGATCTGCTCCGGGTCGACCAGGTGGCAGCGCTTGAGGTGTCGGGGGTTGCTGGCCAGGGGGAGGAACTCGGGCAGCTCGGTGTCACACATGTCCCCACCGACCTTGGCCTTGTGCGCGCACCTCGGGGCGAACGCGCAGCCCGGTGACGGGTTGAGCAGGCTCGGCGGCGAGCCCGGGATCGGGATCAGCTTCTGGTCGCTGTGCTCGTGCACGTCCGGCACGCTGGAGATCAGACCCCAGGTGTAGGGCATCGACGGCCTGGTCAGCACGTCCTTGGTCGGTCCGAACTCGACCGCGCGACCGCCGTACATGACGAGCACCTCGTCGGCCATCTCCGCCACCACGCCGAGGTCGTGGGTGACCACGATGATCGCCGAGTTGAACTCCTTCTGCAGCCGCTGCATCAGATCGAGGATCTGTGCCTGCACGGTCACGTCGAGCGCGGTGGTCGGCTCGTCGGCGATGATCAGCTGCGGGTTGTTCACCAGCGACATCGCGATGACGGCGCGTTGCCGCATCCCGCCGGAGAACTGGTGGGGGAAGTCGTCGACCCGGCGGTCGGGCTGCGGGATCCCGACCAGCTCGAGCATCTCCACGGCCCGGGCCTTGGCCGCCTTCTTGGAGACGTCGTGGTGGAGCCGGTAGGCCTCCATGATCTGCCGGCCGATGGTGAAGTAGGGGTGCAGGGCCGTCAACGGGTCCTGGAAGACCATCGCGACCTCGTTGCCTCGGATCCGTCGCAGCGTGGACTCCTTGGCACCGATCACCTCGGCGCCGTTGACCTTGATCGAGCCGGAGATCCGGGTCGAACGCGGGTCGTGCAGGCCGAGCACGGCCATGCTCGAGACGCTCTTGCCGGAGCCCGACTCGCCGACGATGCCGAGCGTACGACCGGGCTCGACGGAGTAGCTGAGCCCGGTGACCGCCTCGACCAGACCGTCGTGGGTCGGGAACCGCACGGTCAGGTCGTCGACGACCAGGACCGGCCCCTTCTGCTGTGGTGCAGGCTCGAGGAACTGCTGGGAGGTGGCGGTCATGCGAGCCTCACTCGGGGGTCGAGAGCAGCGTAGAGAAGATCGACGAGCAGGTTCCCGACGACGATCAGGACCGCAGCGGCGGTCCCGGTGATGTTGAGGACCGGGAAGTCGATCGGGTTGCCGAGGGAGTTGATCGACCACCAGCCGATGCCGTCGATCTCGAAGAGGAACTCCGTGAAGACGGTGCCGGAGAGCAGGATCGCGATGTCGAGACCGAGGATCGTCGTCATCGGCACGATCGCGGCGCGCAGGCCGTGGACGAAGACCACGTCACGCCGGCTCACTCCCTTCGCGGTCGCCGTACGGATGTAGTCCTCCCCCAGCGCCTCGATCATGTAGCCACGCATGTAGCGGATCGTGACCGGGGCGTAGGCGAGCGCCAGGATGAGCCAGGGAAGCAGCAGCCCGGATGCCCAGGCCACCGGGTTCTCGACGAGCGGGGTGTAGCCCGTCTCCGGGAAGACGGACAGCTGGAGGACCAGGACGATCCAGGCCACCAGGGCGAGCACGTAGTAGGGAATCGCCGGGATGAAGGTGGCCACGCCGACCACCATCCGATCGAACAAGGATCCCCGGAACCTG
Source organism: Nocardioides sp. CCNWLW239 (assembly GCF_037137035.1). Classification (NCBI taxonomy): domain Bacteria; kingdom Bacillati; phylum Actinomycetota; class Actinomycetes; order Propionibacteriales; family Nocardioidaceae; genus Nocardioides; species Nocardioides sp. CCNWLW239. The sequence goes on along the minus strand of NZ_JBBBNW010000003.1, from coordinate 556,860 downwards.
GCCGCCAGCGCCCCCAGCACCAGGCCGACGATGACGTAGAGCACGAAGGCCCCGATGACGAGCGAGACCGTGGCCGGCCATTTCTCGATGAACATCGGCGTCACCGGCTGTCGGGTGGCGTAGGAGATCCCGAAGCACGGGGCCTCGCACAGCTGCTCCCCCTGGTAGAACATCTCGCGGTCCACCACCAGGCCCTTGAGGAAGCGGCCGTAGTTGACCACCAGCCCGTCGTTGAGCCCCATCTGCTCCCGGATCGAGTTCAGCTCGGCCGCGGTGCACCGGCCACCGGTGTCCTCGCACAGCACGGAGGCCGGATCGCTGGGGCCCTTGAAGAAGAGCGTGAAGGTGACGATCGAGACCAGGAACAGGACTAAGCACGCCGCCAACAGGCGCCGGACGATATAGCCGAACATCAACAATCTCCTGAACGGGCACACCCGTGGCGGGCATGGACGTGGCGGGCACGGACGCGGGAAGTACGAGGCGCGACGGGGTGGGCCGAGGCCTGACCTCGGCCCACCGCTCGCTCAGCTCACTGCAGGACGTGCAGCTGCTTGTAGGTCGGGCCACCCATCGTGTTGTCGATCTTGTGGCCACCGATCTTCGAGCCGTGCGCCTGCACGGAGCCACCCTGGTAGGTGACGACCCACGGGTAGTAGGTCTCCATGATCTCCTGGTCGAGCTCGCCCCAGGCCTTGGGCTGGTCCTCGATCGGCATCGCCAGGATCTCCTCGACCTTCTTGTCGACGGCCGGCTCGGAGAACTTCGCCCGGTTCGACCCGTAGGATCCGGTGCTCTTCCAGTCGACGGTCGTCAGCAGCGGCGGGAACCACGAGCCACCCGAGGGCCAGTCGGAGAACCAGCCGAGGTTCGCGTACGTCCGCACGTTGATGTCGGCCTCCGGGTCACGCACGTAGTCGGAGAACTTGGCGTCCGGGACCTGGACCGGCGTGACCTTGAAGCCGGCCTCGGTGAACTTCTCGACGTAGAGGTCCTTCAGCTTCGGCGAGATGCCGTCGGGGTCGTCCTTCGACCACGGGAACTTCAGCTCGAAGCCGACGGCGCCGGCCTCCTCGAGAAGCTTCTTGGCGGCAGCCGCGTCAGTCGTCCCGGCCTCGACACCCAGCGGGTTGTCGTACTTCTTGTAGCCGGGGGTGCCCGGAGGCATGACCGTGTTCCCCGGGTTCGCGGTGAGGCCCTCGATCATGCCGGCTGTCCGGTAGAACTCCTTGTAGGGGAAGGCCAGACCGATCGCCTTGCGCACCTTGATGTCGGTGATCTTCGTGTAGTCCGGGGCGAGGTAGGCCGTCAGCGGCGAGGAGCCGGTGACGATGCGGTCGCCCGCGGACGACTTGAACTGCGGGTAGTTCGACGCGTTGATGTCGTCCATCGTCATCGTCGTCTGGTCCGAGCCCTTGTCGGCCAGCAGGCGCGCGTCGACCTTGTTGGTGTCGAGCATGAACTCGAAGACGTACTCGTCCGGGTAGGCCGTGCGAGCCGGGTCGGTCGCCGGGTCCCAGTTGGGGTTGCGCTCGAGGACCAGCTTCTTGGACCGGACGTACTCCTTGACCTTGTAGGGGCCGGTGGAGACGAGCTTGTCCTCGTAGTTGGCCGGGTCCGCGCCCTCCGGGGTCGCCGAGAAGAGCGGGAAGTAGGCGTAGGCCGGGAGGTCGGCGAACGGCTTGGTGGTCTTGAACACCAAGGTGTGGTCGTCGGTCGCCTCGACGCCGTCGATGTCGACGCCCTGGGGCTCGGCCTTGCCGTCCTTGAGCTGGTCGCCACCGACCAGGAAGTCGACCAGGTAGTTGCCCGGGAAGTCGCCGTAGGTGTCGACGTCCATCGAGGCCTCGACCGTGCGCTCGATGGCGCCCGCGGTCACCTCGTCGCCGTTCTCGTCCTTGATGCCCTCACGGAGCTTGAAGGTCCACTCCGTGAAGTCCTCGTTGGCCTGACCGAGGTCGGTGGCCAGGTCGGGCACCAGCACCATCGAGTCGGTCTTCTCGTCGTACTTGTACTGGGTCAGGGTGCGCGACAGGAACGCGCCGTGGATCGCGATGGTAGCGGCGTAGTAGGCGTTGCGCGGGTCCATCGTCTGAAGCTCGGTGGCGCTGATCACGTTGATCGAGCCGCCCTCCTTCGCTCCCTTGATCTCAACCGGGCCCTTGGCGTCGGGGTCACGGCCGCTGCCTGCCGAGCCGGCGGCCTCGTTGTCGATTACGGTCTCGTCTTCCGGCCCGCCGCTGCCTCCGCATGCGGCCAGCGTCAGAGCCAGTGCGGCACTCGTGATGCCCACCAGCGGTGTCTTCAAACGCATGGTGTCGCGCCTTTCCTTGGGGTTTGTTTTCTCTCCGACGGAGCCTGACCGAGATGGGCTATCGGCGAGTCTTGGGGTCGAAGGCGTCCCGGACCGAGTCACCCAGCAGGTTGAGCGCCAGGGTGATGACCGTGACCGCCGCGACGGGAGTCCACAGATAGAGGGGGTACGTCTCCCAGTAGCTGCGCGCTTCCTGGACCAGCAGCCCCAGCGTCGGGGTGCCGCTGACGCCGAGACCGAGCAGGGTGAGCGCCACCTCGAGGGCGATCGCCGTCGGGACCGCGATGGAGAACCACACGACCAGCGGGGCGACCAGGTTGGGCAGCAGCTCCTTGAACAGCACTCGCCGCATCGGCACTCCGATGACCTCGGCGGCGAGGATGAACTCCCGCTCTCGCAGCGAGATCACCTGACCGCGTACGAGACGGGCGAGGTTCATCCAGCTGAAGATGATCAGCAGGATGATCAGTCCGGTGAACGAGGCGACCGCGAGACCGCGGTCGTTCTGGGAGAAGGCCATCCCGATGATCGGGCTGAGCGCCATCGCGAAGAAGAAGAACGGGAAGGCGAGGAACAGGTCGATCACGAAGTTCAGCACCCGGTCCAGCCAGCCACGGGAGAAGCCGGCAGCGAGGCCGATCGTCCCGCCGATGGCCATCGCGCTCACCGCGACGACGAACCCGATGAAGAGCGAGTTGCGGATCCCGTAGAGGAGCCGCGCCAGGTTGTCGTTGGCCTCCTTCGGCGAGAGGCCGAGCGGGTGGGACGGGTCGAAGCCGTAGTAGGGCGGGCCGACCGTCGGGTAGCCGAACTGGTCCGTCCACTCCGCCGCGTTCAGGGAACCCGGCTCGCGGCGCTCGTGGATGTCCATCACCGAGGTGATCACCGGAGCCAGGATCGCGAGCAGGAAGATGACCCCGAGCACCCCCAGGCAGACCATCGCCAACCGGTCCTTGCGCAGCCGGCTGAGGGAGATCTGGGTCGGCGACTTGCCCACGATCGCCGACGAAGCGACCGGAACCTCGCCAGCATCGGGCGTCTCCGCCACTACTCGCGCCTCAGAAACACTCATCCGCCGATGTTCTCCATTCGGTGTCGGGGTTGACCTCGCTCAGATCTGACCGCCAGGCGCAGTCCCGAACCAGCGCTGCCCCAAGTTAAGTCAGAAACGAATGGATTGGACGGGCCTACAGATAACGGTTCGATACCGACTGTGATCTGTGACACACACGTAACAAAGACGGCCCGCAGCCGATGGCTGCGGACCGTCTTTCGTGATCCTGCTGAAACGCAGAGAATTTTCTCAGGCGCGACCGCGGGTGTTGTTCGCCAGGTCGTACCAGGTGTCGGCGTAGCCCGGACCGTCGCCCGGGACCTCGGCCGGGCTGGCGCCCGGGTCCGGCGCGCCGAACTCGTCGACGCCCAGGAGCGGCGCGGTCACCGGCTTCTCGGGGTGCTGGTGGATCTCCCCCGGGAAGTGGCAGGCGACCTTGTGCCTCTTGCCGATCTGCAGCAGCGGCGGCTCGACCACGGAGCAGATGTCCTTGGCGATGGCGCACCGGGTGCGGAAGTGGCAGCCCGAGGGCGGGTTGATCGGCGACGGTACGTCACCCTCCAGCCGGATCCGCTCACGACGCCCGCCGATGGCCGCCTGCTTCACGTCGGGCACGGCGGAGAGCAGCGCCTGGGTGTAGGGGTGGTGGGCGTGCTCGTAGATCGACTCGCGGTCACCGATCTCCACGATCTTGCCGAGGTACATCACCGCGACCTCGGGGCAGAAGTGGCGGACGATCGCGAGATCGTGGGCGATGAACAGGAAGGAGATGTCGAACTCCTTCTGCAGGTCCTGCAGAAGGTTGATCACCTGGGCCTGGATCGAGACGTCCAGCGCGGAGACCGGCTCGTCGGCGACGAGCAGCTTCGGCTGCAGGGTCAGCGCGCGGGCGATGCCGATGCGCTGGCGCTGGCCGCCGGAGAACTCGTGCGGGTAGCGGTTGTAGTGCTCCGGGTTGAGGCCGACGATCTCGAGCAGCTCCTGGACCCGGCTGAGCACCTTGTTCTTCGGCACCATGTTGTGGATCCGGAGCGGCGCGGCGATGATCGAGCCGACCGTGTGCCGAGGGTTCAGCGAGGTCGACGGGTCCTGGAAGATCATCTGGATCTCCCGGCGCATCGGGTGCAGCTGCCTGCCCGAGTAGTTGGCGATGTCGGTGCCCTCGAAGTTGATCTTGCCCTCGGTGGGCTTGTAGAGCCGCGTCACCATCCGCCCGGTGGTGGACTTGCCGCAGCCCGACTCACCGACGAGGCCCAGGGCAGTGCCCTTGGCCACCTCGAAGGAGACCCCGTCGACGGCCTTGACGTGGCCGACCGTACGCCGGATCACGCCGCTGCCCTTGACCGGGAAGTGCATCTTCAAGTTCTCGACCGAGAGCACCGTCTCCGTGCTCGCCGGTGCGACCGCGGCCGCAGCGGCAGTCGTGGTGTCGCTCATCAGTCCTCCACCAGATCAGGGGCGATCTCGGGCAGGATCTCTGCCTCGTAGACCTCGTCGGCGTTCTTGATGTGGCAGCGCTTGGTGTGGTAGCCGCCACTGTTGGCCGGGGTGAGCGCCGGCAGGGTGGTCCGGCACAGGTCGCCGCCCACCTTCGCCACATGGTCGCAGCGCGGCTCGAAGGCGCATCCCGGCGGGGGGTTGAGCAGCGAGGGCGGGTTGCCCCGGATCGGGATCAGCTTCGCCTCGGTCGACGCGGTCAGGTCCGGCACGCTGGAGAGCAGACCCCAGGTGTAGGGCATCTCCGGGTTGGTGAGGATCTCCTTGCCCGGGCCGTACTCGACCGCGCGGCCGGCGTACATCACGAGGACGTCGTCAGCCATCTCGGCCACGACACCGAGGTCGTGGGTGATGATGATGATGGCCGCGTCGAAGTCGCGCTGCAGGTCCTGGAGCAGGTCGAGGATCTGGGCCTGGACGGTCACGTCCAGCGCGGTGGTCGGCTCGTCGGCGATCAGCAGGCTCGGGTTGTTGATCAGCCCCATCGCGATCATCGCGCGCTGCCGCATACCGCCGGAGAACTGGTGCGGGTAGTCGTCGACGCGACGGTCGGGCTGCGGGATGCCGACACGGTCGAGCATCTCGATGGCGCGCTTGCGCGCCTCCCGCTTGGTCACGTTGTTGTGGACCTGGTAGGCCTCCATGATCTGGTTGCCCACGGTGTAGTAGGGGTGCATCGCGGAGAGCGGGTCCTGGAAGATCATCGCCACGTCGCGACCGCGACGCTTGCGCATCTCCTCGTTGCTCACCTTGAGCAGGTCGACCCCGTCGAGCATGATCTCGCCGCTCAGGATGGCGTTGGTGCCGCGGTGCAGCCCCATGATCGCCGAGCTGGACACCGACTTGCCGGAGCCGGACTCACCGACGATGCCGAGGGTCTTGCCGCGCTCGAGATCGAAGGAGAGGCCGTCGGTCGCCTTGACGATGCCGTCGGAGGTGGAGAAGTGGACCTTCAGGTCCCGGACCGAGAGGAACGCGCCATCCTTGGCCGGCGCCGCTGCGGGCGTCTTGGAGAGGTCAGTCATGAATCAGCTCCCGGTCAGGCGACGCGCACGCGCGGGTCGATGAAGGCGTACAGGATGTCGACGATGATGTTGGCGAGGATCACCAGGCCACCGAGCAACAGCACCAGGCCGACGATGGTCGGCAGGTCGTAGTTGTTGTTGGCGGTGACGGCGAGCTTGCCGAGACCGTAGTAGTTGAAGACCTGCTCGGTGATGATCGCGCCACCCAGCACGGCAGCGAAGTCGAGGCCGAACATGGTCACCAGCGGGGTCAGCGCAGCGCGCAGACCGTGCTTGAACAGGACCTTCGGGCTCTTGACGCCCTTGGACTTCGCGGTGCGGATGTAGTCCTCGCTCATCGACTCGAGCACGAACGCCCGGGTCATGCGTACATAGCCGGCCATGTAGACCACCGCGAGCGTGAATCCGGGAAGCAGGAGCTGGACGAACCACTGGCCGATGCCGCCTTCGGCGATCGGCACGTATCCCGGTGAGGGGAAGAGTCCCCACTTGATGGCGACGAAGTTGATGAGCAGCGCACCCACGAAGAACGTCGGGAACGCATAGAGGAACAGCGTGGCTCCGACGACCCCGCGGTCCACCAGCGTGCCCTTGAAGACTGCGGCCAGCACACCGAAGAGGACACCGAAGATCACCCAGATCAAGACCGCAACCATCGCGATCGAGATCGAGATCGGCGCGGCCTCCTTGATCTCGTCGTTGACGGTCATCTGCAGCTGCTGCGAGTAACCCAGGCACGGCGCCGCGCACTCGGTCACCAGCTCGGGGTTGGCCTCACGCATCTTCTCGTTGGCAGGGTACTCGCGGCCGACGACGACGCCCTTCGCGAAGGCGCCCCACTGGACGAGCAGCGGCTGGTCGTAGCCGAGGGCCACACGGGTCTCCTCGATGCGCTCGGGAGGGCAGTTCTTGCCGCAGGAGAACTGAGCCGGGTCGACCGGGTTCTTCATGAACAGGGCGAAGACGATGAAGCTCATCGCCACCAGCATGAGCAAACCGACGATCACGCGCCGGATGATGTAGGCGACCATCGGTGGGTCTCACCTTCATTGGGATCGGCCGGAGCACCGTGGTGGGGTGTCCTCCGGGGGGAATCGTGTCCAGGTACATGGGAGAGAGGCGGGGCTCTGTCGAGCCCCGCCTCCAGGGTTGGGGCGGCTTACGCCGCCCCAACGGTGTTGCGGAGCTGAAGAATCAGTCCTCGACGTCGATGGGCGCCAGGTCCGGGTAGGACGAGGAGGCATCGGTCGTGATGAAGTTCTTCACCTTGGAGCCGTGGACCCAGTTGAAGGTCGCGATCTCCAGCGGGATGTAGGCAACGTCCTCGCCCAGCTGAGCGTCGGCCTGCTGGAGGAACTTGTTCTGCTCCTCGATGGTGGCCGAGTTGGCAGCCTGGTCGAACAGCTTGTCGACGACCGGGCTCTTGTAGTTGCCGTAGTTCTGACCGTTGGTGGTCTTCTCGATCTGACGGCTGTCGAACAGCGCCGCGGTGACGGTCATCGCGGAGCCCCAGTCGGCACCCCAACCGCCCCACATCACGTCGGCCTTGTTGGACGGCTTCTGGATGTTCGAGTAGTAGACGTCACCCAGCGGGTCCAGCGTGACCTTGAAGCCCGCGGCCTCCCAGCCCTCGACCAGAGCGGAGGCCTGCTTGTCAGCCGTGTCGCTCTGCGGGTAGGAGAAGGTGATCGGGTAGGGGGTCTTGGCACCGGCCTCGGCGAGGAGCGCCTTGGCCGCGGCCGGGTCGCCCTTGAGGTTGCGGTCCTTGTAGGCCGGGTTCGGGACGTAGCCCGGAACGGCCGGGTTCACGATGGAGTCGGCCGGGGTGTAGGCCTTCTCGCCACCGCCGGCGGCGATCCAGGACTCGACGTCGGTCGCGAGAGCCAGCGCCTTACGGACCTTCGGGTCCTTCATCTGGTTCTGGTTCGGCACCAGGTAGTCGACGTAGGGCGACTGGACCTGGACGTAACGGTCCTTCACGCCGGCCTCGGTGAGACGCGGGTAGAACTCCGGCGGGACGCGCGAGCCGCTGACGATGGTGGTCTGCGAGTCGGGGCTGTCGGAGAACAGCTTCTCGTAGGTCGTCTCGGGCTTCTCACCGAACTTGACGGTGACGGTCTCCGGCAGCGCCTCGCGCAGCGACTTGTCGTCGGTCTCCGGGTCGTACTCGTCGTTGCGCACCAGGGTGCCGCCCTTCTGGGCGTTCCAGGTGTCGACCTTGTAGGGGCCGTTGGAGAAGATCTTGTCGTCGTTCTTGGCACCCTTGTCGAAGGACTTCTTGTAGGGGTCCATCATGTGCAGCGACGAGATCGCCAGCGGGAAGTCCGGCCACGGGGACTTGAACTTGTAGGTGATGGTCTTGCCGTCGCAAGACACCGCCTGGTCGAAGTCGGCCTGCTGCTCCGGGGTCGCGGTGTACGGACCCGGGTACTCGCCCTTGAGGGCCAGCTTCGCGGTCAGGTAGAAGCCCGGGCCACCGGTGAGCTCGTCGGCGGCGAAGTTGCGCGAGGCGCCGTAGGCGAAGTCCTCACACGTGATCTCGGAGCCGTCCTCCCACTTCACGCCGTCCTTGATGGTGAACGACCAGGTCTTCGCACCCTCGGTCGAGGTGCCCTCGTCGGTCGCCAGGTCCGGGATCGGCTTGCTCGAGACCGCGGGGTCGGTCGACGCCGGGTTCGAGAGCAGCTTGCGGTAGACCAGACGCGTGGTGTGCGAGATGGTCTCACCCACGTAGATGCGCTGCGGGTCCAGGTGGTCCCACGGGTCCTGGGTGACGATGGTCAGGCCCTTGGCGCTCGAGTCACCGCCGCCGTCCCCGCCGCCGCAGGCAGCCAGGCCCAGCGAAAGCCCGAGCACGCCAGCGGCGCTGACCGCTACGTACTTAGCTCGCTTGTTGAGCATTCGTTTCTCCTTGGTGTGGTCGCCGTCAGTTTTTGACCGCTGACGCCGTATCGGTGTCCCGGGCGGGTCACCTGTGTGTGTTCGGAGCCCCGAGGCTCACCGGTCACCCTTGGGGTCAAGGGCGTCTCGCAACCCATCGCCGAGAAGGTTGAACGAGATCACGATCGTCGCGATGATGATCGCGGGCATGAAGAAGTAGAAGGGGTCCACCTGCGCGTACTTCAACGAGTCCGCGAGCACGTTGCCGAGGGTCGGCGTCGGCGGCTTCACGCTGACCTGGAGGTAGCTCAGCGCCGCCTCGGCCGAGATGTAGGCCGGCATCATCAAGGTCACCAGAACCAGGAGCGGGGCCCACAGGTTCGGCAGGATCTCCTTGAAGTAGATCCGCGGCTTGGAGGCACCCAGCACAATCGCCGCCTCGACGAACTCGCGTTGCTTGATCGAGAGGACCTGTCCTCTGACCACGCGCGCGGTGCTGGTCCAGCCGAAGATCGCGAGCACCACGGTGCAGTAGATCCCTTGGGCGAGTGGACCGTTCGGCAATCCGGTCACCAGCTGCACGAGCTCGAGACCGAGCGCGGAGAGCGCCAGCAGCATCAGCGTCGAGGGGAAGGAGAGGGTCAGGTCGGTGAAGCGGCTCAGGACCGCGTCCACCCAGCCGCCGCTGAAGCCGGCGACGATCCCGATCACCGCACCGATGACCACCGAGAGGATCGCCGCGGTCAGGGCGATCGCGAGCGAGAAGGTGATCCCGTACCAGAACCGCGACAGCGCGTCGCGGCCGGTGCCGGGCTCCACGCCGAGCGGGTGGGACGGGCTCGCACCGCTCCAGCCACCCTCGGGGATGGTGTTGGCGTCAAGCAGGTCCTGGTTGTAGCCGAACGGGTCCAGCACGCCCATCTTGACCAGGAGCGGTGCCAGCACGGCGGCAACGATCACGACGACAACGATAGTCAGCGACACCATCGTCAGCTTGTCCTTGCGGAGCCGCATCATCGCCAGCTTCATCGGCGACTTGCCGGCGATCTTCTTAGCCTCCTCGGGTGAGGCGGAAGGTGTCGATCCACCCGAGAGTTCTTCACCTTCGAACACGGTGGCCGATTCGCTCATGGTTCCTCTGTCTAGTCGTCATTTGTGGGTGCCGCCGTCGCATGGCAGCGTCCGACCCACGAGGTCGACGGAGGGAACTCTATGTGATCTCTTTGCCCCGATGGACCCCGGACCGGTAACGATCCGATTTCATCCAGTGATACGGCAGTTCGGGATGCCTTGTTGTCATTGCCCATGGAATGCCGAGAGTCTCCGGGACCGACGGATCGGTCCCGGAGACTCTGCTGGATTCGTGCGAAGTAGGCTCAGTTCGCCGATTCGCCCTCGGCGGACGCCGGAGCCGCAGGCTTCGCGTCGACACCCGCCTCCTTGCGCTGCTCCGGGGTGATCGGAGCCGGGGCGGCGGTGAGCGGGTCGTAGCCGGCACCGGTCTTCGGGAAGGCGATGACGTCGCGGATCGAGTCCGTGCCGGCGAGGAGGGCCACGACGCGGTCCCAGCCGAAGGCGATGCCGCCGTGCGGCGGGGCCCCGAACTTGAACGCGTCGAGCAGGAAGCCGAACTTCTCCTCGGCCGCCTCCTCGCCGATCCCCATCAGGTCGAAGACCCGCTTCTGGACGTCCTCGCGGTGGATACGGATCGAACCGCCGCCGATCTCGTTGCCGTTGCAGACGATGTCGTAGGCCCAGGCGAGCGCGTTGCCGGGGTCCTTGTCGAAGCCCTCGACGTCCTGCGGGCTGGTGAAGGCGTGGTGGACCGCGGTCCACTCCCCCGCGCCGACCGCGACGTCACCGGACTCGACCGCCTCGGAGGCGGGCTCGAGCAGCGGCGCGTCGACGACCCACAGGAAGCTCCACTCGCCGTCCTTGCGCAGGTCGAGGCGGTTGCCGATCTCCAGGCGCGCGGCGCCGAGCAGCGAGCGGCTCGACTTGGGCGCACCGGCGGCGAAGAAGATGCAGTCGCCCGGGTTGGCGCCGACGTGGGTGGCCAGGCCGGCGGCCTCGGTCTCGGAAAGGTTCTTGGCGACCGGACCCGTCAGCGAGCCGTCCTCCTGGACCAGGACGTAGGCCAGGCCCTTGGCACCGCGCTGCTTGGCCCAGTCCTGCCAGCCGTCGAGCTGACGCCGCGGTTGGCTGGCGCCACCCGGCATCACCACGGCACCGACGTAGGGCGCCTGGAAGACGCGGAACGTGGTCTCGGAGAAGTAGTCGGTGCACTCGGTGATCTCGATGCCGAAGCGCAGGTCGGGCTTGTCCGAGCCGTACTTCGCCATCGCGTCGGCGTAGGTCATCCGCGGCAGCGGAAGGGGTACGTCGTAGCCGATCAGCTTCCACAGCGCGGCGACGATCTCCTCGCCGAGCGCGATCACGTCGTCCTGCTCGACGAAGCTCATCTCGATGTCGAGCTGGGTGAACTCCGGCTGCCGGTCGGCGCGGAAGTCCTCGTCGCGGTAGGCGCGGGCGAGCTGGTAGTAGCGCTCCATGCCGGCGACCATGAGCAACTGCTTGAACAGCTGCGGGGACTGCGGCAGGGCGTACCACGAGCCGGGCTGGAGACGGGCCGGGACCAGGAAGTCACGCGCGCCCTCAGGGGTCGAGCGGGTCAGCGTCGGGGTCTCGATCTCGACGAAGTCGTGAGCCGCGAGCACGTCGCGGGCGGCCTTGTTGGCCTTCGAGCGCAGGCGGATCGCGTTGCCGGGAGCGGTGCGGCGCAGGTCGAGGTAGCGGTGCTTGTAGCGGACGTCCTCGCCGACCTCTACGTGGTCGTCGATCGGGAACGGGAGGGCCGCGGAGGCGCTGAGGACTTCGAGGTCCTTGGCGACGACCTCGATCTCGCCGGTGGCGAGGTTGGGGTTGCGGTTCTCCTCGGTGCGCGCGACGACCTCGCCGGTGACCTTGATGCAGTATTCGTTGCGGAGCGCGTGGGCGATCTCCTCGTCGCGGACGACGACCTGGACCACACCGCTGGCCTCCCGCAGATCGAGGAACGCGACCCCGCCGTGATCGCGTCGGCGGCCTACCCAGCCGGCGAGGGTCACGGTCTGGCCGACGTGCTCGGCACGCAGGGTGCCGGCGTCGTGGGTGCGGATCACTTCTTCTCCTCGTTGTTCGCGACGACCTGGGGCTTCAGGTCGCTCTCGTTCTGTGGCGTCCAGGTCGCCGGGTCGGCCGGGACCTGGTCGCCGGTGCGGATGTCCTTGATCTCGTAGCCGACTCCACCATCTTCTCGGGGCGTGGCGAAGAGGACGTAGGGGATGCCGCGGCGCTCCGCGAAGCGGATCTGCTTGCCGAACTTCGCGGCGTTGGGCGAGACCTCGCAGGCAACATTGTGGGCGCGCAGGAGCTGCGCCGCCGCATCGGCGTCGGCCCGGCTCTCCTCGTCGTTGACCGCGACCAGCACGGTGCTCGGGACCTTGCGGTCGCCGTCGAGCACGCCCTTCTGCACGAGCGGCACCAGCACGCGGCTGACGCCGAGCGAGATCCCCACGCCCGGGTAGGTCGTCTTCCCGTCGCTGGCCAGCGCGTCGTAACGACCGCCGGAGCAGATGCTGCCCAGGGACTCGTAGCCGTCCAGGCGGGTCTCGAAGACGGTGCCGGTGTAGTAGTCCAGGCCGCGGGCGATGCTCAGGTCGGCCACGACGCGTACGGAATCCGTGTTGAGCGGCGCGGTGGCCGTGATCAGCGTGGCGAGCTCGGACAGGCCCTCGTCGAGCAGCTCGCTCTCGACGCCGAGCGCACGGACCTTCTCCACGAAGGAGTCGTCGGTGGCGGTGATCGTGGCGAGCTCGAGGCACTTGGCAGCCTGCTCGTCGCTCAGCCCTGCCTCGGAGACCAACAGCTTGCCGACCTCGTCGGCCGACATCTTGTCGAGCTTGTCGATGAGCCGCATGGTCTCCTCGACGTCCGGGGCGCCGAGACCGGCGTAGAAGCCCTGGATCAGCTTGCGGTTGTTGACCTGGAGCGTGAAGCCGGGCAGGAAGGTCAGCTTGCCGAGCGCCTCGAGCATCACCCGGGCGACCTCGACGTCGTGGTGGAACGGCAGCGTGTCGCGTCCGACGATGTCGATGTCGGCTTGCGCGAACTCGCGGAAACGGCCTTCCTGGGGCCGCTCGCCTCGCCAGACCTTCTGGATCTGGTAGCGGCGGAACGGGAACTCCAGCTTGCCGGCGTTCTCGAGCACGTAGCGGGCGAACGGGACGGTGAGGTCGAAGTGGAGCCCCATGCCTTTGTCCCGGGAGTCGTCCTGCTCCTGGAGCCGCTTGAGGACGTAGACCTCCTTGGAGGTGTCACCCTTGCGCAGCAGCTGGTCCATCGGCTCGACGGCGCGGGTCTCGATGTTGCCGAAGCCGTGCAGCTCGAAGGTGCGGCTCAGGGTCTCGATGACCTGACGCTCGACGGTGCGCTGGCTTGGCAGGAACTCCGGGAACCCGGAGAGAGGTGTTGGCTTGTTCATGCCGCCACCTCCGTCGAGAAGTGCGAAGAATACGGAGGTGACGGCCTGAAGCTCATTGTCGTTCGCTGGCGCTCTCTCATGATGTGGTGATCAGGTCCTGAAGAAACGGGTTGGTGGCGCGCTCGCGCCCGATCGAGGTCTGTTCGCCATGGCCGGGGAGCACCACGATGTCGTCGGCGAGGGGCAGCACCTTGGTGGTCAGGGACTGCAGCATCGTGGCGTGGTCACCGCCGGGGAGGTCCGTACGCCCGATGCTGCCCGCGAAGAGCAGGTCGCCGGAGAACATCACGTCACTGACCTCGGCGTGGTCGGGGTAGGGAGTCCGGAAGGTGACCGACCCCTCGGTATGCCCGGGCGTATGGTCGATCAGGAAGCGCATGCCGGCCAGGTCGATGGTCTGCCCGTCGGTCAGCTCGCGGACGTCGTCGGGCTCGACGAAGTCGTAGCTCCCCTGCGGCATGCCGAGCAGCATCTGCGCCGACTCCGGCGAGATGCCCTGGAGCGGATCGGCCAGCAGGTGACGGTCGGCCGGGTGGATCCAGGCGGTGGCGTCGTACGTCTTGCTCACCGGGGTCACGGACCACATGTGATCCACGTGGCCGTGGGTGAGGAGCACGGCGACCGGCTTGAGGCGCTGCTCGCGGACGAGCTCCTCGATCCCCTTCGCGGCGTCCTTCCCGGGGTCGATCACGACACACTCGGTGCCTGGGCCGGTGGCGGCGACGTAGCAGTTGGTGCCCCACGGACCGGCGGGAAAGCCTGCGATCAACACGAGAAACACCCTATCCAGCGGTACAGTGCAGCGCCGCATCGTGGCGTCTGACTACGATGGGCACCCCGAGGTGTGTCGGGACACCACGGGGACCTGCAAGTTGAGCCGACCGGGACTGTGACGAGCACGGTGTCCGGCGGGGGAGATTTCATAAGAGGTTAGCGCCTCATGCGAAGAGTAGGGACATTGTGACCAGCGAGCAGTGGGGTCGGGTCGAGGAAGACGGAACGGTCTACGTGAAGACCGCTGAGGGTGAGCGTTCCGTGGGGCAGTACCCAGAAGGCACGCCGGAGGAGGCGCTTGCCTTCTTCACCAACCGGTTCGACCAGCTCGCCTTCGAGGTGGAGCAGCTCGAGCGGCGGGTGCATGCGGGGAAGACGTCGCCCGACGAGGCGACCGCGGCGGTCAAGACCGTCGTCGAGAAGGTGACCGACGCCAACGCGGTCGGTGACCTGGCCTCGCTGGTGGCGCGACTGGAGGCGCTGGCCCCGGTCATCGCCACCCAGCGCGAGGCCCGCAAGGCCGAGCGGGCCGCGAAGGCGGCCGAGGCGAAGGTCGCCAAGGAGGCTCTCGTCGCCGAGGCCGAGAAGCTGGCCCAGAGCAACGACTGGCGCAACGGCGCCAACCGGCTGCGGGAGCTGCTCGACCAGTGGAAGGCGCTCCCCCGCATCGACCGCGGGTCCGACGACGCGCTGTGGCGGCGCTTCTCGACCGCGCGTACGGCCTACACGCGTCGGCGCAAGGCTCACTTCGCCGAGCTCAACGCCCGGCGCGAGGACGCCAAGGTGATCAAGGAGCGGATCATCGTCGAGGCCGAGGAGCTCTCCTCGTCCACCGACTGGGGCCCCACCGCCGGGCGCTACCGCGACCTGATGCGCGACTGGAAGGCCGCCGGACCGGCTCCGAAGGACATCGACGACAAGCTCTGGAAGCAGTTCCGGGCCGCACAGGACGTCTTCTTCGGTGCCCGTGACGCCGCCAACGCGGCGCTCGACGCCGAGTTCGCGCAGAACGCCGTGGTCAAGGAGGGACTGCTCGCCGAGGCGCAGGAGCTCCTTCCGCTGCTCGAGAAGGGCGACGACCTGGACGCCGTCAAGCGTTCCTTCCGCGACATCGCCGACCGCTGGGACGAGGCAGGCAAGGTCCCGCGCGACCGGATCAAGGAGCTCGAGGGCGCGATGCGCAAGATCGAGCAGGCGATCAAGTCCGCCGAGGACGACCAGTGGCGCAAGTCCGACCCCGAGAAGTCCGCGCGTGCCGATGACATGATCGCCAAGCTCGAGGACGCCATCGCCCAGGTCGAGAAGGACCTCGCCAAGGCCCAGGCCTCGGGTGACGCCCGGAAGATCAAGAGCCTCGAGGAGAACCTCGAGTCCCGCCGCCAGTTCCTGGAGATGGCCAAGCGCGCCAGCGCCGACTTCTCCTGATCAGCACCCCGACTCGGCGCATCTCGACTGAAGATCGCGCCGAGTCGGCTCGGCATGACGAGCCGACTCGACACGGTTCATGGAGCACGTAGAGCCGGGTCGATAGTTACAGGCCGGCGCCGCCGTTGTACTCGCCCTTCGCGGCGTTGCGGATCTTCGCTTGACGAACGTCATTGTGGTCAACGGGCTTCCCGCCCTTGCCCATCGCGGTCCAGACGATGCCTGCGAGGAGGAGTGCGCCGCCGATGATGAGGATCCAGGTGAACATTGCCGAGCTCCTTCACGAGTGATCAGAATGGGCGACGCGGTGGGCCGCCCCTGAGGGGATCACGTGCCGCTGGTGGGCCCGATGTTCGGACCACGATGCTGCGCGCCGCCGTTGTACTCGCCCTTGATCAGGGCCTCGCTCCGGTTTCGGTCCGCCACGGCCTCGTCGACGCCCTGCGACGGCTTTCTCACGGCCTGCCAGACGACGACTCCGACGATCAGAACTCCCAGGGCAATCAAAAACCAGGTGAACGGGTCCACGAGATGCTCACTTTCATTGGGTGACGCGGTAGGCGTCGAAGACGCCGGGGACGGTGCGTACCTGCTTCAAGACGGTGTCGAGATGCTTGGAGTCTGCCATCTCGAAGGAGAAGCGGGACTTGGCGACGCGATCTCGGGTAGTGGTCAGCTGGGCCGAGAGGATGTTCACGTGGGCATCCGAGAGCGCCATGGTGATGTCGGAGAGAAGCCGGGCCCGGTCGAGGGCCTCCACCTGGATGTTGACCAGGAAGACGGAGTTGGAGGTCGAGCCCCACTCGACCTCGAGCAGGCGCTCGGGGTGGGAGCGGAGCTCGGCGGCGTTGGTGCAGTCGGTGCGGTGGACGGAGACTCCCCCGCCCTTGGTGACGAAGCCGAGGATGTCGTCGCCGGGCACCGGGGTGCAGCACTTGGCGAGCTTGACCCACACATCCGGGGATCCCTTGACGATCACGCCTGCGTCGGAGCCGGCGCTGGAGACCTTGCCGTGCCGTCGACGGCCGACGTTGATGGCCTCGGCCAGATCCTCCGCGGCGCCCTCGTCGCCGCCATGGTCCTCGATGACCCGGCGTACGACCGCTTGGGCGGAGAGATGGCTCTCGCCGACCGCGGCGTAGAGCGCCTCGACGTCGGCGAGGTCGAAGTGGTCGGCGGCGAGCATGAGCGACTCGCGCGACATCAGCCGCTTGAGGGGCAGACCCTCCTTGCGCATGAGCCGGGCGATCGCGTCCTGGCCCTTCTCGATGGCCTCGTCGCGACGCTCGCGGGTGTGCCACTGCCGGATCTTGGCCTTGGCGCGGTTGGACTTGACGAAGGATGTCCAGTCCCGCGAGGGACCCGCGTTGGGCGACTTGGAGGTGAAGACCTCGACGACGTCGCCGCTCTCCAAGGTCGACTCGAGCGGGACCAGGCGCCCGTTGACCCTGGCGCCGATGGTCTTGTTGCCGACCTCGGTGTGGACGGCATAGGCGAAGTCGACCGGCGTCGCGTCGGCGGGCAGCGCGATCACGTCACCCTTGGGCGTGAAGACGTAGACCTCGGTGCGCTTCATCTCGAAACGCAGCGACTCCAGGAACTCGCCGGGGTCGTTGACCTCCGACTGCCAGTCCATGAGCTGCTTGACCCAGCTCATGTCGTTGTCCATCGGCCGGTCGGTGTCGACACCGTTGCGGCCGTCCTCCTTGTATTTCCAGTGCGCCGCCACGCCGAACTCCGCGCGCCGGTGCATCGCGAAGGTGCGGATCTGCAGCTCGACCGGCTTGCCGTGCGGGCCGATCACGGTGGTGTGCAGCGACTGGTACATGTTGAACTTCGGCATCGCGATGTAGTCCTTGAACCGCCCCAGGACGGGGTTCCACCGCGAGTGCAGGATGCCGAGGACGGAGTAGCAGTCGCGCTCGTCCTCGACCAGGATCCGGATGCCGACCAGGTCGTTGATGTCGGAGAAGTCCTTCCCGCCGACGATCATCTTCTGGTAGATCGAGTAGTAGTGCTTCGGTCGGCCGGTGACCGTCGCCTTGATCCGAGCCTCGTGCAGGTCGCGCTCGACCTGGTCGATGACCTGGGCCAGGAACTTCTCGCGCGACGGGTTGCGGTCGGCGACGAGGCGGACCAGCTCGTCGTACATCTTCGGGTAGAGCGTCGCGAAGGCGAGGTCCTCGAGCTCGAACTTGATCGTGTTCATGCCGAGCCGGTGGGCCAGCGGCGCGTAGATGTCGAGGGTCTCGCGGGCGCTGCGCTCCTGGCTCTTCTGCGGGACGTAGCGGAGCGTACGCATGTTGTGCAGGCGGTCGGCGAGCTTGATCACCAGCACCCGGATGTCGCGTGACATCGCCACGACCATCTTGCGGATCGTCTCGGCCTGGGCCGAGTCGCCGTAGGTGACCTTGTCGAGCTTCGTGACACCGTCGACGAGGTGGGCGACCTCTTCGCCGAAGTCGCGGGTGAGCTCCTTGAGCGTGTAGGGCGTGTCCTCGACGGTGTCGTGGAGAAGCGCCGCCACCAGGGTCGGCTCGGTCATACCGAGCTCGGCGAGGATCGTGGTCACCGCGAGCGGGTGGGTGATGTAGGGGTCGCCGCTCTTGCGCATCTGGGTGCCGTGGAGGCGCTCGGCGGTGACATAGGCCCGCTCCAGGAGCGCAAGATCGGCCTTGGGGTGGTTGGACCGCACTGCCCGGAACAGCGGCTCCAGCACAGGATTGCCGGGGTTGCCACGACCGCCCATCCGGGCCAGACGCGCGCGTACGCTGCGGCCCGACGGCGCGGGGCCGCTGCTCTCCCGCGCCTCGATGTTGTGCGCACGAGGTTGCGCGACGATGCGATCCTCTGCCATAGCCAGAGTCTACCGGCCCTACCCGGAGCGTTGGCTAGGACGGCACCTGCATGCTGGACCTGTCAACTGACCAACAGCGAGTGGACCTTCGTGCCCGGCAGCTTGCTGCGTGGGTCGAGGAAACCGAGCTCGAGCAGCACCGAGACACCGACGACGATGCCGCCACAGCGCTCGACCAGCTCGATCGTGGCCGCGGCGGTGCCGCCGGTGGCGAGCACGTCGTCGATGACCAGCACCCGCTCCCCCGGCGCGACCGCATCGGTGTGGATCTCCAGGGTCGCCTCGCCGTATTCCAGCGAGTAGGAGACCGCATGGGTCTCACGTGGCAGCTTGCCGGCCTTCCGTACGGGGACGAAGCCGACCCCGAGATGCAGGGCCGCGGGAGCACCGAGGATGAACCCTCGCGACTCCATACCGAGCACCTTGGTCACGGTCACGTTGCCGTCGGCATCGCGGGCCGGGGCGCCCAGTGCATCGACCACCTGGGCGAAACCGGCGTGGTCCGCCAGCAGCGGGGTGATGTCCTTGAATCCGACGCCCGGCTCGGGGAAGTCGGGCACGTCGGCGACCAGCCGCTCGAGGGTCTCCTCGAGCGACCGGCCGCCTGCAGCTGTCTCCGAGACAGTCACTTGCGCTTCGACCGCGACTCGCGCTTGGGCTGCGGACGTCCGGCAGCCGCGCTGTCGGAGACCGAGCGCTGCTGGCTGGGTACGTTGCGACCTCGACCTGTCGGGGACGTGTTGGGGCTGGTGCCCCGGCCGACCCCGGCCTCGTGGAGATCGTCGGATCCGGACTCGCGCAGCTCGTCCGGCTCCTCGTCGGCAGCGACCGGCATGCCCTCGTCGAAGACGGGCACCGCGGCGTACTTGTCGGCTTCCTTCATCCGCGCCGCGGCACGCTTCTCGGCGTCGACGACGTCCTTCTCCTTCGACTTCAGGTGCACCAGCAGCGGGGTGGCGATGAAGATCGAGGAGTAGGTGCCGACGGCCATACCGACGAAGAGGACCAGCGAGATGTCCTTCAGCGAGGACGTGCCGAGCTGCACGGCGCTGACGTAGAGGATCGCGACGACCGGCAGCAGACCGATGATGGAGGTGTTGATCGAGCGGACCAGAGTCTGGTTGACCGCAAGGTTGGCCGCCGCGGCGTACGTCTGCTTCTTCTGCGCCAGGTTGCGGGTGTTCTCCTTGACCTTGTCGAAGACGACCACGGTGTCGTAGAGCGAGTAACCGAGGATGGTCAGGAAGCCGGTGACCGTCGCCGGTGTCACCTCGAAACCGACGATCGCGTAGACGCCCACCGTGATCACCACGTCGTGGAGCAGGGCGACGACGGCCGCGACCGACATCTTCCACTCCTTGAAGTAGACCCAGATGAACAGGATCACGCCGACGAGGAAGATGCCCAGCGCGAGGCCCGCCTTGGTGGCGACCCGCTCGCCCCAGCTGGGCCCGATCCCGGTGCGGCTGATGTCGTCCTCGGCCACGTCGGCCGTCTCGGTGATCGCTCCGATGATCGCCTCGTCGGCCTCGGAGCCGTCAGGGATCGACTTGGTCTCGATCACGATCGACTTGCCACCGGAGGTGCGCACCGAGGCGCCGTCGGCGGCCTCGACGTCGGTGTCACCGACGGCCGTGCGCAGGTCGTCGGCCAGCTCCTGGTCGGCCTGCGCGACCGTGACGGTGTAGCGCGTGCCGCCGGTGAAGTCGATGCCGAGGTTGATCCCCTGCAGCCAGACGCCGAGGATGACCGCGACGAGCACGACCGCGGAGACGGCGTACCAGAGCATCCGGCGACCGACGAAGTCGAACGACTTCTCGCCGGTGTAGAGCTCCTTGCCGAGCCGCGAGATGGAGAACTTGCTCATCAGGCCTTGCCTCCGACCAGAGTGGTGGCGCCCTTGGGGGCGTCGACGGTGCCGATAGCGCGCTTGTCCATGCCGGAGAGCACATGACCCTTGTTGAAGAAGCCCCAGGTGGCCATGAGCTTGGTCATCGGGTGGGTGAACCAGAAGAACACCAGCACGTCGATGATCGTCGTCAGACCGAGCATGAAGGCGAAGCCCTTGACCTCGTTGGTCGCGAAGACGTAGAGCACGAACGCGGCCAGGAACGAGACACCGTCCGAGGCGAGGCAGGTGTTACGGGCACGCGGCCACGCCGTGTCGACGGCCACCCGCATCGAGCGGCCCTCACGCATGTCGTCACGCATCCGCTCGTAGAGGATGATGAAGGAGTCGGCGGTGATGCCGATACCGACGATCAGACCGGCCACACCCGGAAGGTCCAGGGTGACGCCGGCGGTCTCGCTGAGCAGCAGGATCATGCCGTACGTCATCGCACCGGCGACGATCAGCGAGCCGATCACCACGATGCTCATCGCGCGGTAGTAGAGGATCGAGAAGATCACCACGAGGATGAGGCCCACCAGGCCGGCCCAGAGGCCCGCGGTGAGCTGGTTGCCGGCCAGGCTCGGGCCGATCACCTTGGTCTGGATGCCGTCCTCGGGGAAGTCGAGCGGCAGCGAGCCGTACTTCAGGTTGTTGGCCAGCGCGGCGGCGGACTCCTGCGTGAAGTCACCGCTGATCTGCGCACCACCGCTGATCCGCGAGTCGGCGGTCGGCGCGGAGATGACCTTGCCGTCCAGGGTGATGGCGAACTGCTCGCCGGTGCCGGCGATCGCGCCGGTGGTCTCGGCGAAGGCCTTGTTGCCGTCGGACTTGAAGTCCAGGGTCACCACGTAGTTGGCCTGCTGCTGCGGGATGCCGTAGTCGGCTTCCTTGATCTCGGTGCCCTCGATGACCGCCGGGCTGAGCAGGTAGGGGATCCCGTCCTCGTCACAGGTCAGCAGCGGCTCGCCCGGCAGGTCCTCGACCGGGTCGGAGCCCGGCGCCGGGCAGGTGAAGCTGTTGTAGCGAGCCGCCCACTCCGCCGGCGGGTTGCGCATGAACTCGACAGCCTCGTCGACCGGGACCGTGGAGTTGGGGTCGTGCTTCTCGGCGTCCTTCGACTCCGGCTTGGCGCTGGCCGAGGGGCTCGGGGTGCCGGAGGCCTTCTCGCCCTCTGCGGGCTTGACGGTCTCGCCACCGAACGGCGCCCGAGGCGAGGTGCCGGGCGCGGTGCCGGCCGAGGGGTCCTGGATCATCGACCCGGGGTCGGCTCCGGTGCTGTCGCCACAGGGCTTCTGCGGGCTGCAGGCGACCAGCCGGAAGCGGAGCTTGGCGGTCTGACGGACGCGCTCGGCGGTCTCCTGCTGCACCTTGCCGGTGCCGGGGATGGAGACCTTGATGACGTCGTTGCCCTCGGTGGTCACCCGGCCGCCGGTGATGCCGGAGCCGTTGACGCGCTGGTCGATGATCGCCTTGGCCTCGTCGAGGCTCTCCTTGGGGACCGAGCCGCCCTCGGAGTTCTTCGCGGTCATCGAGATCTCGGTGCCGCCGCGCAGGTCGAGGCCCAGCTCGGGCTTCCAGGTGCCGGCGAGCGCGATGCCCCCGAACATGATCGCGATCGCCAAGAAGAGCAGCGCGAGTGTCCGGCCGGGGCGCGCTGTCTTGCGTGCCATGAGTTTGGTCAGTCCTTCTTGTCGAGATCCACGATGACGCTGTCGGCGTCTGCCGAGGTCTCCTCGGCCGAGGCCTCGACCTCGTTCGCCTCCCCCTCGTCGGACTCATCCGCGGGTGCCTCGGTGACCTTCTGGGCCACGGCCTGGCGCACGACCTGGATGACGACGCCGTCGGCGATCTCCACCTTGATGTTCGTCGTCGTCTCCTCGACCTCGGCGACGGTGCCGAAGAGGCCGGAGGTCA
Organism: Nocardioides sp. CCNWLW239; assembly: GCF_037137035.1. NCBI lineage: Bacteria > Bacillati > Actinomycetota > Actinomycetes > Propionibacteriales > Nocardioidaceae > Nocardioides > Nocardioides sp. CCNWLW239. Next base: position 534,707 of record NZ_JBBBNW010000003.1, on the reverse strand, counting down.
GCATCACCCTGTCGCCCGGCTGGAGGTTGAGCTGGAGCTCACGAGCCTGCTTGGCACGCTTCTGCTGCGGCCTGATCAGCAAGAAGTAGAACAGGACGATGATGACGATAAATGGCAGGAATTCCACGGGGGTTCGGCTCCGACAGTCTCAGGGGTCACCGGCAGTCGCACGGCGACGTGCAAGTCTAACCAGGCACCTGGTTGGGAGTGTGATTCAGGGCTCATCCCAGAGCGTCTCCACCGACCAGGCCGCGGCCTCGGTGTTGGCGGGCACCGGCAGTCCGAGGTGGGTCCAGGCGGCCGGGGTGGCGACACGGCCCCGCGGCGTACGGGCCAGGAAGCCGGAGCGGACCAGGAACGGCTCGGCCACCTCCTCGACCGTCTCGCGCTCCTCCGCCACCGCGACGGCGAGGGTGGAGATGCCCACCGGGCCTCCCCCGAAACGGCGGCACAGCGCGTCGAGAACGGCCAGGTCGAGGCGGTCCAGACCGAGCGGATCCACCTCGTAGAGGTCCAACGCCTTCTCCGCGACCTGCTGGGTGACCGTGCCGTCGGCCTTGACCTGGGCATAGTCACGTACGCGACGCAGCAGCCGGTTCGCGATCCGCGGGGTGCCGCGGGAACGGCCGGCGATCTCGGCGGCGCCGTCGTCCTCGAGACGGACGTCGAGCAGCCCTGCCGAGCGGCGCACGATCAACTCGAGATCGGCGGGGTCGTAGAGCTCGAGGTGGCCGGTGAAGCCGAACCTGTCCCGGAGCGGGCCCGGGAGGAGCCCCGCGCGGGTGGTCGCGCCGACCAGCGTGAACGGCGGGAGGTCGATCGGGATCGCGGTCGCGCCCGGCCCCTTGCCGATCACGACGTCGACCCGGAAGTCCTCCATCGCCAGGTAGAGCATCTCCTCGGCCGGACGGCTCATCCGGTGGATCTCGTCGACGAAGAGCACCTCGCCCTCGTTGAGCCCGCTCAGGATCGCGGCCAGGTCGCCGGCGTGCGTGATCGCCGGCCCGGAGGTGATCCGCAGCGGCGCCGACATCTCGGCGGCGATGATCATCGCCAGGGTGGTCTTGCCGAGCCCTGGAGGCCCGGAGAGGAGTACGTGGTCAGGGGCCCGCTCACGCTGCCGCGCCGCCTCCAGGACGAGGCTGAGCTGCTCGCGGACGCGTTGCTGGCCGATCAGCTCGTCGAGGCTCTTGGGGCGCAGCGCCGCCTCGACGGCGCGGTCGTCGCCGTCGGCCTCCGCGATGGTGAGCGAGGAGCTGTACCCATCAAAGCGGGACTCGTCCTCTGCCCGGTCCAGGTCGTCCTCGTGCATGGGTCCTTATGCCTTCGACAGCGTGCGCAGGGCTGCTCGCAGCAGCAGCGAGATGTTGGCCTGGTCGCCCGCTTCGGGCTCGATCGCGGTGACTGCCTTGTCCGCGTCGCGGGCGTTGTAGCCCAGACCGATGAGGGCCTCGGTGACCTGGTCGCGCCAGGGCGCGGCCGCGCTGGTCGGCGCCGGCGCCGAGGCGGTGCCGGTGGGTGCGCCGACCCGGTCCTTGAGCTCCAGGATGATCCGCTGGGCCCCCTTCTGGCCGATCCCGGGGACCTTGGTCAGGGTCTTGGTGTCCTCGCCCGCGATGGCCAGGCGGATGCCGTCGGGGCTGAGGACGGCGAGCATCGCCTGGGCGAGCTTCGGGCCGACACCGGAGGCGGTCTGGAGGAGCTCGAAGAGGGTGCGCTCGTCGGTGTCGGTGAAGCCGAAGAGGGTCAACGAGTCCTCGCGCACGACCAGGCTGGTCGGCAGGTGGGCCTCCTCGCCGGTGCGGAGCGTGGCCAGCGTGTTGGGCGTGCAGAGCAGCTCGATGCCGATGCCGCCGACCTCGACGACGGCGGTGGAGAGACTGACGGCGGCGACCTTGCCGCGTACGGACGCGATCATCTACGGACCCTTCCGGCCGCGGCGACCGCGGCTTCGATGCGGTTCTGGGCGCCTCCGCGCCACTGGTGGGTGATGGCCAGCGCGAGCGCGTCGGCCGCGTCGGCGGGCTTCGGCGGGGTGGAGAGCCGCAGGATCCGGGTCACCATCGCGGTCACCTGCGCCTTGTCGGCGCGGCCGTTGCCGGAGACGGCGGCCTTGACCTCCGAGGGCGTGTGCAGCGCCACCGGGAGACCGCGTCTGGCCGCGCAGACCATCGCGAGGCCGCTGGCCTGGGCCGTGCCCATGATCGTGGAGACGTTCGAGCGCGCGAAGATCCGCTCGATCGCGACCGCGTCGGGCCGGTGCTCCTCGATCCAGGCGTCGATCCCCTTCTCGATGCTCACCAGCCGCTCCCAGACGGGCAGGTCCGAGGACGTACGGATCACCCCGACGTCCACCATCGACAGCGGCCGGCCCAGCGAGCCGTCGACCACGCCCATCCCGCACCGGGTCAGGCCGGGGTCGATCCCAAGCACCCGCACGCCGCACTCCTTCGTCTGATCGAACGCCTGTTCGTAGCGTACAGACTAGGACTCGCCTCCCGAGCCCCTGACACGCCCCGCCGAGAAGTCGGGTACGTCGGCCGAGATGGCACCTCGGTGCCGTCTCGGCCGACGTCAGCGACCTCTCGGCCGACGGGGGTGACGCCTCGGCCCGGGTCAGGCGTCGACGGTCTCCATGACCTCGTCGGGGACGTCGGCGTTGGAGAAGACGTTCTGGACGTCGTCGAGGTCGTCGACGGCGTCGATGAGCTTGAAGACCTTCTCGGCGGCCGAGGCGTCGGCGACCGGGATGTCCATGCTCGCGACGAACTGGACCTCGGCGGAGTCGTAGTCGATCCCGGCCTCCTGCAGCGCGGTGCGGACCGCGACCACGTCGGAGGGGTCGGAGACGATCTCGAAGGACTCGCCGAGGTCGTTGACGTCCTCGGCACCGGCGTCGAGCGTGGCCTCGAGCAGGTCGTCCTCGGAGACCGTCTTGCCCTCCTGCGCCTTCGCCACGACGACGACGCCCTTGCGGTCGAAGAGCCGGCTCACCGAGCCGGGGTCGGCCATGGTGCCGCCGTTGCGGGTGACCGCGGTGCGCACCTCCATGGCCGCCCGGTTGCGGTTGTCGGTCAGACACTCGATGAGGAGCGCGACACCCTGAGGGCCGTAGACCTCGTACATGATCGTGTCGTAGCTGACCCCGCCGCCGTCGAGCCCACCGCCACGCTTGACCGCGCGGTCGATGTTGTCGTTGGGGACCGACTGCTTCTTGGCCTTCTGGATCGCGTCGTAGAGGGTCGGGTTTCCGGCCGGGTCGGGACCGCCGGTCTTGGCCGCGATCTCGATCGTCTTGATGAGCTTGGCGAAGAGCTTGCCGCGCTTGGCGTCGATCGCCGCCTTCTTGTGCTTGGTCGTTGCCCACTTGGAGTGGCCGCTCATCTGAAAACCGTCCTTTGCCCCGCGTCGTCGCTGTGCTTTGTCAAGCCTGTCGAGCCGCCACCGGAGTCGTCACAGGGCAGCAAGGCCCCATTCTAACTACGTGACGTTCGGCACCGTCAGCAGCAGGTGTCCAGGAACAACCGGTGCAACCGGTCCTCGGCGTTGACCTCGGGGTGGAAGCTGGTGGCCATCAGCCGCTCCTGACGTACGCCGACGGGGTGGCCGTCCACGCTCGCCAGCACCTCGACCCCGGGGCCGACCTCCTCGACCCAGGGGGCGCGGATGAAGACGCCATGGACGGTTCCGTCCAGCCCGGTGACCTCCAGGTCGGTCTCGAACGACTCCGTCTGCCGCCCGAAGGCGTTGCGGCGTACCGTCATGTCGAGCCCGCCGATGGTCTCCTGGCCTTCCGCCCCGTCGAGGAGGCGGTCGGCCAGGAGGACCATGCCGGCACAGGTGCCGAGCGCCGGCATCCCGCCCTGGACCCGCTCGCGGAGCGGATCGAGCAGCTCGAACGTACGCGCCAGGCGCCACATCGTGGTCGACTCACCGCCGGGGATGACGAGCGCGTCGCACGCGTCGAGCTCCTCGCGGCGGCGTACGGACGTTCCCTTCACCCCCAGGCGGTCGAGGGCGGCGAGGTGCTCGCGGACGTCGCCTTGGAGGGCGAGTACGCCGACGGTGGTCACCAGCCGCGCTCCGCGAACTGGATCGAACGGGCCGGCTCGTCGACGTTGATGCCGACCATCGCCTCGCCGAGACCGCGGGAGACCTTGGCGATCACGTCGGGGTCGTCGTGGAAGGTCGTCGCCTTGACGATCGCCTCGGCACGCTGGGCCGGGTTGCCGGACTTGAAGATGCCGGAGCCGACGAAGACGCCCTCGGCGCCGAGCTGCATCATCATCGCGGCGTCGGCCGGGGTCGCGATGCCGCCGGCGGTGAAGAGGACGACCGGGAGCTTGCCGTTCTCGGCGACCTCCTTGACCAGCTCGTAGGGCGCCTGGAGCTCCTTGGCCGCCACGTAGAGCTCGTCCTCGGCGAGCGCGCCGAGGCGGCGGATCTCCTTGCGGATCGTACGCATGTGGGTGACCGCGTTGGACACGTCACCGGTGCCGGCCTCGCCCTTGGAGCGGATCATCGCCGCACCCTCGGTGATGCGGCGCAGGGCCTCGCCGAGGTTGGTCGCACCGCACACGAACGGCACGGTGTAGGCCCACTTGTCGATGTGGTTCTCGTAGTCGGCCGGGGTCAGCACCTCGGACTCGTCGATGTAGTCGACGCCCAGGGACTGCAGCACCTGCGCCTCGGCGAAGTGGCCGATCCGGGCCTTGGCCATGACCGGGATGGAGACGGCCTCGATGATGCCGTCGATCATGTCGGGGTCCGACATGCGGCTCACGCCACCCTGGGCACGGATGTCGGCGGGTACGCGCTCGAGCGCCATCACCGCCACCGCCCCGGCGTCCTCGGCGATCTTCGCCTGCTCCGGGGTGACCACGTCCATGATCACGCCGCCCTTGAGCATCTCCGCCATGCCTCGCTTGACGCGCGAGGTCCCCGTCATATTCGTGCTTGTTGCCATGCGGCGATCGTAAGTCGGGAAGGGACGTACGCCACCCTCGGAAAGGCCTGGTCAGGCCACTGTTCCCGAAGTGGACTGCTAGGAGGCCAGTGCTTCCACCGCATCAGCCACCGCGGCCGGGGCGCCGGCCAGGGACCAGAGGACCCCGCCCGCCTCGACCTGGGCCGTGGTGCCGCCGACACCGAGGACGAGAGCGGTGCCCGGCAGGCGGTCCCAGTCGGGGACGGAGTGCTGGCAGAAGAGGTGGAGCTTGCCCTGGGCGATGGCGGCGAGGTCCATCGAGCCGGAGCCGAGGATCCGGATGGAGGCGGCTTCGGCAGCGACCCGCACGTACGCCTCGCCGGACGGGTGGCCCAGCTTGCGCGGGTGGAGGTAGGTGGTGAGGCACGCGTGCGAGAGCGGCGTGTCCGGGATCGCGTCGAGAGGGACTCCGTTTCGGGTGGTCGGGAGGTCGGGACCACCGACGTAGACGGCGTCCTCGGCCGGTGAGTAGACCGCCCCCAGCACGATACTGTTCACGTCTCCCGGGGCGCCGTCGGTCAGCGCCAGCGCCGAGCACCACCAGTCGAGGCCGCGTACGAAGTTGTAGGTGCCGTCGACCGGGTCGATGGTCCACACCCGGCCGGTGGCCGACTCGCGGGCGGAGCCCTCCTCCCCCAGGATGCCGTCGCCAGGGTGCTCGGTCGCGAGACGGTCGACGATCGCCTTCTCGGCGGCCTTGTCGGCAGCGGTGACCAGGTCGGAGACGGAGGTCTTGGTCTCGACCGAGTCGTCGATCCCCGACTGACGCATCGTCGCGGCGAGCGAACCCGCGTCGCGGACGAGCTCCGCGGCCAGGCGTACGTCTGCCTCGCTCGGCGCGGTCACGAGGCCGCCTCCTCGGCAAGGGCCTGGCGGCGGACGGTCCAGACCCGCTGCACGACGGTGATCGTCGAGGCGACGGCAAGGATCCACAGGGCGATGTAGATGAGCAGGTCGAGGGAGAAGATGCCGGCGAAGCCGGTCATCACGAGGACCAGCACGAGACGGTCGGCGCGCTCGGCGATGCCGACGTTGGCGGTGAAGCCCAGCGACTCTGCGCGGGCGCGGGCGTAGGAGGTGACCGCGCCCGTCACGAGGCACCACAGGGTCAGCGCGAGGTAGAGGTCGGAGTCACCCGGTCCGGCGAAGTAGAGCGCCAGCCCGCCGAAGACCGCTCCGTCGCCGAACCGGTCGAGGGTGGAGTCCCAGAAGGCACCGAACTTCGAGCTGCGTCCGACCGCGCGGGCCATGGCCCCGTCGATCAGGTCGCTGAAGACGAAGCAGGTGATGAAGATCGTGCCGGCCAGCAGCTCGCCGCGCGGGTAGAAGGCCAACGCTCCGACCGCTACTCCGATGGTGCCGACGAGCGTCACGACGTCGGGGCTGATCTTCAGCGCCACGAACAACCGGACGATGGGCGCGAGGACGACTCCCTGAACGAAGCCTTTGATGTGATCCAACATGGCGCGGCCACGCTATCGGATCACGCCGAGCCGTCACTCTCGCGCGCCGAAACGTCACGCACAATCTGCCGAGGCGTCACCCGCGCCGGCCGAGGCGTCGCTCCCGTCGGGCGAGAGGTCAGCGGGTGACCTCTCGCCCGACCGCGCTGACGTCTCGGCCGACGTACCTGACGCCTCGGCTAGATGCCTTCGGTGAGATCACGGACCTCGGCGTAGCGGGAGCGGACGGCGGGGTCGGGATCGGCTTCGTACGTCTGGGTGCCGGCGAGCTCCCAGGTCGGCGGCTCCTCGCCGCCGACGAGGGCCCAGGCGGCTTGGCGGGCCGCGCCGTCGGCGACGTACTCACCCGGCTCGGGAACCAGGACGGGGTGGCCGAGGACGACGGGGGCGAGACGGCGTACGGCCTCGGAGCGGGCCCCGCCGCCGACGAGGAGGACACGGTTGACCGCGACGCCCTGCGCCTTCAGCGCGTCGATGCCGTCGGCGAGGCCGCAGAGGAGGCCCTCGACGGCGGCGCGCGCGAGATAGGCGGGCTCGGCGGTCGACAACGTCAGACCGTGGATCACGCCACGCGCCGCAGGACGGTCGGGCGTGCGCTCGCCCTCCAGGTAGGGGACGAGGACCAGTCCCCCGGAGCCCGCGGGGGCCTCCAGAGCCAGCCGGGAGAGCTGCTCGTGGCTCACCCCGAGCAGACGCGTGGTGGCGTCGAGCACGCGCGCGGCGTTGAGGGTCGCGACCAGCGGGAGGTAGCGACCGGTCGCGTCGGCAAAACCCGCCACCGCGCCGGACGCGTCCGCCGTCGGTGTCTCCGAGACCGCGCACGCGACCCCGGAGGTGCCGATGGAGACGACCACGTCTCCGGGCTGGGCACCCACACCCAGAGCGGCCCCGGCGTTGTCGCCGCAGCCGGACCCGAGGAGCGCCCCACCACTCGTACGTCCCGCCGACGCCGTCGGCGCGAGCACCTCAGGCAGCACGACGTCGTCGCGCCCCAGAGCACGTTTGAGCAGGTCGCGACGGTATTCACCGGTCACCGCCGAGTAGTAGCCGGTGCCGCTGGCGTCGCTCCGGTCGGTGCGCAGCGCCGCCAGCCCCGGCGCCCCGGCGAGCTTCCACGTCAGCCAGTCATGAGGCAGACAGACCGCCGCGACCCGGGCCGCGGCGTCGGGCTCGTGCTCGGCCAGCCAGCGCAGCTTGGTGGCGGTGAAGCTGGCCACCTGCACCGAGCCGACGGCCTCGGCCCAGGCCGCGGCTCCCAGCTCGGTGTTGAGCGCGGCGGCCGCGGCGGCGGAGCGGGTGTCGTTCCACAGCAGGGCGGGACGTACGACCTCTCCGGCCTCATCCAGGCACACCATCCCGTGCTGCTGTCCCCCGACGGAGACCGCGGCGACATCGTCGAGGCCGCCGGCGGCCTCGACAGCGGAGGACAGCGCCGACCACCACGCGGCCGGGTCCACCTCCGTCCCGGAGGGATGCGGCGCGGAGCCGGAGCGCACCAGCGCCCCGGACTCCGCGTCACGGACGACGACCTTGCAGGACTGGGTCGAGGAATCGACCCCGGCTACGAGCGGCATGTCGACGAACCTAGACCGTCTCTCTAGCGCAGCCCGAGCAGGTGGTCCATGGCGAGCTGGTCGAGGTGCTCGAACCCGTAGCCGCGCGTGGCCATCGCCTCGATGTCGTAGGTCTCCTTACGGAGCGTCTCCAGCGACTCGCCCTCGGCCAGCGTGGGCGTGGCCAGGTCCGTCAGGCCCGAGGCGGAGAGTGCAGCGGTGACCTCGGGGTCGGATCGGAATGCGGCCGCCTTGGCCTTCAGCGCGAGGTAGTTGCGCATGCAGCCCGCGGCGGAGGCCCAGACGCCGTCCTCGTCCTCGGTGCGCGGCGGCTTGAAGTCGAAGTGACGCGGACCTTCGTAGCCGTGGGTCTCCAGCAGGTCGACGAGCGCGAACGCGCCCCGCAGGTTGCCGGCACCGAAGCGCAGGTCCTGGTCGAAACGGGGGCCGTGCTGGCCGTTGAGGTCGATGTGGAAGAGCTTGCCCGCCCACAGCGCCTGCGCGATGCCGGCGGCGAAGTTCATCCCGGCCATCTCCTCGTGACCGACCTCCGGGTTCACGCCGACCATCTCGGGGTGCTCGAGGCTCTCGATGAAGGCCAGCGCGTGGCCGATCGTCGGCAGCAGGATGTCGCCGCGTGGCTCGTTGGGCTTGGGCTCGATGGCGAAGCGCAGGTCGTAGCCCTGGGAGATGACGTAGTCGCACAGCAGGTCGACGCCCTCGCGGTAGCGGTCCAGCGCGGAGCCGATGTCCTTCGCGAACGCCGACTCGGCGCCCTCGCGCCCGCCCCACATCACGAACGTCTCCGCACCCAGCTCGGCGGCCAGGTCGATGTTGCGAGCGGCCTTCGCGAGCGCGAAACGACGCACAGAGCGGTCGTTGGAGGTGAAGGCGCCGTCCTTGAAGACCGGGTGGCTGAACAGGTTGGTGGTGACCATCGGCGTGACCAGCCCGGTCTCCGCCAGCGCCTTGCGGAAGCTGGTCAGTGCGGCGTCACGCTCCGCGTCGGTGGCGTCGAAGGCGAAGACGTCGTTGTCGTGGAACGTCACGCCCCACGCGCCGAGCTCGGCGAGCTTGTGGACAGCATGGGCGGGGTCCATCGGCGGGCGGGTGCCGGGACCGAACACGTCGACGCCTTCCCAGCCGACGGTCCACACGCCGAAGGTGAATTTGTCGGCCGGGGTGGGGGTGTATTCCGTCATCGCATCCTCGCTTTAGTTCATGACTCGGACTATCTAGACAGATGAAACGCGACGTACGTCACATTGTCAACCGGTGGCGGTGAATCTGTCCCCTGGTTGACCACAAGTTCAGAACTTGGTCTAATCCCGATCATGACGGTCAGAGCCGAGCCTGCCCAGCACGCCGGGATGCGGGCGAGCAACCTCGCTCTCGTGCTCGGCGAGGTCGCCCGCACCAGCCCGGTCTCCCGGGCGCAGGTCGCGGCCCGGACCGGACTGACGAAGTCGTCGGTGTCCGGGCTGGTGACCGACCTGATCTCCGCCGGGCTGATCGTCGAGAGCGCCCCTGCCGCCGCCGAACGCGGCCGGCCCGCCACCGGGCTCGGCCTCGCTCCCGGTGGCGCCGCCGGGCTCGGCCTGGAGATCAACGTCGACTACCTCGCCGCCGTGGTGACCGACCTGACCGGCGCGCCGCGCTACCACCATGTCGTACGCCGCGACAACCGCGACCGTGCAGCCGACGAGGTCGTCGCCGACCTCATCGAGGTGGCCCGCACGGCCACCGCCAGCGCGGCCTCCCAGGGCCTGCCGCTAGCCGGAGGCTGTGTCGCCGTTCCCGGGCTGGCCGTCGACGGCACCCTCGTACGCGCACCCAACCTCGGCTGGCCGGAGGTCGATCTCGCGGACGCGGTGGGCGAGGCGACCGGGCTCGAGATCGACGTGCAGAACGAGGCCAACCTCGCGGCTCTCGGCGAGATGTGGTTCGGCGCCCATCAGCACGAGGGCGAGCCGCTGCGGGACTTCGTGCACGTCTCCGGCGAGATCGGCATCGGTGGCGGCATCGTCATCGGTGGCGAGGTCTTCCGTGGGGCTCACGCCGGCGCCGGCGAGCTCGGCCACGTCGTCGTCGCCCCCGACGGCCCACGGTGCGGCTGCGGCGGCCACGGCTGCCTGGAACGGATGGCCGGCCAGCAGGAGATCCTCGCCCGAGCGGGCGTGGCGACGATGTCCGACCTCACCCGGGCCTGCGAGGCGGGCGACCGGGCCGCTCTCGATGCGGTCACCGACGCGGGCCGCCACCTAGGGGTCGCGCTCGCCTCGGTCCTCACCCTCCTCGACCCCGCCGCGATCGTGCTCGGCGGCGCGTTCGCCACCCTCGCACCCTGGCTCGCTGCGGCTACCTCGGCGTCGGTCAGCCACCACACCGGCGCCGCCGATCCGCCGGCACTGCTGGTCTCCGGCCTCGGCAGCGACGCTGCCGTGCGGGGAGCCGCCGGGACCGTCGTACGCCGCGTGATCGCCGACCCCGCGGCGTACCTCACCCGACACACACCCCGCTGAGTCGGCCCGTCTTGACCTAAGCCCATGCCGAGTCGGCCCGTCATGACGGGCCGACTCGGCGTGATCTAGCGAGAGACCGTCGCGGTGGTGATCCGGGTGTCAGTGGGGCCGACCCGGTGGACCTCGCCGGTGATCGTGACCAGCGCCTTGTCGCCACCGGACTCACCTGCGGCCGAGGCGGTCGCGACGTCGGAGAGCTCGGCGATGCCTTCGGCGACGGCGGTGGCGACCTTCTCCCCGGCCGAGGCGGCGACCCAGACCTCGACATCGCCGGGCTCGACGATGCGAGTGAGGCTGCGGTCGGTGAAAGCCAGCCGGGTCGTGGGCACCTCGAAGCGCACCGTCGCCGACTCCCCCGGCCGCAGTTCGACCCGCTGGTAGCCGAGCAGCTGTGAGACCGGCCGGACCACGGAGGCCAGCAGGTCGCGACCGTAGAGCTGGACCACGTCCACGCCGGCGACATCGCCGAGGTTGGTGACAGTCACCTCCACCCCGAACGTGCCACCGGCCTCGACGGAACGGTCGGCCGAGAGCCCGCTGTAGCCGAAGGTGGTGTAGGACAGCCCGAACCCGAACGGGCGCGCCGGCGTCGGGTCGGTGCTGGTGACCTCGGAGGGCCCACCCAGCAGCGGCTGCAGATAGCTGTAGGGCTGGGTGCCGGAGACCCGCGGCAGCGAGACCGGCAGCCGTCCGGACGGGTTGACGGCACCGGAGATGACACGTGCCAGCGCCGGTCCGCCCTCCTCGCCGGGGAAGAACGCCTGCAGCACCGCGGCCGGACGGGCCTCGTCGTCGAGCGCCCAGCCGATGGCGTACGGACGGCCGGTGACGACCACGAGCACGACCGGCGTTCCCGTGGCAACGACCGCGGAGACCAGCTCGCGCTGGACCCCCGGGAGCTCGAGCGACTCGGAGTCGTTGCCCTCCCCCACCGTGCCTCGGCCGAAGAGCCCGGCCTGGTCGCCGACGACGACCACGGCCACGTCGGCAGCCTCGGCCGCCGCCACGGCCGCGGCGAAGCCGGAGCGGTCATCGCCCTCGACGTCGCACCCGGCCACGACCTCGTACGTGGACGCGCCGAGCTCTTCCCGGAGCGCCTCGGCAATGGTCGGGAGCTCGATGCCCAGCGGCTCGTCGGGGTAGCTGGCCATCACGTGGTTGACGAAGGAGTAGCAGCCCATCAGCGCCTCGGAGCGGTCGGCGTTCGGGCCGATGACCGCCACCCTGCCGAGGTCACCCGTGAGCGGGAGCAGACCGTCGTTGCTGAGCAGCACGACCGACTCCTCGGCGAGTCGCCGAGCCAGCGACCGGTGGGCAGGCGAGTCCAGGTCGACCGACGCCGGCGCACCGTCCTTCAGTGCAGCCCCGAAGGACTCGTCCAACAGGCCCAGCGACTCCTTCTGCGCCAGCGCCCTGAGCACCGCCCGGTCGACGACCGACTCGGAGACCTCGCCGGAGCGGATCAGCGCCGCGAGCGGGTCGAGGTACGCATCGCCGGTCGGGAGCTCGATGTCGACGCCCGCCTCGAGGGCGATCGCGGCAGCCCGTCCGCGGTCGGCGGCGATGGCATGCATCACCGCCAGGAACGCGACCCCGAAATAGTCGGCGACCACGACCCCGTCGAAGCCCCACGACTCGCGCAGCAGCGAGGTGAGATACTCGACCGAGGCGTGCTGCGGCACGCCGTCGATGTCGTTGTAGGACGCCATCACCGACCGCGCACCGCCGTCGAGCACCGCCATCTCGAAGGGCGGCAGGTAGATGTCGGCGATCTCGCGCGGGCCGGCCGAGACCGGGGCGTGGTTGCGCCCGGCCCGCGAGCCGGAGTAACCGACGAAGTGCTTCAGCGTGGCGTGCACGCCGGCCGACTGCAGCCCGCGAACATACGCCGTGGCGACCGTCCCGACGAGGTACGGGTCCTCACCGATGGCCTCCTCGCACCGGCCCCAGCGTGCGTCCCGGACCACGTCGAGGACCGGGGCAAGACCCTGGTGCACGCCGAGCGTACGCATGTCCGCACCGATCATCCGGGCCATCTCCTCGACCGCCTCGGGGTCGAACGAGGCCCCCCAGGCCAACGGCGTGGGGAAGGTCGCCGCCTGCCAGGTCGCGAGTCCGGTGAGGCACTCCTCGTGGACCAGCGCCGGGATCCCCAGCCGCGTCTGCGAGATCAGGCGCTTCTGCTCGGCCCACAGCCACGCGGCCCGCTCGGCGGGGTCGACCGGCCGGGTGCCGTACACGCGGGTGTAGTGGCCCAGCCCGTGAGCGGTGATCTCGGAGAGCCGCCTGCCGCCAGCCTCCGTCTCGCGGCTCATCTCGTTGGCCATCGGCGCGACGACGTCGCCGCCACGGTCGAGCCAGTAGCCCACGATCTGGGCGAGCTTCTCCTCGAGGCTCATCCGGGCGTGCAGTTCGCGCACACGGTCCGAGACCCGGGGCCAGGCCGGGAGCAGGGCCCGTTCGGCGGATTCGGCGGATTCAACAGATTCAGTCACAGCAGGTTTCCGTTCTAGCCCTTGACCGCACCCTGCAGCCCGCTGACGAGGCGGCGCTGGAAGGCGAGGAACAGCACGAGGGCGGGGATCATCGCGAGCGTCGTGAACGCCAGGACACCGGCGGTGTCGGCGGAGTGCTCGGTGGAGAAGTCGGCCACCCCGAGCGGCAGCGTGCGCATGTCGTCCTGCAGCAGCAGGAGCGGAAGGATGTAGGCGTTCCAGGAGGTCACGAAGGCGAGCACCGCCACCGTGATCACGCCCGGCATCGACAGCGGCAGCATGATCCGCCAGAAGACGCCGATCCGCGAGGCCCCGTCGATCAGGGCCGCCTCCTCGAGCTCGCGCGGCAGCGCCATCAGGAACGGCCGCAGGATCACCACCGTCAGCGGGAGTGCGAACGCCGCCTGCGGCAGCGCCACGCCCCACCACGTGTTGCCCATCCCCAGGTCGCGCGTGACCAGGATGAACAGCGGGATCACCGCGACCGCCGCCGGGAAGAGCAGGCCGAGCACGAAGACCATGAACAGCGCTTCGCGGCCCTTGAACCGGTAGCGAGCCAGCGGGTAGGCCGCCATCACCCCGAAGACCACGGCGACCGCGGTCGTGATGACCGCGATGACGGTCGAGTTGAACGCGTACGTCCAGAACGACCCGCCGCTCAGCACGCCGGAGTAGTTGGACGTGACCCACGGGTCGGGCAGCCCGGTCGGCTTCTCCGCCAGCTGGGCGTTGGTCCGGAAGCCGCCCATCGCGCCGTAGAGCACCGGCCCGACGGTGATCGCGACGACGATCAGTGCGATCAGATAGACGAGTACGTTGTTCCCGCCGCGCTTGCCGCGCGGCGCCAGGTTCGCCGTCGAGCTCATCCGGTGGCCTCCTTCGTGTCATGGCGCAGCACGACCAGCTGGTAGACCAGCGCCATCACGAACGCGATCGCGAACAGGACCACCGAGGCGGCGCCGGCGATGCCGTAGTTGTGCCGGTTGGTGCCCTCGTCGATCAGGTACGTGGCCATCGTGGTCGTCGCGTCGGCGGGACCGCCGCCGGTGAGGACCCAGATCATGTCGAAGCACTGGATCGAGCCGATCATCGACAGGAAGCACCAGGTGCGGATCGTCGGGCCCAGCAGCGGGATGCTGATCCGCCACTGCGTCTGCCACCAGCTGGCGCCGTCGAGCTGCGCCGCCTCGTAGAGCTCCTCGGAGACGCCCTGCAGACCCGCGAGGAAGAGCAGGACGGCCAGGCCGAGGTACTTCCAGGTCAGGACCGCGAGCACCACCCACAGGGCGACCTCGGGAGTGCCGAGCCAGCCCTCCTCGGGTGGCGCGAGGCCGATCCCGTTCATGATCGCGTCGACCATCCCGTACTCCGGCTGCAGCAGCTGGAACCAGATGACACCGGCGATGACCTCGGCCAGGACGTAGGGGACGAAGATCAGCGTACGCAGCAGCCCCTGCCCCGCCATCTTGCGGTTGAGCAGCAGGGCGATGGCCACGCCCAGGGGCAGCTGCACGATGATCGAGCCGACCACGATGATCATGTTGTGGACGACCGCGTCCCGGAACACGTCGTCGGCGAGGACCTCGGCGTAGTTCTCGAACCCGACGAAGTCGTCGAGCGGGCCGAGGCCCTTCCAGTCGTAGAGCGAGAACCGCGCGGCGGTGAGGATCGGCCAGGCGACGAACAGGGCCATCAGGGCCAGGGCCGGGGTGACGAAGAAGGCGATCTCCGCCCACCGGCGCCAGCCGTCTCGAGACCGGTGCGGTCGCCCCGAGGTGACCGCACCGGTCGCTGCTTGAGAGCTCACGAGGTGACCGTGCCTCCCGAGGGCGTACGTCCGGACACCATGCTCACTTCTCCTTGTCCGCGGCTTCCTGGGTCGCCGCCACGACGTCCTCAGGGGTGGCCTTGCCGGCGAACTGCAGCGCGATCTCGTCGTTCATCGCCCCGCCGATCGACTCGCCGAACGCGGTGTCGAAGTAGAGCTGCACGAACGGCGACTCGTCACGCACCTTCAGCAGCTCGGCCAGTGCCGGGTCCTTGACCGAGGAGCCGGCTGCCGGGATGGTCGGCAGTCCCATGTCGTTCTCGGCGAAGCCCTTCTGGACCTCGTCGGAGAGCAGGTAGTTCACCAGGTCGACAGCCTTGTCGGGTGCCCCTTCGGAGACCGCCCAGGCGTCGCCGCCGCCGAGCTGTGCCGCCGGGTCGCCGGCGCCGCCGTCGACGGCCGGGAACGGGAACCAGCCGGTCTTGTCCCCGAGCCCCTTCTTGTCCTCGGTGATGCCCTGCATCACGCCCGGCTCCCAGTGGCCGGCGAGCTCCATGGCGACCTTGCCGGTGGCCAGCAGGCCGCTGGCGGAGGTGGGTCCGGTCTGCGACGGCGTGGAGAGGAAGCCCTTGTTGAACGGCTTCTGGGCGACGATCTCGTCGACCGTCTCACCGGCCTCGACGAAGCACGGGTCGGAGAAGTCCAGGTCGGCGACCGCGCTCTCGAGCACATCCTGGGAGCAGGCGCGCAGCGCGGTGTAGTACCAGTAGTGCGCCGCCGGCCAGCCGTCACCGGCACCGAGCGAGACCGGGGTGATGCCGGCCTTCTCGAGCTTGTCGAACGCGGCGTACAGCTCGTCCATGGTCGTCGGCGGCGCGGTGACACCGGCCTTCTCGAAGAGCTCGGTGTTGTACCAGAACCCGACCACGCCCATGGAGAACGGCAGGGCGTATGTCTTCCCGTCGACCTGCCAGCCGGCTGCGCTGCCGCCGATCTGGTCGATGATGTCCTTGGAGTCCTCGGAGAGGTCGCGGGTGAGCCCGGCCTCGACGTGGTCGGCGAGCTCGCCGCCGCCACGCTCCATGTAGACGTCCGGGACGTCGCCGCTCTGGAACGCGGCGTCGAGCTTGGTCAGCATGTCCTCGTGGGCGAAGGCCTGGACCTTGACGTCGACGCCAGGGTTGGCCTCCTCGAAGTCCTTCGCGACCTGCTCGTAGAACCCCTTGCCGGGGTCGTTGTTGGAGTTGTGCCACCAAACGATGGTGTTGTCGTCGCCACCGGAGTCGCCCGAGCTGCCGCAACCGGTGGCGGCAATCATCAGTCCGGCGCACAGCGCGGCGAGCGCTTGTGTCTTCCTCGGCATCGTGGACCTCTTCGTCAAAGCTCTGGATGGATGGGTGATGTGACTGCCGCCACAACGTGGGGACGAGCATGGCGCTTGCCGGTGGGTCGTGTCAATCGTTGTCGATAACGTTTTCGTAGATGGTTATCGAACCCCTCCAGGTGGGCTACTGTCAGGGGCATGAACGAGCGCCAGCGAGTGACCCCATGCCTCAGGCCGCCGCGTCCGTACGATCGCGCTCGCGCTATGAAGGAGGCCGCATGAGCACGCTGGACCAACCCCGCCCGCGCCGGGTGACGATCAACGACGTGGCCCGAGAGGCAGGGGTCTCCGTGGCCACGGTCTCGAAGGTGATCAACGAGCGCTACGGCGTCAGCGAGGCGACCAGCGAGAAGGTCCTCGCGGTCATCGACCAGCTCGGCTATCAGTCATCGCTGATCGCCTCCAGCCTGCGCCGCAAGTCCACCGGCGTCATCGGCGTGCTCGTCGCCGAGTTCGAGCCCTATTCCGCCGAGCTGCTCAAGGGCATCTCGGCCGCCCTGGGCGGCACGGGCTACGAGCTGCTGGCGCATGCCGGACGCACCGGCGCCCACAACCACACGGGCTGGGAGCGCCGCTCGCTCTCCCGCCTCGGCCACACCCTGATCGACGGCGCGATCGTGGTCACCCCGTCGATGATCATCACCGACGAGACGACGATCCCGGTCGTCGCGATCGACCCCCACACCGGACCGGACGGTCCGATGACCGTCGACGCCGACAACATCACCGGCGCCCGGCTCGCCGTCGACCATCTCGTCGGCCTCGGACACCGGCGCATCGGCTTTCTCGGCGGCCGCCCCGACCTCCGCTCCGCCGGCCTGCGCGAGCAGGGCTACCGCGAGGCCCTCCGTGACGCCGGTCTGAGCGTCTCCCCCGACCTGATCCGGGTGGGCGGCTACCACCCCGAGCTCGCCGAGGCACCGGCCCGCGAGATGCTCTCGCTCCCCGCCGGAGAACGTCCCACCGCCGTCTTCGCCGCCAACGACATCTCCGCCATCAAGGTCATCGAGGTCGCCGACTCGCTCGGCCTGCGCGTGCCCGAGGACCTCTCGGTGATCGGCTTCGACAACGTACCCGAGGCCCGTGACGCCACTCCCCCGCTCACCACCGTCGCCCAGCCGCTCCACGAGATGGGCCGGGCCGCCCTCGAGCTCCTGCTCGAGCTGCTCGAGGGCAAGCAGACCGAGCGGCACCTGCGGCTGCCCGCCGAGCTGGTCGTACGCAGCAGCACGGCACCACCGGGACGCTAGGGTCATCCCGGCACGCCACCACGGGCGAGATCATCCCCAGGTCGTACGCCGGAACCACCCGCGGACGGACGACTTCTCACCCGCTCCGGCATGACGATGGGGCGCGTGAACAGACGACGTGGAGCCCTTCTCGCCATCGCGGTCCTGCTGACCGTGCCTCTCGCTCGGCCCGCCACCGCAGACGTCGCCACCGCGGACCACGGGGATGCGATCACGGAGGCGGTGGAGGACTTCGCCACCGCGAGCGGGTATCCCGGCATCGCGGTAATCGTGACGGATCCGGACGGGACCCGGCATTCAGCGGCGTACGGCGTCGACGCGGAGGGCGCCCCGATCGCCTCCGACACCCGGATGCCGGTGGCCTCGGTCAGCAAGACGATCACAGCGGCGGCGGTGATGCAGCTCGTCTCTGCCGGTCGTGTCGACCTGGACGCACCTGCCTATGACTACCTGCCCGGCTTCCGGATCGAGGACCGACGCGGCGCCGACATCACGGTGCGGCATCTCCTCACCCAGACCTCCGGGATCACCGACCTCACGCTGCGGGAGAAGAGCCTTCCGCAGCCGGCGACCCTCGCCGAGGCCGAGCGGCGGGCGAGCCGCGCCGAGCTGGCCGCCGACCCCGGCGAGAAGTACGCCTACACCAACACCAACTTCCATCTCGCCGCCCGCATCGTGGAGAAGGTCTCCGGAGTGCCGTTCGGTGACTACCTCGAGCGTGAGATCTTCCGGCCCGCCGGGATGAACCGCACGACGACCATCGACGTCACCCCCGAGGACCTCCCCGCCGATGTCGCCGACGGGCATGTCTATGCATACGGCCTGACACCCTCGGTCCCCGAACCCCATCGTTTCGTCAACGGCTCCGATGGTGTCATCACCACACCCGAGGACCTCGCCCGATGGCTCCTCGTCCAGCAGAACGACGGCGTCGCAGCGGACGGCACCCGGATCCTGCCCGCGGGGGTCGTCCGGCAGATGCAGACGCCTCGGGGCGATGCTCCCTACGCGCTCGGCTGGGAGGTCGACCGCGGCAAGGACGGCCCGGAGGTGGGCCACGGCGGGATCTGGTTCACCTACACGGCCGACATCCTCCTCACCGACAGCGGGCACGGCATCGCGGTCATCGGCAACAGCGGCCTCGGGCTGGCCAACGAGGGAACCGGCCAGCTCGCCACCCGGATCGCCGACATCGCCGACGGCGAGCCGGCCGATCCGATGCCATCGATCCGGCTGTGGACCGACCTGGTGCTGGCAGGGTTCACGCTGCTGACGGTCGTGCTCGGCGCTCGACGTCTCGCCCGTACGGGTTCCTGGGTGCGACGGCACGGCGACAAGCCGTGGTGGCGGCTCGCCGCGCGGCTCCTGCCTCGGCTGGCACCCACCGTCCTGCTGTTCAGCCTCCCCTACCTGATCGGCCTGGCCGTCGGCGGTGGTCGCGACGTCAGCCTGCTCCAGCTCGCCTACTACTCCCCGGCACTGATGGCCTGGGTGTTCATCGCGGCCGTCGCGAACCTCGCCACCATCGTCGTACGTGTCCTCGGGCTGCGTCGCCACGGCGTACGGCGCGCTGAGGTTGCGGCCTGAATGCTGGGCTAGGTATGCAGCGAAAGCTGCGCTTCCCTAGCGGAGTTCCGCCAGGGAAGCGCAGCTTCGTCTGCATACCTAGACGAACAGACAGCTACACGTGCCCTGTCGCCGAGGCCCTGCGCCGAGACAGCGCGTCGACGCTCGCCGCGACCAGGAGGACCAGACCGGTGACCATCCAGACCGTGCCCTGAGGCTGGTCGAGCAGGCCCATCCCGTTGTCGATGACCGCCACCACGGTGCCACCGATGACCGCGTCGATGACCCGCCCCTTGCCGCCGAAGAGCGAGGTGCCGCCGATGACGGCGGCTCCGACGGCGTACAGCAGCGTCGTCTCGCCGCCGGTGTTCGGGTTCACCGAGTTGGTCCGGCTGGCGATCATGATGCCGGCGACCGCTGCCATGGTCGAGCAGAGGATGAAGCACGACAGACGCACCCGGAACACGTTGATCCCGGCCCGCCGTGCCGCCTCGGCGTTGCCGCCCACCGCGTAGACGTGCCGCCCCCAGGCGGTGCGGGTCAGGACGAACGTGAGCAGGATCAGCAGCCCGACGATCACCACGAGCGAGACCGGCACCCCCTTGAGCGAGGTCAGCGCCGGGTTGCGGCTTCGCTCGACGGAGAGATAGCCGACCACGGCGAGCACCACGACCGTCACCAGCCCGGCCTTCAACGCCCACAGCAGGATCGGCTGCACCGTGAGGTTCTTGGCGCGGCGGCGCGCGTCGGTGACGTACGTCGAGGCCGCATAGCCCACGATGCAGACGATGCCGAGCGCCCAGCCGAGCCAGACCGGCAGGTTGGCGTTGTTGAGCCCGTTGATGAAGTCGTTGCGGTAGGGAATCGTCCCGCCCTCGCCGATCATCGTCAGGAGTACGCCCTGCAGCCCGAGGAACGCGGCCAGGGTGACCACGAACGACGGGATGCCCAGCCTGGCCACCAGCAGCCCGATGACCAGACCGATCATCGCGCCGGTGAGCAGGGCAGCCAGCAACGCCGGCACCAACGGCCACTCCTGCCGGGTCAGGCACACACCCAGGACGCCGGCACAGGTGCCGCCCGCGAACCCCGCCGACAGGTCGATCTCACCCAGCAGCAGCACGAAGACCAGGCCCATCGCGAGCACGGTCACCCCTGCCGACTGGCCGATCAGGTTGGCGAAGTTGAACGAGTTGGTGAACTGCTCGGGGCGCAGCGCCGAGAAGACCACGACCAGCGCGATCAGACCCAGCACCGCCGGAAGCGAGCCGACCTCACCACCCCTGAGCTTGGCCACGTACGCGCGGAAGATCCCACCCAGCGAGTTGTCGGGCTCCGGGTCCGGTGCCGCAGCGACAGTCGGGTCGTCGGTATCGATGCTCATGCCGCCACCTCCGTAGCGAAGGGCGAAGAATACGGAACTGGCGGCCTGAGACCTGTTGCCGCTCGCTGGCGCTCGCTCATGCAACCCCTCCTTCAGGAACGGCCCCGGTGGTGATCGCCTGCACGACCCGCTCGCGCGTCGTGGAGGCGGCCTCGATCTGGCCGACCATGCGGCCCAGATGCAGGACCGCGATGTCGTCGGCGACCTCGAAGACGTCGTTGAGGTTGTGGCTGATCAGCACCACGCCCAGGCCCCGGTCGGCCAGCCGGCGCACCAGCCGGAGGACCTGCTCGGTCTGCGCGACGCCGAGGGCGGCGGTCGGCTCGTCGAGGATGACCAGCTTGGAGTTCCACAGCACGGCCCGGGCGATCGCCACGGTCTGGCGCTGGCCCCCGGAGAGGGAGGCCACCGGCGTACGCACCGATTTGAGCGTACGCACCGAGAGACCGTCGAGCGTCTCTCGAGCTCGCTGCTCCATGGTGTCCTCGTCGACCAGCCGGAGGCGCTTCATCTCCCGGCCGAGGAACATGTTGTGGACGACGTCGAGGTTGTCGCACAGGGCGAGGTCCTGGTAGACGACCTCGATGCCGAGCGCGGCGGCGTCCTTCGGGCTGGTCACCTTCACCGGCTCGCCCTCGAAGAGGTAGTCACCGGCGTCGAAGAGGTGGATCCCGGCCATGCCCTTGACCAGGGTGCTCTTGCCGGCGCCGTTGTCACCGACGAGCGCGGTGACGCGGCCGGCGCGTACGGAGAGGTCCACTCCGCGCAGGACCTGCACGGCGCCGAAAGACTTCTCGACGCCGCGCAGCTCCAGCAGCGGACTCACTGAGGCACGCCGTTCTCGGTGCACAGGACCGCGATCGCCCCGGAGCACACCTCGGCAGCATCGGCCTGACCGTCCTCGATGACGGTCGCGACGGTCTCCTTGGTGATCCAGACGGGCTCGGCGAGCACCGACGGCACGTCCTTGCCGGCCTCGGTGTCCTCCACCGTCCCGGTCGCGAGCGCCGAGGCGGCGTCCTCATCACCCTCGATCAGCGCGATCGCGAGGTCGGCGGCGGCCTTTGCCTCGAGCTCGGTGTTCTTGTAGACGGTGCCGCACTGGAAGCCCTGCAGGATGTTCTGCAGGCCCTCCACCGAGGCGTCCTGGCCGGTCACCGGGATCTTCCCCGCCGCCTTGTTCGCCCTCAGCCGGGCGATGATGCCGCCGGCCATGGTGTCGTTGGCCGAGACGACGCCGTCGATCTTGCCGTCGTTGGCGGTGTACATCTGGTCGAAGACCTCGCCGGCCTTGGTGGCATCCCACTCCCCCGACTGGTCGCCGACGAGCTTGTAGGTGCCGTCGGCGATCTTCGGCTCGAGCGCCTTCTCGTAGCCCGACTTGAACAGCGCGGCGTTGTTGTCGGTGGCGGCGCCGTTGACGTAGACGATGTTGCCGCCCTTCTTGCCTGCGGCGGTGATGCACTCGTCCAGCCCGGTGCCCATCAGCTCACCGACCAGCACGTTGTCGAAGGAGACGTAGTAGGACGCACCCCCGTTGAGCGTCAGCCGGTCGTAGTCGATGCTCGTCACCCCGGCGTCCGCGGCCTTCTTCAGACAGGCGGCACCCGACTCGGAGTCGAGGTTGGTGATGATGATGACCTTGACCCCCTCGTTGATCATGCTGTCGCAGAGCTGACCGAACTTGGCGGTGTCGCCCTGGGCGTTCTGGATCGTGGCCTCGAGACCTGCGTCGGTGAACGCCTTCTCCAGGTTGGGGCGGTCCTGCGACTCCCATCGGGGAGAGGTGGTCGCGTCAGGCAGGATCACGCCGACGTCGGTGCCGCCCGAACCGCCCGCGTCACCGCCACCGTCATCCGAGCCGCCACATGCCGCGAGCGATGCGGTCGACAGGGTGGCGACCGCCGCGACCGCCATGAGGCGGCCGATCTTGTGCGTGTTCATCGTCGAACTCCTCAGTCCTTGGGTGTGATCTATGTCACGTCGGGGTGCAACCTATCTTCTTCGGCGGCGATGTGAAACGTTTTCGAGGAGATCTCGATGGTGGATCGACAACGGCCGTATGCCTCCCGGTCACCACTGCTCGTTAGAGTGCGACGGCTTCCTCGACCACCGACACTCACTAGAACAGCGATCACGTGACCGCCATCTCGGATTTGCCCACGCCTTCCCCCATTCGCGGCGACGAGCAACCCAAGAGCCCCAAATCTGGGCACATCAGCGAGATCCACGGCCTGCGCGGCATCGCGCTGGCGCTCGTGGTCGCCTTCCACCTCTTCGGCAACGGCCGGGTCTCGGGTGGGATCGACGTCTTCCTGGTGATCTCCGGCTTCCTCGCCACCCGTTCCCTGGTCGGCAGGGCCGAGCGCGGCCGGGTGCGGCTGGGCGAGCACTACGGACGTACGTTCGCGCGGCTCGCCGCGCCGGCCCTGGTCGTGCTGGCTGCGACGGCCGCGCTGATGGTGGCCGTCATGCCGCAGACGCTGTGGACGCAGACCACCCGCGAGATCGTCGCCGCCGCGACGTACACGCTCAACTGGGAGCTGATCGCCAACCAGCTCTCCTACGGTGCGGCGGGGCCGTCCTCGACGCCCGTGCAGCACTTCTGGTCGCTCGCCGTGCAGGGACAGTTCTTCCTGCTCTGGCCGCTGGTGGTCGTCGGGCTCGCCGTCGTGGTCCGTGGCCGGATCCGCCTCGACCGGGCACTGCTCGCACTGACGGCCGCGGGGTTCGCGGTCTCCTTCGTCTACGCGATCAGGGTCTCCGGGGCCGACCAGGCGGCGGCCTACTTCAACTCGCTCACCCGCTTCTGGGAGATCGCCGCCGGTGCCCTGACAGCGCTGGCCCTGCGTCGTCTGAGCCTGCCCGAGACGATCAAGCCGTACGCCGCCTGGACAGGCCTCATCCTGGTCGTGACCTGCGGTTTCGTGATGGACGGCGCCGACCTGTTCCCGGGGCCCGCGGCTCTGTGGCCGGTCATCGGCGCACTGCTGGTCATGGCCGGCTCGACACCGGCCCCGCACGGTCCGCGGCGCCTGCTGCAGACCCGGCCCCTGCGGTTCGTCGCCGACATCTCCTACGAGCTCTACCTGTGGCACTGGCCCCTGCTGATCGCATGGCTCTATTACGCCGGCAGCGAGCGGCTCACGATCGCCTCGGCCGCAGGGGTCCTGGTCGTCTCGACCGTGCTCGCCTGGTCGACCAACCGGCTGGTGACCCGGCCGGTCCAGACGTACGTCATCAGGCCCGGCGGACCGCGGGCCCTGGTCGCGACCCTGGCTGCCCTCGTGGTCGCGGTCGGCGCCGGCTGGAGCGGACTGTCAGCGATCAGCTGGTCCGAGGACCGCGCGATCGCGGCGGCAGCCCGGCTCGCCACCGCTGACCCGTTCACGACCGAGTGCCTCGGCGCGGCGGCGATGGCGGCCACCTCGGCAGGAGAGTCGTGCCGCAACCCGGACCTCCGCGGTGCGTTGATCCCAGCGGTGTCCGTCATCGGCGCGGACGACGACAACCGGGGCCCGTGCTGGTCCTTCGAGGAGCGTCCGGTCCGGTTCAACGCGTGCCCCAACGGTGCGGTCGAGGGGTATGAGAAACGGCTGCTGATGGTCGGCGACTCCCACGCCGTCGCACCGGTCGGCGCGCTCGACCTGATCGGCGACCAGCGCAACTGGCGCATCGACGTCGCCGCCCGTGCCGCGTGCCACTGGAACGCCCGGCCTCTCGGTCGCAACATCGCCGACAACCGTCCCGCCTGCGCGGAGTGGAACCGGCAACTCGAGGACTACCTGCGTGCACCCGAGCAGCAGGACATCGACGCGATCATCGTCACCCACTCGGCCCGGAAGAAGACCCAGCCGCTCGGGGACGAGACGCCGTACGCGTCCACGGTCAACGGCCTGGTCGAGGCCTGGGGCCACCGGCCTTCGACGAAGGTCCCGGTGATCGCGCTGGTCGACAACCCGATGTTCGAGCCCGACGGTGCCGCCTACCTGCGCACCACCCTGGGCTGCATCCAACGGCACTCCCCCGAGACCGCCGGCGAGGCGTGCGGGAGGCCGCGCACGGACGTACTCGTCCAGGATCCGCACCGCGACGCGGTCGCCCGCGACCCCAACGCGCACCTGGTCGACCTCACCCACCTGTTCTGCGAGGAGAGGCTCTGCCCAGCGGTGATCGGCAACGTCATCGTCTACCGCGACGGCAACCACATCACCTCGCGCTACGCCCGCACGCTGGCGCCCTACCTGAGCCAGGAGCTGGCCCGGATCGTCGACTAGGGTCTGTTTGAGAACCCGAAAAGCGCCGGCCAGACGCCGCCCAGCGCCCGCCCTGGCGGCGTTGCCGCCTCTCGACGGACGCCCAGTATGCCTTCGAGGCGAGGTCTGAACGGAGTGGCCTTTGCCAGGACAGACGCTGGACGACGTCTGGCTCGGCGCCGAGTTCTCAAACAGACCCTAGCGAGCAACCGCGAGCGCGTCGATCTCGACGAGCATCTCCTCACGCGGCAGACCGGTCATCACGGTCGTACGGCACGGGAGGATGCCGCCCTCGGCGACCCGCGAGCCGATGAACTCGCCGTAGGCCTCGTTCATCGCGGCGAAGTCGTCGCGGGTGGTGAGGTAGACCCGGAGCATCAGCACATCCTCGAAGCCCGCGCCAGCGGCGGCCAGGATCGCCTCGACGTTCTGCAGGGTGCGTACGGTCTGGGCCTTCACGTCACCGGGGAAGAGGTATTCGTTGGTGGCGGGGTCGACCGGGCCCTGGCCGGAGACCTGGATCAGGCCGCCACGGACGACGCCCTGGGAGAAGGTGTGCGCGGGGGCCGGGGCCTGGTCGGTGGAGATGCGGATGTCGGACATGTGATGGGTTTCCTCTCGGGTTGTTCTCATGAGCTCCGGCCGGCCCAGTCGGCGGAGATCGCTTCGGTGGCAGCGAGGAGCTGCGGCACCAGGGCACGCACCCCCTCGCGGGGCAGGATGACGTCGGGCACGGAGACGGAGACCGCGGCTATGACGCGCCCGGTCTCGTCACGCACGGGCGCCCCGACGCAGTTGATGAAGTCCTCGTGCTCGGCCGCGTCCTCGGCCCAACCCTGCTCGCGCGTGCGGGCGAGCACCTCGCGGTAACCCGCCGCGTCGGCGATGGTGCGGCTGGTGAAGGGCCGGAAGTCGATGCCGTCGATCACGGCGTCGCGCTCCCCCGGCGGTAGATCAGCGACCAGCACCTTGCCGACGGCGGTCGCGTGCAGCGCGGCCGGTAGGCCCACCCGGGAGTACATCCGCACCGCGTGGGTGCTCTCCACCTTGGCGAGATAGATCGCCGTCCCGTTCTCGTAGGCAGCGAGGTGGACGGCCTGACCGCCCGTCTCGGCCGCGAGCCGGGTCAGATGGGGTTGCGCCACGTCGCGGATCGCGTGCTGGGCGAGCGCCGCACCGCCCAGCGCGAACAACCGGGAGCCGAGGTGGTAGCGCTGGCGGTCGTCGCGGCGTACGAACCGGTCGGCCTCCAAGGTGTGCAGCAACCGCATCGCGGTGGTCTTGTGGACGTCGAGGCTGGCGGCCACCTGGTCGAGGGACCGCTCGCCCTCGCCGAGCTCGATCAGGATCTGCAGCGCGCGGGAGAGACTCTGGCTCATCGGGACACCTTCGCAGATGTCGGCAGTGCCGGGGAGTCGATGCCGGCGGCGCTCACTCGGGTCGCGGCCCAGTCCTCCTCGGAGCAGGCCAGCAGACGGGCACGTACGTCGGCGGTCGGCGGGTCAGCGTGGTCGCCGGTCGCGGCGAGCACGCTCGCCGCGACCAGGTGGCCCTGGCGCAGCCGGCCGACCGGACCGGTGCCGTCGACGAGTGCGGCGAGATAGCCCGCCGCGAAGCCGTCACCCGCGCCGACCGGCTCCACGACGTCGACCCGGAGGGCGGGGACCTCGGTGGCGCTGCCGTCCGGGTCGTGCTCACCGGCCGCGTGGGAGTCGGCCTTGATCACGAGCCGAGGACGCTCGCCCAGGAGCTCGCGCAGACCCTGCGGGGTGTCCGCACCGAGCGCCGCCCGAGCCTCGTCGGCACCGAGCAGCACGATGTCGGCCGCGCGGAGCAGATCGAGCAGTGGCGCGATGCTGCGCCCTGCCCACAGAGCCGGTCGCCAGTTGAGGTCGACGCTGAGCCGGAAACCGAGCGCGTCACGCAACGCCAGCAGGCGGGTGACCAGCCTCGATCCCTCCTCGAGGATGCCGGCGGTGATGCCGGAGGTGTGCACGACCTGGGCCGAGGCCAGCGCGGCTGCCACCTCGGGCCGGTCGAGCAGGTCGGCATCCATCGCGGCGGCGGCGGAGCCGGCCCGGTAGTAGTGCATGCGACTGCCGCCGGGAGCGGGTTCCTTGACGTAGAGCCCCGTGGGCCGCTCGGGGTCGCGGTCGACCTCGACGTCCACACCACGGCCGGCCAGGTCGTCGGCCACGACGTCACCGAACGGGTCCTGGCCGAGCCGGGACACCCAGGCGGCCCCCACGCCGAGGGCGGCCAGCGCTCCGGCGACGTTGGCCTCGGCGCCACCGACCGAGCGCCGCAGGGTCGTCGCCTCCGCCAGCGGATGGCCGCCCTCCGGACGCAGGACGACCATCGCCTCCCCGAGACAGACCACTCGCACGTCTCCGCTGCTGTCCACGAACCGGGCTCCTCCCTGTTGGTCCTCTGCCGACCGTTGACGGCTGGTGTGACCGATGCTACAACTAACGAAACAGATTACGCAATCATCATTGCACAATGTGCAACGCAGGAAGGAAACGGGCATGGATCACCCAGCAGCCCACATCGACACCGCAGCGGTCGCGGCACTGCGCGCGGAGCGGGTCGACTGGCGTCACAAGGCGATCCCGCCCGCGTTCTGGGGACTCACCGTCGCCGAGGTCCTCGACGCGGCGCCCCGGCTCTCCCAGCTCCCCACGCCCGTGCTCTCCCTCTCCCGCGTCGCGATGACACACAACCGCGACGTGCTGGCGGCGTGGTGCGCCGAACGCGGCATGGCTCTCGCTCCGCACGGCAAGACCACGATGGCTCCGCAGCTGTGGGCCGAGCAGCTCTCCGCCGGCGCGTGGGCCATCACCGTGGCCAACCTCCCGCAGCTCGCGGTCGCCCGCGCCTTCGGGGTCTCCCGGGTGATCGTGGCCAATGCGATCGTCTCCCCGCTCACCCTGCGCTGGATCGCCGATCAGCTCACCGAGGACCCGGGTCTGGATATCATGGTGTGGGCCGACTCGCCGCGGACGGTGGCGCTGATGCACAACGCGCTCGCGGCCCACGCCGCCGAAGCCGGGCCGCGCCGCCCGCTCGCGGTGCTGGTCGAGCGAGGCGCGGCGGGCGGTCGCACAGGTGCTCGCGACGGGGAGACCGCCGTCGCCGTCGCCGAGGCCGTCGCAGCCTCACCTCATCTCGAGCTGGCCGGTGTCACCGGCTACGAGGGCGCACTGGCGCACACGACGGACGACGCAGCGCTCGCGATCGTCCATGCGTACGTCGACAGCCTGGTCTCGCTGCACCGGCGGATCTCGGGTCTGCTGCCCGCCGGCCGGACCCCGGTGGTCAGCGCCGGCGGCAGCGCCTACTTCGAGCAGGTGGCCGACGCGCTCGCCCCGCTCGTGACGGACGACGGGGCTCGGGTGGTGCTGCGCAGCGGCGCCTACATCACCCACGACGACGGCTTCTACCGCGGCATCTCGCCGCTGGGGAGCGCGCCCCGCACCACCGGTCCCGGCCTGCGCAGCGCACTGCACGGCTGGGTGCGGATCAGCTCCCAGCCCGAGCCTGGCCTCGCGCTGTTCGACGCCGGCAAGCGCGACCTGCCCTTCGACGAGGGCCTCCCCGAGGCTCAGCTCCTGCGCGCCCGGACCACGGGCGCACCCGCCACTCCCCTCACCGGAGTCGAGGTCACCGCGCTCAACGACCAGCACGGGTTCCTCCGCTGGGACCCCACCACGGCGGCGCCCGTCGTGATCGGCGACGAGCTCCGCCTCGGGCTCTCCCACCCGTGCACCGCCTTCGACAAGTGGAGCCTGATCCCGGTCCTCGACGACGCCGACGCAGACGACCCGGTCGTCGTCGACCTCGTGCGGACCTGGTTCTGAGAGGAGCCACCATGACCGACCTGCTCATCAGCGACGCGACCGTCATCGACGGCACGGGCGCCCCGGCCTTCCCCGCCCACGTCAGCATCGACGCGGGCCGGATCACCGGCATCCACACCGACGGTCAGGCACCGGCCGCGCGGCGCACCGTCGACGCCGCCGGGCGGGCGCTGACCCCGGGCTTCATCGACATGCACGCCCACTCGGACCTGCAGATCCTGGTCGATCCCGACCACACCGCCAAGGTGAGCCAGGGCGTCACGCTCGAGGTCGTCGGGCAGGACGGGCTGTCCTTCGCGCCCGCCGACCCCGACACCCGCGCGCACCTGCGCCGGCAGATCGCAGGCTGGAACGGCGAGCCGGACGACTTCGAGTTCGACTGGGACACCGTCGCCGGCTACCTGGACCGGCTCGACCGCGGGATCGCGTGCAACGCGGCCTACCTCGTTCCGCAGGGGACGCTGCGGCTCATGGTCGTCGGCGCCGACAACCGTCCCGCGACCTCCGCCGAGATCGCCGAGATGGCCCGGTTGCTCCGGGTCGGGCTCGACGAGGGCGCGGTCGGGATGAGCAGCGGCCTGACCTACCCGCCGAGCATGTTCGCCGACGACGAGGAGCTCATCACGCTGTGCCGGGTCGTCGCCGAGGCGGACGGCTACTACAGCCCCCACCACCGCTCCTACGGCGCCGGCGCGCTGGAGGCCTACGCCGAGATGATCGCCGTCGCCCGGACCTCCGGGTGCGCTCTCCATCTCACCCACGCGACCATGAACTTCGAGCCGAACCGCGGGCGGGCCGGTGAGCTCATCGACCTGATCGAGACCGGCCTGGCCGACGGCGTCGACATCACCCTCGACACCTATCCCTACCTGCCCGGCGCCACCACGCTCAGCGCGGTGCTGCCCAGCTGGTCGACCTCCGGCGGCCCCGACGCACTGCTGGCGCGGATCGCCGACCCGACCGACCGGGCCCGGATCGCCCACGAGCTCGACCACGTCGGCACCGACGGCTGCCACGGCTGCGTGACCGACTGGCGCACGATCCAGATCAGCGGCGTACGCAACCCCGAGCTGTCGCGACACGTCGGGCGCACCGTCGCCGAGATCGCCGAGGAGTCCGGCCAGGTCGCCACCGACGTCTTCTTCGACCTGCTCGTCCGTGACCGGATGGCCACCACGATCCTCCAGCACGTCGGCCACGAGGAGAACGTGCAGACGATCATGCGACACCGCACCCACTGCGGCGGCAGCGACGCGATCCTCGTCGGCGAGCGCCCGCACCCGCGCGCATGGGGCACCTTCCCGCGCTACCTGGCCCGCTACGTACGCGAGCTCGGCGTGCTCGACCTCGTCGACTGCGTCCACCACCTGACCGGCCGCCCGGCCGCCCGGCTGCGGCTCCACGAGCGAGGCCTTGTCCGGGAGGGGTACGCCGCCGACCTCGTCCTCCTCGATCCCGACACCGTCCAGGACACCGCCACCTTCGAGGAGCCCCGCCAGCAGGCCCGCGGCATCGACTGGGTGCTGGTCAACGGCACCGCCGTCATCGAGGACGGCCACCGCACCGACGCGCTGCCCGGACGGGCGCTGCGCCGCACCGACGAAGGAACCCGACCCCGATGAGCAACGCAGTGATCGACACGCTCCGCGCCGACCAGGCACTGGTCGTCGTACGCGCCTCCCGGATCGACGATCCCGTCGCGCTGTGCGACGCGCTGGCCGCCGGCGGCATCCGGACCGTCGAGCTGACCTATACGACGCCAGGCCTCACCGACCTGCTCGCCGACGTCACCGCGCGCGCCGGTGACGACATCGTCATCGGCGCCGGGACGGTGCTGACCGCCGACCAGGCACGTGCCGCGCTGGCGGCCGGCGCCCGGTTCCTGGTGACGCCGGGGCTTCCGCCGGAGGCGGCGGAGATCGTCGCGGCCGCACACGAGGCAGGCGCCGCCGTCATCCTCGGCGCGCTCACCCCGACCGAGGTTCTCGCCGCGACCACGCTGGGCGCCGACGCGGTGAAGATCTTCCCGGCCCGCACCGTCGGCCCGCGCTACCTCTCCGACCTGAGGGGCCCGTTCCCCGAGGTCGCCCTGATCCCTTCCGGCGGAGTCGACGACGACAACGCCGCGGAGTTCCTGCGGGCCGGCGCGATCGCCGTCACCGCCGGGACGTCGGTGGTCGCACCCACCGACGTCGACGAGGCGCGGTGGGACCGCATCACCACCAACGCCACCCGGTTCCGCGCAGCTCTGCGCTGATCCCCCTCGACACCCCAGGAGAACCAGCCATGCATTGGCTCCAGACAAGCACCACCGGCCTGCTGCTGCTCTGCGCGGCAGCGATCGCCGTGCTCCTCTTCCTGATCATCAAGGTCAAGCTCGAACCCTTCATCGCCCTCTTCATCAGCGGCATCGGCCTGGCCGTCGTCGCCGGCCTCTCCGTCGACCAGATGGTGGGCACGGCGCTCTCCTCGAAGGAGTCGCTGATCGAGACCGGCTTTGGCGGCGTACTCGGTCACATCGCGCTCATCATCGGCCTCGGCACCGTGCTCGGCTCGCTGCTCGAGCGCTCCGGTGGCGCCGACGTGCTCGCCTCGAAGCTGATCGGCCTCTTCGGCGAGCGCGGCACCCCGGTCGCGATGGGCCTGGTCGGGCTGATCTTCGGCATCCCGGTCTTCTTCGACATCGGCATCTTCGTGCTCGCACCGCTGGTGTACGTCGCAGCTCATCGCGGCGGCAAGTCGCTCGTCCTCTACGCCCTGCCGGTGCTGGCCGGCCTCTCGATGACGCATGCCTTCCTGCCCCCTCACCCCGGCCCCACGGCCTTGGGCGGCCTCCTCGGGGTCGACCTCGGCTGGCTGATCATCATGGGGCTGCTGTGTGGTCTGCCCGCGTTCGCCGCCGCGGGAATCCTCTTCCCGATGTGGATCGCCCCGCGCGTGCAGGTCTCGGTGCCCGAGGAGTTCCTGGCCGCCGAGACCGAGGCCGAGCAGGATGCCACCACCGCGGCCCCGGTCTCGCTCGCGCTGGTCCTGGCAGTCATCTCCGTCCCGCTGCTCCTGATCCTGGGCGCGACCTTCGGCACCATGCTGCTCGAGCCGGGCCGCCTGCTCAGCCTGCTGACCTTCCTCGGCAACCCGGCGGTGGCGCTCACCATCGCCGTGCTCCTCGCCTTCTGGCTGCTCGGCATCCGGCGCGGGATGAGCCTGGAGGAGATCTCCGAGTTCACCGGTGCCTCGCTGCGCCCGGTCGGCATGATCCTGCTCGTCGTCGGTGCCGGCGCGTTCTTCGGCGCGGTGATCTCGGCGACCGGGGTGGGCGCCGCGCTCGCCGAGGTGCTCTCGGACGCGGGTCTCCCGGTCCTGCTGCTGGCCTACGTCATCTCCTGCGCGCTCCGGATCGCCCAGGGTTCGGCGACCGTGGCGATCGTGACCACCGGCGGCATCATCGCGCCGACCCTCGGCTCCGGATACTCGCAGCCCGAGCTCGCCGTGATCGCCGTCGCGATCGCCGCCGGCTCGATCATCCTCAGCCACGTCAACGACGGCGGCTTCTGGATCGTGTCGCGCTACTTCAACCTCACCGTGAAGCAGACCCTCGCCACCTGGACCGTGCTGGAGACCGTGCTCTCGATCGTCGGGTTCGCGGCCGCGGCCGTGGCCTGGGCGATCGTCTGAGCAGGCCTGGGGTCTGGGCCTTCTGGGTCCAGACCCCGCGGGCGGGTCGCGGATCTCGGCGAGCAGCTGACCGTCGGCGGCGCTCGGACGTACTCCCAGGACCGCATCGCGACGCGGTCATCCGCAGCACGGCCCCTACCTCGTCGAGGAGCCGGCCCGCATCCTCGGCTGATGTTGATAGACGCTCACCAGGACTCCATGGGCCGGCTCGTCGGGCGAGGCCGGGTGGAGCTCGTTGACCACGCGGTCGAGGTGCTCCGCCAGTGCCTGGGCCTGGCGTCGGGTGAGCCGGATGGTGCGGTGGTTGATCAGCGGGGCCTCCGCGCCGACAAGGTCCTCGGCGATGGATGCGAACATCGCCCGGACGGCATCCTGGTCATCGTCAACGCTGACCCGGCGTGCCGTGATGACGTAGTACTGCTCGGTTCCGCCGCGTACGGTCCTGGTCCGGTCCGGGCGCAGCAGCCCCACGCCGACCAGCACCTTGACGTGATGGGCGACGTTGCCCTTGTTCACCTTCAGCCGATGGCTGAGCTGGCTGACGGTGGCCCCCTCGCTGCCGCTGGCCCGCCATATCCGGTGGCGTGTCGGGTGGGCGAGCGCCTGTATCTGCGCGGGCGTCGCCCGGGTGATCGGTGGCTCCATGAAATCAAGCGTCAAGAACCTTTGACGCTTCGTCAAGAGGTGCGGTCGACTCGAGCCATGCTCAGCACACGCATCCAAGACCTCGTCCGCTCCCACTACGTCTTTCCCGACGTCGCCGACCGGATCGCCGTCGCGCTGGAGGACGTCACCCTCGACGGCGACGGACCGCAGGCGGCCGCAGCTCTCACCGCGGCGCTGCAGTCGGTCAACGGTGATCTCCATCTCCGGGTGAGGCACTACCCCGAGGGCGTACCTCCGGAGGCGGACGAGGAAGCGATCCGCACCCACTTCGCCGCCGTGTGCCGCGTCGACGGTCCCGGGATCACCGAGGCGCGGCGTCTCGAGGGCAACATCGGTCTGATGACCATCGGGCCCGTCATTCCGCCCCCGGAGTACGCCGGACCGGCGGCGGCCGCCGCGTACCTGCTTCTCGAGGGCGTCGACCGGCTCCTCCTCGACCTCCGTGGCTGTCTCGGCGGTGTGCCCGAGTCGGTCGCACTCCTGGTCAGCCACCTGATGGGTACGGATCCGGTGCACCTGCAGGACCTGGTGCACCGCGACGGCACCATCGTGTCCTCGTTCACGACCCCTGAGGTCTCCCCACGGCTACCGGACGTGCCGGTCGTCGTCCTCACCAGTGCGCGCACCTTCAGCGGCGGAGAGGAGCTGGCCTACGACCTCCAGTCGCTCGGTCGCGCCGTGGTCGTCGGGGAGACCACCGGCGGCGGGGCGCATCCGCGTGAGGCGTTCGACCTCACCGAGCACCTCCAGCTGCATGTCCCCGTGGCGCGGTCCGTCAACGCCGTCACCGGCACCAACTGGGAAGGTGTCGGAGTCGTCCCGGACCACCCCTGCCCGTCCGAGGATGCCCTCGAGACCGCGCTCGTGCTGTGACGACGCGGTGACTAGGGCATGTCTGGCAAATCCACGCCCGCTACGCGACGTTTCGCATCCGATCTGGCTGCGTTGCCGCCACTCGAAAGCCGTCAGGATGTGTTCGCGGCGGACGCCTTGCCAGATCGGCCCGAAACGCCGCTCGCGGCCGCCGTGTCTTTACCAGACATGCCCTAGCTCCAGGCGTCCGCGAGGAGCTGCCGGGTGTCGGTCAGCAACTGCGGGAGGGTCTTGGTGCGGCCGATGATCGGCATGAAGTTCTGGTCACCGACCCAGCGGGGCACGATGTGCTGGTGCAGGTGGGCGGCGATCCCGGCACCACCGGCGGTGCCCTGGTTCATGCCGATGTTGAAGCCCTCGGCCCGCGAGACGCCGGCGAGGGTGCGTACGGCCTGCTTGGTCAGCACCGCCATCTCGGCGGCCTCCTCGTCGGTGGTCTCGACATAGCCGGCGACGTGACGGTAGGGGCACACCATCATGTGGCCCGGTGCGTACGGGTAGAGGTTGAGGACCACGAAGCAGGTCTCGCCGCGGTGGACGACCAGGCCCTCGGCATCCTCCAGCGTCGGCACCCGGCAGAACGGGCACTTCGTCTCCGAGGGGTCGCTGGGCTTGTTCTCTCCACGGATGTAGGCCATCCGGTAAGGCGTCCACAACCGCTCCAGCCCGTCGCCCTCGCCGATGCCGTCCTGGGTGAGTACGCCGTCCATCTCCGTCACGCACAGAAGCCTACTTAAGGTCGATCGACCGACGGGCCGGGGTGCGCGCCGTTGGCGCTCTTCGAGGCGGTTCGTGTGGCACAGTGCAGAGATGGGGGAGACATCGACGGAGTCCGACGAGCCGAAAACCAAGCTGGCGCGCGGCATCACCACGTGGCTGCTGTTCTTCTTCATCGTGGGCGACACGCTCGGAGCGGGGATCTACACCCTGGTCGGCAGCATGGCCCAGGATGTCGGCGGTGCCATCTGGATGCCGCTGATCCTGGCCCTGGTGCTGGCGCTCCTGACGGCCGGCACGTACGCCGAGCTGATCACGAAGTACCCGCACGCCGGCGGCGCGGCCAGATTTGCGGAACGAGCATTCCACAAGGACTACGTCACGTTCCTGATCGGCTTCCTGATGCTGTCCTCGGGGATCACCACCTCCGCTGCGCTCGCCAACGCCTTCGCCGGTGACTATCTCGGGGCCTTGATCGACCTCCCGCCGGTGCCGGTCACGCTGGTCTTCATCGGCCTGCTGGTGGCGATCAACCTCCGGGGCGTGAAGGAGTCGATGATCGCCAACGTCGGTGCGACGCTGATCGAGATGACCGGACTGATCATCATCATCGTGGTGGCCGCGCTCGTCTTCGGCAACGGCGACGGCGACGTGTCGCGCCTGACCACGTTCGCCCACGGGATCTCTCCGATGCAGGGCGCCTTCGCCGCGACCGTCACCGCGTTCTTCTCGTTCCTCGGCTTCGAAGCCGCGGCCAACATGGCCGAGGAGGTGAAGCATCCGAGCCGGGCCTATCCCCGTGCGCTGTTCGGCGCCATCCTCACCGCGGGCGTCGTCTATCTCGCCATCGCGATCGGTGCCTCCGTCGTGGTGGACACCGACACGCTGGCCAGCTCCGAGGCACCCCTTCTCGAGGTGATCACCGCGTCCGGCTTCGCTTTCCCGACCTGGCTGTTCTCGCTCATCGCGTTGGTCGCGATCGGCAACGGCGCGCTGCTGTTCATGGTGATGGCCAGCCGCGCGACCTACGGACTGGCCGAGGCCAACCTGCTGCCGTCGGTCTTCGGCCAGGTGGCACCGACACGGCGCACTCCGTGGGTGGCGATCCTGGTGGTCGGCGCCGCGACGATGGGCATGAGCTTCATCGGGGACGTCGGCACCCTGGCAGACACCACGGTGCTGCTGCTCGTGCTGGTGTTCATCTCGGCGAACATCTCGGCTCTGGTGCTCAAGAAGGACGTCGTCGCCCACGACTACTTCAAGGCACCGCGGATCGTCTCGATCCTCGCTCTCGTCGCCAGCGTCGCGCTGCTCACCCAGCAGAGCGCACTGACGTGGATGATCAGCGGCGGTTACGTGATCCTGGGATCGATCCTGTTCTTCATCGCCAGGATGGCTCGAAAGGGAGAGGTGGCTGAGGAGAGTCCCGAACCCGTGACCCGCGATCTGGACTGATCAGCTCATTCCGCCGCTCCCCTGCCCTGCAGCGTGTACGCCCCAGCGACGGCGGCAGCGATCAGCACGACCAGGCATGCCCCCGTGATCCCGGCGAGGGCCGGCCAGGGGAACGTCAGCGGAGCCTCGGGCACGTCGCGTACGACTGCCTGCCGCATCAGCCAGCCGGTGAAGGCGGTGATCGCGCCTCCGACCAGCAGAGCGCCGGCGCCGGTGAACACCGTCTCCCAGAGCGCAGTCCGGCGGACCTGGGCCGGGGTGGCACCGAGGAGCCGGGCGGTCGCGGTCTGGCGGCGGCGCTGGCTCGCCCCGATCAGGACCGCGTTGACGGCCGCGATCGCGGCGTAGACCCCGGCCGGGCCGAGCATCACCCACAGCACGACGGTGTTCATCTCGCGCGCGTCGGCCGAGACCTCACCGACCCACTCCTCGCCGGTGCTCACCTCGGCCCCGGTCTCCCGGATCGACCGTGCGGTCCCGGCGACGTCCGCGTCGGCGTCCGTGCGGACGAAGACCGTGCCGGTGTCGCGGGCGACCCGGTCGATCCGCCGCAGATCATCGGGCACGATGATGTCGTTCCACAGGTTCGGCGCGTCGGGCACGACCGCGACGAGCCGCACCATGACGACCCGCCCGTCGATGCGCATCCGGCGGGTCTGGCCGACCCGGACGCCGAGGTCGGTGACGTAGGAGGCGGTGACCGCCATCGCGCGGCCGTGCAGGTCGGCAAGACTCCCCTGCGTCGCCTGCAGGCTGCGCGTAGCGGCAGCGCCGGTGACATCGACGACCTCGACGTCCTCGGGACCGCCGCCGAACCGGACCCGGGCCGTGCGGCGTACGTCGCTCACGCTCACCCCGGCCATGTCCTGGATCCGCTCGGGGCGCTCGGCCTGCTCGACGACCAGCTCCGACCTGAGCGCGGCCCGGTCGGCGCCCTCGCTCCAGTCGGCGGTCGCACCGACCGCGAGCACCATCGAGCCGGCCACCGCCATGATGGCCACCACCGGGGCCGCCACCGCGGCGGTCATCCGGCTGCTGGTGCGGGCGAGGTCGCGAGCCAGGTGCGCCGACGGGTCCCGACCCGCCACCGTGGCACCGGCGAGGGCCGCGAGCTCGGTGTAGAGCAGGCCGCCCACCGCGTTGGCCCCGATCACTGCGACGATCGGCAGGAACATGCCCACGAGCAGCGCGAACAGCAGCGGCATCCCGGAGGCGAACACGGCGGTGGCGACCAGTGCGCCTGCCGCGGTGAACGCGACCAGCGCCTGGACCACGGTGGGCCGCCGACGCTCGAGGACCGCGTCGCGGAGCGCCTCGACCGGCTGCGTACGTCCCGCCCTGGCGCCCGCGCGCCACGCCCCGACCAGGGCCACGCCGACACCGCAGGAGGCGGCGATCGCCCACCCGGCGCCCTGGCTCGGCATCACGAGCAGGACCGGCGTGACGCCGGCCTGGTGCAGGACGTGCAGCACCGGCACCGTGACGGCGGTGCCGAGCAGGCAGCCCGCGACCGTGCCGACGGCCGCGACCGCGAGCGCCTCGCCGAGCAGCAGGGTCCGCACCTGGCGCGGGGTGGCGCCGAGCAGGCGGAGCAGGCCGAGTTCGCGGCGCCTCGTGGCCACCACGAAGCCGAAGGTCGAGGAGACCACGAAGAGCGCCAGGAAGAGCGAGATGCCGGCCATGATCCCGAACAGCGACCCGAGGTCGTCGATCTGCGTCCGCGTCTGCGGGTCCAGCCCCTCGGTGGCGGTGCCGAGCGCTCCGAGCATGTTCGTGGCGAGCGTGATCAGGGCGATGCCGCCGGCGAGGGCGACGGCGGCCCCGGCGTACGGAGGCCAGGACTGGCGCAGGCTCTTCAGGCTGTGCGCGACCATCGCGACGACGTTCATCCCACGGGCTCCAGCTCGGCCATGCGGGCGCTGATCCGGGCTGGGTCGCTGCGCTCCATCTGACCCACGACCTGGCCGTCGGCGAGGAACAGCACGCTGTCGGCGTACGAGGCGGCGAGCGGGTCGTGGGTGACCATCACGACCGTCTGGACCGGCCCCTGAGGGACCGGCGCGTCGACGAGGTTCCGCAGCAGCTCCAGCACGTCGCGCCCGGCGTGACGATCCAGTGCACCGGTGGGCTCGTCGGCGAAGAGCACCGCGGGTCGAGCGTGCAGCGCCCGCGCGATCGCGACGCGCTGCTGCTGGCCGCCGGAGAGCTCCGGCGGCCGCCTCCGGGCGAGCCCGTGCAGTCCGACCTGCTCGAGCGCCCCGATCACCGCGGCCCGATCCGGCCGTCGTCCGGCGAGACGGGCGGGCAGGGCGACGTTGTCGTAGGCGGTGAGGGCGTCGAGCAGGTTGTACTGCTGGAACACGAACCCCATCGACTCCCGGCGCAGCTTCGTCAGCGTCGTCCGGTTCAGACCTGCCAGGACGGTGCCGGCGACCCGGACGCTGCCCCGGGTCGGCTGGTCGAGGCCGGCGGAGATCTGCATCAGCGTGGACTTGCCCGACCCCGACGGACCCATGATCGCGGTGAACGTCCCGGCGGCGAAGGCGTGGCTCACGCCGCGTAGGGCGTGGACCGTCCCGGAGCGGGACCGGTAGGTGCGGGTGACGTCGTCGAGCACGACGGCGGGCGGGCCTGGCGGCCGGGGCACGTGGACGGCGGCCGGGATGGTGGCGGTCATGTCCACCAGCAAACGCGTCGTACGCGGCCCGCGCACGGGCCCGGACGCGACGGTGAGGTAGCGCATGCGCTACCTCGAGATGGGGTGCCCAGTGCCTAGGCTCCAGAGCATGAGACCTCCACCCGACGTCTGGGCGGCGCTGCGCTCCTCCCCCTGGCGGCTGCTCGGCTCCAGCTGGCCGTGGCGTGCCCTGGCCTACCTGGCCTCCGGCGCCGTGATCGGTCTCGTCGTCGCCGCGCTGCTGTTCGTGCTGGTCGGCATCGGGCTCCTCACCCTCGTCGTCCTGGTCGGCGTGCTGGTCCTGGCCGGGATCCCGCTGCTGGCGGCCCTCGTCGCCGACGTCGAGCGGAAACGCCTCCGGCTGCTCCTCCCCGAGGCCCGTCCGACGCGGTCCGATCCGATCGCCTGGAGCGACCGGATCCGGGCGCTGCGCCGGCTGCGCGTCTCCGGGCCCGAGGTCGGCTACACCGTCCTGCTCGCCGCGGTGCTCTGGCTGGTCGACGCAGTCGCGCTCAACCTGATCATCACCCTCCCGGGCGTGCTGGTGCTCGCTCCGGTCCTGGTCCGGCTGGACGCTCCGGTCGCCTTCGGCCCCTGGCAGCTCAGCACGCCCACGGAGGCGTGGATCGCGGTGGCCCCCGGGCTGGTGCTGCTGGTCGTCGGCCTGTACGCCGCGACCCTCCTCGCCGCCGCCCAGGCCAGCCTGGCGCGGCTCCTGCTCGAACCGGCCCATTCCCGGATGGCCGCGGCCGTGGCCGACCTGCGCCGATCCCGTGTCGACCTCGTCGACGCCTTCGAGACCGAGCGCAGCCGGATCGAGCGCGACCTCCACGACGGTGCGCAGCAGCGTCTGGTCGCGCTGACCATGACGCTCGGCCTGGCCGAGCTGGAGGTGCCCGAGGGCGCCGGGCTCGACCTGGTCCGGCAGGCGCACGCCCAGGCGGAGACGGCCCTGGCCGAGCTCCGCGCCACCGTCCGCGGGATCCACCCGCGGGTGCTGGTCGACCACGGGCTCGGCGCAGCCGTCCACGAGCTCGCCGACGCCGCCGGGCTGCCCGTCTCGGTGGACCTGCGTGTCGACGGCCGGCTGCCGGCACCGGTCGAGGCCGCGGCGTACTTCGTGGTCGCCGAGGCCCTCACGAACGCCGTTCGCCACGCCGATGCCCGCTCGGCCCGCGTCGACGGGCGGGTGACCGGTGGCGTGCTCGAGGTCGGCGTACGCGATGATGGGGACGGCGGCGCCACCGTGCGTCCCGGCGGCGGGCTCGCCGGTCTGGCCACGCGTCTGGCCGCTCTGGACGGCCACCTCGAGGTCACCAGTCCACCCGGCGGACCGACGGAAGTGAGGATGACGTGCCCGACCGTGCTTCCCTGAGGACTCCGTTGAGGATCGTCCTGGCCGAGGACGCGGCGCTGCTGCGCGAGGGCCTCCTGGCCATCCTCGAGCGAGCCGGGCACGAGGTCATCGCCGCAGTCGGTGACGCCGACGCCCTGCTCGCCTTCACCGACCACACCCGCCCCGACGTGGTCATCACCGACATCCGGATGCCACCGACCCACACCGACGAGGGCCTGCGTGCCGCCGCCGAGCTCCGCCGGCGGCACCGGGATCTGGCCGTCGTGGTGCTGTCGGCCTACGTCGCCGACGCCTACCTCGCCGAGCTCCTCGACACCACCGGTGGCGGCGGCATCGGCTACCTGCTCAAGGACCGCGTCGGCCACGTGCAGGACTTCCTCGACAGCCTGGACCGGGTTGCCGGTGGAGAGACCGTCGTCGACCCCCAGGTCGTACGCGGCCTCCTCAACCGGCACCAGCCCGACGGCCCGCTCGACGTGCTCACCGAGCGCGAGCGAGAGGTGCTGGGTCTGATGGCGGAGGGACGCACCAACGGCAGCATCGCCACCGCCCTGTTCGTCTCCGAGGCCGCCGTGCGCAAGCACGTCGGCAACATCTTCGCCAAGCTCAGGCTCGACCCCAGCACCGACCGACGGGTCTCCGCCGTCCTCGCCTACCTGCGCGAGGCCTGAGGGCCCGGCTCAGAAGGTGATCCCCCGGGCCGCGAACCGGTCGCGGACCAGGTCGGCGGCGGCCTGGCCGTCGCGGGCAGCCGCTGCGGCGTACGTCTCGGCGGCCGCGGCCTGGAAGCTGGTGTCCGGCGCGTAGGAGAACTGGGAGTAGATCAGGGTG
Source organism: Nocardioides sp. CCNWLW239 (assembly GCF_037137035.1). Taxonomy (NCBI): domain Bacteria; kingdom Bacillati; phylum Actinomycetota; class Actinomycetes; order Propionibacteriales; family Nocardioidaceae; genus Nocardioides; species Nocardioides sp. CCNWLW239. Next base: position 493,968 of record NZ_JBBBNW010000003.1, on the reverse strand, counting down.
GTGTCCCAGTCACGGGTGGTGAGCCCGAGGTCCTGATAGCCCTCGCGGATCTCCCACAGCGCCTGGCTCCAGATCTGGCCGTCGTAGTGCACCTGGTTGCGGCGCTCCTCGAGGGTCAGGTCGAGGTGGAAGCTGCGGATGCAGTGCGGGGCGTCGGTGTAGGACGCCGAGTCCCAGTCCATCGGGCAGGACGGGTCCGCGGCGACCGGCCAGCCGAACTCCTCGGCGGCGTCGAGTCCGACCGTCACCGCGAGGTAGTCGCCGAACGACTCCCCGATCGCGCCGGCGTCGAGGCTGGTGCCGTAGCCGGGAACCTGGCTGGCGTGGACGGCGTGCCCGTATTCGTGGACGATCACCTCGGCGTCCTCGGCGTCGTCGACCCCGCCCTTGCCCAGACGGATCCGGTAGGGCTTGTCGGTCTGGTAGGAGTTGTCGCCACCGTATTGGTTGATCTTGACCGAGAACGGCTCGTTCAGGACGCCCGGGAGCGTCTCGCCGAAGCCGAGGGTGTGCAGGTAGGTCTGCGCACGAGTCACCCAGAAGTAGCCCATGACCTGCTCGAACTGGTCCTGGTGGCGGTTGTAGGAGTAGCTGTTGGTGGTGGAGTAGGCCGGCGTGCCGGTGCTCGACTCGATGACGGCGTAGTCGCCGCGGAGATAGCCCGAGCCGTCCAGGTGGGTGAGCGGCACCTGTGCGTAGGCACTGTCCGGGACCGCGCTCGCGGCGTCCTTCTGGTCGGTCAGCGTCTGGTCGTTGCTGGACTGGATCGGGTTGACCATGAAGATGCGGGCAGTGCCCTCCGACGAGCCGCTGCCGGGGGCCGCCGTCACCGGGCTCAATGGAGCGACGAGCCCGGCGGTGGCCGCCAGGCCGGCAGTGAGAGCGATCGGGAGTCTGCGCATCTGGGGCATGGTCTTCTCCTGGGCTGCACGGCCACGCGGCCGGTGATACCGGTGAGGCTATACCGGGAGAGAGTCCTTGGCGAGGAGTTCGTCGAGAGGCAGTGCGGGGTCGAGCTCGATCCCGAAACCGCGGGCATGCCCGTCGATGACGAACCAGATCGACTGGGCGGTCAGCCGCTCCAGCGTCTCGGCGGGCAGCCGCTCGCCGGTCCGTGTCAGCCAGCGGCGCACGGCGCCGAAGACCGCGCCGACCAGGCCGTAGATCAGCGGGTCGAGAGCCTCGGCCTCCTCCTCGGTGGGGTTGCCGCCGAGGGCGATCACGGCGGTGCCGACGATCGTCGAGATCCGGCCGGCCAGCTGCTCCATCCCCTGCTGGAAGGGGCCGACCTCACCGGCGTCGATGTCGTGGTCGGCGGCGAGGTGGAGCGCCGGATGCTCCTGGGCCCAGCGTACGTAGGTGCCGATGACCCGCTCGATGATCTCCGGCACGGTGCCGTCGAGGGTGATCTCCGGCATCAGGTCGGACCACAGCCCGTCGAGGATGGCCTGCTGCACGGCGCGGTCGAGGTCGGCACGGTCCTCGAAGTGGCGGTAGATGACGGTGCGGGACAGGCCGGCGTGGACCGCGATCTGCTGCACCTGCACGTCGGCGCCGGGCTCACCGGACTCGATCACCGCGATGGCGGCATCGATGATCTGCTGGCGGCGCTGCTCGTTGTGCTTGCTCCACCGCATCTGCCGGCCATCCCGCTTCTCCGCGGCCACTCGTCTCCCCCTGCTCCCGTGACTCACCCCGCTGCCGCGAGCGCCTCAGCGCTTCCTGCGACGACCAAGAGCGTATCGGGGTTTCCGCGACTTCGCGGCGATGCCTCGCATCTCCTCGACGTCGGTGATCTTCACCCGTGGACGGCCGGACTCGGCGCCGCGCCGCTTCTCCTCACGGTCGATGGCCTGCCAGCCGGCGAGGTCGACCATGCCGGGCTGGCGGCTGCGTACGATCGCGGTGATCTCGCGGGCGTCACCGACCGGCGCGGGGATCCGGTCCGCGTCGAGGTCGTCGAGCAGCTGCTCGACGGTCTCGGTGGCGTCGGACTTGTTGGTGCCGATGAAGCCGTTCGGGCCGCGCTTGACCCAACCCGCCACATAGACGCCCGGACGCACCCGGCCGAGCTCGTTGGGGACGGTGCCGGTCGAGGCGTCGTACGGAAGGTCGGCCACGGGCAGGCCCTTGTAGCCGACCGCGCGCAGCAGCATCCCGGTCTCGAGGACCTCGGTCTCGCCCGTGGGCACGGCCCGGACGACGCCGTTCTCGTCGCGCTCGAGACGGTTGCGGCCGACCTCGACCCCGGTGACCCGGTCCTCACCCAGCACCCGCACCGGCGAGCTGAGGAAGCGGAGCACGATCGTACGCAGCTCCGGACGCAGCTCGCGCCCGGCGAGCTCGCGCAGCAACCGGACGGTGGTGTCGCCCCCGGCCAGCGCCTCCTCGAGCGGAAGGTCCCCCGTGTCGACGGCGACGTTGACGCCGGTGTGGCCCATCAGCCCGACCAGCTCGGGCACGGTGAAGGCCGCCTCCTCGGGCCCCCTGCGCCCGAGAACGACGACCTCCTTCACCGCGCTGTCACGCAGGACCGCGAGCGGTCCGTCGGCGACGTCCGTGCCGGCCAGCCGCTCCGGGTCCTCGGCGAGGATCCGGGCACAGTCGAGCGCGACGTTGCCGTTGCCGACGAGAACGACCCGCCCCGACGGGATGGACTCGGCGTCGAGGTGGACGGGCAGGTCCTGCTTGTCGGGGTGGCCGTTGTACCAGCCGACGAAGTCGGTCGCGCTCAGCGATCCGGGCAGGTCGTCGCCGTCGATGCCGAGCGCGCGGTCGCTCGCCGCACCCACGGTGTAGACGACCGCGTGGTAGCGGGCGGTCAGCTCGGCGTGGGAGACGTCCTTGCCGACCTCGACACCCAGGAAGTAGCGGAACCCCGGCTGCGACTCGATCTGCGCGAAGAGCTTCTCGACCTGCTTGGTGTTCTGATGGTCGGGCGCGACGCCGGCCCGGACCAGGCCGTAGGGCGTCGGCAGCCGGTCGAAGACGTCGACGGTGATCTCGGGGTGCTTGAGCAGCTCGTCGGCGGCGTACATCCCCGCCGGCCCGGCGCCGACCACCGCGACCCGGAACGGTCCGGACCGCGCCAGCCGGCGCTGGGCGTGCACCAGGGCCAGCGGGGTGCGGTCCTGGTGCGGGAAGACGTCGAAGTACTCCGCGTTGATCGCCAGGAACGGCTTCTGAGCGTCGGTCAGCGTCGTGTGCGGCACGATCGCGTCGGCCGGGCAGGCCGTGACGCAGGCTCCGCAGTCGACGCAGCTCTTGGCATCGACGTAGAGCATCTCGGCCTCACCGAAGCCGGGCTCGCCCGGGGCGGGGTGGATGCAGTTGACCGGGCAGGCGACGACGCACGAGGCGTCCGCACAGCACGACTGGGTGACGACGTGAGGCACGGGTTACTACCGTTCTGGGCCGCTGGAGGTGATCAGTAGGAGGCTGCGCGAGGCTCGGCACGGAAGCGCGAGGCGCGCCCGTCGATGCCGGCCATCTTCCACAGCAGCTTGGCCGGACCCTTGCGGATCCCGAGGTTGTCGGCCAGGAGGCGTACGTCACCGAAGAGGTCACGCAGCAGCTTCTCCGACTCCTCCGACTTCCACCAGATCTCCTTCGCGACCTCGTCCGGGATCCCCATGTCGTGGCGGGCCTGCTTGCTCGGGACCATGATCACGTCGCAGAGACGGCGCATGATGAGCGGGAACAGGTAGGCCAGCAGGGTCTTCTTGACCGGGCCGAGCTCGGGCACGTGCTGCTCGAGGTACTGGTGGGCGAAGCCGATGTGGCGGGCCTCTTCGGCGATGTGGATCTGCATGATCCGGTTGGCCGCGGGGTGGCTGCCGCCGGCGCGCATCGCACCCTTCTGCAGGTGATCGATCGGCTCCTCGCCGGCGAGGATGCCGGTGAAGAACGCCTCTGGGAAGAACGCGCCCGCCGCGGCCATGAACGGCACCAGCACCTTGAAGTGGGTCGGCGCGCCCGCCACGTCCGGGTTCACCCGGTTGACGAACTCCTGGAACATCTGGGTGTGGTGGGTCTCCTCGGTCACCTCGTGGGTCGCGTAGCGGAACTCCGGGTTGTTGTTCTCCGCCCAGACCAGGTGGTTCATGACCCCGCCGATGAGCAGCTGCTCGAACTGCAGACCGACCTTGGCGACCTGCGCCCAGCGGTACATCCCGATCTCGATCTGGCGCTGCTTCGACAGCGACTTGTACCACGGGTGGGCGCCGATCTCGTCGGCGTCGTTGAGGATCCAGCGCTCGTCGTCCGGGCGCACCTCCAGCTCGGCAGAGTCCCAGTCGATGTCCTTGAACGGGTCGAAGTGCACCTCCACCGAGGCCTCGGACAGCGTCTGGAGCGTGTCGAGGTAGGCCTGCTTGCCCTGACGGACATATCCGGTGGACTTCTCATCCTGAACGGCGGTCATGACGATCGCTCCTTTGCACCAAGTGGGTTCAGCGTCGAACTGCTGGCTACGTGACCCACGTTACCCGGACACGTGTCTCGATAACAAGAGTACGCGCGACATGCCGTCACATTTAAAGGTGAGGCCCTCAGAGATCGTCGGCTCGCGGTACGTCAGGGCGGCCCCGACCGCCGGATGGACGTCGTCGCCGGGATCTCACCCGGCGCCCGGTTCACGGAGTACTGCCCGAGTACTGCCCGAGTAGCGGGCGACCACTTCGGCATGTGAATGCGGCGCGACACGCCGGAAGATCGGCGTGTCGTGGCTGGCGCGAGGCGTCCATGTGGCCGCCGTTCCGAGCTCGTACGGCTACGCCTCTGGGCTCGCTCCGTACAGGAGGTTCATCCTCTCGTGGATGTCCAGCGCGAGCCGCTCGGCGTCCACGGCGAGCTCCGGCTCGCCCGCGTCGCGAAGCCGCTCGGCACCGGCCGCGGCATACCACTGCCGGAGCCACTCGTTCGCCTCGTCGACAGCTTCGAGGATGTGGAGAACCTCGTAGCCGTGCGTCAGTTCCCAAAGCCAGCTCTTGCTGACCGCGACGAAGTGCTCGGTGGCAACCTCGCCGCGGGGCCAGGAGCCGAGCGCGGCGGCAAGATCGGCTGTCATCGTGGCGTACGCCTCAAAAGCTTCACGCACCCCATGATGCGGCTCACGGGTCGTCACGAGGTCGAGCCACCACGCCTCGATGAAACGTCTGATCGCGACGGACTCGCGCTTGCTCCAGGTGCGCCACGAACCACGAGCCAACGCGTGATGCTCCACATCGAAGAGGCTCAGGCTGCCATCAACCATCGCCTTGGCCATCTGCGGCAGGATTCTGCGAACCAGACCGTCATGGTCGTCCACCATGCCGGGCGCCTCATAGGTCACCGACGCCAGAAACTCTGGATGCAGCAACGCACCCGGCCGAGAAAGGTCGACCGCCCAGATCTCGGGGTAGCAGTGGAGACAGACGTTGTCGGCAGCGCAAGTCCGCCCACGGAACACCCGATCGACGTCAGCCAGAGCAGCCTGGAGCTCTGGGGTCACGCTACCTCCGGAATCGGTCACGGATGCTGGATCTCGACCCGCCCGTCGCTCCCGCTCGCAAGCTCGCGGAAGCGGGGCTCGCTCGATCTCTTCGCGTTGTGACCCTGCTCCTTCGTCGCAGGGTCACAGGCTCAGACCTGCTCGTGCGACTCCACGGCAGCCACGATCCGCTCGATGGCCTCGTCCACAGGGATGCCGTTCTCCTGGCGGCCGTCACGGTAGCGGAAGCTGACCGCGCCCTTGTCGACGTCCTCGCCGCCGGCGATCAGCATGAACGGGATCTTCTGGAGCTGGGCGTTGCGGATCTTCTTCTGGAAGCGGTCGCTCGACTCGTCCACCTCGACACGTACGCCGGCCTTCTTCAGCTTGCCGGCGATGTCGTAGACGTAGTCGTTGAACGCATCCGCGACCGGGATCATCTCCACCTGGACCGGGGCGAGCCACGGCGGCATCGCGCCGGCGTAGTGCTCGACGAGCACACCGAGGAACCGCTCGATGGACCCGAACTTCGCCGAGTGGATCATCACCGGCTGCTGCCGGGTGCCGTCGGCGGCCTGGTACTCCAGGTTGAACCGGTCGGCGGAGGGCTGGTTGAAGTCGTACTGCACCGTGCCCATCTGCCAGGTGCGGCCGATCGCGTCCTTGGCCTGGACGGAGATCTTCGGGCCGTAGAAGGCCGCGCCGCCCGGGTCGGGGACGAGGTCGAGGCCGGTCTCGGTGGCGACCTCCTCGAGGATCTTGGTCGCCTCGGCCCAGTCCTCGTCACTGCCCACGAACTTCTCCTTGTTGGAGTCGTCGCGGGTGGACAGCTCGAGGTAGAAGTCGTCGAGCCCGAAGTCCTTGAGCACGGTCAGCATGAAGTCCAGCAGGTGCTTGACCTCGGCCGGCGCCTGCTCCTTGGTGCAGTAGGAGTGGGAGTCGTCCTGGGCGAAGCCGCGCACCCGGGTGAGCCCGTGGATGACGCCCGACTTCTCGTTGCGGTAGACGGAGCCGAACTCGAACAGGCGCAGCGGCAGCTCGCGGTAGGAGCGCCCGCGGGAGCGGTAGATCAGGTTGTGCATCGGGCAGTTCATCGCCTTGAGGCGGTAGTCCTGGCCGTCCACGTCCAGCGCCGGGAACATGCCGTCGCCGTAGTAGGGCAGGTGGCCCGAGGTGTGGAAGAGCTGCTCGCGCGCGATGTGCGGGGTGCCGACGTACTCGAAGCCGTGCTCGATGTGCTTGGCGCGTACGTAGTCCTCCATCTCCCGCTTGATGATCCCGCCCTTGGGGTGGAAGACCGGGAGGCCCGAGCCGATCTCGTCCGGGAAGGAGAACAGGTCGAGCTCGCGGCCGAGCTTGCGGTGGTCGCGGCGCTCGGCCTCCTCGATGCGGGTCAGGTGGGCCTCGAGCGCCTCCTTGGACTCCCAGGCGGTGCCGTAGATGCGCTGGAGCTGCTTGTTCTTCTCGTCGCCTCGCCAGTACGCAGCCGCGCTGCGCATCAGCTTGAAGGCCGGGATCCGCTTGGTGGTGGGCAGGTGCGGGCCTCGGCAGAGGTCCTTCCACGCGACCTCGCCGTTGCGGTCGAGGTTGTCGTAGATGGTCAGCTCGCCGCCGCCGACCTCGGCGCTGGCGCCCTCGGCCGCGTCGGCCGCGGAGCCCTTGAGACCGATCAGCTCGAGCTTGTAGGGCTCGTCGGCCAGCTCGACGCGGGCGTCCTCGTCGGTGGTGACCCGGCGGGAGAACTTCTGGTTGGCCTTGATGATCTTCTTCATCCGGGACTCGATCTTGACTAGGTCCTCAGGCACGAACGGGGTCTCGACGTCGAAGTCGTAGTAGAACCCGTCGGTCACCGGCGGGCCGATGCCGAGCTTGGCCTCCGGGAAGAGCTCCTGCACGGCCTGAGCCATGACGTGCGCGGTCGAGTGGCGCAGGATGTTGTGCCCGTCGGCGGAGTCGATCAGAACGCCCTCGATCTCGTCACCGTCGACCAGCTCGTAGGCGAGGTCCTTCAGCTCCTCGCCCACCCGTGCGGCGATCACGTCGGGGTTGTCCGCGAAGAGCTCCCACGCCTTCGTGCCCGTAGTGACCGTCCGCTCCTCGCGCCCGTCGGGGGTGAGTACGGCGATCTTGATCTCGGACACGATCTCTCCTGTGGTCAGATTGGCTTTTCGGCCGTGTTCGGCAGACACCTGATCGTATCCGTCGCACTGACACCTAGTTCCAATCGGCAGGCGCCCTGCCGCGCGCCAGCCGGTCGACAAGCCTCAGCGCATCCGGGATCCGGGCGTCGCCGGCCATGACGCCAACAAGATCTGCGGCCTCCTCCTGGGTCATTCCCGCAGCGGTGACATAGAGGGGCTTGGCCGAGATACCCCGGAGAACCGGAGTCGCATGCGTGGCCGCACGGAACCGCGTCTTGGCGACCCCGATCACAGCCGCCGCGAGACCTGCCTCCCAGACATGTCGACCGAGGCCGGCGCGCCCGGCCGGGTCGAGGTCGACATACCCGTCGACGATGAGTACGTCGAGCGGGTTGGCAATCGCGAGGACGGCTTGGATCGCCGGGAGCTCGCGCTCATAGAAGCGGCCCGGTACGTAGTCGGCCACGTCGTCGAGACGGCTGGTGTGCTGCTCATCGATCGTCGCGAAGTCAGCGCTCGCGCTCACCAGGAGTGCCGCGTGCGCTCCGCCGACAGCTGGGTAGTCGACGTCAGTCGCGCCGAATCGGGTGCCCACGGACCGCAGGATAGTGCGGCCCCTTCGTCCGGCAGCACGAGCCCGAACACGCATGCCATCCGGACGGCAGCAACGAGGAGATCGGGCATCTACCGACACAGCAGGATCCCTCGTCATCCTTGCCAGGCCGGGGCACCCGACCGGTGTCAACGTCCGGTCGCCATCGGTGCACGGTTCGACGGTCATCCACCTCGTCGCGCCCGGGCGACGACCTCGACCATCTCGTCCACGGAACCAGCAGGGTCGGTGACCGGCGCCTGCACGTGAGCGACGATCCCTTCGGGGTCGACGAGCAGGGTCGTACGTTTGAGCCGGTCGCTGCCGCCCGCGCGGAACACGGGCAGCCGCAGCGCCGAAGCGGCGCGGCCGTCGGCGTCGGAGAGCAGCGGGTACGGCAGGTCCGCCCATTCGTGGAACGCGGCGAGCTGGTCGGGGCGCTGGGTGCTCACGCCGAGGACTCGTCCACCTCCGAGATCATCGTGACGGGCCGCGTACGTCCGGCACTCCAGCGTGCACCCCCGGGTGCCGGGGATGTCGCTCCAGCCCGGCGGATATCCGTGCGACTCGGGCGCGTACGCGCCGGGGAACGCGAACACGACCGTCCACTCCCCCGGCACCCACAACGACACCTCGGATCCGTCGTGGGCGGTGAGGGCGAGCTCGGGGACTCGGGTGCCCACCAGGGCGTGGACCCTCTGGAGCTCGGCGCCCAGCGGGTCGCCGGTGAGCTCACCGTCGCCGAGCAGGTGCTGGGTGCCCCACTCCTGGAGCGCGACCAGCACCGGCAGCAGCGCCTCGCCGCGTGCGGTGAGCCGGTAGTCGTGCCGGGGCGGACGCTCGGAGTAGGCGATCTTCGCCAGCACACCGTCTGCGACCAGAGCCGCCAGCCGCTCAGCCAGGGCACGCCTGCTGAGGCCGAGCGCGCGGTGGAAACCCTCGAAACGGGTGACACCCGCGGCAGCCTCACGGACGACCAGCAGGCTCTGCCAGTCACCGATCACGCCGAGCGCCTGCGCGATCCCGCAGTCCGCGTCGCTCAGATCCTCACGTCGCATGTGGCCATCTTGTCGTCTCGTCGGTATCCCGTTGCCTCGCGACTCCGGGACCTGCCACACTACGCTGGTCAGTTTCATTTTGGAACTCACTCGAAGGAGCGACTGTGACCGACACCCGGACGAGCAGCCCGGACGCGACCGCCGCGTCGGGCGTACGCCAGTTCTGGCTGTTCTGGGGCGCCAGCGCGACCAGCGGGATGGGCAGCGCGGTCACCAAGATCGCGCTGCCGCTGGTCGCCGTCACCGCCCTTGACGCCGGGCCGCTGCAGACCGGGGTGCTCGCGGCCGCCACGTACACCGCCTGGATCGTGCTGGGCCTGCCGGCAGGGCCGATCGTCGGGCGGCTGCCGCTGCGCGGGCTGCAGATCTGGTGCGACCTGATCCGGGCGGGCGCGCTCGTCACGGTGCCGCTGGCATGGTGGACCGGCCATCTCGGCTTCACCCATCTCGTCGTGGTGGCGCTGCTGCTCAACGCCGCCGAGGTGCTCTTCTTCGCCGCGAACACCACCTTCCTGCCGTCGGTGGTTCCGCGCGAGCAGCTCACCTCGCGCAACTCGCTGATGTCGGGCACGCACGCGGTCACCGATCTCGGGGGACCGTCTCTGGGCGGCGCGCTGGTGCAGCTGTTCGGGCCCGCGACCGCCCTGCTGACCGACGCCGTGAGCTATCTGGTCTCCGCGATCCTCCTCCGGCAGCTGCCCGAGCGGCGCCAGCCCGCCGCCACGACCGGGACGATCCGGGCCCAGATCGCCGAGGGCTGGCGGTTCGTGACCCGGCATCCGGTGATGGGTCCGGCGATGTGGTGGGCGACCTCGATCAATCTGGTCTGCGGCGCCCAGCTCGCCCTGTTCACGGTCTATCTGGTGCGTGAGCTGGATGCCCCGCCGGCGGTCGTCGGCCTGCTGCTCGCCTTCGAGGGCGTCGGTGCGCTCATGGCCGCCGCGGCGACCCCGTGGCTGGTCAGACGGTTCGGGTCCGCCCGGATCGTGCTGGCCGACGGCGTCGTCGGCTTCCTCACCTCCCTCCTGATCCCGATCGGCAGCGGCCACTGGGGCTGGGCGTGCTTCGCCATCGGCAACCTGCTCTTCGCCGCCTCCGTCGTGCCCGGCAGCGTGGTGACACGCACCTATCGTCAGGTCGCCAGCCCACCCGAGATGCTCTCCCGGGTGATGGCGACCGTGCGGTTCGTCTCCTGGGGCGCCATCCCGGTCGGTGGCCTGCTGGCCGGTGCCGCCGCCGAGGCGTTCGGGACCCGGGAGGTTCTGTTCGCCGTCGCCGTCGTGTGCCTGGCCGGTCCTGTCATCGTCTGGTTCAGCCCGATCCGCCACCTCCGCGATCTCGAGGACCACGAGTAACAGTCTTCCCGTTCACGCCTGCCCGAAGCGGCTCCATCACTAGGTTTCGCCCATGTTCTTCGAGTCGATGGATGCCTACGATCCCGCCGAGCCGAAGCGGCGGGCGTCGCTCGGCTTCGTCCTCGGCGGTCTCGTGCTCCTGGTTCTGATCGGGATCGGGTTCTACCTCGTCCTACGACCGGGCAGCCCCGACGGGGTCTACGACGCCGACGACGCCGCGGAGACCGCCCCCTCGCGGGAGGTCGCGAACGCGACCGCGCGGGAGTTCCTCGACTCCTGGACTGCCGGGCACTATCAGGAGGCGGGCGCACTCACCGACGCACCGGCCTCGGCGGCCGACGCCCTTCGAGCACACGCCGATGGGATCGGCGTGGTCACGATCGCGTTCGACGAGGTCGCGGTCGGCTCCACCACTGAGTCCGCCACCGAGGTCACCTTCCACGTGACGACGAAGCTCGAGGAGGGCCCCTGGAGCTACGACGGGTCTCTCGACGTCGTCCAGGATCGCGAGGGCGATGCGGCCGTACGCTGGTCCCACGCCGTCCTCCACCCGGCCCTCGCCGACCCTGCCGCAGAGGGCCTGGTCGCCGGAGACCTGCCGGGCGAGGAGAGTGCCGTCAAGGTCACCGCGGCGGACGGGAAGACCGACCTGAGGACGTACGCCTCGATGAACGACATCGCGGCCACGATCCGGGACCACTCGGACGCCGACAACGGCCGCCCGGCCCGCGGGATCCGGGTCGACGGTGTCGAAGGGCCGTTGAAGACGCTGCACGTGTTCACGGAGGAACGCAGCCCGACCGTCCGGACCACCATCGACCCGCGCCTCCAGCAGGCGGCCGAGCAGGCTGTCCGCAACCCCGCGCGCGGCGGCGACAGCGCCGGCGTGGTGGCTCTCGACCCGGAGACCGGCCACATCCTGGCCATCGCCTACTCCGGGTCGGAGGGCAACATCGCGATCAACGCGGTCAAGGCGCCGGGGTCGACGATGAAGATCATCAGCGCCGCCGCGCTCTTCGACCTCGCGGGGCTCACCCCGGCTAGCTCAGCACCCTGCCCGGCCTCGGTGCTGGCGCGCGGGCAGACGTTCGGGAACGACGACGGCGTGCGGCCTGACGAGTCGATGACCCTCGCCGAGGCGTTCCGGGTCTCGTGCAACACCGCCTTCATCAAGGACGGGTTCAACCACCTCGTCAACGACGGGGACGCCTCCGCGTTGCACCGCGAGGCGACCGAGGTCTTCGGGATGGGCTCGTGGTCGATCGGCGGAGGCATCGGCACCCGCGACCCGAGCATCCCGCCCGAGGTGACCGGCGGCGACCAGGCGGCCCAGTTCATCGGGCAGGGCAAGGTCACCGCCACGCCGCTCTTCCTGGCGTCGGTGGCCGCGACCGTACGCGCCGGCGAGTTCCATCAGCCGATCATCCTGCCCGGCACCCGGCAGGTGCCGGCGCCGCGGCCGATCACCCCGCAGACCGCCGGCTGGCTCCGCGACCTGATGCGGACCGCCGCCACCAGCGGCACCGCCGCGGAGCGCCTGGGCGACCTTCCCGGTGTCGGTGCCAAGACCGGCACCGCGGAGGAGGCCGACCACGCCAACGGCTGGCTCACGGCGTACGACGATCGGGTCGCGGTGGCCGCGCTGGTCACCGGCGGCGCTTCCGGGGCGGACACGGCCGGAGTCATCGTGCGTAGCCTGCTGACCGCCCGGTGAGGCGGATCTGGCATACCCCGATAGGCTTTGCACTCGATCGTCCACCGCCTCCGAAAGAGCTCGTGACCCCCACCACCGGCCCCAAGTCCCGTCTCATCGATCCCTCCCGCCGGATCGTCCGGCTGAAACGGCGTACGTCGGTCGCCGTCGCGCTCATCACCCTCGGCCTCGGCGCGCTGGCGATGTTCCTCCCCGCCACCGTCGTGGCGCAGCGGGCCGCCGACCGTTGGAACAGTGGGCAGTGGGCGGAGGTGAGCGTGGTGGAGCGGTGCGAGTTCGACGGCGGCACCGGCGAGATCCTCTCCTGCCAGGGCCGGTGGCGGGTCGAGGGCGAGCAGGTCACCGGGAGCATCCACGGCACCCTGCGCGACATCGGCCGCGACCCCGACCCGTCGAAGGCGACCTTCCGGATGTGGGTCGTCGGCTCCGACGCCTATGGGGAGCATGCGATCAACCCGTGGCCGGCCCGCATCATCGGGATGGGGCTCGACCCGGTGCTCTGGGGCGGGATCGCGCTCACCGTGCTCGGGCTGGTGGTGCTGCCGACGCGGCGGGCGTGGCTGCGTACGCCGGGCGAGGAGGCGCTCACCGAGGATCTCGGCATCCGGCTGAGCACCCATCCGGCGCACGGCCGGGCGTGGCTGGTGCCCGTCGGGCTCGTCGTCGGGCCGGCGCTCATCGGGTTCGGCGCCTGGATCGCCACCCGGCCACACCTGCCGACCGTGATCATGATCGGCGGCTGCCTGGTCGCGCTGACCGGGCTCATCACCGGGTTCCGGCTGACCTGGCTCGGGCTGCAGCGCCCGGTCGCGGTGGACCTCGGGCTCTACGACGGCGGAATCGTCCTGGAGTACGCCCGCCACACCGACGTCGTCCTCTGGGAGGACGTGACCAGCATCGACACCGGTGTGATCGACGAGCGCAAGGCCAACCCGCGCATCGACGTCACCCTGCACCTGGTCACCGGCACGACGTTGCGCCTGCCGCGTGTCGACCACCAGCACTCGTTCACCGCTCACCTGCACCGGATCGGCTCCGGATCGAGGCCGACGGGGTGAGGTAGCGTCGGCCCCGATGACTCAGATGCGCGCAACCGTGGTCCATGACGGCGAGTTCTCGGTGCGGTCGGTGCCGCGTCCGGAGCCCGGGCCGGGGCAAGTGCTGATCAAGGTGCTGCGCGCCGGGATCTGCGGCTCCGACCTGCACGTGCGCGAGCACTGCGAGGAGCTCAACGAGGTCGTCACCGAGATCGGCTACACCACCGCGATGACCTCGGACCAGGAGATCGTGCTGGGTCACGAGATCCTGGGTTCGGTGGTGTCCTACGGCCCGGAGACCCGGGGCCGCTGGGCGCCGGGGACCGCGGTGACGGCGCTGCCGGTGCTGCGTACGGACGGGGCGATCCACATGGTCGGCTTCGACGTCGACTCCCCCGGCGGCTTCGCGGAGTACACGGTCGTCCAGGAGGCGTTCACCTTCCCGGTGCCCGACGACGTCGAGCCCGACCGCGCGGTCTTCACCGAGCCGCTGGCCGTCGCCTTCCATGCCGTACGCCGCGGAGCGGTCTCCGCACGTCGCCCGGCCGTGGTCATCGGCTGCGGCCCGATCGGACTGGCCGTCATCCTCATGCTCAAGGCGCAGGGCGTGAAGACGGTGGTCGCCTCCGACCTCTCCCCCGCACGCCGCGCGCTGGCGGTGCAGTGCGGCGCCGACGTGGTCGTCGACCCGCGCGAGTCCTCGCCGTGGGACGCCTACAAGCAGCGCGGCCCGGTGAAGTCGCTGACCGACTACCTCGGGTTCGGGATCGACGCGATGCAGGTCGTGCGCCGGATCCCGCTGCTGCCCTGGGAGACGGTGCTGCTCAACGCCGACCGTCTTGGGCAGTCGCCGGCCGGCCCCGTGGTCTTCGAGTGCGTCGGGGTGCCCGGGATGCTCGAGCAGATCATGACGGCCGCGCCGCTGCACACCCGGGTGGTCGTGGTCGGGGTGTGCATGGAGCCGGACACGATCCGGCCGGCGATCGCGATCCACAAGGAGATCGACCTGAGGTTCGTGTTCGGCTACGACCCCGCGGAGTTCGCGCGCACGCTGGAGCTGATCGCCGGCGGGAAGGTCGACCCGTCGCCGCTGCACACCGGAACCGTCGGTCTCGACGGTGTCGCCCAGGCGTTCTCGGACCTGGCCGACCCGGAGACGCACGCGAAGATCCTCGTCGATCCCTGGGCGTGACCGACCCCACGCTCCCAGGATGGTGGTCCACAGGTCACCTACCCGTAGTATCTATCGCAACAGCGGCCCGTTCCGGTCTTGCCCCCGGCCGCTCTCGCCGAATCTCGGACTCGGTCACTCATTATGGCGAGACACCTCGCTTGAAAAGTTGACTTCCCCTTGTCTCAGCAGAGCTTCCGCGCGCTCGGCGTGCCCGCAGACCTCACCGCCGTCCTCGACCACCACGGCATCACCACTCCCACTCCGATCCAGGCCGCGACGCTGCCGGACTCGCTCGCCGGCCGCGATGTGCTCGGCCGTGGGCGGACCGGGTCGGGCAAGACGTACGCCTTCCTGATCCCGCTGGTCGCCCGCCTCTCGGGCGGTCCCACGGCGAAGTCGGGCAAGCCGCGTGCGCTCGTGCTCGCGCCGACCCGTGAGCTGGTCCGCCAGATCGAGGAGTCGCTGCGTCCGCTCGCCGCGGAAGCCGGCCTGAGCGTGCAGACCGTCTTCGGTGGTGTCGGCCAGAACCCGCAGGTCATCGGCCTGCGCAAGGGTGCCGACGTCGTCCTCGCCTGCCCCGGCCGGCTCGAGGACCTGATCGCGCAGCGGCACGCCGACCTGTCCTCGATCGAGGTCACCGTCCTGGACGAGGCCGACCACATGGCCGACCTCGGCTTCCTGCCCGCCGTGCGCAGGCTCCTGACGATGACGCCGAAGGGCAGCCAGCGCCTCCTGTTCAGCGCGACGCTCGACAAGGGTGTCAACGTGCTGGTCAAGCAGTTCCTCCAGCAGCCGGTCGTCCACGAGGCCGACTCCGCGCAGTCGCCGGTGGCCGAGATGGAGCACCACGTGCTCCACCTCTCCGCCCGCGAGCACCGCATCCCGGTGCTCGCCGACCTGGCCGCCGCCCCGGGCCGCACCGTCGTGTTCACCCGCACCAAGCACGGCGCCAAGGGCGTTGCCCGTCAGCTCGGCCGCGCCGGCATCCCGGCCGTCGAGCTCCACGGCGACCTCTCCCAGAACGCCCGCGTACGCAACCTGGAGGCCTTCCACTCCGGTCGGGCGACCACCCTCGTGGCCACCGACATCGCTGCCCGCGGCATCCACGTCGACGACGTCACCCTCGTCGTCCACGCCGACCCGCCCGCCGAGCACAAGGCCTACCTGCACCGCTCCGGCCGCACGGCCCGTGCGGGTGCCTCCGGCACCGTCGTGACCCTGATGCTGCCCGACCAGGTCAAGGACGTACGCACCCTGACCCGCGCAGCCGGCATCAAGCCGACCACCACGCGGCTCGACGGCCCCAGCCACCCGATCCTCGTCGAGCTGGCTCCGGGCGAGCGCAACCACCCCGGCCCGTTCGTCCCGGTCGTCACCCAGCCTCCCCGCCGCCCCGCCGGCGAGGGCACCGGCAACCGGAAGAGCCGTCCCGGCTCGCGCGCCCGCAAGCGCCAGCGCTCCGCCGGCTCCCGCTGACAAACGGGTAGTCCGGTAGCCACCTGCCTATTACCGGCCGGTATTCAGGCAGTTCGCTCCCGGACTACCCCGCCAGCCATCTGCCCGATCTCCGACTCCAGGCTGAGGACCGCGCCCGGTCCGGCAACTAGGGTGACCGGGTGACTGTGCATGACAGCGCCGGCTCCCCCGGCCGGCTGGCGACCTTCTTCGCGACCGACGACGACTGGGAGCGCGAGGGCTCGATCACGCTGGGCGACTGGCTGGTCGGCGCGGTGGTGCTGGTCGCGAGCCTGGTCACGCTGGAGCTGATCCGCGGGGTCGGCACGCTCGACTCCAGTGACGCGCCGACCTGGGTCGAGTGGACGGCAGTGTTCATCGGTGCGGCGCTGCTCGTCTTCCGACGGCGCTTCCCGCTCACGATCGCGCTCCTGGCCGGGCTCCACATGTTCGTGACCGGGGTGTGGCTGCCGACCGTGATGGGCCTGCTGCCCATGCAGATCATCTACTTCGTCGCCTTCTTCGCGGGTGCGGCCTGGGCACGACGGCGGCGGGACATGGTCGTCGTGATGGGGCTGATCACCCTGTTCATGTTCGCCTGGCTCTCCTGGCAGTTCGCGGTCGGCAGCGGCATCGACGAGATCCGCGAGGCGACCGCCGATGCGGAAGGCTCCGAGCTCGTCGGCCCGGTGACCGCCTACGTGCTGCTCACCACCTTGATGAACCTGCTCTACTTCGCCGGCGCGATCGTCGGCGGCCAGGTCGCCTGGCGCGGGGCACGGCAGAAGGCCGAGCTCGCCGAGCAGGCCGCGACCATCGCGGCTCAGTCCGAGCAGCTCCAGCGCCGCGCCGTCATCGACGAGCGCCTGCGCATCGCCCGCGAGCTGCACGACGTCGTCGCCCACCATGTGGCGGTCGTCGGCGTCCAGGCCGCCGCCGGCCGCAAGCTGCTCGAACGCGGCCGCCCCGAGGACATCACCGGCGCCGCCGAGGCGCTCGGCAACGTCGAGGACTCCGCGCGAGAAGCCGTCACCCAGATGCGCTCTCT
This sequence comes from Nocardioides sp. CCNWLW239, assembly GCF_037137035.1. NCBI lineage: Bacteria > Bacillati > Actinomycetota > Actinomycetes > Propionibacteriales > Nocardioidaceae > Nocardioides > Nocardioides sp. CCNWLW239. The sequence continues at coordinate 476,924 of NZ_JBBBNW010000003.1, read as the reverse complement.
GCTCGGCACCCTGCGCGACCCGGCCGGTGACGCAGACACGGCTGGGACCGACGTACGCCATCCGGAGCCGCGCCTGACGGACCTGCCCGCGCTTCTGGACGAGGTGCGCGAGAGTGGGTTGCGGGTCGACTACGAGGCGGTCGGGCCCGTCGAGGAGCTGCCGGCCCCGCTGGCGCACTCGGTCTACCGGATCGTCCAGGAGGCGCTGGCCAACGTACGCCGCCACTCCACCGCCGACCGCGCCCAGGTCGTCCTCCGGGTCGACCGGACCGCGGCCGCGCCGTACGCCGAGGTGGAGATCACCGACAACGGCCGCCCGCGGCACGGCACCTCGGGCAGCGGGCTGGGCCTGCTCGGCGTACGCGAACGAGCGGCCGTGCGGAAGGCGGAGGTCGACATCGGGCCGAGGGCCGTGCAGGGGTTCCGGGTGCGGGTGCGGTTCCCGCTCGACTCTCCCGTCCGGGTGACGACGGGAGCGAGCCGATGATCCGCGTGCTGATCGCCGACGACCAACAGCTGGTCCGCTCAGGCTTCCGGCTCATCCTCTCGATGGAGGACGACATCGAGGTGGTCGGCGAGGCCTCCGACGGCGCCGATGCGATCGCCAAAGCCCGCGACCTGCGGCCCGACGTGGTGCTGATGGACGTGCAGATGCCCGGCACCGACGGGATCGAGGCGACGCGTACGGTGGTGGCCGAGGGGCACGCCAAGGTGATCATCCTGACCACCTTCGACCGCGACGACTACCTCTTCGATGCGCTCGCCGCCGGGGCGAGCGGGTTCCTGCTCAAGAACGCCGACCCCGACTCGCTGGCCGAGGCGGTGCGGGCCGCGGCCGACGGCCACGCGCTGCTCGCGCCGGAGGTCACGATGCGCGTGATCGGGCGGGTGACCAGGGACAACGCGCCCTCGGCGCCGCAGCCGAAGCCGCCCAAGGAGCTCGACCTGCTCACCGCCCGTGAGCACGAGGTGCTGCTGCTCATCGGCGAGGGACTGAGCAACAACGAGATCGCCCGCCGGCTCTTCCTGACCGAGGCGACCGTGAAGACCCATGTCTCGGCGTGCCTGGCCAAGCTGCAGCTGCGCGACCGGGTGCAGACCGTCGTCTTCATCCACCGTCACGGGCTGCTGCCCGCGGGCCCGCCCAACGGGTGAGGACGGGTTCATCCTCGCGACGGATCCGAGGGGCGCTGCACTGAAATAGCGTGGGCCCTGTTCGTTTCCGACGTAGAGGAGTTTCGATGCTCGAGGTCAGCGGGTTGACCCGCCGCTTCGGCGACATGGTCGCCGTCGACGACGTGTCCTTCCCGGTCCCCTCCGGTGGTCTCACCGGGTTCGTGGGCGGCAACGGTGCCGGCAAGACCACCACCATGAGGATGATCATGGGGGTGCTGGCCGCGCACGCCGGCACGGTCTCCTGGCAGGGCCACCAGGTCACCCGTGAGGACCGGCGCCGGTTCGGCTACATGCCGGAGGAGCGCGGTCTCTACCCGAAGCAGCCGATCCTGGACCAGTTGGTCTACCTGGCTCGGCTCCGCGGCATGTCCACCGCCGACGCACGCCAGGAGATCACGGCCCTGCTCGAGCGCTTCGGCCTCGGCGCGCGCACGAAGGACCCGCTGGAGAAGCTCTCCCTCGGCAACCAGCAGCGCGTCCAGATCATCGCCGCCCTCGTCCCCGCGCCGATGGCGCTGATTCTCGACGAGCCCTTCTCCGGTCTCGATCCCGACGCCATCGACGCGATGGCCGACCTGCTGCGCGAGCACGCCCGCGACGGCGTACCCGTTGTGTTCTCGTCTCACCAGCTCGACCTCGTCGACCGGCTGTGCGACCGGCTCGTCGTGATGGCCCGTGGCCGTGTGGTCACCCAGGGGACGGGTGAGGAGCTGCGCGCCGACGCCGCGCTCCGCTATCGGCTCGTGCTCGACGGCGACGCCGGCTGGGTACGCGACCTGCCGGGCCTCCACGTCCGCGACGTCGCCGGCCCCGAGGCCGAGATCGAGGTCGTCTCCCCCGGCGCCGAGCAGAAGCTGCTCGTCGAGGCCACCTCCCGCGGCAGCGTGCTCGACTTCCACCGCGTCGTACCCCGCCTGTCCGAGATCTACCGGGAGGTCACCGCGTGACGACTCGCAAGCCCCAGAGCCAGCCCGTGTGGCAGATCGTGGCCCGCCGCGAGATCACGGTCCGCGCCACCGACAAGTCCACCCTGATCGGCACCGCCGTCATGCTCGCGGTGATCGTGGGCGTGCTCGGCTTCACCGCCTGGAGCGAGAGCCGGGAGAAGACCTACGATCTCGCCTACTCCTCCTCGGCCTCGCAGGCGATGATCGAGGGCATCGCCGGGCGGGCCGGTGACATCGACGAGAAGGTGAGCGTCGAGCCGGTCGAGGTCGCCGACGATGACGCCGCCCGGCAGGCGCTGGAGGAGGAGCAGGTCGACGCGTACCTGCGGGAGACCTCGGACGGGTGGACCCTGGTCAGCCTCGACGAGGCCGACTCCGACCTGCGCGACGTGGTCGACCAGGCGATCCAGGAGATCGTCCTCGCCGGCAACGCTCAGGCGGCCGGCAGCTCGGCGGACGAGCTCACCGCGGGATCGCAGGTCACGTTCGACCAGATCGAGGGTGACAGCGAGCTGAGCGCCATTCGGTGGATCGTCGGCTATGCCCTCGCGATCGTCTTCTACTTCGCCTCGATCATGTTCGGCATGACGCTGGCCAACAGCGTCGTGGAGGAGAAGCAGTCGCGGATCGTGGAGATGATCGCCGCTGCCGTGCCGCTGCGCGAGCTGCTCGCCGGCAAGATCATCGGCAACGCCGTCATCGCCGTCGGGCAGATGCTCATCTACGTGGCCGTCGGACTGATCGGGCTGAGCCTGACCGACTTCAGCTTCGCGCTACCGGCGCTCTCGGGCGCGATCGGCTGGTTCGTGGTCTTCTTCCTGATCGGGTTCGTGGTGCTCTCCACGCTGTGGGCGGTCGCCGGCGCGCTCGCCTCACGCACCGAGGACCTGCAGTCCTCCTCCACCCCGATCACGATGCTGCTCATGGTGATGTTCTTCGGCGCCCTCTACCTCGACGGCACGGGCGAGGTGATCGGTTCCTACATCCCGCCCCTGTCGGCGGTCCTGATGCCGATGCGCCTGGTCGACGGCACTGCCGCGTGGTGGGAGCCGATCATCGCCGTGGTCCTGCTGCTCGCCTTCGGGGTCGCGCTCGTACGCCTCGCCGAGCGGCTCTACAGCCGGGCCCTGCTCCAGACCGGCGGCCAGCTCTCCCTGAAGGCGGCCTGGCGGCTGGAGGAGTGAGTCTCCGGCTCAGGCCGAAACGAATTTTCGTTCGCCGAGACAAAACCGGGCCGGAAAGGCCAGGGTGTTCGGGAGACCTGTCACCGTCGACCGGAGGAGCCCAGCATGGCCCGAGAGATCAACACCATCGTGACGGACCTGCACTACCTGGAGTGCCCGCGGTGGCACCAGGACCGGATCTGGTTCGTGGACTTCTACTCCTACAAGGTCTACTCGGCCCGCGAGGACGGGTCGGACCTCACCGTGGAGGCCGAGGTGCCGGGTCAGCCCTCCGGGCTGGGCTGGCTCCCCGACGGCCACCTCCTGGTCGTCTCGATGAACGACCGGCGGATCCTGCGCCGCGAGTCCGACGGATCGCTGGTCACCCATGCCGACCTCAGCGGCCATGTCGTCCACCACCTCAACGACATGGTGGTGGACGAGCAGGGCCGGGCGTACGTGGGGAACTTCGGCTTCGACATCATGGCCGGCGCCGACGTGGCGCCGACCGTGCTGCTGCGGGTCGACCCGAACGGGACGGTGGCCGAGGTCGCCGACGACCTGTGGTTCCCCAACGGCAGCGTGATCACCGACGATGGCACGCTCATCGTCGACGAGACCTGCGGCAACCGGATCAGCGCGTTCGACATCGCCGCGGACGGGTCGCTGACCAACCGGCGCATCTGGGCGAAGTTCGGCGAGCTCACCACGCACACCGTGTTCGCGGAGGCGATGGGTGACGCCGTCCTGGCCCCCGACGGCTGCTGCCTGGACGCCGAGGGGGCGGTGTGGACCGCTGACGCGATCTTCGGGCGGCTGGTCAGGGTCGCCGAGGGCGGCGAGATCCTCGAGCAGATCGAGGTGGGCGGCGGCGTCTTCGCGTGCATGCTGGGCGGCAGCGACGGGAGGACGTTGTACGCCTGTGCCGCGCCCGACTTCTTCGAGGAGCCGCGCAAGGCCAACACCGAGGCCCGGTTGCTGGCCATTCGGGTCGACGTGCCGAGGGCCGGGCGACCCTAGGGTCCGGTCTACGCCTCGGTCCGCTCGTCGCTGGCGTCCGGCGGCGGGCCGTCGAGACGGCCGGCGCGACTGCGCATCGGCACGGCGACGTGGATGGCGTTGCTCTCGAGCGTGAAGTCGGCCGGCGTCTCGGTGAGGATCTCTCCGTCGAGGTTGATGGGCATCGGCTCCTCGGTCGTGATCCGCACCGCGCGGGTGGTGGCGTGGTGCACCTGCTCGTGCTCGACGAAGTGGCCGCTCTTCAGCAGGCGGGCGATGGAGACGTGGTCGCTCAGCTTTCCTCGCACGATCGCGTAGACGTCGAGGAGGTCGTCGTCGACCGAGGCGTTGGGCGAGACGGTGTTGCCGCCGCCGTAGTGGCGGCCGTTGCCGACGGCGACCTGGAGCAGATCCTCGAACTCGACCGTCTCGTGGTCGCCCTCCGGGAACTCCAGGCGTGCGGTGAAGGGGGTGTGATCGCGGTAGGCCTTCAGCGTTGCGACCGGGTAGGCCGCAGGCCCGATCAACTTCTTCATCCCCGGGCTCAGCGCCTCGGTCACCGCGACGGAGAGACCGAAGGAAGCCACGTTGAGATAGGCGTGGCCGTTTGCCCTGCCGACATCGACGTTGATGACCTTGCCCTCGAGCAGCTGCTCGATCGCAGCCTCCGGCTCGAGTTCCATCTCGAGCGTGCGGGCGAAGTCGTTGGCGGTGCCGAGCGGGATGACGGCGAGTACGACATCGGTGTGGGCGACGCGGCCGGCGGCGGCACTCACCGATCCGTCACCGCCGCCGATGACCAACAGGTCCGGCTTCCCGGCGGCCACCTCGTCCAGCGCGGCCTCGAGCTCCTCCCCCGAGTGGACTGCGTAGGAGCGGACATCCTCGATCCCGACGGACCGAAACTTCTCCTCCAAGGATTCCAGCGCGTCCTCTCCCCGGCGGGAGCCCGCGTTGACGACGAGGGCGACCTTCACGGAGTCGCGCGACAGCAGCGATTGCATATCCACATCTGGAGCGTACGCACCGCACCCAGGCCGCACCGGCGGATGCCTGCCTTCAACCGGTCATTATCCCGCTCAGCCGACGATCCCCTGCCGGACGACCTCGGCGAAGACCCCGAACGCCGGCTCGCCGGCACGGTTGAGCGGGCGATGGGCGGCGAGCCCCTTCAGCAGGCGTACGTCGCGCTCCCCCGTCTCCGGATGGAGGTCGATGACGGCGCAGCGCGGGATGGGTGCGCCGATCCGGAGCGTCGCCCGACCGACCCGGACCTCCCGGCCGAGCCAGGTGTCCTCGGCGTAGGGCTCGTCGGTGTCGACCACCAGGGTCGGCCGGAACCGAGCCGCGTCCAGGACCTCGACGCCGGACCGCGCGGCGAGGTCGCGCAGCGAGCCCGTGGTCACCACCGAGACCGACCCGGCGAAGACGACGTCTCCGCGGCCGGCACGTGCCAGCCGCACCGGTCGGCCGAGCCACCTCGAGAACAGGTCGGAGTGAGGCCCCTCGACCAGCTCCAGCTCGACCTCGCGGCCCCAGTAGTCGCAGGTGATCCTCTCGCCCGTCGACACGGGCTCCGCCGAGGCGGTCTCGCCGTCGGGCAGCTCCACGTCGAGCCGGTCGCCCGCGAGCTCGGCCCGCACGGCCACCAGCGACGGGTTCTGGACGGTCCGCAGCACCCTCCCGCGGGCCGGCTCCTCGGGGTCCACCGACACCAGGGCGAGCCCGCGGTCGCCGACGGCGCCCCGGGCGTCGAGCTCCACCCGTTCGTAGGCCAGGTGCCTGGTCCCCTTGATCGGCGCGAACCCCGCGCGCACGACCTTCAGCTCATCGGTCACTGTCCCAGTCAACCAGCGTTGCGAAACGCCGCAGCACCCTCGGCGGCCAGCTCGGTGTAGCCGGTCGTCCCGGCGCCCAGCAGCTCCTCTGCGGCACGCTTGACCGCACCGAGAGCCGCGAAGGCGAAGGCACCCCCGACCGAGATGCGCGCCGCACCGGCCTCGGCCAGCTCCGGGACCGAGGGACCACCCGGGAGCAGCAGGACGTTGACCGGGCGGTCGACGGAGCCGACCAGGCGGCGTACGTCCTCCATGGCGACGACGCCCGGCGCGAAGAGCACATCGGCGCCGGCCTCCTGATAGGCCTGGAGGCGTGCGATCGTGTCGTCGAGATCGTCGCGGCCGCGGATGTGGTTCTCGGCGCGGGCGGTGAGGACGAACCCGTCGCCGGCGGCTCCGGCCGCGGCCGCGACCCGCTCGGCGGCCTCCTCGACGGAGTAGATCGTGTCCTTCTCGATCCCGGCGTAGTCCTCGATCGAGCCACCCGCCAGCCCGGTGCCGACAGCGAGCCGGAAGGTCTCCTCGACCTCGGCGGTGGTGGCCGCGAAGCCGGCTTCCAGGTCGGCCGAGACAGGCACCTCGACCGCCTCGACGAGCGCGGCGGCGTGCGCGATGACCTCGTCCCGGGTGACGTGGCCGTCGAGGCGGCCCAGGGTCGCTGCGTACCCGCTGCTCGTCGTGGCCAGCGCCGAGAAGCCCAGCGAGGCCAGGAGCCTGGCCGAGCCCGCGTCCCAGGCGTTGGGCATCAGCAGCGGACGGCCGGGCATGTGCAGCGACAGGAAGTTCTCGGCGAGCGACATGCCGTTCACCCTGCCATGGGACGGCGCAGCCGAGAACCGGATTTCCGGCCTAGGATCGATTGACATGGGCCACGATCACGACCCCATCTCACCCGCGGCGGACCGGCGCTACCTGATCGCCGCGATGACGCTCTTGGGCGTGTTCCTGCTCGGCGAGGTGGCGGTCGCGATCCTCGCCGACTCGCTCGCCCTGCTCGCCGACGCCGGCCACATGCTCACCGACGTCGGTGCGATCGCGGCGGCGCTGTGGGCGATGCGGCTGGCCGCGCGGCCGGCGCACGGGCAGTGGACCTACGGCTGGAAGCGCGCGGAGATCCTCTCCGCCGCGGTCAACGGGATCACCCTGCTCGTCTTCGCCGCGGTCGTGGCGGTGGAGGCGGTCCGGCGGCTGATCGACCCGCCGGACGTCGAGGGATGGCCGATGCTCGTCGTCGCCCTCATCGGCTGTGCCGTCAACGTCGTCGCGGCCGCCCTGATGGCACGCGCCAACCGCACCTCCCTCAACGTCGAGGGCGCCTACCAGCACGTGCTCTCCGACCTCTACGGCTTCATCGGCACCCTCGTCGCCGCGGTCGTCATCCTGCTCACCGGCTGGACCCGCGCCGACCCGGTGGCCTCCCTCGTGGTCGTCGCCCTGATGACGTACGCCGGTGTCTGCCTGCTCCGCGACAGCGGCCGGATCCTGCTCGAGGGCGCGCCGGCCGAGGTCGACGTCGAGGACCTGCGCCGGCATCTGCTCGAGGTCGACGACGTGGTCGAGGTGCACGACCTGCACGCCTGGACCGTGACCTCCGGCCTGCCGGCGGTCTCGGCCCACCTGACCTTGCGCCCGGAATGTTTCCTCGATGGCAGCGCACCGCAGGTCCTCGACCGGGTGCAGGCCTGTCTGGCCGGCCACTTCGACGTCGAGCACTCCACCTTCCAGCTCGAGCCCGAGACCCACCTGGCCCACGAGCCCGGGATGCACTGAGACCAGCCGGCCTCGGTCGGCCTCGGTCGGCCTCGGTCGGCTCGGCTCCGGTCAGGCGCGCGCGAGCGCGTCGAGCGCCGTCTCGCGCGCGTGGTCGATCGCGTCCTCGGCGATCCCGCACAGCCGCAGGCAGGCCGAGGCGATCGTGGCGACCGTCGTGCTGCCGACCCGGCCCTCGCGGCGGAGGCTCACGACGCTCTCGACCATCTGGACGATCAGCTCACCGAGCCCGGGCTCGGTGCTGCTCTGCGAGACCCGCTCCCCCGCGGCTCGCCGCGCGACCCGCCCGTAGCCGGCGACCAGGTCGCCTCGGAGATGGCTGTAGCGGTCGTAGACCGGTGAGGCGATGACGTCGGGGAGCCGGTAGAGCATGCCGATGTTGTGCGGCATCGCGACCAGAGCGCTCATGTCGCTGACGGCGAGAGCGTAGAGGCCGGCGTCGGGGGTGACGGCGCCCATCCCGGCCTCGATCTTCCCGGCCTGCTCGACCCGGTCCTGGACCGAGCGTTCGAGGAGCACCGCGAGGATCTCCTCCTTGCTGCCGAAGTGGTAGTAGATCGATGCCTGCCTCAGCCCGGCACCCTCCGCGATCTCGCGCGTGGTGGTGCCGGCGTAGCCGCGGCTCACGAAGAGCTCAGCGGCGGCCGCGAGGATCTGATCTCGGGGGTTCGCCGCAATCTTGCCGGGGAGCAACCGTGGACGGCCGCGACCCGGACGCGGCGAGATCTGTGACACCGTGGCATCGCCTTTTTCTGTCGTACGATAGATAACACTGGAGGGGGAAAGTTTCGCACTCATATCGAAAGAGTCAAGCGCCAGACGACGTGTCCCCCGGCTCGACCCGGCACGTGATGTCAGTGCGTGAGCTTGAGGCCGACGACGCAGCCGACGAGCGCGACGATCAGCAGGACGCGTACGGGGCTGATCGACTCCTCGCCGGCCATCATCGAGTAGCCGACCGTGAGGGCGGCGCCGATTCCGACCCAGACCGCGTAGGCAGTGCCGATCGGCAGGGTGCGCATGGCCATCGCGAGGCCCACCAGGCTGCCGATCAGGGCGACGCCGAACACGATCGACGGGACCACTCGCGTGAAGCCCTCGGTGCGTCCCAGGGCGAGTGCCCACACGGCCTCGAGGACGCCGGAAACAACAAGAAAAAGCCAGGACATGACCACTCCAGACGGCCGTCTTGTCGCGCTTCCGGGTACGGCTCCCTCGTCCGGCAGCCGGTCTCGGCTGACGTCTCCGACAGTAGCAAAACTGTCACACGATAGAAACTTTCCGACGCAGTGGAACGTGGTGTTCTTCAACACGGGATTCTGGCCGCATCGGTGGGAGGATGAGTGGGTGACCTTCACCGTCGGCTTCGTCACCGGAGCCACCCCCGACAAGTGGGCCCGGATCTGGCGCGAACGCAGCCGCGAGCGGCTCGAGCTGATCCCGGTCACCGAGGAGGAACAGGAGCGGCTGCTGCGCGAGGGCGAGCTCGACATGTGCCTCGTACGCCTCCCGGTCGACCGCGACGGCCTCCACTGCATCCCGCTCTACGATGAGCGGCCGGTCGCGGTGATGGGTCACGAGCACGTGCTCTCCCTCCTCGAGGAGGTGACCCTCGACGACCTCGACGAGGAGCAGCTGGTCATCCCCGAGCGCGGCGGCTGGACACCGAGCGTCGACCAGCTGGCGTGGCCGCCGATGAACGAGAAGGACGCCATCGAGACGGTCGCCGCCGGCACCGGGGTGGCCATCGTGCCGATGTCGATCGCCCGGCTCCACCACCGCAAGGACGCCGTCTCCCGGCCGGTGGCCGGACTCGAGCCCACCACCGTCGGTCTGGCCTGGCTCATCGAGAACGACGACGAGCGCGTGCAGACCTTCATCGGCATCGTCCGCGGCCGCTCGCGCAACTCCTCCCGGAGCTGAGCCGTCGGCAGAGGCTTCCCAAAGTGGCCGTGTTCGGCGTCCTCCGCGGCTTCGACGCCACCGCGCGTACGGCCGCAGTGCGCGTCATCGCGGTCTACTGAGCCCCGGGTCCGCGCGGGCCTCTCGCACCCGGCAGACTTTGCACCATGCTCGAACCGACCGACCTCACCACCCGCGCGTCCGAGGCGCTGCGCACCACCTTCGGCACCGAGGCCACCGTGGTCGGGAGGGCCCCGGGTCGGGTCAACCTGATCGGCGAGCACACCGACTACAACGCCGGCCTGGTGCTCCCGGTGGCACTCCCCCACGCCACCTACGCCGCGGCCGCTGCCCGCACCGACGGCGTGATCCGGATCGCCTCGGCCCAGGAGCCGGAGCCGTTCACCGGCCACGTCGACGATCTCGGTCCGCAGATCGAGGGCTGGGCGGCGTACGTCGCGGGGGTGCTGTGGACCCTGCGCGAAGCAGGTCTCGTGACCGGCGGCCTGGACATGTACCTGGAGTCGTCGGTCCCGCTCGGCGCCGGCCTGTCCTCGTCGGCCTCGGTCGAGTGCGCCACCGCGATGGCGGCCCTCGGCGTCGCCGGCCGGGCGCTCGACGAGGACCTGCGCCGCGCCGTCGTCGCGGCCGGGATCCGGGCCGAGACCGAGGTCGCCAACGCCCCGACCGGCGGGATGGACCAGTCGGTCGCGGTCTTCGCCGAGGCCGGCGGCGCCCTGCTGATCGACTTCGGCTCCGGCGAGCACCGCAACGTCCCGCTGGCCCTGGGCGAGCGCACCATCCTGGTCACCGACACCCGGGTCAAGCACCAGCTCACCGACGGCGGCTACGCGTCCCGGCGTGCCCAGTGCGAGAAGGCCGCCGCCGACCTCGGGCTGCGCTCGCTCCGCGAGGCCACCCTGGACCAGGTCGAGACCCTCGGCGACGACGTCGTCCGCCGCCGGGCCCGCCACATCGTCACCGAGATCGCCCGCGTCGAGCCGACCGTGACCGCGCTCGGTGCCGGTGACTGGGCGGCGATCGGTGACCTCTTCGCCGCCTCGCACGCCTCGATGTGCGACGACTTCGAGATCTCCGTGCCCGAGCTCGACCTGGCCGTCGCGACCGCGGTCGACGCCGGTGCCGACGGCGCCCGGATGACCGGCGGCGGTTTCGGCGGCTCGATCGTCTCGATCCTCCCCACCGACGCCGTCGAAGCGGTCAGCGGCGCGATCGACAAGGCCTTCGCGGCGGCCGGCTATGGCGCCCCGGCGCACCTGATCGCGAGCCCGTCGGCGGGCGCGATGTTCACCGAGGTAACTCGGTGAGGTCGCACTGACTTCGTGGAGCTCCACGAAGTCAGCGACTACCCACCGAGTTACCTCGGTCAACATCCCGACGCGCCCGGCCACCCGGCCCAAGCCCGGCGCGACGCCCACCGAGGTACCTCGGCGAGGTCGCACTCACTTCGTCGAGTTCCACGAGGTCAGTGACCGCCGACCGAGCTACCTCGGTCAACATCCCGACGGCGCACCGATCACCCGACCGCAAGCCCGACGCGACGCCCACCGAGGTACCTCGGCGAGGTCGCACTCACTTCGTGGAGCTCCACGAAGTCAGCGACCACCCACCGAGGTACCTCGGTCAACATCCCGACCGCGCACCGAGTCAGACCAGCCCCGCCTCCCCCAACACCCGCGTCGCGGTGTCCGCCGCGGCCTGACGTGCCGCCCGCAGCAGATCGATGTCGGTCTCCGTACGGCCGGGGATCGGGTCGCCGGCGTCGGGCGCGACGGTGAGCGTGTGTACGCCCGCGAACCTCCCGGCCCTCATCTCCGCGACCGTCCTGCGGTAGCGGTCCGGACGGCCCCGGTAGAGATCGCCGAGCTCGGGGTTGACCCGGCGCAGGTAGCGCTCGATGACCCGGTCCGCCGGGCCGTAGCTGGGCGCGGTGCCGAACGGCCGGGTCACCAGCACGATCGCGTGCGTAGCTCCGAGCACCGCCGCCGAGGCGACCGGAACGGCTTCGACCAGCCCGCCGTCGAGCCAGCGGCGACCGCGTACGGTCACCGGAAGGCCGCCGGCCAGAGGCAGCTGGCTCGAGGCGATCACCGAGTCGGCGAGATCGGTGGCGTCGGTGAAGTCGGTGAGCGGGACAGCCTTGGCGGTGACCACGTCGGTGGCGACCGCCGCCAACTTCGGTGCCCCCTCGCGCAGCGCGAGCGACCATTCGAACAGCTCCGCCGAGCGTGCGGTGATCCCGCGCGTGTCCACCATCGACTTACGTCGCAGCATCCGCCCGGCGCCGATGTATTCGGGTGAGGCGAACACCGAGGCGTACGACTCGCTGAAGGCGCCGATCGTCCCGGCCGCCACTGCGGTCGCGTTGGCGGCGCCGGCAGAGGTGCCGACGACCAGGTCGACGGCATCCACCAGGCCCTGGTCGGCGAGCACCGCGGCCATCGTCGCCGACAGCATCCCGCGCATCCCGCCACCCTCGATCACGAGGGCCAGGGTCGCCCCGTCGTCTCTGTTCCCACTGTTCCCGCCGAGACGGGACCGGAGCAGCTCAGCCACTCCCGATTGCGATGCGTCCACACCCGAATTGTGAGGCTACCGACGAGTAGGACGCGGCATCGGGTCGCTCCGACACGCCCGGACAGGGGCCCACGTCACACGTTCGCGGCGAGCCACGCGCCCAGGTCGCGCGCCGAGCGGTCGACGACGGCGGCCCACTCGAGGGCGCTCTCGTCGGCGTTGTCGGAGACGTGCTTGACGATCCGCACCGGGACGCCGGCCTCCCGGGCGGCCCAGGCGACGGCGAAGGCCTCCATGTCGACCAGGTGAGCGCGCCTGGCGAGCTCGGCACGGACGGCCGTGTCGGTGACGAAGAGGTCGCCGGTGGCGCACACGATGTCCGACTCCCCGACCTCCAGCGCGTCCTCGACCTGGTGACCCAGCGCCCGGATGGCTGCGGTCGAGAAGTCGTGGTTGAGCACGGTCCCGACCTCATAGACCCCGGCGTGGCCGTCGCGCAGCGCCCCGCAGGAGCCGATGTTGACGACCTGCCGGATCGTCTTGTTCGCCGCCAGCACCCGCGAGACGGCCGAGGCGGAGGCCACCTTCCCCATCCCCGTGATCACCACCTCGAGCCCGGAGGGAACGTGGGCTGCCTCGGCCCTGGTCGCTGACACCACAAGAACGCTCACGGCCGGTGACCCTACCGTCACCCCGAGAACCAGATGCCGAGTCGGCGCGTTCTGACGCGCCGACTCGGCATGAGCTCCGGTCAGGATGAGCCGGCTCGGCCCGGTGCTCTATTTGAGCTCGGCAGAGGAGAGCCCCAGGACCCGGCGAGCCACGATCAGCTGCTGGATCTGCTGGGTGCCCTCGAAGATGTCGAGGATCTTCGAGTCGCGGGCCCACTTCTCCAGCAGCTCGCCCTCGGAGTAGCCGATGGTGCCGGCCAGCTCGACGCAGGACAGGGTCACGTCCGAACCCATCCGGCCGGCCTTGGCCTTCGCCATCGAGGCTTCCTTGGAGTTGGGCTGGCGGTTGTCGGCCATCCAGGCTGCCTGGAGCATGAGGAGGTAGGCCCCCTCGTAGTCCGACTCCAGCTGGATGAACTTCGCCGCGGCGGCGGACTGCAGGTGAGCCGGCCGGTCGTAGTCGATCTCCACCCCGGCCTTCTCGAGCAGGTCCCGGGTGTAGTCGAGCGCCGCCCGAGCGCAGCCGACGGCCATCGAGGCGACCAGCGGACGGGTGTTGTCGAAGGTGGCCATCGCGCCTGCGAAGCCTTCCTTGACGTTGATCTCGGGGCTCCCGAGCAGGTTCTCGGCAGGCACCCGGCAGTCGGTGAAGGTGATCGTGGCGGTGTCGGAGGCCTTGATCCCGAGCTTGTGCTCGAGACGCTCGACCTTCATGCCCGGCGTGCCCTTCTCGACCACGAACGACTTGATCGCGGCCTTGCCGAGCTCCTTGTCGAGGGTCGCCCACACCACGACCGCGTCCGAGCGGGCGCCGGAGGTGACGAAGATCTTCTCGCCGTTGAGCACGTAGTGGTCGCCGTCGAGCGTGGCGGTGGTCTTGATGTTGGCCGAGTCCGAGCCGGTGCCCGGCTCGGTGATCGCCATCGAGGCCCAGATGCCGTCGAAGCGCTCGTGCTGCTCGTCGTTGGCGACCGAGGCGATCGCCGAGTTGCCGAGACCCTGGCGCGGCATCGCGAGCGTCAGGCCCACGTCGCCCCAGCACATCTCCGAGACGGAGAGGACCGAGGACATGTTGGCGCCGTTCTTGACCGAGCCGTCGTCGGGCTTGTCCGAGCGGCGTACGCCGGTGGCGCCCGCGCCCTCGCTCTGTCCCGACTCGGCCAGGCCGTCGGCCATGGCGGCGAGCATGTCGAGCTCGGTCGGATATTCGTGCTCGGCCTTGTCGTACTTGCGTGAGATCGGCCGCAGCATGTTCATCGCGACCTGGTGGACCTGCTCGCGCAGCGGCTTGAGCTTCTTGGGGTCTTCCAGATTGATGGCCATCAGACCAGCACCGTGCCTTCCATGATCCCGATCGCACGCAGGTCGCGGTACCACCGCTCCACCGGGTGCTCCTTGACGAAGCCGTGACCACCGAGCAGCTGGACGCCGTCGAGGCCGATCTGCATGCCCTTGTCGGCGCACAGCTTGCGGGCCAGCGCGATCTCGCGGGTCGCGTCGATCCCCTGGGCGACGCGGGACGCGGCCTTGTAGGTGACCAGGCGCATCGCCTGCAGCTCGATCGCGATGTTGGCGACCATGAACGCCACCGACTGGCGATGGGCGATCGGCTCACCGAAGGCCTCACGCTCCTTGACGTAGGGCGTCACGTAGTCGAGCACGGCCTGCCCGACGCCGATGGACAGCGCGCACCAGGCAAGGCGGGAGAGTCGCACGGCCTCGGTGTAGGTCGAGCCGTCGGTCTCGCCGAGGACCGCCGTGGCGGGGACCTTCACCTCGGCCAGGGTCAGCTTGGTCAGCGAGGCGGCGCGTACGCCCATCGCGGGCTCGGACTCGATGGTGATCCCGGGGGTCGAGGACTCGACCAGGAAGAGGGCCGGCTTGCCGTCGAGACTGGCGCCGACGACGAACAGCTCGGCCTCGGCGCCACGAGCGACCAGCGACTTGGTGCCGTTGAGGGTGAACCCGTCGGCGGTCATCGTGGCGGTGGTGGCCGGAGACAGTACGTCGAAGAGAACCCGGTCCTCGTTGAGCGCGAACGCGGCGGCCGGAACCGAGCCTTCCGTGAAGGCCGGCAGGTAGGTCTGCTGCTGCTCGTCGGTGCCCCAGAGACCGAGCGCGGTCGCGACCGAGCCGGGTGCGAGAGCGGCAACGGCCAGTCCGAGGTCGCCCTTGGCGAGCGCCTCGGCGACCAGCGTGCCGGCGACCGCCGAGCGGGTCTCGGAGATGCCGCCGAGCTCCTCGGGGACGCCCAGGATCGGCAGCCCGATCTCCAGACTGGACTTGAGCAGCTCGTCGGGAGCGGCGCAGGCCTCGTCGGCCTCGGCCGCAGCGGGACGCACGACCTCCGCGGCGAACTCGGTGACCACGTCGACGAGCATCTGCTCGTCCTCGGTCGGGGTCAGGTCGAAGACACCCCGCGGGATGGCGTTGGGAACGCGCACGCCCGGAGCGCCCTGCTTGCCCTTCTTCTTGAACGCGCGACTGGTCGCGGCCATCGTCTTGAACCCGCTGCGGGTCACCGTGAAGACAGCCTGCTCGGCCTGCTTGCGGACACCGAGCCGGTCGAGCACAGGACTCTGCGAGAGCTTGCGCAGACCAGCCACGGCGAACCCGATCGGATCACGCGACTCACCGGACGGGACGCCGTTCGCGATCCCGCCACGTAGGCCTTGGAGGATACTCATGGGTAGAACTGTAACTGGGAGTTACAACGCGGTCTACAGTTCAGGGTGGTGATGGGGGTAACAAACGACGTACGTCTTGTTTATAGGCTTGGCACATGGCCGACTCCTCACTCGAATCCCGTGCTCCGCTCGCGCCCCACGGCGCCCTGCCCGAGGGCGGGAAGGTGCGGCCGATGACCCGCTGGGGCACCCCCGTCATGCACCGGCCCAAGAAGCAGGTCGAGGTCTTCGACGACGCCCTGACCGCCCTGGCCGCCGACATGGTCGCCACGATGTACGCCGCCGAGGGTGTCGGACTGGCCGCTGACCAGATCGGCGAGGACGTCGCCATCTTCGTCTTCGACTGCCCCGACGCCACCGGCCAGCGCACCGTGGGCGTCGTCTGCAACCCCGTCCTGACGCTCCCCGAGGGCGAGGACCGCCACCTGGACGTCGACCTGGAGGGCTGCCTCTCCTTCCCCGGCGCCTTCGTGGACTGCGCCCGCCCCGACTGGGCCGCCGTCGACGGTGTCGGCCTGGACGGCGAGCCCGTCCACTTCGAGGGCAACGGCCTGCTGGCCAGGTGCCTTCAGCACGAGACCGACCACACCAACGGCACCGTCTTCGGCGACCGCATCTCGGCCAAGGCCCGCAAGAAGCTCACCAAGGAGCACGACCGCCTGGCGAAGGACTTCCCGCTCGACTGGCCCGCCACCCCCGCCGAGTAGTCGGTTTCTGACGCCGAGTAGTCGAACGCTGGCGTCGAGAAGTCAGAAGATCCGGTCGACGACGTACTCGGCGATGGCGAGGCTGGACGTCGCGGCCGGGCTCGGCGCGTTGCGCACCGAGGTGATGCCGTCGGCGTGGTGGATGACGAAGTCGTCGACCAACGACCCGTCACGCTCGACGGCCTGGGCGCGGAGACCCAGCCCGGCCCGGACGACGTCGCTGGCACCGATCTCCGGTACGTAGCGCTGAGCGTCGCGCATGTAGGCGTGCGCCGAGAGTACGCCGCGGAGCTCGGTCAGACCGGTGCGCCAGTGCCGCGCGCTGAACCGCCAGAAGCCCGGCCAGGCCAACGTGTCGGCGAGGTCGCGCGGCGTCAGGGAGGCGCGGCCGTAGCGGCGCCGGCTCAGGGCCACGAAGGCGTTCGGACCGACCTCGAGCCCGCCGCCCACCCGGCGCGTGAAGTGCACCCCCAGGAACGGGTAACGAGGATCGGGGACCGGATAGACCATGCCCTTGACGAGATCCTGCTTCGCTTTGCTGACCTGCATGTACTCACCGCGGAACGGGACGATCCGGGGCGCCTTGGGGCCACCGGTCAGCTCGCCGAGCCGATCCGACTCCAGACCACCGCAGACGACCAGATGGTCGACCTGGGTCCGCCCGGTGGGCGTCTCGACGTCGATCCCTCCGTCGGTGCGGTGGACGCCGGTGACCTCCTGCCCCAGGCGTACCTCTCCCCCGGCTTCGATGATCGTGCGGCCGAGCGCCTCGGCGACGGCGACGTAGTCGATGATCGCGGTCCTCGGCGAGTGCAGGGCGGCCAACCCCACCGCGTACGGCTCGATCTCCTCGATCTCCTCGGGGCCGACGCGCCGCAGACCGGGAACACCGTTGTCGGTGGCCGTCCTCTCCAGCGCACCGAAGCGCGCCATCTCGGAATCATCGACCGCGACGACGAGCTTTCCGCACTCCTCGAACGGGACCCGGTGCTCGGCGGCGAACTCCTTGAGCAGGTCCCGCCCACGCGTGCAGAGCCGGGCCTTGAGGCTGCCGGGCTTGTAGTAGATCCCCGCGTGGACGACGCCGGAGTTGTGCCCGGTCTGATGGGCTCCGAGCCTGCCCTCCTTCTCGAACACCACCACGGTGTCTTCGGGGCGTCGCAGCAGGATCTCGCGGGCGACCGCGAGTCCGACGATCCCGCCGCCGATCAGGCCGACACGGCTTGTTGTCATGGTGCGCTCCTGGATGCTCACGGACCTGCTGCATGCGACACGTTAGACGTTCGGCGCCGACGCGGTGAGCGATCCGGAACGCGGGAGATATCCGTGTGCGCACCGTCCCGCCGCCGTGCTAGCTTCACGTCGATCGTGATCTATCGGCAGGAGGTGAGTCCCGTGCACACAGCGTCCACAGCGGGTGCTCCCCTGCAGTCCACGGTCCGGCGACTGCGCTGATCGCCGACGGGAGCGCCGACCCGAACCCCGAAAGGCACTCCCATGAGCACAACACCTGACCCACGGCGGCTGCGCGCGCTGGTCCTCGGCGGCGGCGGATCGACCGGCAACGCCTGGCTGATCGGCGTGATCGCCGGGCTGAGCGACGGCGGGCTGGCGGCTACCGAGGCAGACCTGGTCATCGGCACCTCCGCCGGAGCGACCGCCGCTGCCCAGATCGCCGGCGCGAGTCCCGGCGACCTGCTCGCCGCCACCCTGGACACACCACCATCGCCGCGTCGAAACGACCCGGGCCCGCCTCCTGGTGCCGGAAAGGCGTCGTGGACGGACCATCTGGAACGGACCAACGCCATCATCGCCGCCTCCGCCGACCTGGCGGACATGCGTCGCCGGTCCGGTGCGAACGCCCTCGAGCTGGCGACCGAGGCGGGTGAGTCCGCACGCGCCCGGTGGCGCGAGACGGTCGCCTCCAGGCTGCCCAGTCCTCGGTGGCCGGCGCACGCGGTGCACCTCACCGCCGTCGACGCGGAGACCGGAGACCCGGTCGTGTTCGACCGCGACAGCGGCGTCGACCTGATCGACGCGGTCGCGGCCAGCTGCGCCGGCGGACCTGCGTACCGGATCGGGTCGCGCAGCTATATCGACGGCGGCTACCGTCGTTCGAGCGAGAACGCCGACCTGGCAGGTGGTTATGGACGGGTGCTCGTGCTCTCCCCGCTCGGTGGTCGCACCCGGCACCCGGCGTCCTGGCGCAGCGACCTCGCGACGCAGGTCGACGAGCTGCGTCGCGGCGGCAGCCGGGTCGAGACGATCCTGCCGGACGCCGACTCGCTCACCGCGTTCGGCGACAACATGATGAGCCCGGCAACGCGCGCACCGGCTGCGAGAGCCGGTCACGACCAGGGGCGTCGACTCGCCGGGCTGCTCGCCGACCTCTGGGACTGACGCGAGGCGTCGCGGCCGCAACGGGCCGGATAACCCGTTGCGGCCGCCCCTGGGCGTACCGGAGACTTGTGGCTCCGACGTCACCGACCAGAAGGACTCATCGTGCTCATCCGCGAGCTGTTCACCGCCCTCGTGCGCTGACCTCGTCGATCCTCCGGGCTCCGACGTCAGCGTCCCGCTGACACCTCCAGGAGCTCTATGAGTACGCAGCACCCGGCCGTCGTTCTCGACGGCATCTCCCTTCTCTGGCCCGACGGCGCCATCGCGCTGAGCGGCCTCGACGCCACCTTCAACCCCGGGCGCACCGGTCTGGTCGGCACCAACGGCGCCGGGAAGTCGACCCTGCTCAGGATCGTCGCCGGCGACCTGACCCCCACCTCGGGGTCCGTCTCGGTCAGGGGTCAGGTGCGCTATCTGCCCCAGCACATCACCTTGCAGGCCGAGGCCACGGTGGCCGACCTGCTCGGCGTCCGTGATCGTCTGGACGCCCTCCAGGCGATCGAGTCCGGCGACCCCGATCCGCGCCACTTCGAGGCGCTCGCCGACGATTGGGGCATCGAGGAACGGGCGCGCGCCGCACTCGGAGCCGCCGGGCTGGACGACCTCGGTCTCGATCGTCGGGTGGCGACACTGTCCGGCGGCGAGACGGTCGCGACCGCCCTGACCGGGGTCGGCCTCTCGGGCGCCGAGATCGCACTGCTCGACGAGCCGACCAACAACCTCGACCGGGAGGCCCGACGCCGTCTCTACGACCTCATCGCGGGCTGGCGCGGGACGCTGGTGGTGGCCAGCCACGACCTGGAGCTGCTCGACCTGATGGACGAGACCGCCGAGCTGCGCGGCGACTCGGTGACGGTCTACGGCGGTCCCTACTCCGCCTTCCGCGAGCACGTCGAGCGCGAGCAGGCGGCAGCGGAGCAGGCGCTGGCGACGGCAGAGCAGAAGCTGCGTGTCGAGAAGCGCCAGCGGGTCGAGGCGCAGACGAAGCTGGCCCGGAGGCAGCGCTATGCCCGCACCGACTACGAGAACAAGCGCCGACCGAAGTCGATCATGAAGGCGCGTGCCGGCGAGGCGGAGGTCTCAGCGGGCAAGCTCAGAGGAGAGCTCGACGAGAAGATCGACCGGGCGCGCGAGCTCCGTGACTGGTCGGCCGAGCGGGTACGTCGCGATCCTCGGGTCACGATCGAGCTGCCCCCTCCCGGGCTGCCCGCGGGCCGTCGGGTCGCGGAGCTGCACGACGTCAGCGGCGGCACCATCGTCGTCCAAGGCCCCGAACGGCTCGCGCTCACCGGTCGCAACGGCGCCGGGAAGACCCGGCTCGTCGAGACGCTGGTCCGTCCTCGGCCCCACGGCCAGGAGCCCTACGCGACCCCGCTCAGCACCCGGATCGGCTACCTCCCGCAGCGGCTGGACCATCTCGATGACGCCACCACTCTCCTGGAGACGGTACGCATCGCGCGGCCGGACGCCGATCCCGAGGAGGTCCGCGCGACGCTGGCGGGGTTCGGTTTCCGTGGTGACGTCGTGCACCGGCAGGTCGGTGACGTCTCCGGCGGGGAGCGCTTCCGGGTCGCGCTGGCCACCGTGCTCCTCGCGGATCCGCCCAACGAGCTGCTCGTGCTCGACGAGCCGACGAACAACCTCGACATCGCCACCGTCGAGCAGGTTGTCGCCGCGCTCGACGCGTACCGTGGCGCACTCCTCGTGATCAGCCACGACGACACGTTTCTCGGCCGGTTGCGCATCGACACCTACGTTCACCTCGAGAACGGCCGACTCGCCGCGTCTCGGCGGCTACGGTGATCTCGTGACAAGGACCTGGTCGTTCCTTCGACTCGCCATGGCCGCGCTGATCCTCGCCGCGATGGCGGCGGAGTTCCGCGGAGCACTGAGCACCACACCCGCCGAAGGTTCCAGCATGGCGACGGTGGTGGTGAACTACTTCAGCTACTTCACGATCGAGTCGAACCTCTTCGCGGCGACGGCCCTCATCTGTGCGGGGATCTGGGCTCTGACCCGGCGCACCGAGGAGCCCATCTGGATCGCCGTGCTGATGGCGGCGGCGACGACGTACATCGCCATCACCGGCCTGGTCTACAACCTGCTGCTGCGCGGCCTCGTACCGGCGGCATACCCGTGGGCCAATGAGGTCCTGCACCTCATCGGCCCACTGTTCCTCGTGATCGACCTTTTCATCGCTCCCCCGCGGCGGCGCCTGCCCTGGCGCACGGTCGGCACCATCATCGCGTTCCCTGTCGCCTGGGCCGCCTACACGCTGGTCCGCGGCGACCATGTCGTCAGTCCCGTCACCGGGGACCCATGGTGGTACCCCTACCCGTTCCTCAACCACCATCTGCAGGGTGGCTACGCGGTAGTGACCGCCTACGTCATCGGTATCGCTGCCGCCTTCACCCTGGTGGCCTGGGGCGTCGTCGCCGTCGGGCGGAGACGCTCGCCCGTGGCCACCGACGACGGGGACATGGCCGGACTCAGCCCTGCTTGATCATCCAGCGCTCGGGCGCGGGCAGCGGCTTCCAGCCGTACATCGCATAGAGCTCGTGGGCGTCTTCGGTGGCGAGCAGGGTGCGCTTGATCCGGAAGCGCTCGAGATCGGCGACGATGCCCGACATCAGCAGCTTGCCGACACCTTCGCCGCGCACACCGGGCTCGACGATGACGTCGCACAGCCAGGCGAAGGCGACGAAATCGCTGATCACGCGCCCGAAGGCGACCTGATGGCCCGCAGCGTCGTAGACGCCGTAGCAGCGTGAGGCCTTGTTGGCCGCGTCCTGCATCTCCCGCGTCCGGTCGCCGGCCCAGTAGGACTGCGCGAGCATCCGATGGACCCAGTCGGGGTCGATCCGGGCCTGGTCCGCGGAGAAGGAGTACGCCGCGGGCGCATCGGTCGGCTCCGCGCTCAGCAGACCCAGCAGGTCGTCCGGCTCGGGCTCTGACTCTGGCTGGGGCTGCGTGGTCTGCGGGGCGACCGCCGGCGCCTCGACGGCCCCGGCGAACCCCGGGCCGGGATCCGGCGTACGCCCGGCCTGGTAGGCCAGCGCCGCACCGTTCGCCAGTCTGTCGGCGGCCTCGTTGAGCGGGTGCCCGGAGTGGCCCTTGATCCACTCGAACCGGACGTCGCGGCCCTGCATCGCCGCGTCGAGCTCCTTCATGATCTCGACGTTGAGGACGGGTTTGCCGTCGGCCTTCTTCCAGCCCTTCCGCTTCCAGCCGGCCATCCACTTGGTGACCGAGTTGATCACGTACTTGGAGTCGCAGTAGATCAGCAGCGGCTCGTCGGTGTGCGCCGTCTGCCGCAGCAGGTCGAGGACCGCGGTCAGCTCACCCTGGTTGTTGGTCCCGTGCGGCCACCCGCCGCACGCCCAGGTGGACTCGTCCACATACCAACCCCACCCCGCAGGCCCCGGGTTCCCGAGCGCCGACCCATCAGCAGCAGCCACAATCGTCACGCGCCCATCCTGCCAGCCGCCGGCCGGGCCTCTCCGGGCGGTCAGGGGGTGACGCGGGGGCCGGAGGCTGTGGAGCCTCTCACCACGAGCTCGGGATGGAAGACGAACTCGGAGTGCGGAGCACCGGTGCCGGCGATCTCGTCGAGGATGGCGCGGACGGCGGCCTGACCCATCGCCTGGACGGGCTTGCGGACCGTGGTGAGCGGCGGGTCGGTGAAGGCGATGAGCTGGGAGTCGTCGTAACCGACCACGGAGATGTCCTCGGGGACTCGCAGGCCGCGCGAGCGGGTGGCGCGGATGGCCCCCAGGGCCATCATGTCGCTGGCGCAGACGATCGCGGTGCAGCCCTCGTCGAGGAGCTCGGAGGCCGCGGCCTGGCCGCCTTCGAGCGTGAACAGCGAGTGTCGGATGTGGCCCTTCTCGATCACGTCGGGGTCCAGCCCGAACCGGTCGGCGATGGTCGCGACGAAGCCGTCGATCTTGCGCTGGACCGGGACGAAACGGCGGGGGCCGACCGCCAGCCCGATCTTGGTGTGGCCGAGCGTGGCGAGGTGGGTGACGGCCAGCTGCATCGCCTCGCGATCGTCGGGCGAGATGAACGGCGCCTTGACGTCGGGAGTGAAACCGTCGAGGAGGACGAACGGGACACCCTGGGCACGCAGCTTGTCGTAGCGCGTCATGTCCGCGGTGGTGTCCGCGTGCAGGCCGGAGACGTAGATGATCCCGGTGACTCCGCGGTCGACGAGCATCTCGGTGAGCTCGTCCTCGGTCGAGCCGCCGGGGGTCTGCGTCGCGAGCACCGGGGTGTAGCCCTGGCGGGTCAGCCCCTGAGCGATGACCTGGGCCAACGCGGGGAAGATCGGGTTGTCGAGCTCGGGCGTGATCAGTCCGACCAGGCCCTCGCTGCGCTGGCGCAGCTTGACGGGACGCTCGTAGCCGTGGACGTCGATCGCCGCCAGCACCGCCTCGCGCGTCGCCGCGGCGACGCCGGGCTTACCGTTGAGGACCCGGCTGACCGTTGCCTCGCTCACACCCGCATGGGCCGCGATGTCAGCAAGACGGGCAGAGGCTGGTGTTATGGGCACGGTCACATCATGCCCTCTCCCCACACCCTCTGCAAGAAGTTTCAGCAAGTTTGCAACTTTTGCTGAAAGGCTCTTACATTCTCCTCGACGCGGGGTTACCTTCGTCACACCCCCGGGCGGATCGCCCGGCCCCATATTCGAAGGAGAACTCATGCGACGTGGCATCGTGGCCACCGCAGTGGCGGCATCGCTCGCCCTCGCGGCATCGGCATGTGGCGGTAGCAGCGGCGACAGCAGCGACGGCCCGGTCACCATCACCTGGTGGGACACCTCGAACGCGACCAACGAGGCGCCGACGTACCAGGCTCTCGTCAAGGACTTCGAGAAGGCCAACCCGGACATCAAGGTCAAGTACGTCAACGTGCCCTTCGACCAGGCACAGAACAAGTTCGACACCGCGGCCGGCGCCAGCGGTGCCCCGGACGTCCTGCGCGCTGAGGTCGGGTGGACCCCGGCGTTCGCGCAGAAGGGCTACCTCGCTCCTCTCGACGACACCGAGGCGCTCGAGGAGAAGGACTCCTTCCAGCCCAACCTGATCCAGCAGGCCGAGTACGACGGCAAGACCTACGGCGTCCCGTTCGTCACGGACACGCTTGCGCTGGTCTACAACAAGGCGCTCTTCGAGAAGGCCGGCATCACCGAGCCGCCGGCGAGCTGGGACGACCTGAAGGCCGACGCCGCGACGATCAAGGACAAGACCGGCGTCGACGGCTACTGGGGTTCGACCTCGGGCTACTACGCCACCCCGTTCCTCTACGGCGAGGGCACCAACATGGTCGACACCGAGGGGAAGAAGATCACGATCACGACCCCCGAGACGAAGAAGGCCATGACCACCTGGCAGGGCCTCTTCGACGGCAAGGGCCTGCACAAGGCCGACACCACCGCCGACGCGTACGCACACATCCAGGACGCGTTCGTGAACGGGAAGGTCGCTGCGATCATCCAGGGTCCGTGGGAGATCACGAACTTCTACAAGGGCTCGGCGTTCTCGGACAAGAACAACCTCGGCATCGCGACCGTCCCGGCCGGCTCGACCGGCGAGGCCGGCGCCCCGACCGGCGGCCACAACCTGTCGATCTACGCCGGCTCCGACGAGGCGCACCAGGAGGCCTCGGCGAAGTTCGTGAAGTTCATGACCTCCGCAGAGAGCCAGGAGCAGATCGCGCTGAAGAACTCCACGCTCCCGACCCGCGACGACGCCTACACCGACAAGGTCAAGGCCGACCCGGGCATCGCCGGCTTCCAGACGGTGCTCCCCGCCGCCCAGCCGCGACCCGAGCTGCCCGAGTACTCCTCGCTGTGGGGTCCGATGGACCAGGAGCTCCCGAAGATCGCCTCCGGCGAGGAGACCCTCGACGAGGGCCTGGCCACGCTCGAGACGGCCTTCGCGGACCTGCTGCCCGACTTCTCCAAGTGAATCAGTTCGAAGTGAACCAGCAGGAAGACCACGTCGTCCGATGACACTGACTGCACCAGCGCCCGCCGCCGAGACCCCGCGGTCTCGGCGGCGGGCGCCCCGCCCCTTCCAGCGCGTGCGCGACACCTACCGCCGCTACTGGTACGCCTACGCCATGGTCGCGCCCGTCGTGATCGTGCTCGGCGTGCTCGTCGGCTACCCGCTGCTGCGCGGCTTCTACCTGACCCTGACCGACGCCAACAGCCTCAACTCGGCCCGCACCATCGGCGCCAACACGATCGACGCGACGTACGAGTTCATCGGCCTGGCCAACTACGCCGAGATCCTGTGGGGACCGTCTGCGTACGACCGCTTCTGGTCGCACTTCGTGTGGACCATCGTCTGGACCGTCACCTGTGTCCTCCTGCACTACGCGATCGGTCTCGGCCTGGCGATGCTGCTCAACCAGCGGCTCCGTGGGCGGGTGGCGTACCGGCTGCTGCTGATCCTGCCCTGGGCGGTGCCGACGTTCGTCACCGTCTTCGCCTGGCGGATCATGCTGGCCGACGCGGGCGTCATCAACACGATGCTGGGCACGGTCGGTCTGTTCGAACCGAGCTGGCTCGAGGACCCGACCTGGCAGCGTACGGCCGCGATCATGGTCAACACCTGGTGCGGGGTGCCGTTCATGATGCTCTCCCTGCTCGGTGGGCTGCAGTCCATCGACGAGAACCTCTACGAGGCGGCCGAGATCGACGGCGCCAACGCCTGGCAGCGGTTCCGCCACGTCACCCTGCCGGGGCTCTCCTCGGTGAGCTCGACCGTCGTCCTGCTCGGCGTGATCTGGACCTTCAACCAGTTCGCGATCATCTTCCTGCTCTTCGGCAACACGGCGCCGGACGCGCAGATCCTGGTCACCTGGGCCTACCGGCTCGGGTTCGGGCAGCAGCCGCGTGACTTCGCGATGTCTGCGGCGTACGGCGTCCTGCTGCTCGCGATCCTGATCGTCTTCACGTCCTTCTACTACCGGTGGTTGAAACGCAATGACCAGCTCGCCTAGCACTCACGCGCCCAGCAGCGCGCCCCAGAAGGCGCAGCGCCGACGCGGCGACCTCGGCCCGGCCGGCCGGGTGGGCACGCACGTCACGCTCGCGGTGGCGTCGCTGATCGCGCTGTTCCCGATCGTCTGGCTCGTCTACCTGTCCCTGGGACCGGACAAGGACGACTACCTCCACCCCGGCGGGATCCTCGCGAAGGCGACGCTGGACAACTACTCGTTCGTGCTGACCAACACGGCCTTCTTCAACTGGCTGTGGTCGACCCTGGTGGTCGCCGGCGGCACGACCCTGTTCGGCGTCATGTCGGCGGCGACGACCGGCTACGCGGTGTCCCGGATGCGGTTCCCGGGGAACCGGCCGCTGATGTGGCTGCTGCTCCTGACGCAGGCGTTCCCGATCGCGGTGCTGATCGTGCCGATGTACGAGATCTTCTCCCAGCTGCGTCTGGTCGACTCGCACTTCGGCCTGATCCTGGTCAACTGCACCACGATCGTGCCCTACTGCTCGTGGCTGCTGAAGGGATACTTCGACACCATCCCGGTCGAGCTCGACGAGGCCGGCATGATGGACGGACTCACCCCGTTCGGTACGTTCTGGCGGCTCATCCTGCCGCTGGCTCGTCCCGGCCTCGCGGTCGCCGCGTTCTACGCCTTCATCACCGCCTTCGCCGAGGTCGCCTTTGCCTCGACGTTCCTGCTCGACGACTCGAAGTACACCTTCGCGGTCGGACTGCAGAGCTTCGTCAGCGAGCACGACGCGCAGTGGAACCTGATGGCCGCCACCGCCGTCCTCATCGCCATCCCCGTGACCATCTTCTTCTACCTCGTCCAACGACACGTCGTCACCGGCCTGACCGCCGGCGGCGTCAAAGGCTGAAAGGCCCCGCGAATGAACAGCTCACTGAGCACCGAATGGTGGCGTGACGCCGTCATCTACCAGGTCTACCCGCGCAGCTTCGCCGACAGCGACGGCGACGGCACCGGTGACCTCCCCGGGATCCGGTCCCGGCTCCCCTACCTCCGCTCGCTGGGGGTCGACGCCGTCTGGCTGAGCCCGTTCTACGCCTCACCGCAGGCGGACGGTGGCTACGACGTCTCCGACTACCGGGCGGTCGACCCGCGCTACGGCACCTTGGACGACGCCCGTGCGCTGATCGCCTCGGCGCACGAGCTCGGGCTGAAGATCATCGCCGACATCGTCCCCAACCACTCCTCCGACCAGCACGAATGGTTCCAGCAGGCGCTGGCCGAGGGGCCGGGGTCGCCGATGCGCTCGCGCTACCACTTCCTTCCGGGGCGTGGGCCGAACGGCGAGGAGCCGCCCAACGACTGGGACTCGATCTTCGGCGGCCCGGCGTGGACCCGGGTGGCCGACGGCGAGTGGTACCTCCACCTCTTCGCCCCCGAGCAGCCCGACTTCAACTGGAACTCCCCCGAGGTCGCTGCCGAGTTCCTGGACATCCTGCGGTTCTGGCTGGACCTCGGCATCGACGGGTTCCGGATCGACGTGGCCCACGGCCTGGTCAAGGCCGAAGGCCTGCCGTCGATCGGTCACGCCGACCAGCTCCACCTGCTCGGCAACGACGTGATGCCGTTCTTCGACCAGGACGGGGTCCACGAGATCTACCGCACCTGGCGGCGGGCTCTGGCGGACTTCCCGGACCGCATCTTCGTCGCCGAGGCATGGACGCCGACCGTGGCGCGGTCGGCTCTCTACGTACGCCCCGACGAGCTGCACCAGGCCTTCAACTTCGAGTATCTCGACACCGCCTGGGACGCGGGCGCGCTGCGCAAGGTCATCGACAGTTCCCTGGACGCGATGCGCCCGGTCGGGGCCCCGGCGACCTGGGTGCTGTCCAACCACGACGTCACCCGGCACGCCACCCGGTTCGCCAACCCGCCGGGATCGGGCACGCAGATCCGTACGCCTGGTGATCGCGCGCTCGGGCTCCGGCGAGCTCGCGCGGCGACGCTGCTGATGCTCGCGCTTCCGGGATCGGCATACATCTACCAGGGCGAGGAGCTCGGCCTCCCCGACGTCACCGACCTGCCCGACGAGGTACGCCAGGACCCGTCCTTCCACCGCGCCAGCGGTCAGGACGGCTTCCGCGACGGTTGCCGCGTTCCGCTGCCGTGGACCCGGTCGGGCCCGTCCTACGGCTTCGGCGACGGCGGCTCCTGGCTGCCGCAGCCCTCGGAGTGGGGCGAGCTGAGCGTCGAGGCCCAGAGCGGCGTCGAGGGCTCGACCCTGGAGCTCTACCGCTCCGCCATCCGCACCCGGCGCGACATCCCCGGCCTCGGCTCCGGCAACGCGGTGACCTGGCACGACGAGGCCCCCGCCGGGGTCCTCTGGTTCGAGCGCGACGGCTTCGCCTGCACGGTCAACACCACCCGAGAGCCGGTACGCATCGCCGCCCCCGGCGACGTGCTCCTCTCCTCCTCGGACCCCGTCCCCGTCACCGACGGCTCCATCGATCTCCCCGGCGACACCACCATCTGGTGGCAGCTCTAGCCCACCGCCGAGGCGTCGCTCCCGTCGGCCGAGTTGGCACATCAGTGCCGACTCGGCCGACGTACGTGACGGCTCGGCCGACGCGGGTGACGGCTCGGCCGGTTAGCGACGCGCGGTGACGTAGCAGGCGACGGCGGTGGCGGCGGCGACGTTGAGGGAGTCGATGCCGGCGGACATCGGGATGATGGCGCGGCGGTCGGCGGCCTGCTGCCAGCGCGGGGAGAGACCGTGGCCCTCGGAGCCGAGGACGAGGGCGACCTTGTCGACGCCTTCGACGGCCTTCTCGATGTCGACGGCGTCGTCGGCCAGGGTCAGGGCGACGGTCGTGAAGCCGGCGGCGGAGAGGGACGGGAGGGCTTCGTACCAGTCCGGGAGCCTGGTCCACGGCAGCGCGAAGACCGCGCCCATGGCGACCTTGATCGATCGCCGGTAGAGCGGGTCGGCGCAGCGCGGCGCCAGCAGGACCGCGTCGAACCCGAGCGCCGCTCCCGACCGGAAGATCGCACCGACGTTGGTGTGGTCGACGATGTCCTCGAGCACGAGGACCGAGCGGGCGCCGGCCAGCACGGAGTCGACCATCGGCAGTTGCCGCCGCTTCAGCGACGCCAGCGCACCGCGGTGCACATGGAAGCCGGTGACCTCCTCGGCCGCCTTCTCGCTCATCACGTAGCAGGGCGCATCCGTGGTGGCGAGCACGTCGGCGAGCCCGTCGAGCCACTTGGGCGCCATCAGGAACGAGCGCGGTTCGAAGCCGCCGGTGACGGCGCGACGTACGACCTTCTCCCCTTCCGCCAGGAAGAGCCCTTCGGAGGACTCCAGCGACTTGCGCAGCTCGACGTCACGCAGGTCGCGGTAGTCGGCGAGCCGAAGATCGTTGGGATCGGAGATCTCGATGAGTTCAGCCATGGTCAGGCGACCTGCACCGAGTCCTTCATGTCTCCCGACACTTCCTCGGGGAAGGAGAGGACCAGGTGCCGGCCCAGCGCGGTCGCGACGCGCGCCAGCGTGTCGATCCGATTGCGCGCTCCTCCGCCTTCCTCGAGGCGGGAGATGACCGACTGCGTCGTGCCCATCCGAGCAGCCAGCTCGCGCTGGCTCAGCCCGGCCGCAGTGCGCAGGTCGTAGATCAGCTGTCCCAGGGCGAGATCCTGCTCGATACTCGCTCTCGTCTCCTCGTGTGGCAGAGGACGCTCAGCCCGGACGTCGGACCACCGAGAGTAGTTCGCCATGATTACCCTCCTAGGGATTGCGTCGGGCGCACTCGGCCGCTGCCTTGCAGGCCCTGGCTACCTCGCCGCGTTCGTTGTCTCGTTGTTGGTGGAACGCCGTCAGCAGGATGATCCGAGCATCACGACTTCGTCATGCAGCTCAACTGCCATGCTCACGATCGCATCCTCGCGATCATCGCACAAGTGCGATCATTACCGGGCAACTCACGATCTACTCATGGCAACGACTCGAACGGCGCGCCGGGTCGAGGCCCTTGGTAGGCCTCGACCCGGCGGGCACACCCTCGATGAGGGGGTCAGCCAAGCGTGGGCAGCTTCAGAAGCTTCACCCGTGACCCGTCCGCGTCATACCCGTACACCAGCACACGCGATCCGTGGATCGCGAACGGGGTCTCGCCGACGAAGGTCTTCCGGTCGACCATCTGACCCAGGTCGTACAGCTTGCCCTCCGGGGTCCACACGACCGGGGTCTGGGCTTCGGGCTGGGTCTCCACCGAGCCGAGCACCAGGCCCTCGTCGGTGATCTTGATCGCCGAACCGTTGTAGCCCAGGTCTGCCAGGCGCCGGATGCCCTCATCCTCGGTCCAGATGAACGCGTCGTGCCCGGAGACGCCGACGACATCCCCGCGGGCGTTGATCGACTGCCCGACTGCGTTCTGGCCGTCGAGGATCCCGAGATCCTCGATCTTCCCCTCCGGGGTCCAGCGCACCGCGTGCAGCACGCCGTTCAGCGCGGACGTGCCGACGACGTAACCGGCGTCGTTGATGTCGAACGCCCGCGTGCCGCCGGGGTCGTCGGACAGATGCGGGAGCCGGCGGAACCCTGCGCCGTCAGTCCACACCCAGCCCTCGGAGTACGTGTGGAAGGCGCCGTCCTCCTCC
The DNA here is from genome assembly GCF_037137035.1 of Nocardioides sp. CCNWLW239. Taxonomy (NCBI): domain Bacteria; kingdom Bacillati; phylum Actinomycetota; class Actinomycetes; order Propionibacteriales; family Nocardioidaceae; genus Nocardioides; species Nocardioides sp. CCNWLW239. The sequence goes on along the minus strand of NZ_JBBBNW010000003.1, from coordinate 446,495 downwards.
TTCTGACGCAGGAAGGACGTGCCGACGACCTGGACTCCGTGCTCCTCGGTCGCGTCGTTGAGCCCGTAGGTGTAGGTCTCGCTGTAATTGCGCCAGTCGGGCTCGCCGAGGTCGACCAGGGTTCCGTCGGCACGCCACAGCGCAGCCGCGAGGCCGCCGCCACGCAGCAGGATCTGCCCGGCGGCGTCACCTGCCTCGTTGATGCCGTACGCCGAGCCACGGTAGCCGTTCTCACCGAGATCGAGAACGCGCTGACCGTCCTCGGCGGACCACAGGATCGGGGCGGTCTGCGAGTTGATCTGGTCGTCACCGGCGACGATGCCCGAGGAGTTCATGTCGGTGCCGACGAACGGCCCGTCCGTGGCCTCGATCTGCGCCTGCGGGGACCGGACGGCGGGGATCCGAACCTCGGTCGACCCCACCTGGACACCCTGCGCGTTGGTCACCGGGACGGTGCCGACCAGCGGCCTGGTCCCGAACGGGTGCGCGGCAGCGGTCACATCGACCTCGACGGCCATGTCCTCCCCGGGAGCGAGCTCGCGTGCCTCGCCCTTGGTGACGGCAACGGTGCCGAGCGAAGGCGAGTACACCTTCTCGACGTAGTCGAACTCGGTCTGGCCGTCCGGAACCGACGTGCCGTTGACGACCACGACGTACGATCCCGGCGCCGGGTCGTGCAGGACGACCCGCTCCGTACCCGGTCCGACATTCTGCGCCCTGGCGACGATCTGCCCGGTTGCGAGATAGGCCACCAGCACGTCCAGATCGGCGTCCGGGTCGTGCGCGGTGAGCGTCATGTCGACGAGGGTGCCGTCACGGGGCACGAACACGCCGTTCTGCCCGACGCCACCGTCGGCGACCGCACCACGCAGGGTGACCGTACGTCCGAGCGCCCCGGTCTTCGGGCGCGCCGTCAGCGCACCCCAGGAGTTGGTCGCGGTGAGCGAAGCAGACTGCGGAACATGTACGTCGGCGGCGTCCAGCTCGATCGTCGCAGGTTCCATCGCCACGCCCTGAAGGGCAACCTCGGCACGGTACCCGGCGGTCAGTTCCGGTGCCACCCGCGAGGAGTCCACGACGAACTCCCAGACCCCAGGTCGGGGCAGCGGGTAGGAGCGCGAGGACGGATCACAGCCGTCCGTCACGGTGTAGCAAGTCCGCGCGGCCGTCGTGTCCACCGGCATACCCGCCGGGTCGAAGGCACGCACCCGCACGGAGCCGGAAGTCGGCTCGCTGTCAGCGTCGGTCAGGGCCAGCTGCAGGTTCTGTACGCCGTCGGGCACTGCGACGAAGAAGGACTTCGCAGCACCCCGGCCGACCGTGCCGGTCGACCGCACGGTGCGCTCAGGAGCCGCGGCGACCTCGGTCGCGACCACGGTCAGCGGCACGATGTGGTCGATGCCGGGACTGCGCGGGTCGTCGACGCGCAGCAAGGCTGAGTGCAGCCCCGCGGACTTGGGTCGCGAGGTGACCTGGATCGCAGTGCCCTCGTCCTTCGCCAGCTCCACCGTCGTCGGCACGCTGAACGTGCCGTCGTCGCCGACCAGGCTCAGCCGGTGGGCCACCCCGCGGTCGGCGCCGGTGGTGCGGGTCACCGTGACCTCGTACTGCTTCTTCGTCCCGGGGACCGCACCTTCCTCCGACGGCAGGCAGCGGTCGTACACGCCGGCGCCCGTGTTCGGGGTCTCGAGCGACGCCGAGCTCACGGTGCACACCGGTGCCGACGTCGTGTAGGTGGCGTGGTCGGGTCGTCCGGCGCCAGGGGCAGCCAACGCGTCCCACGCGGCCGGGACGTCGACGACACCGCTGCCCTGGGCGGCAACCTGGACACCATCCATCGGGTTGGCGGTGTCGACGATCGCGGAGCGGATGCCCGCGTTGTCGATTTCGGTACCCGTGGCCTTGCCGGCCGCCCGCAGCAGCGCAACGGCACCGGCAACCTGCGGCGAGGCCATCGAGGTGCCGTTGAGCATCGCGTAGCCGGCCGGGAGTTCGTATCCGGCCTCAGGCACGGCCTTGCCTCGAAGCCAGGCAGGGATGGTCGAGACGGCTGCGCCGGGAGCGCTCACGGTCGGCTTGAGCGAGCCGTCCTCCGACGGTCCGCGCGAGGAGAACGGGAACAGGTCGAGCGCCGCAGGCACGCGAGCGCCGTAGTCGGCGAACCAGGTGTCGTCGCTGACCGAGGCCGCCACCGAGATGACGGACCCACCGGTGGACGGCGGCGAGACGGTGTTCAGGCCGGGGCCCTCGTTGCCGGCCGAGGAGACGATGTCGACGTCGTACTCGCGGACCAGCTCGTCATAGAGGCGCGCGATCGCGCTGGAACCGTCGTTGAGCGGTACGAGACCGCCGAGCGACACGTTCACCACGTCGACGTCGTACTTCGTGACGAGGTCGATCATGCCCTCGGTCATGGCGACCGACGTGCAGCCGCCCTGGAAGACGCACGCGCGGGCGGAGACGATCTGCGCGCCCGGCGCGGCGCCGGTCATCTCGCCGCCGAGCAGGCCGTTGCCGGCCGCGATGCCGGCGACATGAGTGCCGTGCTCGGCCGTGACCAGGCCCAGGTTGACGAAGTCAGCGGTGCGTCCCACCCAGGGGCCACCCATCGGGGAGAGGTCGACGTCGCGGCGGTAGTCGACGGTGAACGCCTGGCTCTCGACGACGTCGGTGGCCGGGTCGTCGACACCGAGGTGCCCTACCTGACCGGCGACGTCGAAGGGCTGCATGCGCTCCTCCTCGACCATGTCACCGTCCTGGTCGACGTCGACGATCACGTCACCGGACTCCGGGGCGATGAGGACCATCCAGCTCTCGCCGGTCTTGCCGTCACGGTCCAGATCGCCGGCCGCGGCGCCACGCGCCGCGACCGTCTCGTTGTAGGTCGTGTTCTGGAACGTGCCCTGGGGGATCGTGTAGGTCACCCCGCCCGACTTGAACGTGGGCCCGGTGACGGTCCCGCTCAGGCGGCGCCAGGTGCCGTCGCCGTCGATGACCGGGTCCGTCGCGGTGAACCAGCCGGCGATCTTCGGCTTGCCGTCGGTGGTCTTCTGCAGCGCCGGGTGGCCCAGGTCGACGCCGGTGTCGAGGATGCCGATGGTCGTGCCCCGGCCGTCCCACTCGGGGTGGCCCTTCGAGAACTCGATGGCACCGATCTCGCCCGACGGCAGATACGGGTTGTCGGCCGGGGTCGAGGACGAGGGTGCCTTCGGGAGATCGTCTCCCGCCGCCCGCGACGTACCCTGCTCGACGAGCGCGCTGCGCGGCGTCGGCTCGGGCACGCGGATCTCGCGGTCGAGGTCGACGGCGACGACGGAACGGCTGCCCGCGATCGCCGGGACCTGATCCGTCGGCACCGTGGCACGGACATAGCCGAGCTCGGACTCGCTTCGGCCGACGGATCCGCCGCTGTCCCGCACCGAGTCGGCGACGTCGCCGGCGGTGCCGGGCTGGACGGCGAGCAGCACGGTGACGCGCTTCTCCTTCGCCGTACGTGCCTCGGCGAGCAGTTGCTGGTCGGCATCGCCGAGCTTCGACTCGATGGCCACCGCAGCCTTGCCGCTGGTCAGCGGCTCGAAGCCGGCCTCCTGCTGCGCATACGGCCCTTCGGCGGTGCCGACGGCGTCACGGGCCGCCTCGAGCGGCGAGACGAGCTCGCCCTGGGCCTCATCAGCCGAACTGGCTGTGGCGAGGGCAGGGACACTGAGCGCGGCGGCCAACATGGCCGCCGCTGCCCGGGCCCCGGCGCGACTCTTGCGCGCTGAATGGTGCATGGGAACTCCTCGGAACGTTTGGCAGACGTTCCCGCTTTCCCGCAAGCAGGGTCAACGCATCTGACTGGCTGACCCTCGCCATGGCAAGAAGTCGCCACCCGCGTCGAGCACCCGGGACGTCCTCAGTAGGCGTCAGGGTGGGCGACGCGGACGACCTCGCCGACCACGATGATCGCCGGCGGCTGGACCTGCTCGTCGATCAAGGTCTTCTCCAGGCTCTCCAGCGTCGCCAGGACCGTACGTTCCGTGGGCATCGTGCCGTCGCAGATCACCGCGACCGGAGTCGACCCGGAGCGGCCGCCGTCGATCAGGGCCGTCGCGATCGCCGGGGCGTTCTGGACCGCCATGAGCAGGACGAGGGTGCCGCCGAGCTGGGCCACCGCGGACCAGTTGGTCAACGAAGTCGGGTCACCCGGCGGGACGTGGCCGGAGATGACGGTGAACTCGTGCGCCACGCCACGGTGGGTCACCGGGATGCCGGCCACACCGGGGACCGTCACCGGCGAGGTCAGGCCGGGGATGACGTGCACCGGGACCCCGGCCTCACGACACGCCAGCACCTCCTCGAAGCCACGGCCGAAGATGAAGTTGTCGCCGCCCTTGAAGCGCGCGACCGCCTTCCCTGCCTTGGCCGCCTCGACGATGATCCGGTTGATCTCCTCCTGCTGCGCCGAGCGCCCACGAGGAAGCTTGGCCACGTCGACCAGCTCCACGTCGGCGGGCAGCTCGGAGAGCAGCTCGCGCGGGGCGAGCCGGTCGGCGACGACGATGTCGGCCTCCATCAGGGCCTTGCGGCCGGCAACCGAGATGAGCCCGGGGTCGCCCGGACCGCCACCGACCAGGGTCACCCCGGGCACCCGCTCCCGCTCGTGCGGCGCGATCAGGTCACCGGAGCGCAGTCCGTCGAGGATCCGGTCGCGCACGCCGGCGGAGCGTCGCGGGTCACGGTTGGCGAGCACGGCGACGGTCAGGTCGCCGTCGTGGCCGGTCGCCGGCGTCCAGGCGGTGGCCTGCGTGCCGTCGTCGGAGCGTACGCAGAAGATCCGGCGCTCCTCGGCCGCGGCCGAGACCGCCTCGTTGACGTCGGCGTGCTGGGCCGCGGCGATGACGTACCAGGCACCGTCGAGCATCTCGGCCGAGAAGCGGGCCCGGTGCCAGCTGATCTCGCCCGAGCCGAGCAGACCCTCGAGGGCGGGAGTCAGCGACGGCGAGACGACCTCGACCCGTGCCCCCGCGGCGATCAGCGCCGGCACCCGCCGCTGCGCAACCCGGCCGCCACCCACGACGACCACCCTCCGGCCCTCCAGGATGAGACCGGCGGGATAGGGAACGGCATGCTCAGAACTCATGGGTACATCCTCGCCCAAGACCGCGGCGCGGCCTGACAACGGGTCGATTCGCGGACTACCTCCGTGAGCTACGTTGGTGGGCATGGCTCTCGATCGTCCGGTGAAGCCGGATCCCTACTCGCTCATGCCCGCCCTCCCCTCCTTCACGCTGACCAGCGCGGATGTCACCGACGGCCAGCCGCTGAAGCAGGACCAGGTCTACGACGGTGGCAACACCTCCCCGCAGCTCAGCTGGAGCGGCGCGCCGGAGGGGACGAAGTCGTACGTCATCACCTGCTTCGACCCCGACGCCCCCACCCCCAGCGGGTTCTGGCACTGGGCCCTGGTCGACGTCCCCGCCGACGTGACCGAGCTCCCGGCGGGCGCCGGTGCGGCGGACGCCGACCTGCCGGGCAAAGCGTTCCACGTCGCGTCCGACTTCGGCACCAAGGACTTCGGCGGCGCCGCTCCTCCGGCCGGCGACCAGGTCCACCGCTACTACTTCGTCGTCCACGCCGTCGGCGAGGAGACGCTGGGCGTGAACGACGAGGTCACCCCGGCCGTCGTCTCCTTCAACCTCGCCTTCAAGGCGCTGGCCCGCGCCGTCCTGGTGGGCACCTACCAGCACTGAGCCCGCGGCGGTGGGAGCCCCGCGGCTCCTACCGCCGACCTCGACGTGCCTCAGGCGAGGTGGGTCAGCGGCATCGGCGTACGCCGGTGCTCGACGTCGCCGGAGAGGCCGAACGCGAGGAACATCTCGCTCAGGCACCGCTCGAACTGCCGCCTGCCGTTGAAGAACCTGCTGATGATCGCCCGGTCGGGGAACCCGGCGTGGATCAGGCCCAGCACCTCGCTCTGACGCGTGGTCAGTCTCGCGATCGCCTCGGAGTCGGCGTCCGGTGACGCCGCGACCATCCGAGAGATGACCTCGGGGTCGACGACGACCTCGCCCGACGCCACCCGGCCCAGGACGTCGAGGAAGTGCGGGACGGTGCGTACGCGCGACTTGCGCAGGTAGCCGAGACCACCGGTGCCGGTGCTGGCGAAGACCGAGGCGGCGTAGGCCGTCTCGACCGAGTCCGCCAGCACGACGATGCCCATCTCCGGCACCTTCTCGTGCAGGCGGAGCGCGGCGCTGATCCCCTCGTCGGTGCGGCGCGCGCCCAACCGGGCGTCGGTGACCACCAGCGTGGGCAACGTGTCGGTCGCAGCCTGGATCAGCGCCTCCGCATCACCGGCGTCGGCGACCACCTGATAGCCGCCACGCGCAAGCAGATCGGTGAGTCCAGCACGAAGAAGAGGCGAATCGTCGGCAACGACGACGCTGGGCTCGTAGCTGGGCACAACAGCTCCGCTCGGTTCGGGGGATCCGATCGGTACGCATTCTGTCGCACTCCAGCGCAAACCCCCGGCATCTCGCCCCCGTGTTCGTAGCGCCGGGCGAAGGAACCGCCCCGGTCAGAACTCCGGCGGCCCCTCCGAAGCTCGCTTGAGCAGCGTCTCGAAGGACGTCGGGTTGGCGAACTCGTCCTCCACCAGCGTCCGGTGCGGCACCGGTTCGGCAGGCGCGCCGCCGCCCACGGTCAGCAGCGCGGCCAGCTCGGCGGCGGCACGATCCACCCGCTTGGGGAGCTCCGGACCACCGGCGAAGTCGTCGGTGGCGGCGAAGACCCCGGTCGGGACGACCACGGCGTGCAGGTAGGCGAAGAGCGGGCGCAGCGCGTGCTCGAGCACCAGCGAGTGCCGGGCGGTGCCGGCCGTCGCGGCGATCAGGACCGGCTTCGCGTCCAGGACGCCCGGCTCGAGTACGTCGAAGAACGTCTTGAACAGGCCCGAGTAGGACGCGGAGAAGACCGGCGTGACCGCGATGACGCCGTCGGCGCGGCGTACCAGGTCGATGGCCGCCTGCAGCGCCGGCTTGGCGAAGCCGGTGAGCAGGTTGTCGGTCAGCTCGTGCGCCAGGCCACGCAGCTCCACGTGCTCGACCTCGACCTCGGCGCCCCGGGCCTGCACGGCCCGGGTCGTCGCCTCGCCGAGCATGTCGGCGAGGAGCTTGGTCGAGGACGGGTTCGAGAGCCCGGCCGAGACGACGACGATGCGCGTCACAGCTCCCCCTCGAGAACCTTGGCGACCTCGGGGTCAGTCAGGTCGCGGTCGGAGGAGCCGGTGGCGGAGTCGCCCTCGGCGTAGACGGTCGAGTCCTTCGCACCCCCGGCAGCGGCCACCAGGGAGGCGTGGGTCGGGGCGTCCGGGACACCCGGCTTGCGCAGCTTCTCGAACTCCGCGCGCAGGGTCGGCAGGATCTCGCCGTAGAGGTCGAGCTGCTCCAGCACCGTCTTCAAGGGCAGCCCGGCGTGGTCGAGCAGGAAGAGCTGGCGCTGGTAGTCACCGACGTACTCCCGGAACGAGAGCGTCCGCTCGATGACCTGCTGCGGCGAGCCGACGGTCAGCGGCGTGGCCTCGCTGAAGTCCTCCAGCGAGGGACCGTGGCCGTAGACCGGGGCATTGTCGAAGTAGGGCCGGAACTCGTTGATCGCGTCCTGGGAGTTGGGCCGCATGAAGAACTGCCCGCCCAGCCCGACGATCGCCTGGTCGGCGGTGCCGTGACCGTAGTGCTCGAAGCGCTGCCGGTAGAGCTGCACCATCTGCTTGGTGTGCGAGGCCGGCCAGAAGATGTGGTTGTGGAAGAAGCCGTCGCCATAGTACGCAGCCTGTTCGGCGATCTCGGGCGAGCGGATCGAGCCGTGCCAGACGAACGGCGCGACGCCGTCCAGCGGCCGCGGCGTCGAGGTGTAGCCCTGCAGCGGCGTACGGAACCGGCCGGACCAGTCCACGACATCCTCGCTCCACAGGCGGCGGAGCAGCGCGTAGTTCTCGATCGCCAGGTTGATGCCCTGGCGGATGTCCTTGCCGAACCAGGGGTAGACCGGGCCGGTGTTGCCGCGGCCCATCATCAGGTCGACGCGGCCGTCGGTGAGGTGCTGGATCTTGGCGTAGTCCTCCGCGATCAGCACCGGGTCGGTGGTGGTGATCAGCGTGGTCGCGGTGCTCAGGATGATGTTCTCGGTCTGGGCACCGATGTAGGCCAGCGTGGCGGTCGGGTTGGAGGCGATGAACGGCGGGTTGTGGTGCTCACCGGTCGCGAAGACGTCCAGCCCCACCTCCTCGGCGTGCTTGGCGATCTCGACGGTTGCCTTGATCCGCTCGTGCTCCGTCGGGGTCTTGCCGGTCGTCGGGTCCGTCGTCACGTCGCCGACGGTGAAGATGCCGAACTGCATACCCATGTTCCCTGCCCCTTTCGTGGCCCGAGCTGCTCTCCGACCACGGTAGTTGAAATCCGAACTACTCGGCAAACAGTTGCTGCGTCAACGTTATTCCAGGAAACCCCTTGGCGTGCGCAGGTCCTGTTGTGCCAACGTACGTCAGGTGTCCCGGGCGCTGCATCCACAGATCAGTCTGTACGCGGCGATCGCGACCCGGTCCTTCCGTCGCTACTCCACCTACACCGCGGCCACGCTCGCCGGGATCTTCACCAACTCGGTCTTCGGGATCATCCTCAGCTTCGCCTACCTGGCGCTGTGGGAGCAGAACCCGTCGGCCGGTGGCTACCAGGCCGACCAGGCGGTCACGTACGTCTGGATCGGGCAGGCGCTGCTGATGACGATCGCGCTGTGGAGCGGTGGATCGACCGACGACCTCGCCGAGCGGATCCGCAACGGCGACATCGCCGTCGACCTCTACCGTCCCGTCAGCGTCCTCGGCTGGTATCTCGCCGCCGACCTCGGCCGGGGGCTCTACCACTTCGCGACCCGCGGGGTGGCGCCGGCGATCGTCGGGGCGGTGCTCTTCGGGCTGGTGCTGCCCTCCCCCGCCGGCGCGGCGGGGTTCCTGGTCAGCGTCGTCCTGGCGGTGGTGGTCAGCTTCGCCGTCCGGTTCCTCTTCGCGGCCAGTGCCTTCTGGCTCCTGGACGCGACCGGCCCTCGGGTGCTGCTGAGCGTGCTGGCCACCTTCTTCAGCGGGCTGACGCTGCCGCTCAACCTCTTCCCCGACGGGCTGCGGCAGGTCGCGTTGGCGCTGCCGTTCGCCTCCTACATCCAGACCCCGGCCGACATCTGGCTGGGCCGCCACGCCGGGCTCGACATCGTCGCCGCGATCGGACTGCAGGTCCTGTGGGCGGTCATCCTGCTGGCTTGCTGCGCGCTCGTGCTGCGTGCGGCGACTCGCAAGGTGGTGGTCCAGGGTGGCTGAGATCGTCCACGCGGTGCGCTCCTACGGGCTCATCGCGGCGCTGTGGATCCGGGCGTCGCTGGCCTACCCGGTGTCGTTCTGGACGATGACGGTCGGCGGTGTGCTGATCACCTTCCTCGACTTCGTGGCGATCTGGCTGATGTTCGGCCACCTCGACACCTACGGCGGCTTCACGCTGCGCGAGATCGCGCTCCTCTTCGGGGTCACCTCGATCGCGTTCCGGGTCGCGGACATGCTGGTCGGCAACGTGGAGAGGATCGGGCAGAAGGTACGCAGCGGGGATCTCGACGCGATGATGACCAAGCCGGTCCCTGTGCTCGTGCAGCTGTGCGCCGACCGGTTCGAGCTGCGCCGGCTCGGCCAGATCGCCCAGGGCGTCGCCGTGTTCGTGTGGGCGGCGACGACCGTGGAGTGGACGCCGCAGCGGGTGGCGGTCCTCGTGGTGGCGCTCGTCTCGGGCGTGGTCATCTACTTCTGCGTGTTCGTGACCTTCTCGACCATCCAGTTCTGGACGACCGACGCCTCGGAGTTCGCCAACGCCTTCACCTACGGGGGCAACACGATCATGCAGTACCCGATGACGATCTTCCCGCGGGAGGTCGTCCGTTCGCTCACCTACCTGCTGCCGCTGGCCTTCGTGAACTGGTATCCGTGCCTGTTCCTGCTCGGCCGCACCGACCCGTTCGGATCCCCGGACTGGTTCCGCTTCGCCTCGCCCCTCGCCGCGCTGGTGCTGGTCGGCGTCACCACGCTGGTGTGGCGCCGGGGGCTTCGCCGTTACCGATCGACCGGGAGCTGATGTGTCGTTGATCGAGGTGCGGGACCTCTCCCGCGAGTTCACGATCCGCAAACGGGTGGGTGCGTTCCGGCGTATGTCGGTGGTGAAGCATGCCGTGCACGACCTCTCCTTCGAGATCGACGCCGGCGAGATGGTCGGCTACATCGGCCCCAACGGAGCCGGGAAGTCGACCACGATCAAGATGCTCACCGGCATCCTGGTGCCCTCCGGCGGCACGGCTCTCGTCGCCGGTCTCGAGCCCGCTCGCCAGCGCCGGGAGCTGGCCCGGCGGATCGGGGTGGTCTTCGGGCAGCGTACGTCGCTGTGGTGGGACCTGCCGCTGCGCGACTCCTTCGAGCTGCTGCGCCGGATCTACCGGATCCCCGACCAGACCTTCCGGCGCAACCTCGAGGACCACGTCGCCCTGCTCGATCTCGGGGACCTGATGGACACGCCGGTGCGTCAGCTGTCGCTCGGTCAGCGGATGCGTGGCGACATCGCCGCCGCGCTGCTCCACGACCCCGAGATCCTCTACCTCGACGAGCCCACGATCGGCCTCGACGTGATCTCCAAAGGACGGCTGCGCGAGTTCCTGCGCGCGCTCAACCACGAGCGCGGGACGACCCTGATGCTCACCACCCACGACCTGCAGGACATCGAGGCGCTGTGCGACCGGGTCATCGTGATCGACCACGGCACCGCCGTCTTCGACGGGCCCCTCCCCTCGCTGCGGGCCAACGGGGACGCCTCCCGCACCCTCGTCGTCGACCTCGTCGACGAGGCCTCCCCGATCGCCGTCGACGGCGCCCGCGTCGTGAAGGTCGAGGGCCCCCGCCAGTGGCTCTCCTTCCCCGCCGGCGCCTCTGCCGCTCCCCTGGTCGCACAGGTCGCGGCTGCGTACGACGTCGCAGACCTGTCGATCCACGAGCCCGCCATCGAGGACGTCATCCGGCAGCTCTACTCACACTGATCTCCTCAGTGGTATCAATCATCCGTGCCCACCGAAGTCGTCGCCCGGATCGAGGCACTGGTTGCGCTGCGCCGCTGGGCCCAGGCGTCCAGCCTCATCGAGGCGCGGCTCGCCGAACAGCCCAACGACGTCGCGCTCCTCGGGCTGCTCGCGCAGTGCATGCTCGGACTCGGTGACTATCGGGCTGCACTCCGGGCGGGCAACCGCATGATTCTCCACGATCCCGAGGAGGAGTTCGGCTACCGGATCTGTGCGCTCGCACTCGACAGGCTCGGGGCGCATGACGATGCCATTCGAGCCGCCGGAGAGGCGGTCAGACTCGACCCAGGCAACTGGCGCACTCACAACACCTACGCTCCGGTCGCCTGTGACCTACCCAAGTCTTTCGAGGATGCCGCTCACTACTCCTACGACGCCCTTCGGGCCGCCCACGAGACCGTCAGGCTGGCGCCCAACGAGCCCGACGCCCACTTCACGATGGGCCTGGTGAGTCAGCACCGGTACGACCGGCGCACTGCACGGAAGGCATACCGCGCCGCGCTGGCGCTCGACCCGGAGCATGCAGAAGCGCGGAACAATCTCACGACACTGACCAGCCCTCTGTTGCTCAACAGGTCGGTCGCCGGATACGCACATGCGCTGCGGATGGCGCCCGACCTCGATGTCGCCAAGGAGAACCTCGACCAGCTCGCTCAGCTGTTCTCGCTCCCCATCATGGCGATCACCCTCATGTGCTTCTTCCCGGGTTGGGTCCTCGCCATCGTCGGCGGTGGGCCGACTCTCTGGACCGTCCTCATCGGCATCTGCATGGTCGCGATGCACATCGCGTACGTCGTCTACTTCTTCCGGCGTATCCCACGCTCGATTCGGGGCTACTTCGCACGACAGCTGGTCACGCCTGAGCAGCTCTGGTACGCGTCGATGTGGGTCTGGGCACCGATCGCGACCCTGGCGACGTGCCTCCTCCCGATCGGGCAAGCCGTTCCCGGCCTCGCAGCGGCGGGCATGATGTTCCTTGGCGCATGGGTCGCCGGCCGGTTCTTCGGGCTCGCCCTGTCGTAACCGCGTGCAGTTCGACTCCCACAGGTGATATCAATCGCGTCATGTCCGACGCACTGATCGACAGCCTCCTCCGCGCGGTTGCCGGCTCGCCCCAAGACGCCACCCTCCGGCTGCACCTGGCGCAGCTGCTCATCGACGCGGGGCGAGGACCCGAGGCGATCGAGCACGCTGCAACTGTCCTCCAGCAGGACCCCGGATCAGCGCAGGCCCGCGAGCTGATGGCGCAGGCCCTCGTCGGGCAGAACGAGCCGTCGACGCCTGCCGGGTCGAGTGGTCCAGCGGAATTCGACTGGACCGCGGCGGCAGAGGACCTGGGTGACGTGGTGCCACCGATGTTTGCCACGTCCTCGGCGGCGGAGTCGGAGGTCGCCGCGTACGACGTCGAGACGTCTGGGATGACTCTCGCCGATGTGGGCGGGATGAAAGAGGTCAAGAAGCGGCTCAATGCGGCATTCCTGGCGCCGATGCGCAACGAGAAGCTCCGGACGATGTATCAGAAGTCCCTCCGCGGGGGCCTGCTCCTCTACGGGCCGCCCGGATGTGGCAAGACCTTCATCGCTCGCGCGCTGGCCGGCGAGCTGGGCGCGCAGTTCATCTCAGTCTCGATCGCCGACGTCCTGGACATGTACATCGGGAACTCGGAGAAGAACGTCCACGAGCTCTTCGAGACCGCTCGTGCCTCGACGCCGTGCGTGGTCTTTCTCGATGAGGTCGACGCCATCGGCCACAAGCGCAGCCGGCTCAGCTCCGACGGGATGCGGACGGCGGTCAACCAGCTCCTGACCGAGCTCGACGGTGTCACCACCAGCAACGAGGGCGTCTTCGTCCTGGCTGCGACCAACGCACCATGGGACGTCGATCCCGCCTTGCGCCGTCCTGGCCGCTTCGACCGTACGCTGCTGGTGCTCCCCCCGGATCTGGAGGCACGTGCAGCGATCTGGCAGCTCCACCTCAGCGAGCGCCCGGTCGCGGGCATCGATCTGAAGCGGCTGGCGAAGGCGACCGAGGGCTACACCGGGGCAGACATCGCCCACGCCTGCAACTCGGCGGCCGAGATCGCGCTGATGGAGGCGGCGGAGACAGGCGATGTGCGGATGATCTCGCAGGCCGACATCGAGGCGGCTCTCGCCGACATCCGGCCCTCCGTCGGGCCGTGGTTCGACACCGCGCGCAACATCGTGATGTTCGCCAACGAGGACGGTTCGTACGACGAGCTGGCGAGGTACATGCGGAAGAACCGTCGTCTGTGACCGACCAACCGCAGGACATCCTTCGGGCCGGCGCCCGTATCGAGTCTCTGCTCGAGCTGCGCCGCTGGAACGAGGCCCGCCCACTCGTCGAGGCGTTGCTGGCGCGGGCACCGGATGAGGCGGGACTGCACGCCCTGCGGGCTCAGTGCCTGCTCGGCCAGGGTGACCACGCCAGTGCGCTCGAGGCTGCCAACCGGGTCGTCGCCCTCGCTCCCGAGGACGAGTGGGGTCATCGCCTCTGCGCCCTGGCGCTCGGCAAGATCGGCCTGGATCAAGAGGCGGTCCGCGCGGCCAACGAGGCGGTCCGGCTGGCGCCGCACGAGTGGCGGACCCACAAGGTATTCGCCGAGGCGGCGATGGGAGTGCCCGAGCGCTCACTCGAGGCACTGCACGCGGCCCACGAAGCCGTACGCCTCGCCCCGAACGAGGCCGTGAGCCACACGACGCTCGGGATCGTGGCGCAGTCACGCAATGACTACACGACGGCGAAGGCAGCGTACGAGCGGGCGCTCGCCATCGATCCGAACCAGCCCGTCGCCCTCAACAACCTCACCGTGTTGCAGGGCACCGTCAACCTCGGGCGCGCTGTACGAGGCCTGGCGCAGTCTCTGCGCAGCGACCCGCACTCCGAGATCGCCCGCCGCAACCTCGACCGCCTCGCGGCAGCATTTCCTCTGCGGCTCTACGCAGCCGCTGTGATGGCGCTCCTCGGCGGCCTGCTGATCGTGAGCATCTCCGGCGGCCCGAACCTGGCGAGCTGGACGGTCGCGCTCCTGCTCCTCGGCGGGATCGGCGCCTACTCCGTCCTGACCGCACGCCGCATCCCCCGCTCAGTGCGCGGCTACTTCGGACGCCGGCTCGTCGGCTCCTTCGGTGCCTGGTGGAACTGGTTCGTCTGCCTAGCCGGCGTCGCCGTAGCCGTGTGCACCTGCTTGCTACAACACGGCGAGGTGATCGGCATGATCGCCCTGCGACCCATCCTGATCGGCGCAGTGGTCACTGGTGTCATGTTCGTGGTGAACCGGTCGCGCGCGTGACCCCTCTCACACCGCTCGGGGTCACGCCCACCCTGGGGAGGGTGTGGCGGAGGCGGTCCAGAAGGGAGTCGACAGACGCTGCGGCCACCCCGGTGTCGGGGTAGCGGACGCGGACGGCGAGGCCGGTGTGGGTGCGGGAGAACCAGATCTGGACGTCGTCGGCCTGGGTGGAGGCGGAGATGTGGTGGGCGTTGCGCTCGAGGTGGGAGGAACCGCCGGGGAGGTGGCGGTAGTCGACCCAGGACACCACGAAGACGTCGCTGCGGGTCTGCACCAGCGGCTCGGTGAGCGAGCCGAGGACCTGGTCGAGCGGCACCGCCCCGAGGCGTACGCCGTGACGGACCGCGTCGCCGGCCGCGGCCAGTCCCGGATCGGTGATCGAGGCGGGGACGGTGAGCGGGACGGTGGTGGTGTACCAGCCGATCGAGCGGCTCAGGCCCAACCCGTCGAGCGCCGGCGCGGGGCGGGTGGAGACCGGCGCCAGCGTGTCCAGGCGATCGCCACCGCCGAGGTCGGCGATCCCGGTGGCGAGGGCGGCCAGGACGGCGGCGTACGTCGAGGCGCCGTTGGTGCGGGCACGGGCACCGATGCGGTCCATCAGGTCGGCGTCGGCGAGCGGCGCCACGGTGGTGGCCTGGGCGGCCCGCTCGCCCGGCTCGACGCCGAGCGGCAGCGGGAAGGTCGGCAGCCGGTGGCCGCGGTCGGTGAGGAAGTCGTCCCAGCCGCGGAGCCGCGGGTCGTCGGGAGCGACCCGCGCCGGGCCGTCGGACCCCTGCGAGACCGCCTCCAGGAACGAGCCCACCGGCGGCAGCGGGGGTTCCTCGCCGCGGTCCGCGAAGGCGGCGTAGAGCTCCGCGAGCTCTTCGACCGCGACAGCGACCGAGAGGGCGTCGCCGTGCAGATGGTCCATGCCGAGGACGATCGTGGAGCGGTCCGGCCGCGAGATCGCGGCGGGCAGGAACGCGGGGTAGCCGAACGGGCTGCACCGCTCGTCGAGGGCGGTGTGCAGCGCGGCACGGGTCTCCTCGACGGTCGTCGTGCGACCGGGACGGGCGACAGACCAGGTCAGCGTGCCGGGGTGGTGCCGAGACGCCTGCGGCCCGTCCGCGCCAGCGGCCACCGCGAGCTGCAGGCTGTCGTGGCGCGCGAGGAAGGCCCGCCAGGTGCACGAGAGCGCACCCGGATCGATCGGACCGTCGACGTCGAAGGCGGCGGCCAACCAGACGGTCGGCGTACCGGCCAGCGCGCCGACGAGATGGTTGCGCTGGTTGAGCGAGAGCTCGGCAGGCACACCGTGAGCCGGGGCGGAGACGTCCCAGCTCAGCAGCGTGCCCGGCCGGGGGTCCCACAGGTCAGCGGTCGTGACCCGCATGTCCGCTTCCGATGATCTCGTCGGCATCGACGGGACGCACCGGCAGCCCGAGGTCGGCGAGGACGTCGTGGACCGCCGCGAAGAAGGTCGCCACGGCCCGTCCGCCGGGCTCGGTGTCGGGGCTCTGGGTGGCGAGCTCGAAACGGTCGCCGAAGCGGTTGACCCACAGGCTCGCGTTGGCGGTGCGCCCCTCGCCGGTGAAGTGCAGCCCCGTGTCGAACGGGACGGTGCCCGCGCCCGGGAACTTGCGTACGTCGAGGTAGGAGACCATCTGCGGCCTGGCCAGCTCGCTCGGCGCGAGCACGCCGCCGGCGACCATCGCGCCCAGCGGTGCGTGGACCGGGGTCCGGGCGAGCTCGCGGGCGGTGCCGAAGGCCTTCTCCGCCGCGACCACGGTCTCGGCGAAGGTCTCCCCCAGCGCCATCGAGACCGGAGCGAAGTTGCAGAACCAGCCGTGCGACATCGCGGTCTGTGGCGACCGGGTGCCCAGCACGGTGATCCCCAGATAGTCCGAGCTGCCGGTCAGGCGCTGCTCGGCATGGGCCATGAGTGCGAAGACGCCGCTGGTGAACCTTCCCCCAGCGGAACGGCACAGCGACTCCAGCGCGTCCACCGCCTCACCCTCGAGAGCGGTCCATCGCCGGACCCGGACCGGCGCGGTCTCTCCCGCGTCCAGCCCCAGGGAGACCGGAAACCGCGGCAGCCGTCCACCGTGACGCAAGACGATGTCGACCCACTCGCGCACCGCCGGCGCCTCCGCGTCCAGGCCGGCGGCGAGCTGCCGCTCGGCGGCGGCGTACGTCACGAAGCTGTCGGCCTCGGGCAGCGGCTCGACCTCGGCGCCGAGCGCGGCGGAATAGGCGGTTCCGAGCTCGGCCGGGACCATCAGCTGCGAGGCGCCGTCGGTGAAGGCATGGTCGCAGCCCCAGAAGTAGCTGAAACCGCCCTCGCGCACGATGGCGCCGAGGAGGAACGGCGCCCAGGAGTCGGGGCGGCACTGCTCGTCCCAGAGGCTGACGAGGAGGTCCTCCCAGCCACCGGTCCAGTCGGCCGGCGCCTCGACCTCGACGGCCTCGAACGCGATCGCCTCCGCGGGCACGAGGTGGCGGACCGGAGCGGATCCCGAGAGGTCGAACCAGGTCCGCAGCCCCTCATGGCGTCGCACGAACGACGTCAGCGCCTCGGCGTAGGCCGAGACCGAGAAGGTTCCGGAGAGCTCGCCCGCCGTGCCGGTCCAGGCACGGTGCACGCCACCGGCGGCAACCTTCGCGCGGTAGGCGTCGAGGTGGTCGGCCTGCAGGAACGACGGCGCTCCGGGAGAGACCGGTGCCGTGTCGGCCGCCGCCTGACACTCGGCCGTCGGACGCAGCACGACCACGCGGCCGGGCGCCGGGGCCAGCTCGGCGAGCGCCCCGATCCTCATGCCGCCGCCTCCGCCGAGGAGAGCGACTGACACGGACCCGGCGGCCTGAGCCCGACCTTCGTTCGCCGGCGTTCACTCATGCGGTGCCCTCCAGCTCGGCGGTCTCGGGCCGGGCGATCTCGTCGACGAGGTCGCTCATCCCGCCGATCAGGCCGCGTACGACCCGCTCCGCGGCGACCGTCTCCGGGTAGCGCGTCGACACGTTCAGGCCGTCCCGGTCGCGCACGAGCCACAGATAGACCTCGTCGTCGGCGCGGACGGGAGCCCGCAGCGTACGGGCGTCCCAGCCGTTCCAGCGCTCGGCACCGGGGATGAAGCGGGTGTCGACGAACGTGACCACGAAGTGGGGTGCGTCCGAGACGTCGAGCAGGCCCGCGACCCGCGCGAACGGCTGCGGCACCAACGGCTTGGTCTCCGCGAGCGCCGCCTGCACGCGGCCGGCGACCTCCGGCAGCGTCGTCGCGCCGGTGATGTCGAGAGTCACCGGGACCAGACCCACGTACCAACCCACCGCGGCAGCGTGCTCGGCGGTGTAGCGGGTGTGCATGGGTGCCACGAAACGCATCCGCTCCACGCCGTGCTGGGCACGCAGGACGTACGCCATCGCGCCCATCATCCCGGCCTGGAACCCGACGCCGGCCTCCTTGAACAGCTCGCCCAGGGCCCGGGCCTGACGGTGGTCGCCGAGCCACTGGGACAGGCTGGCCTGCGCCAGGGGCGACGCCGAGGAGGGTACGTCGGTGATGCCCGGGACCGGGAAGTCGGCGAACCGCAGCTGCCCGTCGGGACGGGTCAGCCAGTCGCGCCAGACGCGCACCGACTCGCTCTCGAGCGACATCGCATCGCCGGTGGCCCGTTCCGCGACGGCGTGGTCGATGTGGCTGCCCGTGGTGGCCACGGCCAGGTCCGCGAACGGCTCACCGGCCAGCGCTCGCTCGTAGAGCGAGGCGATCTCCTCGAACCAGAGCAGCTGGGAGTAGGCGTCCATGACGCCGTGGTCGGCGCCGAAGACGAGGGTGAACCCGTCGGCGTCCGCAACCGTCGCGAAGACGACATGGGGCCAGGCCGTCGGGTCGATGTGCTCGGCGAGGAGGTCGGCGATGCAGGACCGGGCGCCCGCGGCGTCGAAGCGACCGAGCGCGGTGGCCGTCACCGACACGTCGGCCGGGGCGACTGCCCGGCGCCGTCGGCCGGCGGGGGTCTCCTCGACAGTCCCGCGCAGCGCCTCGTGCCGGCCGATCCAGGCGCGGAGCGCGAGGCCGAGCGCCTCGGCATCGAGCGGCGCGTTCAAGCGCATGATCGAGCCGATCCAGGAACCCGCCTCTGCGGTGTCGAGGTGCAGCTCGTGGTTGTGGGACAGTCGGCGCTCGTCGGCGACCCAGGCGCTCGGCTCCGCGGTGGGGATCCACGCGGTCACCTCGCCCGGGGGTACGTCGTACGCGGACAGCTCGGTGTACTCCATCAGAGGTGGAGTTCCTCTCTGCGGTGGGGGGCTCGTGGTGGCAAAACGCCGGCTCAGAGACGTGAACGAACCTCAAGAACGCCGTAGCCCGAGAAGGCGACCCGCCTGCGACGGCAGCGATGCCGTCCCATGTCGCGGCCTATTGTGCGCACAGGTGCGGACCCGAATTCGACTCCTCCCGGACGTGGGGATTGCCACACATCCTTTGTTGCCCCCGGGGGTTTACATGACCTGTCGACTCCGATTGACTCCTCCCCCTGCGCGCACCTGTCGTGTGCCCACGACGGGCC
Source organism: Nocardioides sp. CCNWLW239 (assembly GCF_037137035.1). Classification (NCBI taxonomy): domain Bacteria; kingdom Bacillati; phylum Actinomycetota; class Actinomycetes; order Propionibacteriales; family Nocardioidaceae; genus Nocardioides; species Nocardioides sp. CCNWLW239. The sequence goes on along the minus strand of NZ_JBBBNW010000003.1, from coordinate 427,502 downwards.
GCTGCCCGGCCGCCAGCCCTTATCTCGGAGGACTACCCATGCCCGCTGCCACCCGTGCGCCGATCGACAACTCCGGCCGCCTCCAGTTCGCGGACGATCTCTTCGCGCGCCGTCATCGCGGACTCGGCAGTCCGATCGCCAACCAGTGGATCTGGCGGCTGAACAGCCCGTACGACGCCGCGCGGCTGCGCTACATCGCGGCCGGCCTGGCCGAGGGCGGGCTGTCGCGGAAGCTGCACCGGGCGAGGTTCCCCGGCGCCCGTGACCTGTGGACCAACGCGGACCGCGAACCGTCGATCGACCTCTACGAGGAGATCCTCCCGGTCGCCGAGGTCACCGACTGGCTCCGGCAGCGTCACAGCGACCACCTCGACCCGCACGAGGGTCTGACCTGTCGGCTCGCCGCGATCGATCTCGACGACGGCACCTCGGTCGTCTCCCTGCTGCTGGCCCACGCGGTCGGCGACGGAGGCTCCGTGCTCGACGCCGTGTGTCGGGCCGCACGCGCAGAGCCGCTGCGGCTGCCGCCCGCCCCCGCCCCCGGCTGGGACCGCCTCCGCGCCGAGGCCGCCGACAGCCGCGCGCAGTGGCGCGCCGTCCGGGACTGGGTCATCGCCCGTCGTCGGGCGAAGCAGGACGGCACCGCCGCACTGGCCGCGAAGGCGCCTCGCGTCTACCCGGAGGCCACGCCGAACCCGGCGCCGGAGACCTGGCGGATGCCGCGGCTGATCACCGAGTTCGACACCGAGACGATGGCGACGATCGCCGCCGAGCACGGTGGCTCGACCAACGCGTGGTTCATCAACGTGGTCGCCGACCTGCTCGTCCGCATCGACCACGTGCCGGTCGACCGGGGCGACGTCCCCGTCTCGTTGCCGATGAGCGACTTCCAGCCTGGTGACGTACGTTCCAACTCGACGCGCGTGGCCATGGTCGAGGTGCCGCGCGACGTGCTCGAGCGGCACGATCTCGCCGAGATCAAGAGGCTCTCCAAGGCGGCCTACATCCGGCTCGGCGAAGCGGGCCCAGGGCTGGTCCCGGTTCCGCTGGCGATGATGCAGATGATGCCCGACGCGGTGCTGGACAGGCTCCCGCAGCCGCCGGCCGCGGCGTGCATGGCCTCCAACCTGCCTCAGCTCCCCGACGACTACCGCTACGCGATGGGCGAGGACGTACGACTCGTCACCGGCCTCGCCGGCTACCAGAACGCGACCGCCCAGGACGCCTACGACGTCGGCGGCGGGATCATCGCCTGGCTGATCCAGTCCGGGCCGCGTACGACGCTCAACCTGGTCGCCGCCGAGCCCGACCGCGTGCCTGACCTGGGCACCCTGAAGAACCTCGTCCTCGAGGAGCTCGGCTCGTGGGGCCTGAAGGTCGAGGTGTGGTGACCCCATGGCCGAGCCTGCGACGCCGCCCTCCCTGCCCCCGGCGAACCGTGGGTCCCGCCCGGCGCCGTTCACGCCTGAACCCACCAACCGGCTGACTTACGACGACGAGGTCTTCCTCCGTTCCGCAACCGTGATCGGTGCCCCGGTCGTGGCCCAGACCGCCTGGCGCTTTCCGTCGGAGGTCCCGGTCGAGGCGGTCCAGGAGGTTGTCGACGCGCTGGCACAGGGGCCGCTCAACCGCCTCGTCGTCCGTCCTCAGGTGCTCGGCGCCCGCTCACGCTGGGTGCCGAGCACGAGCGCCGAACCGGTCCGCCTGCACCCCGGCCGGATCGAGCCCGACCAGATCGTCACCTGGCTGGACGCCACCGTCGACGACGTCCCGTTCGACCCGGTCCACGGCCCGCTGTGGGCGTTCTTCATGGCCCACACCGCCGACGGCGGCACGATCGTGTCCTACAACGCCTCGCACATCGTCTGCGACGGCGGGATGAAGCTCGGGGCGCTGATCGCAGCCGTACGCCGCCAGCCACTGCCCCGGCTTCCGCTCGACGATCCCGCGGCTGCCGAGGTCACCCGCGCGGACGACCGGCGTGACGCTCGTGCGATGGCACGCGCAGCCGTTCGCGGTCTCCGGACAGCCCGGAGGGCCGGGAGGCCACCGGCCCTGGAGGCCCAGTCCTCCGACCAGCGGCCGGTGCCTGCCCCGCGGCCCGACGACGACGTCGTCCACGAGGTGGCCTTCGCTGCCGCCGACTGCCCGGTCGTCGAGTGGGACGCCGCCGTCGAGCGGGCCGGCGGCACCTCCAACGCGCTGCAGGTCGCGATCACGGTCGAGGTTCTCCTCGAGGCCGGGATCGTACGCCCCGGCGAGCCGGTCAAGATGTCCCTGCCGGTCTCGCTGCGCGGCGAGCGCGACCTGCGTTCCAACGCCACCTCGGGCGTCTCGATCGCCGTGGAGACCGAGCTGCGTGACGGCGTCGGCCGGGTCACCGACCTGGCCCACATCCGGGCGCGTGCGAAGCAGGAGTTCTCCGCCCTGTTCCAAGGCACCCGCCCCGACCCGATCGCGCACATCGCGCCGTTGGCCCAGATGATCCCGGACCGTCTCGCCAAGCCCCTGCTCGAGAACGTCGTCACTCCCCTCGGTCTGGCGTCCAACCTGGGCCGGCCCGACCCCGACTTCGTGGCGCCCTTCGGCGTGGCGGCCGACTCGATCGTCTTCCGCGCTCTCGCGCTCGGAGCGACCCGCGGCGAGCTGCGCCGGATGCGCGGCGGGGTGACGTCGTGGTGGTCCGAGGTGGGCGAGACCTGCAACCTCGGCATCCGCGTGCTCGACCCCGACGCGGTCCCCGACTCCGGGCGGCTGAAGGAGATCGTGACCGACGTCTACGGACGTCGGGGCCTGGTTCCCACGTTCTGGTGAGAAGATGCGTTCATGACGATCGACGTACTCGGTGAGCCCTACACCGTCGAGACCATCGAGCTCGCGGACGACTTCGAGGGCACCGTCGTGGCCACGCTGGTCAAGCGTCCGGCCGACGGCGACGCGAAGGCCGCTGTCCTCTACGTCCACGGCTTCTCCGACTACTTCTTCCAGAAGGAGTACGCCGAGTGGTGGACCGCGCGCGGCTACGACTTCTACGGCCTCGACCTGCGCAAGTACGGTCGCTCGCTGCGTGAGCACCAGTCGGGGACGTACGTCGGTGATCTCGCCGAATACTTCGACGAGATCGACGCCGCCTGGTCGCTGATCACCGAACGCGACGGCCACTCCCACATCATGCTCAGCGCCCACTCCACCGGTGGCCTGACCACCTCGCTGTGGGCCGACGACCGCCAGCCCGACGAGCTGGCCGGGATGGTGCTCAACTCCCCCTGGCTCGACCTGCAGGGCTCGTTCCTGCTGCGTGAGGTCGCCACCCCCGTCGTGCGCCGGATCGGCCATCGGGTCCCGTTGCGTGAGCTGGGCCGCGACGTCAATGGCTTCTACACCATGTCGCTCCACGTCGACCACGACGGCGAGTGGGAGTTCGACCTCGGCCTCAAGCCGGTCGGCTCCTACCCGATCCGGCTCGGCTGGCTCAAGGCGATCCGCGACGGCCACGCCAAGCTCCACCGCGGTCTCGACGTGAAGGCGCCGGTGCTGGTGCTCTCCTCCGACCGCTCCAGCAAGCCCAAGGCGATGGGCGAGCTCGTCCACTCGACCGACGTCGTGCTCGACGTGCGTCAGATCCGCCGCTGGGCGACCGCGATCGGCAGCCACGTCACCTACGTCGCGGTGCCCGGGGCGAAGCACGACGTGATCCTGTCGCGCCCCGACGTCCGCAAGCAGGCCTACGCCGAGATCGAGCGCTGGCTGGCTGCGTACGGGGTCTGAACCCGGCGGGGTATCTGAGGCCCACAGAGCCCGAACAGCGCAGGAAACGGCCCGACACAGTCGGGACAAACTTCGCTGTCGTTCTCCGGGGCGCCGACCCCCGGTGAACGGAAGGCAAAGCCGGTGGGCGTTAGGGTGCTGTGGTCCCGATCCCAACCGGAAGGACAACAGTGTGACTTCTGATAAGAAGACAGACAGTCCTCAGCATAGCGATCAGCACAACCCCTCCGACCTCCTCAAATCCCCTACCGGCGAGGTCGTCCCCCACCCCGCGCTGGACCTGCCGATCTCGAGCGAACAGGAACAACGCAAGGGAATCGACTGGGTCGTCTTCGGCATCGCGGCGGCCATCGCCATCGCGTTCATGGCATGGGGTTTCATCAACACCGAAGGCATGGGTGCGGTCGCCGGAGACGCCCTCACCTGGGTGCTGGACAAGGCCGACTGGGTCTTCGTCCTGACTGCCAGCGGCTTCGTCATCTACATCATCTGGCTCGCCGTCAGCAAGTACGGCAACATCCCCTTGGGCCGCGACGACGAGAAGCCGGAGTTCAAGACGGCCTCCTGGGTCGCGATGATGTTCAGCGCCGGCATGGGCATCGGCCTGATGTTCTACGGCGTCAGCGAGCCGATCTCGCACTTCGTCACCCCGCCGCCGGGCACCGGTGAGGCGGGCAACCCGGAAGCCATCCAGCACGCGATGGCGACCACGATGTTCCACTGGACGCTGCACCCCTGGGCGATCTATGCCGTCGTGGGTCTGGCGATCGGCTACGGCGCCTACCGCAAGGGCCGCGTCAGCCTGATCTCCTCGGCCTTCACGCCGCTGCTCGGGAAGAAGACGGTCGAGGGCCCGGCGGGCAAGGCGATCGACATCTTCGCGATCTTCGCGACGCTGTTCGGCTCCGCCACCTCGCTCGGCACGGGCGCGATCCAGATCGAGAGCGGCCTGCAGATCGTGGCCGGGCTCGGCGAGGTCGGCAACAACGTCCTCATCGGGATCATCGCGATCCTGACGGTCTGCTTCGTGATCTCGGCGGTCTCCGGTGTCGCCAAGGGCATCCAGTGGCTCTCCAACATCAACATGGTGCTCGCCCTGCTCCTGGCGCTGTTCCTCTTCGTGGTCGGCCCGACGGTCTTCATCCTCGACCTGATCCCGACCTCGCTCGGCACCTACATCGGCGACCTCGCCCAGATGTCGGCCCGCACCGGTGTCGGCGGCGAGGAGACCTCCGCCTGGCTCGGCTCCTGGACCGTCTTCTACTGGGCCTGGTGGATCTCCTGGACGCCGTTCGTCGGCATGTTCATCGCGCGGATCTCGCGTGGGCGCACCATCCGGCAGTTCGTCGCCGGCGTGCTGCTCGTCCCGAGCGCCGTCAGCGTGCTCTGGTTCTGCATCATGGGTGGCACCGCCATCGACCTGCAGCGTGACGGCACGGTCGACATCGCTGGTCTCGGCGGCGTCGAGTCGCAGCTGTTCACCACGCTCGACCAGTTCCCGCTGGCGACCGTGATGAGCGTTCTGGTGATGGTGCTGGTGGCGATCTTCTTCGTCTCCGGCGCCGACGCGGCCTCGATCGTGATGGGCACGCTCTCCGAGCACGGCGCGGAGGAGCCCAGCCGCTCGACGGTGGTCTTCTGGGGTGTCGCGACCGGAGTCGTGGCCATCCTGGGGCTGATCGCAGGTGGGGCGGACGCGCTGTCCGGGCTGCAGACGATCACGATCGTGGCGGCGCTGCCGTTCACCGTGATCATGGTCGGCCTGGTGGTCTCGCTGCAGAAGGACCTGGCCAGCGACCCGCTGATCGTCCGTGGTCAGTACGCCGCGGACGCGGTCGAGCAGGCCGTCATCACCGGTGTCACCGAGCACGGCGACGACTTCGCGCTCGCGGTCGTCGAGGACGACCACAGCAACGGCAACGGGAACGGGTCGACTGACGTCACCGTGCCCACCGACAAGGCCTGATCCTCGGGTCTGAGAACTGATGGCGGGGTCCTCCGGGACCTCGCCATCAGCTATTTCGCAGCGGTGTCCCGGACCAGGTCTCCAAGGTGACGAAATCCTCGACCGGCTGCCGCCGCAGCCTGGTGAGCTGCTTGACCGGCTTCCCCACGGGCACGACAGCGGCGACGGCGTACCCTTCCGGCGCGCCGAGAAGCTCGAGGACGGCCGGCTCCTCCGCGACGGCCATCGTGGTGATCACGCCGCCGAAACCCTCGTTGCGCGCGGCCAGCAGCGTGTTCCACACCAGCGGGTAGACCGACGCACCGGAGACGAGGCCCACCCGGTCCAGCTCGGAGTCGAGGGATGCGACCACCCCGAGGTCGACCAGGAAGACGAGCACCGCCGCAGCGGTGAGCAGCGGCTCGGTCATCCCGCGCGGGACCCGGGTCCCGGCGATCTGCTCGTCGGTGACAGTGCTCGGGTGCACCGTGTTCCACGGCATCTCCCCCGCCCTCTGCTGGGCGAGGTATCTGCGGGCCCCCGTCGCGCTCAGCTCGACCAGACGCTCGCGGGTCGCCCGGCTGCGTACGACCACGACGTGGGCACCCTGCCGGTTCCCGCCGGAGGGAGCGAACCGGGCGTTGTCGAGGATCCTGGCGAGGACGTCGTCGGGCAGCGGGTCGTCGGTGAACTCGCGTACGGCATGGGTGGTCCGCATCGCGTCGTAGAGGTCCATGGGGCCCATCCCATCAGACTCGGTCCTGCCGGTTCAGCCGGCAGGCTCAGCCCATGAGAAACGCGACCAGAGCGGTGATGCCGACCACGACGATCACGCCACGGAGCACGTTGGGCGGCAGCAGGCGGCCGATCCTCGCTCCCAGCAGGCCGCCGATCGTCGCACCGACGGCGATCAGCAGGGCGATCAGCCAGTCGACGTCGGCCACCACGGCGAAGAGCAGCCCGGAGACGCCGTTGGTGATGGCGACCAGGACGTTCTTGAGCCCGTTGAGACGCTGCAGCGACTCCGCGACCCCGATGCCGATGATCGCGATCATCAGGACTCCCTGAGCGGCACCGAAGTAGCCGCCGTAGACACCGAGCATCGCGATCGCCGGCCAGACCCACCAGCGCTCACTGCCGTCATCGGGCGCGTCGCCGTGTCGCCGGGCGACCCATCGGGAGATGCGGGGCCCGGTGATCACCAGGACCACGCCGAGCCCGATCAGCACGGGGACGATCGCCTCGAACGCCCCTGGCGGCAGCACCAGCAGCAGGATCCCGCCGACCGCTCCGCCCAGGAGCGCCGCGACCCCCAACCGCAGGATCCGGCTGCGCTGGCCGGCGAGCTCGCGGCGGTATCCCCAGGCGCCGGCCAAGGAGCCCGGGACCAGGCCGATCGTGTTGGACACGTTGGCGACCACCGGAGGTACGCCGAACGCCAGCAGCGTCGGGAACGTGATCAGGGTCCCGGACCCGACGGCGGCATTGATGGTGCCCGCCCCCACCCCGGCGACCAGGATGAGGGCGGCTTGGAGCGGATCCACCTACGCAGTCGGCTCGGCCGGCGGAGCGGCCGGCGGAGCAGCAGGAGGCGCGGGGGGCTGCGGCCGGTTGGGGGCCTCAGCCTGCTTCGCCTCGGCGAGCGCCTCCTCGACGGCAGCAGCCGCGGAGGACTGCTCCAGGTCGATGGTCGGTTCGGCCGAACCCATGTCGACCCGCTTGAGCGGTCCCTCGACATCGTCCGGGATGCCCTTGAGGCTGTTCATCGTCGAGCCGAGGCCCTCCAGCGCCTTGCCGATCTCGCTCGGGACGATCCACACCTTGTTGGCGTCGCCCTCGGCGATCTTCGGCATCATCTGCAGGTATTGGTAGGCCAGCAGCGACTGGTCGGGACGACCGTCGTGGATCGCCTGGAAGACGGTCTGGATGGCCTGGCCCTCACCCTGGGCTCGCAGGATCGCGGCCTCACGGTCGGCCTGCGCGGCCAGGATCTGCGACTCGCGCTGACCCTCGGCGTTGAGGATGGCGGACTGCTTGTTTCCCTCCGCGGAGAGGATGGCGGACTGGCGCTGGCCCTCGGCGGTCAGGATCGCCGCGCGCTTGTCACGGTCGGCGCGCATCTGCTTCTCCATCGCGTCCTTGATGGACATGGGCGGGTCGATCGACTTGATCTCGACGCGCTTGACCTTGATGCCCCAGCGGCCGGTGGCCTCGTCCAGGACGATCGAGAGGCCGGAGTTGATCTGCTCGCGGCTGGTCAGCGTCTCCTCGAGGGTCATGCCACCGACGATGTTGCGCAGGGTGGTCATGGTCAGCTGCTCGACGGCCTGGATGTAGTTGGCGATCTCGTAGGTCGCCGCCACCGGGTCGTTGACCTGGAAGTAGATCACGGTGTCGATCGAGACGGTCAGGTTGTCCTCGGTGATCACCGGCTGCGGCGCGAACGCGACGACCTGCTCGCGCATGTCGATCATGTAGCGCACCTTGTCGACGAACGGGATCACCGCGTTCAGGCCGGGGTCCCGCTTCGACTGGAACTTGCCGAAGCGCTCCACGATGCCGACCCGCGCCTGCGGGATGATCTTGATCGTCTTGGCCAGCGTGGTGATCACCAGCACCGCCAAGATGACCAGTAGGGCCAGGATGATGCCACCCATTGCCAATCAGTCCTTGTCTGTTCGTTGTGCGTCAGGTTGCCCGGAAACTACGGAGTCCCGAGCTCCGGTAGAGGATGGACGTACGCCGTCGCTCCTCTGATCTCGAGCACCTCGACCGGCGTGCCGGCCGCGATCACGAGCGTCTCGTCATAGGGCTGAGCGGTCCAGAGCTCGCCCTCGAGCTTGAGCTGCCCCGGCTTGTGGGCACTGATCTCGACGGGCGAGATGGCCTGGACCCCGATCAGCTTCTGGGCGCCGATCTGGATCTCCGGGCCGTTGTGAAGCCGCCTGGCCAACCCCGGTCGTACGACCGCGAGCATGGAGACCGAGACCGCCAGCGCGACGATCGCCTGGATCACGAAGCTGTCGGTGAACGCACCGGTCAGCGCGCCCGCGAAGGCGCCGGTGGCGAGCATCAGCAGGATCAGGTCCAGGCTGAAGAGCTCACCGACGACGAGCAGTGCTCCGAGTGCCGTCCAGATCGCCCAGTCCCAGTCCTGCCAGTCCATGGGCGTCACCCTATCCAGGCCGACCACATGTTGCGTGGAGGTTTGGGTAGCGACTTCTTAACTTTCTGGCTACCGGGTGTGGCGGGCGCGGCGCTTGGCCCAGTAACGGCCCTCGCTCGCCTCGAGCTCGAGCGGCATGCCGAACGTCTTGGAGAGGTTGGCCGCGGTCAGGGTGTCCTGGATGAGACCCTGGGCGGTGATCCGGCCGGACCGCATCATCAGGACGTGGCTGAAGCCCGGCGGGATCTCCTCGACGTGATGGGAGACCAGCACGGTCGCCGGGCTGTCGGGGTCATAGGCGAGCGTCGACAGCGTGGAGACGAGGTCCTCGCGGCCGCCCAGATCGAGCCCGGCGGCGGGCTCGTCGAGGAGCAGCAGCTCCGGGTCGACCATGAGAGCGCGGGCCAGCTGGACGCGCTTGCGCTCACCCTCGGAGAGAGTGCCGAACTTCCGCTCGCCGAGGTGCTTGATGCCGACCTCGATCAGCAGCTCCTGGGCGCGGTCGTGGTCGAGGTCGTCGTAGTGCTCGCGCCAGCGCCCGACGACGCCGTAGGACGCGCTGACCACGACGTCGCGGACGAGCTCGTGACGCGGGATCCGGTCGGCCAGCGCGGCGGAGGTGAGACCGATGCGCGGGCGCAGCTCGAAGACGTCGATGCGGCCGATCTGCTCCCCGAGGATCTTCACCGTGCCCGACGTCGGGTGGAGCTGGGCCGCGGCGGTCTGGAGCAGCGTGGTCTTGCCGGCGCCGTTGTGGCCGAGGATGACCCAGCGTTCATCCTCTTCGACCACCCAGCTCACAGAGTCGAGAAGGGCGTTGCCCCCGCGGCGTACGGTGACGTCGGTGAACTCCAGCACGGCTGCCATGGCGGCAAATCTATCGGGAGGGGTCGACGGCCCCGGGGATAGGGTGGGCGCCCGTGAGTCGTGAAGATATAGGGGCCATCGAAGCCACCCCGGAGGCGCTGCGCCTGGCGTGGTGGATGACGGCTTGGCTGCGCGGCGAGGCGGTCACCGACCTGGTGCTCGACGCGGTGATCGGGCCCGACGCGACCCACACCGTCAGCGGCCTGGCCGCGCTCGGGCTCGGTGGCGCCGAGGGGGTCGCGGACACCCTGGTGAGCGGGATGGGACGGCTGCGTACGGAGGGGGCGACCGGCGTCGGGGTGGCCTTCCCCGCCGAGGGCGACCCGGTCGGCCTCGGTGGTCCCCGGGCGTTCAACGACGCCGCCCTGGAGGCTGGCGAGGCGGTCGTGTGCGACGCTGGCATCGGCCTCGTACCGGTCCGGGTCGGGGCGGTCATCGAGTGGCAGGCGTACGCAGCCCAGCGACGTCAGCTCCCCGACGTCGGTGAGGCCGACCGGGCTCTCCGGCTCGCGCTGACCGAGTCGGCGACCGCGCTCGCCGAGCTCGACGTCGCCCGGTGGCGGCCCGAGGTCGCCGACCGGCTGATGAACCTGCGTCACCGGCCCGCGCTGGCGGGGGCACCGGGGGTGCCGGCGCGATGCGTGGAGCTCGCGGCCCGCGGCGTACAGGCTGGGGAGATCGTCGCGATCGCGCTGGAGGACGAGGGCGCGGCGGTGTCGGCCTCGGAGATGTCGCGCCGTCGTGAGGCGCTCGTCGGGCTCGATCGGGCGGCGCGTCGGGCGCTCACGGCCGCGGGATCGCCCGAGGTGTGGCCGCCGGACTGAGACGCGGGCACCGGCTCCACTATCCTGTGCAGCGATGACCGAGGAATTCGACGCGCTCGAGCGGCGTCCCGACACCCTGCTGATCACCCTTGCCGGAAACGACCGTCCCGGGCTGACCTCGGCCACCTTGGCGACCCTCGCGCTGGCGGGGGTCGACGTGGTCGACCTGGAGCAGATCGTGCTGCGGGCCCGGCTCGTGCTCGGTCTGCTGGTGACCGCCCCCGCCGACGCGGCGAGCACCGACGCGCTCAAGCACGCGATCGAGGAGACCGCCCATGCTCTCGACATGACGGTCGAGATCGAGGAGGGTGTCGGCGACACGCCCCGGGAGCCCGCCGACCGGGCTCGGGTGACGGTGCTCGGCCTGCCGCTGAAGGCGGCCGCGCTGGCTTCGGTGACGCGCACCATCGCCTCGGCCGGTGGCAACATCGACCGGATCATCCGGCTGGCCCGCTACCCGGTCACCGCCTTCGACCTGCACGTGAGCGGAGCCTCCCCCGACGAGCTGCGGGTGACCCTGTCGGCCGAGGCCGCCGCTCAGGGCGTCGACATCGCGGTGCAGCCCGCCAACCTCGTCCGCCGTGGCATGCGGCTGATCGTCATGGACGTCGACTCGACCCTGATCGACGGTGAGGTGATCGAGATGATCGCCGCCCACGCCGGCTACGAGAAGGAGGTCGCCGCGGTCACCGAGGCGGCCATGCGCGGCGAGCTCGACTTCGAGGAGTCGCTGCGGGGCCGGGTGAAGTATCTCAAGGGTGTCCCCGCTACCGCGCTGGACGAGGTCTACGCCGGGCTGCAGCTCAACCCGGGCGCGCGGACGATGGTCCGCACGCTGCGTCGTCTCGGCTACCGCTTCGCCATCGTCTCCGGCGGGTTCTCGCAGATCACCGACCGGCTGGCCGCCGACCTCGGCATCCACTACGCCCGCGCCAACGAGCTCGAGATCGTCGACGGCGTACTCACCGGCGAGGTCGTCGGCGAGGTCGTCGACCGGGCCGGCAAGGCTCGCGCGCTGCGTGAGTTCGCCGCCGAGATCGGCATCCCCGAGGCCGCCACCGTCGCCATCGGCGACGGCGCCAACGACCTCGACATGCTCGCCGCCGCCGGCCTGGGGATCGCCTACAACGCCAAGCCCGCGGTCCGCTCGGCCGCCGGCACCGCGATCAACGTCCCCTACCTCGACACGATCATGTATCTCCTCGGGATCTCCCGCGAGGAGATCGAGGCTGCCGACGCCGAGGCCGGCATCGTCACCCCCGCCCCTCCCCTCATCTGAGTCCTGCCGAGGCGTCACATACGCCGGCCGAGGCGTCACGTACGTCGGGCGAAGCGTCACGCGAGTGCTCTCTCGGCCGACACGAGTGACGTCTCGGCCGCCCAATCTCAGTCTCAGCCCGCATATCCACCCCAGCCGATCTGTCGAGACGTCACTCCCGCCGGCCGAGTTGGCAGCAACGCGACGCCTCGAGCGACGTACGTGACCTCTCGGCCACGCGGGCGACCTCTCGGTCGACGCGGCGACCTCTCGGCGTCAGGCGCGGCCGACGTGGAAAGCGGTGACGGAGGCCTCGGCCTCGTCGAGCTCGGACCAGTCGCCGTCGTAGCTCAGTACGGCGACGGCGGCGGTGGGGAAACCGAGCGCGAGCTCGTTTCCGGCCTCGTCGTCACCTTCGCCGTCGTCGAGAAGCTGCACCAGGGAGAACATCGTGGGGTTGTGACCGATCACCACCACTGTCGAGTGTCCGTCGTCGATCCCACGAACCAGGTCGAGGGCGGTGGCGGGGCCGGCGGCGTACAGACCCTGGTCGTATTCCGCCAACGTCAGGTCCCACGATGCTGCGACGGCGACGTCTTCCCAGGTCTGGGTGGTGCGGTCGGCCGCCGAGACCAGGACGTAGTCCGGGACTACGCCCTGCTCGGCCAACCACTCCCCCGCCGCGACCGCGTCGGCATGGCCGCGCTCGGTGAGCTGCCGCTCGTAGTCGGTGGGTGCCGACGCCTCGGCCTTGGCGTGCCGCATGATGACAAGGGTCCGCATGCGGCAACCCTATGGCCTCACGCGCCCAGCGAGTGATAGCCCCCGTCGACGTGGACGATCTCACCGGTGGTCGCCGGGAAGAAGTCCGAGATCAGCGCGCAGACGGCCTTGGCGGTCGGGCCCTGGTCGGTGTTGTCCCAGCCGAGCGGCGCCCGGGTGCCCCAGCCCTCGTCGAGCTCCTCGAAGCCCGGGATCGCCTTGGCGGCGAGGGTCTTGAGCGGACCCGCGGAGACGAGGTTGCAGCGGATCCCGTCGGGGCCGAGGTCGCGGGCGAGGTAGCGCGAGGTCGACTCGAGCGCGGCCTTGGCGACACCCATCCAGTCGTACGCCGGCCAAGCGATCGTCGCGTCGAAGGTCAGCCCCACGATCGACGAGCCCGGGCCCAGGAGCGGGCGGGTCGCCATGGCGAGCGACTTGAGCGAGTAGGCGCTGACCTGGACCGCCTGGGAGACGTCGTCCCAGGGTCCGTCGAGGAACTTGCCGCCGAGGAGCGTCTCGGGGTTGCCGTACGCGATCGAGTGCACGACCCCGTCGAGCCGCTCGACGCCGTGCGACCGGAGCACGTCGGCGAGACCGTCGAGGTGCTCCTGGTTGGTCACGTCGAGGTCGAGGACCGGCGGCTCCTCGGGGAGCCGCTTCGCGATCCGCTTGGTGATCGACAGCGCGCGGCCGAAGTTGGAGATCAGGACACGCGCGCCCTGCTCCTGGGCCACCTTGGCCACCGCGAAGCCGATCGAGGAGTCCATCGTGACTCCCGCGACGAGAACAGTCTTGCCGTCCAACAAACCCATGATCAGTGCCCCATTCCAAGTCCGCCGTCGACCGGGATCACGGCCCCGGTCACATAACCCGCATCTGCCAACCACGTCACGGCCGAAGCCACCTCGTCCGGCGACGCGTAGCGCGCCAGCGGGACCCGGTCCGTGATCGCCTTCTGCTGCTCCTCGGTGAGCACCGCGGTCATCTCGGTCTCCACGAAACCGGGCGCGACTACGTTGGCGGTGATCCCCCGCGAGCCGAGCTCCCGCGCGAGCGAGCGGGCCATACCGACCAGCCCGGCCTTCGAGGCAGCGTAGTTGACCTGGCCCGGGTTGCCCATCAGGCCGACGACCGAGGAGATGAAGATGATCCGCCCGCGGCGCAGCCGCAGCATCCCCTTCGAGGCGCGCTTGGCGAGCCGGAAGGACGCGGTCAGGTTGGTGTCGATCACCGAGGTGAAGTCGTCCTCGGACATCCGGAGGACGAGGGTGTCCTTCGTGATCCCGGCATTGGCGACGAGGACCTCGACGGGCCCGTGGGCGGCCTCGGCCGCGGCGTACGCCTCCTCGACGGCGGCAGGGTCGGTGATGTCGCACACCAGGTCCAGGGCCCCCTCCGGAGCCCCACCCTTGCGGGAGGTCACAGCCACCTTGTCGCCGTTGGCGACGAAGGCCTCCGCGATCGCCCGGCCGATGCCGCGGCTGCCACCGGTCACGAGCACCGAGCGGGGTGCCTTGGTTGTGGGGATTTCACTGTCAGTCACAGGCGCGACGGTAGCGATTACTTCGGCGTACGACCAATGCCCTGGATTTGCTTGTGAGAACCATCCAAAGTCTTTCGGAGCGCCCCTGTTGGGACCACACCAACGAACGCCCGCCACCGGCGACGACCTAGACTGGCAGTATGTCCAAGGCGCAACCGATCAGGATCACGACCGCGGGGCGCAGCCGCGCCGAGGACATCGCGATCCGTCAGAAGCGCTACGCCATCTCGATGTCGATCCGTTCGGTGTGCTTCATCGGTGCCGTGGTCGCCGGGCTGGCCGGCATCGGCTGGCTGTGGCCGATCCTGATCGCGGCGGCTCTGATCCTGCCCTACGTCGCGGTCGTCATGGCCAACGCGACCAACACCAAGAGCGACGAGATGAACCTCATGGACTCGCCCTACGGCCGACCCCAGCTCACCGGCGGACACCAGCAGCAGCTCGACGAGAAGAGCGATCGCTGATGGGCGCGCTCGACTCCGATCTGTGCTCGGCCAAGGGCTGCCAGGACTCCGGATCGTGGGAGCTGCAGTGGAACAATCCCAAGATCCACACGCCCGATCGGCGTAAGATCTGGCTTGCGTGCGAGGCGCACAAGGAGTCGCTGAGCGACTTCTTGGGCGCGCGCGGATTCCTCAAGGACGTCGTCCCTCACTAGCTGTGCTCGATGAGAGGTCGTGCGATGAACCCGATCCCCGTGCTCCTCGACTGCGACCCCGGCCACGACGACGCGATCGCAATCCTGCTCGCCCTGGGCAGCCCGCAGGTCGACCTGATAGGCATCACCACCACGTTCGGCAACTGCTCGGTGGGGAAGGCGACCTACAACGCCCAACGCATCCTGGCGCTGGCCCGTCGGCCTGAGGTGCCTGTCGCTGCCGGCGCCGCGGCGCCGCTGGCCGGCGAGGCCCACATCGGCGACTTCATCCACGGCGCGACCGGGATCGACGGGCCCGACCTTCCCGAGCCGCTCGCTGCGCCGGACCGGCGCGAGGCGGTCGAGTTCCTGCGTGCGTCCATCCTGGCCGCCCCGCACCCCGTCACCGTCGTCGCCACCGGCCCGATCACCAACGTCGCACGGCTGCTGCGCGACCATCCCGAGGTCGGCCCTCGCATCGCGGAGATCGTGTTCATGGGCGGCTCGACCGAGCGCGGCAACACCACGCCGGCCGCCGAGTTCAACGCCTACGCCGACCCCGAGGCCCTCGACATCGTCCTGACCAGCGGACTCCCGATCCGGATGGTCGGGCTCAACCTCTCCCACCAGGCACTGGCCACACGCGATGTCGTCGCGCGGATGCGGGCCATGGATCATCCGGTCGGCCGAGCATGCGCCGACCTGATGGGCTTCTTCGGCGGCACCTACTCCGACGTCTTCGACTTCGCCGCCCCACCGGTCCACGACCCCTGCACGATCGCCGCTCTCATCGATCCCGGCCTGATCACCTGGCACAAGTCGTTCGTCGCGGTGGAGACCGAGGGCCGCTGGACCCGGGGCGCCACCGTCGTCGACCTCCACGGCCGCCTCGACCGACCGCCCAACGTCGAGGTCGCGCTCACCCTCGACGTCGATGCCTACTGGCGCCTCGTCCTCGACGCCCTCGATCGCGTCGGCTCCTGACCCCGCCGAGGCGTCACGTACGTCGGCCGAGGCGTCACTCCGGTCGGCCGAGGCGTCAGCGGATTGCCAACTCGACCGACGCGGGTGACGTCTCGGCTGGGGGTCAGCCGCCGATGGCGGACATCGGACGGTCGGGCTGGAGGAAGCCGAGGTCGTCGATGCCGTGTCCGGCGCGCTTTCCGGCCATCGCGGTCACCCACCGCGCGGCGAGGTCGGCGTCGGAGGCGCCGGCACGCAGCGGCGTACGCAGGTCCGACTCGGAGCGCGCGAACAGGCAGTCGCGCACCTGCCCGTCGGCGGT
This sequence comes from Nocardioides sp. CCNWLW239, assembly GCF_037137035.1. Taxonomy (NCBI): domain Bacteria; kingdom Bacillati; phylum Actinomycetota; class Actinomycetes; order Propionibacteriales; family Nocardioidaceae; genus Nocardioides; species Nocardioides sp. CCNWLW239. Next base: position 411,447 of record NZ_JBBBNW010000003.1, on the reverse strand, counting down.
GAGGCGAACCCGGTCGCAGTCGCCGCAGAAGGGGCGGGTGACCGAGGCGATGATGCCGACCTTGGCCGGGCCGCCGTCGACGTAGAAGAGCTCGGCGGGGGCGCTGCCGCGAGGCTCCTCGGCCGGGGTCAGGTCGAACGCCGCCGACAGCGCGGCGAGCGTGTCATCGGCGGTCACCATGGTGTCCCGCGACCACCCGTGCTGGGCGTCCAGGGGCATCTGCTCGATGAACCGCAGCTCGTAGCCGCGCTCGACCGACCAGCCGAGCAGCTCGGCGGCCTGGTCGTCGTTGACGCCCCGCAGCAGGACCGCGTTGATCTTGATCGGCCCCAGGCCGGCGTCGGCCGCAGCCTCCAGGCCGGCGATGACATCGTGCAGGCGGTCGCGGCGGGTGATCTCCGCGAACGTCTCCGGCCGGATCGAGTCCAGGGACACGTTGACCCGGTCGAGGCCGGCGTCCGCGAGCGCCCCGGCCATCTTGGCCAAGCCGAGCGCGTTGGTCGTGATCGAGAGCTCCGCCTCGGGAGCGACCTCGCGGGTGCGCCCGATGATCGAGACCAGCCCGCGACGCACCAGCGGCTCGCCGCCGGTGAACCGCACCTCCTGGACCCCGAGCCGGCCGGTGGCGACCCCGATCAGCCGCACGACCTCGTCGTCGGTGAGCACCTCGTCGCCGGGCATCCAGTCGAGCCCTTCCGGCGGCATGCAGTAGGTGCAGCGCAGGTTGCAGCGATCGGTCAGCGAGACGCGCAGATCGGTCGCGACCCGGCCGAACCGGTCGACCAGCTTCTGCTGCACCTGATCTGTCGGGGAGGTCGTCATCACACCAGTCTAGGCAGCCCGCACCCGGATCGTGAGTCACGACCGCATGCCAGTTAATCTCGTACGGTGAGTTCGTTCCGTTTCCTGCTCAGCCGACGCTGGGCCGGTTTCACGGTGTTCGTGCTGATCCTGGCCGTCGGGACGTGGTGGCTGGGTCAGTGGCAGTTCGACCGTCTCGAGGACCGCAAGGCCAGCAACCAGATCGTCCGCGCCAACGAGCACGCCGAGCCTGAGCCGGTGACCGACGTGCTGTCCGTGGGCGAGAAGGTCGCCGAAGAGGACGAGTGGCGGCGAGTGACCGCCACCGGGACGTACGCGGTCGACGACACGATCATCTGGCGCTACCGCACCCCTGACGACGCGAAGGGCGTCGACATCGTCGTCCCGCTGGTGCTCGCCGACGGCACCGCCGTCCTGGTCGACCGCGGCTGGCTGCAGACCGAGTCGCAGGACGAGTTCGAGGATCTTCCCGCGCCGCCGTCCGGGGAGGTCACGATCACCGGCTGGGTGCGCGCCGACGGCACCGGCGACTCGACCGACGTCGCCCAGGTCGACGGCTACCACGCCACCCGCGCGCTCTCCTCGGGCCAGGTCGCGGAGGTGCTCGACGAGGAGCTGCTGACCGGCTGGCTCCACCTCGACACCGAGTCCCCGGCACCGGCGTCCCCGCTGCGCAAGGCGGACCTCCCCGAGCTCGACAACGGCCCCCACTTCTTCTACGGCCTGCAGTGGTGGTTCTTCGGCGTCCTCGCGATCGCCGGGTTCTTCTACCTGATGTACGACGAGCGGCGCACCCAGCGCCGGGACGAGCCTGCACCAGACGATGACGCTCCGGACGGCGACGACCAGCTCGATGAGCGCGCCCGCAAGAAGGCCGCCAAGCTCGCCCAGAAGCAGGCCGTGAAGGCGGCCTACCAGGCTGCGTACGAGAAAGAGCGCAGCGGCCAGCGGTGACCGTCTACCGGCGGAACTGCGTCTCGTAGAGCTCCGCGTAGAGCCCGCCGGCGGCGAGCAGCGACTCGTGGGTTCCGGACTCGACGACGCGTCCGGCCTCGATGACGAGGATGCGGTCGGCGGCTCGGATGGTGGAGAGGCGGTGGGCGATGACGATGGAGGTACGTCCCGCCAGCGCGGCGTCCAGGGCGGTCTGCACCGCGGCCTCGGACTCGGAGTCGAGGTGAGCGGTGGCCTCGTCGAGCACGACGATGCGGGGCGCCTTCAGCAGCAGCCGGGCGATCGCGAGGCGCTGGCGCTCGCCGCCGGAGAGCCGGTAGCCGCGGTCGCCGACGACGGTGTCCAGGCCGTCCGGGAGCGCCTGGACCACGGCCGCGATCTGGGCGGCCTCGAGGGCGGCCCAGACGTCGTCGTCGGAGGCACCCGGCCGGGCGTAGAGAAGGTTGCCGCGCACGGTGTCATGGAACATGTGGGCGTCCTGGGTTACGTAACCCACCGCTGCCTCGAGCGACTCCAGCGTCACGTCGCGCACATCGAGGCCGCCGACCTCGACCGCTCCGGAACGTACGTCGTAGAGCCGCGCGATCAGGTGGGTGATCGTCGACTTGCCTGCCCCTGAGGGACCGACCAGGGCGACCATCTCGCCCGGCTCGGCGGCGAAGTCGATGTCGGTCAGCACCTCGCGCACCTCGCGGCTCTCCGGCCGCGCGATCGTCTCCAGGGACGCGAGCGAGACCTCGTCCGCGCGCGGGTAGGTGAAGGCGACGTGGCGGAACCGCACCGAGGCGGCATCGTGTGGCACCTCGGCCGCGTCCGGCTTCTCCTGGATCAGCGACGGCAGGTCGAGCACCTCGAAGACGCGGTCGAAGGAGACCAGGGCGGTCATCACGTCGATGCGTACGTTGGACAGCGCCTGCAGCGGCCCCAGCAGCCTCACCAGCAGCAGACCGAGCGCGGTCAGTGTCCCGAGGGTGACGTCGCCACGGATCACCATCCAGCCGCCGACACCGTAGACCAGGGCGGTCGCCAGGGCCGGCACCAGCTGCATCGTCGCACTGAACATGCGGGTCAGCAGGGCGATCCGGATCCCCAGGCGACGTACGACGTCGGCACGCTGGGCGAAGGCGACATCCTCCTCCTCGCGGCGGCCGAAGAGCTTGAGCAGCAACGCTCCACCGACGTTGAATCGCTCGGTCATGGTGGTCGCGAGCGCCGCGTTGCCGTCCATCTGCTCGCGGGTCAGTCCGGCCAGGCGGCGCCCGACCCAGCGTGAGGTCAGGAACAGGATCGGGAACAGCGCGACGCACAGCAGCGTCACCTGCCACGACAGCACCAGCATCGCCGCCCCGACCACGACCACCGAGATCAGGTTGGAGACGCTGTTGGACAGCGTCGAGGTGAAGGCGCGTTGCGCACCGAGCACGTCGGTGTTCAGACGGCTCACCAGGGCACCTGTCTGCGCGCGGGTGAAGAACGCCAGCGACTGCCGTTGGACGTGCCCGAAGACCTGGGTGCGCAGGTCGAAGATCAGCCCTTCGCCGATCCGGGTCGAGAGCCAACCCGAGATGACCCCGAACGCCATGTCGACCACGGCCACCAGCGCCATCGCCGCTGCCAGCCAGACGACCAGCGTGACGTTCTTCTCCAGCACACCGTCGTCGATGATCCGCTGAGTCAGCAGCGGAGTGACCACCACGAGCGCAGCGTCGAAGATCGTGAACAGCAGGAACGCGCCGATCAGGGCTCGGTGAGGCCCGGCGTAGGAGATGACGCGCTTCAGGGTGCCCTTCGGCAGTCCGCGCTCGAGAACCGTCCTGTCGGCACGCAGGTTGCGCATGATCCCGCCGCCGCCCATCGCTCCGCCGCTGGCACCGAAGCCTGGACCCATTTGTGACACCCGGTCACTTTAGTCGCCCACGGCCTCGCGGCCCTCGCCGAGGTGAACGGGTCAAATATGGTCAAAATCACCGGTTGTAGGTGACCAAGCGCTCTGTTGGTGGTAAGAAGTGGGGCGCGTGTGTGCGCCGGTCGCCGGGGGCCGGACCAGGAAGGTCCAGGACACCCCCCGAACCCGCGGGTTCATGCCCTGACAGCTCACCCCCACACCAGGTGCCTGACATGACCCGACCATCACTGGTCCCGCTCGACCGAGCCGGACCCTGGCTCTGCAGTACCGCGATCCTCCTCTACGTCGCGCTCTCCCCCGTCATCTTCGTCACCGCCTCCGGTGACCAGTGGTTCTGGGTCTGGCTCCTCGCCGGCGTACCCGTCGTCGCCCTCACCCTCTGGCTCACCGCGATGGCCTACGACACCGCGCCTGCCGAAGCGTCGCCCCCGTCGGCCGAGACGTCGCCCGCGCTGGCCGAGGCGTCGCCCGCGCTGGCCGAAGCGTCGCTTGGGTCGGCCGAGGCGGCACCGGATGACGTCTCGGCCGACGTACCTGACGTCTCGGCCGACGTGCCTGACGTCTCGGCCGACGTACCTGACGTCTCGGCCGACGTACCTGACGCCTCGGCAGGGAGGGGTGGGGAGGCCGGGATGCGGGTGGCGGTGCTGTCGCTCTCGCGCAAAGTGCAGGCCTCGGCGCACCGGATCCAGGAGGAGTCGACGCGGATGGTCGCCAAGTTCCCGGCCGAGCCGGACGTGCTCGAGGCGGGGATGCGGGTCGACCACGCGGCAGCGCAGCAGGCACGCCTGGCACAGAGCATCGCCACGCTGTGCGGGGAGCAGCCCGGGCAGCACTGGCGCGACCCGCTCGCCATCGCCGACGTCGTACACGGCGCTGCCGGCCGGATCACCGCCTACCGCCGGATCCGCGTCGACGGCGACCCGCCGGTCGCGGTCCAGGGCGCCTACGTCGAGCCGCTGATCCATCTCGTCGCCGAGCTGCTGGCCAACGCGACCCAGTCCTCGCCTCCGGCGACGGAGGTGCTGGTGACGATCCGCTCCGTACGCCGCGGGGCGGCCCTCGAGATCGATGATGCCGGCGTCGGCATGGACGAGACCAACCTGGCCTGGATGCGGGAGATCGCCTCCGGCGCCCGGCCGGTTCGCCTGAACGACCTCGGCGAGATCCCGCAGACCGGTCTGGCGGTGGTCGGCACCTACGTACGCCGCCACGGGTTCCGCGTCGACCTGACCGAGTCCGTCCACGGTGGCCTGCGGGTCGCCGTCCTCGTCCCCGAGGCGATGATCACCCCGCTGATCCCGGCCGACTCGGAGGAGGCGACGCCGCGTACGCCGCCGTCGATCCCCGTCCCCCAGCAGCACGAGCAGCACGAGCCGTCGCTGTTCACCTCCGACGGCCTGCCGCAGCGCCGCTCCAAGCGCGGCCAGCGCGTCGCGACCGGACAGCCAGCGACCAGACAGCAACCGGTCGGCCAGGTCGTCCCACCCCGCCCGGAGCCGACCGCCGAGCAGGCAGGCGCCTGGATGAGCAGCTTCCTCGGCACCCCGGCCACCACCGCGGAGACCGCTTCCGCACCCGAGAACCACTGGAGGAACCATGACCGATGAGAACAGCTGGATGCTGGAGCTGGTCGCGGGGGTACGCGGCGTACGTCATGTCGTGGTCCTCTCCGCTGACGGGCTCGTCCGGGTCCGTACGAGCCACACCCCGCGCGAGGAGGCCGACAAGCTGGCCGCGGCGTGCGCCGGCCTGACCTCGCTCGGTCACGGGATCAGCCGCCAGTTCGGGGTCGACGCCCAGCCACGCCAGGTGATGGTCGAGTTCAACGGTGGCTTCCTGTTCATCCGCGGCGCCGGGGACGGCTCGCGACTCGCGGTGGTCACCGAGATGAGCATCGACCCGGCGCTGGTCGCCCAGCAGATGCAGGCGACCGTCCTGATGATCGGGGAGCGCGCGATGAGCACCCCGAGACGCTCGAGCTGAGCCACGCCGAACCGAGCCGATGCCCGCTGACGACGACTACGTCGACCATCCGATCCGGTCCTACGTCCGGACCGGCGGCCGCGCGCGCCCGACCCACCGGCTGACTCCGGCGACGCTGCTGATCGGCCACACCAGTCCCTCGGCCGCGCCCGCCTCGGTGGGTCGCCAGGAGCGCGAGGTCCTCTCCCAGTGCCTCGGTGTGATCTCCATGGCCGAGATGGCCGTCCACCTCGGCCAGCCGGTCAGCGTTCTCGCGGTGATCGCCTCGGACATGATCGACGCCGGCCTGATCGGCATCCGCCCCGACAGCGACGCCGCAACGGGCCCCTCCCGCGAAACCCTCCAGAAGGTGCTGCATGCTCTCAACCACCTCTGACAACCACTATCTGGCCCCCACGGTGGTCGAGTCGGTCAAGATCCTGGTCGTCGGCTCCTTCGGGGTCGGCAAGACCACGCTGATCGGCTCGGTGAGCGAGATCGATCCTCTCCGCACCGAGGAGGCGATCACTCAGGCCAGCGAAGGCATCGACGAGGTCGGGGCGACCCCGGAGAAGACGACGACCACGGTCGCGATGGACTTCGGCCGGATCACGCTGACCGACGAGATCGCGCTCTACCTGTTCGGCACGCCCGGGCAGCGGCGCTTCTGGGACCTCTGGTCCGGCCTCGCCGAGGGCGCCGCCGGCGCGCTGGTCCTGGTCGACACCCGCCGGCTCGCCGACTCCTTCGAGGTGCTGGACCAGCTGGAGACGCGTACGTCACTGCCGTTCGTGGTCGCCATCAACCAGTTCCCGGACGCGCCGAACTACGAGCCGGAACAGATCCGCGCCGCGCTCGACCTCGACGACGAGACGCCGATCGTGATGTGCAACGCCAAGAGCCGTAACGCCTGCGCCCGTGCGCTCGCCGCCCTCGTCCGCCACGCCCTGAAGACGCCCTGAAGACGCACCGCCCCCACCCCGACGAACAGGCCCATCGCGATGACCCGCACCGTACGTCTCTCCGAGCTCACCGATCTCACCCAGGCGCCCGAGACCGTCGGCCCGCGGGCGCGGGAGGTGCACGAGAAGCTCCGAGCCGAGTGGGGTCCGGTGGCTCCCGGCGAGCTCTCCCCGGGCGTACGCGTCTGGTTCGCCATGGGCTATGCCGAGTTCAGCGAGGTCATCCGCAACGAGGACGTCTTCTCCCGCAACGGCGACAACTGGAGCGCCGTGCAGGAGGGAAAGATCCTGCCGGACATGCCGATCTATCCGTTCGTGACCACCCGGCAGAACTCCTTCCACAACGACGGTGAGCTCCGCCGGCGGCTGCGGTCGCCGATCGACCGAGCGCTCTCCCGGGTCGACGAGCACGGCTACGCCGCGAAGGTACGCGGCATCTGCAACGGTCTCGTCGACGACATGCTCGAACGGGGCGAGGCCGACCTGGTCCAGGACTACGCGGTGCTGATCCCGCTCCTCTCGGTCGCCGCGATGTTCGGCATGGGCCCCGAGGTCGGCGACTCGATGCGCAAGGCCGCCCACAAGGTCCTCGGTGGCGGCCAGCTCGCCCAGGAAGGCGTCATCGAGCTCGCCGTCGAGATCGTCGACCACATCGCCAGGCGCCGGATGGATCCCAGCGACGACCTCACCTCGCACCTGATCGACGACCCCGGTCTGTGGGACGACAACGAGGTGATGGAGGCGATGATCGTGATGATCATCGCCGGCAACGAGCTGACCATCGCGACCATCACCCAGACCCTGCTGCTGATGCTCTCCGACGAGCGGTTCGCGGGCCGGCTGCGCGGCGGTCGTCTCGACGTCGACCAGGCGATCGAGGAGGTCATGTGGCGTGACCCACCGTGCTACAACATCACCCCGCGCTTCGCGCTGCGCGACGTCGAGCTCGGCGGTCAGCTGATCCGCAGGGGTGACGCCGTCGTCCCGTGCATCGCAGCCGCCAATGTCGACCCGCTGATGACCGGCGGCGACCCGTGGCTGGAGATCGGCAACCGGGCGCACATGTCGTGGAGCGCCGGCCCGCACTCCTGCCCCGCACAGCGGCCGGGCACGATCATCGTGCAGGCGGCCGTACGCACCGTCCTGGAGCGCCTTCCCGAGGTCTCTCTCGCGGTGCCGGCCGACCAGGTCGAGCGCAACACCGACTCGCTCTCCTACCGCTACCCGACCTCGATGCCGGTGCGGTTCGTGCGCACCCTCTCCTGATGCCGAGTCGGCGGCGGGTCAGGCGAGCGAGACCAGGTCGGCGTACTCCTCGTTCCACAGGTCCTCGACGCCGTCGGGCAGGATGAGCACCTTGTCGGGCTCCAGCGCGTGCACGGCGCCCTCGTCGTGGGTGACCAGCACGATCGCGCCCTCGTAGCGGCGGATCGCGTTGAGCACCTCCTCGCGGGAGGCAGGGTCGAGGTTGTTGGTGGGCTCGTCGAGCAGCAGCACGTTGGCCGCCGAGACGACCAGGGAGGCCAGCGCCAGCCGGGTCTTCTCCCCACCGGAGAGCACTCCGGCGGGCTTGTGCACGTCGTCACCGCTGAAGAGGAACGCGCCGAGCACGGTGCGGGCCTCGGTGTCGGTGAGCTGCGGCGCGGCGGACTGCATGTTCTCCAGCACCGACCGCTTGGTGTCGAGCGTCTCGTGCTCCTGGGCGTAGTAGCCGACCTTGAGGCCGTGGCCCGGCACGACCTGCCCGGTGTCGGGCTGGTCGACACCGGCGAGGATCCGCAGCATCGTGGTCTTGCCGGCGCCGTTGAGCCCCAGGATGACCACGCGCGTCCCCCGGTCGATGGCCAGGTCGACGGCGGTGAAGACCTCCAGGGCACCGTAGGACTTGGAGAGATCGTTGGCGGTGAGCGGGGTCTTGCCGGAGGGCGCGGGCGAGGGGAACTTGATCGCGGCGACCTTCTCCTGCTGCCGCTCGCCCTCGACGCCCGCCATGATCTTCTCAGCACGCTTGAGCATGCTCTGCGCAGCGGTCGCCTTGGTGGCCTTGGCGCGCATCTTGTTGGCCTGGTCGGTGAGCGTCTTGGCCTTGTTCTGCGCGTTCATCAGCTCGCGCTTGCGCCGGGCCTCGTCGGTCTCGCGCTGGACCAGGTATTGCTTCCACGGCATGTTGTAGATGTCGATGACCTCGCGGTTGGCGTCGAGGTGGAAGACCTTGTTGACCGTCTGGGCGAGCAGATCGTTGTCGTGGGAGATCACGATGAAGCCGCCCTTGTAGGACTTCATCCAGTCGCGCAGCCAGACGATCGAGTCGGCATCGAGGTGGTTGGTCGGCTCGTCGAGGATCAGCACCTCGGCGGAGGAGAACAGGATGCGCGCGAGCTCCACCCGGCGGCGCTGGCCGCCCGAGAGCGTCTTGAGCGGCTGGGTCATGATCCGGTCGGGGATGCCGAGCGACTGGGCGATCTGCAAGGCCTCGGTCTCGGCCGCGTAGCCACCGCCCGCGTCGAGCTCGTCGTGGGCGCGCTGGTAGCGCTTCATCGCCTTCTCACGCACGTTCGGATCGTCGGAGCCCATCTCCTCCTCGGCGATCCGCATGCGGCGTACGGCGTCGTCGAGGCCGCGCGCGGACAGGATCCGGTCCTTCGCGATCACCTCGGGGTCGCCGACCCGCGGGTCCTGGGGGAGGTAGCCGATCTCGCCGGTGTTCGACACCGTTCCGTTGGCAGGCAGATGGTCGCCGGCGAGCACCTTCGTCAGGGTCGTCTTCCCGGCGCCGTTGCGGCCGACGAGCCCGACCTTGTCGCCGGGTCCGACGCGGAATGTGACGTTCTCCATCAAAAGTCGAGCGCCGACGCGGACTTCTAGGTCATGGGCAGTGATCATATCCGTCACTAGTGTATGGGCGGGGCGCTCGGCCCCACACATCACCACCTCCAGGGGGACAGAGATGCGGTTCAACCCGAAGGCCAGACTCGACACCAGCCGGACCTCCGGCGGCGGTGGCCGCGGCGGGTTCGGCGGCGGAGGCGGTGCCCGGATCCCGATCCCTGGCGGCAAGGCCGGCGGCGGCATCGGCACCGTCATCGTGCTGCTGCTCTTCTTCGTGATCACCCAGTGCACCGGCGTCGGCCCCCAGTTCACCGGGGACGGGGGCAGCTCGTCCTCCATCGGCACGGGCACGTTCGGTGGCATGCAGGGAGCCGAAGGCGGCGAGACCGGCGACTTCGGGTCGTGCAGGACCGGGGACGACGCCAACAACGACGAGACCTGTGCGCTGGTGGCGCTGGAGAACTCGATGACCGGCTACTGGGACTCCCAGCGCGACCTCGCCGGCCGGTTCCGGCCCGAGCAGTCGGTCCACGTCTTCGCCGACCAGGTCCAGACCGGCGGCTGCGGCGCCGCATCGAGTTCCGTCGGGCCGTTCTACTGCCCGGCCGACCAGACCATCTATCTCGACCCGACCTTCTTCGACTCGATCTTCGAGCAGCTCGGCGGCCAGGACACCACCTTCGTACGCGCCTATGTGCTCGCCCACGAGTACGGCCACCACATCCAGAACCTGCTCGGCACCATGGGTCGGGTCCGCACCCAGCAGGGCCCCGAGTCCGACGCCGTACGCCTGGAGCTGCAGGCCGACTGCTACGCCGGCATGTGGACCGCAGCGGCGGAGAACGACGGATTCGTCGAGGACATCACCGACCAGGACATCACCGAGGGCATCGATGCGGCCAAGACCGTCGGCGACGACCACATCCAGTCGAGGACGACCGGCCGCGTCGACACCTCGCAGTTCACCCACGGCACCTCCGAGCAGCGCATCGCCTGGTTCCGCAAGGGCATGACCACCGACTCGATCGCCGACTGCGACACGTTCAAGGCGCGGGATCTCGACAACCCGTGACCGCTGACGTGGGGGCGCGGCTCACATCTCGAGCAGCGCCTCCACCAGCGGCGCCTGCTTCTGCAGCGTACGCAGATGGGGCGCGACCGCAGGATGACGGAACTTCGCGAGCAGCGGCCCCTCCCCCGGCGTGACCCGGCTCAACGCCCACTCGGCCCTGCTGAGCGCGGTGTAGACCGCGCTGATCTGGGCACCGAGCGTCACCTCCTCCCGGGTCGCGATCCCGGGCGGCAACCCCAGGACGTACGCCTCCAGCAGCGGCTCGAAGGACTCCCGGGCATGCAGCAGATAGAGCCCGAGGTCACCGCCGACAGGGCCGTGGCCGAGGCTCGACCAGTCGATCGCGACCAGCCGCTCGCCGTCCTCGGTGCGGCCGAGGAGATTCTGCGGCGCGGGATCGCCGTGCTGGGCGACCTGCGGGAGCTGGTCGAGAAGGTCGGTGAACCGCCCGCGACGCTCCCAGAGGGTGTGGGCGATGTCCGCGGCGGTCGTGCGCATCATGGTCGGCCAGCCGCCGTTGTATTCCACCCGCGCCATCCGGTCGCGGAACTGGTCGCGCGCCAACCAGCGCACCTCGCCGAGATCGGCGCCGGCGAAGCGGCCCATCGAGAGCGCCGCGAAGAGACCGGAGTTGGCGGCGTCCTCAACCCAGTCGGTGGTCAGGGTGATGCCCTGGTCGTCCTCGCTGACGCTCGTGCGCGGGCCGACCATGCCAGGGGTGTCGTCGACCAGACCCGAGGTGGCGACGTCCGCCGCCCGCCGCCAGTAGGCGAAGTGTCGCCGGCGGCTCAGCTCGACCGGATCGTAGGTCCCAGGCTGCCCGAGCCGCTTGATCACGACCGGGTCCTCGCCCACGGCGGTGCGCCAGACCCCCAGCGTGGAGGGTCCGGTGCCTCCGGGAAGGACGAGCCACCCGGGGTCGGGCTGCCACATACGAATGACGGTATCCCAGTGAGTCGGGATATCGTGGCAACCGATGTCCGAGACTGACTACTGCGAGCTGTGCGACCTTCCGAAGTCCCAGTGCATCCACGGGCGGCCTCCGGCCCCGCCGACTCCGACTCCCCCCGCGAAGCGGGCCACGAAGCCGACGACCCGGGTGCGCAAGACGACCACGAGCGCGGCCGGCTCCGCGCCGAAGGTCGTCACCAAGTCCGCTCCGCGCAAGTGGACCCCGCCGGCCGAGTTCGCGCCGCTCATCCTCGAGGTCCTCGAGTCCGCCGGCGGCTCGATGCAGGCCGATGCCGTCCTCGACGAGCTGGAGGCCCAGCTGGCCGACCAGCTCCTCCCCGGCGACTTCGAGACCACTCCGGAGGGCGAGCTCCGCTGGCGCTACGCCGCCCGGCGTGCCCGCCAGAAGCTTCTGGCAGAGGGCCTGATGACCAAGGCCGCCCCCGGGGTCTGGCAGCTTCCCTGACCAGCCGAAGCGTCGATCTCTGACGCCGAGAGGTCAGCCGTCGGCGTTCAGGACCTCGATGTGGACCTTCTGCGCGTCCTCGATGGCCTGATCGAGGACCGCTCGGTTGGGGTCCGGCACGGCCAGCCACGGGCCGGTGACGGTGAGCGCGCTCAGCCGCCGGTCCCCGAGGACGTCGTCGACGCCGCTGTGGTCACCTCCGGTGACGAGTGGCCCGGCGAGCCCCTCGAGGATCCTCGCTGCGTGTTCGGCCGCCGCCTCGTACGCCGCGCTGGCCTGGTTGGCTCGGCGCCGGGCGAAACGCTGCTGGCTCCACCCGCCCGCCTTGGTCTTCCCCTGGACGTGTCGTCGCCCGATCTTGTGGTCGGTGACGTCGCCGCCGCTCATCCGAGCGATCGCGAAACCACCCTTACGCACCAGCAGAAGGCCCCAGTCCCGCGGCGGGGAGGAGGCGGCGATGAACGCCTCGACCTCGGCGGGACCGACGTACGTCTTCTCGAACGGCAGCGTCGCGATGAACGAGGAGCCGTCCTCAGCAGCGCCGGTCAGCGCCCCGGAGTCGACCGACAGCAGAGTATCGCCGTGTCGCCCGGCGAAGTTGTCGACCCAACGCTGGATCCGAGCGACCGGGACGGCGACATTGGGCATGTCCGTACGCTACCCGTCCAGCTCACGCAGCAGTCGCGAAGGCGCGATATGCCGGTAGGCGTCCTCGCAGATCTCGGCGACCTCGTCCCAGTCGACCTCGCCGTCGAGCCGCATGCCCACCCACCCGCGGCCACCGACATAGGGAGGTACGAAGAAGCGCTCGGGCTCCGCGCCGACGACCTCGTCCTGCACCCCGGCCGCAGCGGCCGCCCACAGATGCGGCTCGTCGCGCCCGTGATGCCCCTGCGGCCACAGCATCACGAACTGCTTCCTCACGAAGAACCCGGGCGCACCATGGGTCGTCCGCTCGGAACTCTCCGGGAACCGGAGACAGATCTCCCGGACCCGGTCGGTCAGCTCAGTCGGCGCCATGAGCCCATCATCCGACCTCCCGGATCACTCTCGCCGGTGTTCCCGCCGCGACGACCCGATCTGGCACGTCGCTCAGCACGACGCTTCCTGCGCCGATCACGGAGTCGGCACCGATCCTCACGCCTGCGCCGACCGTGACGCTCGTGCCCAGCCACACGTTGGAGCCGATCTCGATCGGCAACGCCCGTTCCCAGCCTTCACGTCTCAGGTCCGGATCATCGACCGGGTGAAGAGCGGTCACCAACTGTGCACCAGGACCGATGCGTACGTCGGCTCCGACGCGGATCGGTGCGTCGTCCATGAAGAAGGCGTTGGCGTTCACGAACGTCCGGTCTCCCAGGCTGATGTTGAATCCGTAGGAGCACTGGAAGCGGGGCACGACCTCGACACCGGCGCCGACCTCGCCGAGCAGGTCACACAGCACCTGGTGACGTACCTCGTCATCGTCCGCGCCGGCGGCGTTGTAGAGATCCAGCCGACGCCAGCAGTCGCGGCGGAGCCGCTGAAGCTCGGCGTCGTCGAGGTACCACTCCCCCACATCGAGACGGGCCCGCTGCTCGCCCACGCGGCGGGTCACTCAGGCTTCGGCCAGACGAGCTCGAACTGCTCCATCACGACCGGCATGTCCTCGCTGAACTCGTGGTCGAGACCGGCGAACTCGGTGAAGAAGCGCTCGTGCACCTCGCGCCAGTATTCGAGCGAGAGGTCGCCCTCGCCCTCCATCCGGGCGAACTCCTCGGGGACGTCCTTGAAAGGAGCGACATCGACCTGGGTCGTGGCGATCAGCGCCCGCGGGTGGCCGGCGCCGTCGAGGATGATGCTCATCCCCCCGACGGTCGGGAACGGCTCGTCGCCGCTCTCGAAGTCCCACTCGGCAGTGGCCGTGGCCGTCTTCACGCCCTCGAGGACGAGCTCGAGCAGACCGTCGGCCTCCTCCGGCGTGCCGCCGAACGCCCAGGCCGGCGGCTGCAGCGCCTCCAGCGGGGAAGCACCGAAGTAGCCCGGCGCGGCACTGAGGTGGGCGTGATGCTTGACGTCCTCCCAGAACGCGGCAACCTCGGCCTCTTGCTCAGGATCGTTGGGCACCATCACGGCGTCGTCGCTCATAGGCGACACTCAACCACAGTTGACGCTAGCCGTGCCGGGACTCGGCCGACGTGCGCGGCGTGGCGGATCGCGCCGTCACCAGGCGGGCCTCGACATGCCAGCCGAGACCGGCGTAGAGAGGCTCGCCCATCTCGCTGGCCACCAGGAGACCATGGACGGCACCGGCCTCACGGGCGGACGAAGCGAGCAGGCTCATCACCGCACCGCCGAGGCCGCGACGCCGGTGATCGGGGTCGGTCTGGATCCGGTCGGCGACGGCGTCGACGCCGATCACCGCGATCCGCCCGCTGGCCGCTGCCACCTCAGCAGCGTCCTCCGGGCGGACGGTCACCGCGATGACGCCGCCGTCGCGCTCCACCTCGGCCCGATAGCCCTCGGGGAACGGCCGGTCCGCATGGTCGGCGAGCTCGATCGACATCAGCGTCTCCTCGCCGTCGCCTGCCTCCAGACCGCCCTCCACGAACCAGGGACGCACGCCCGCAGGCGAGTCGGTCACCACCGACAACCACGCCTCGGGCGTGGCCCGGACCGTGTCGATGAGCCCGGCGAGCGTGTCCGCGTCATCGGTCGCCACCCACTCGACCCGGCGACCCGGCTCCCCCACCTCGACACGTACGCCTCCCGGCACCTCCGCAGGACGCGGAAAGCCGCGGGAGTAGGCCCAGCCCCGGGCCCAGCGTGGGACCAGATCAGGCAGGCCGGCGTCCTGCGCAGCGGCGGCGAGCGCGGCCTGCCGGCCGCGGTACCACTCCCCCAAGACGGTCGCGCCGAGCACGGCGAGGGCCAGCACGAACGCGAGCGGGTCCAAGGTGATCAGCCCGATCACCGCGATCCCCACTGCGGCGATGTAACCGAACCAGATCCGACCAGGAGCCTCCACGTCCGCGGAGCCTACCTGCCGATCGGCTCGGTCAGCCGAGACGCTCCCGCAAGGTCGCCACGCCGGGCCCGTCCAGATCCGCCAACGCGACCGACCGGCCGGAGAGCGCCATCGCCAGGGCTTCGCTGGCACCGGCGACGTCCTCTCCCGAACCCCACGACCAGTCCTGGTCGGTCGCGCGCAGCGCGAGCCCGTCGAGTCGCCCCTTCGGAACCACCCCGAGCGAAGCCTGCTTCGTCGGCAGCCAGTCGAGCACCTCACGCCAGTCCTCGAGGGGGACATCGGCATCGAGGCCGAGCGGCCTGGCGCAGTCTCGTAGGTGGATGCAATGGTCGGTGAACTGCCCCATCGGTCCGACCCCGGGCGCCGGCACCCGCTTTTCTGCGTACGTCCTCAGCAGCCCGGTCAGCTCGGCGACCGGACGCTGCGCCTGTTCCTCGGCGATCGAGGCGGCAGCCCGGTCGATGGAGCCGCCGGCCAGCAACGTACGCCACAGCAGGCGCCCGATCCCGACCGAGAACGGCATCGCGCTGTGGCCCAGCACCTCCCTCACCGTCCAGGCCGAACAGAGACTCTGCGCCTCCAGCTGACCCTCGTCGAGGCTGTCGAAGAAGTCTGCGAGCAGGCGGCGGTTGGCTGCGGTGCGGGCGGTCACGTCCATGGCTTCACCCTGTCAAACAAACCAGTGGCCGCGCAGGAATCCGATCAGTAGCGTGGTGGACATGCGCGAATGCATCAACACCTACGACGTCCTGGGTCGACCGGCCCAGGACGTGAAGTTTGCGCGCATGGAGCCGCAGCAGACGTAGGTGCTCACCGCACCGACCAGGGCCGCTCCGATCGACGGGAGCGGCCCTTTCTCATGTTCAGCAGCATCACCAGGAGGTGAACGAGATGGAGATCATCACACTTGTCGGAGAGGGTTTCAGCTCCAAGACCTACGAGCTGACTCTGAAGCACCCGACTCCGCGGACGGACGAGTGGGCCTGCGTGGACGAGGACCCGGAGCTCTTCCATCCCGACGACCTCACCCAGCTCGCCGAGGCTCAGCAGATCTGCGCGACCTGCCCGATGCGGCAGATCTGCCTCGACCTCGGGCTGGCACGCCGCGAGTACGGCGTGTGGGGAGGCGTCCTCCTGGAGGGCGGCAAGGCGCGCGAGACCCCTAGAACGCCGGGACGAAAGCCTTACAAGCGCAGCCAGGAGGCGATCGCTAAGGCTGGACGAGTTGCCTGAAAAAGACGTGGGAGCTCTGGTGTCACGGGCGTGACATCAGAGCTCCCAGGTCGGTGGGTCTCAGACGTTGAAGCCGAGGGCGCGCAACATCTCGCGGCCGTCGGGGGTGATCTTGTCCGGGCCCCACGGCGGCATCCAGACCCAGTTGATGTGCACGTCGTTGACCATGCCCTCCAGGGCCTGCGAGGTCTGGTCCTGAATGACGTCGGTCAGCGGACAGGCGGCCGAGGTCAGGGTCATGTCGAGGACGACGTTGGACTTGTCCTCGACGTGGATCCCGTAGACCAGCCCGAGGTCGACGACATTGATGCCGAGCTCGGGGTCGACGACGTCCTTCATCGCCTCCTCGACGTCCTCGACCTTCAGGCTGGCGCCCTCGACCGTGGACGTACGCATCCCCTGCCACTCCGGGGCCTCGTGACCGTGGCCGTGCCCGTGGCCCGAGTGGTCATGACCCGAGTGGTCGTGGCCCGCGTGGTCGTGACCGGAGTGGTCGTGACCTGCGTGATTGTGGTCGGTGTGGTCGGTCTCAGTCATCATTTCTCCTCAGCGAGCGCTGGCACGTTTGCCTGTGCGGTGGCGTCTTTCCACGCCATCCACGAGAGCAGCGCGCACTTGATCCGGGCGGGGAACCTGGCAACGCCGGCGAAGGCGATGCCGTCCTCCAGAATGTCCTCGTCGGGCTCCACCTGGCCCTTGCCCTGCATCAGACGCAGGAACTCTTCGTGGATGACCATCGCCTCGTCAACCGTCTTGCCGACGACCAGGTCGTTGAGCACCGAGGCCGACGCCTGCGAGATGGAGCAGCCGAGGGCGTCGTAGGAGATGTCCTCGATCGTGCCGTCCTCGACGTGCACCCGCAGGGTGATCTCGTCGCCACAGGTCGGGTTGACGTGGTGGACCTCCGCCTCGAACGGGTCACGAAGACCTCGCCCGTGCGGGTTCTTGTAGTGGTCCAGGATGATCTCTTGATACATCGCTTCGAGGTTTGCTGCAGTCATCACTGATCCAACTTGAAGAAGCTGCGTACGTATTCCAACCCCTCGGCCAGCGCGTCGATCTCGGCGGGCGTGGTGTAGAGGTAGGACGACATCCGGTTGGAGGCCTGCACGCCGAACCGCTGGTGGGCAGGCTTGGCGCAGTGGTGGCCGGCGCGGATGGCGACACCCTTGGAGTCGAGCACCTGGGCGACGTCGTGCGGGTGCACCCCGTCGAGCTCGAAGGAGATCGCACCGCCACGCTTGGCGGCATCGGCCGGCCCGAGCACGGTGACACCCGGGACGCTCGC
This sequence comes from Nocardioides sp. CCNWLW239, assembly GCF_037137035.1. Lineage (NCBI taxonomy): Bacteria > Bacillati > Actinomycetota > Actinomycetes > Propionibacteriales > Nocardioidaceae > Nocardioides > Nocardioides sp. CCNWLW239. The sequence continues at coordinate 393,989 of NZ_JBBBNW010000003.1, read as the reverse complement.
GAGGCGCTCCAGGGCGTAGGCCGTGATCGCCTGCTCGTGGGCGTGGATGTTCTCCATGCCCACGTGCATCAGGTATTCCAGCGCCGCCCCGAGCCCCACAGCCTCGGCGATCGGCGGGGTGCCGGCCTCGAACTTGTGCGGGATCGGTGCGTAGGTCGACTTCTCCATCGTCACCGTCGCGATCATCTCGCCACCGCCCAGGAACGGCGGCAGCGCCTCGAGCGCGGCGCGTCGGCCCCACAGGACTCCGATGCCGGTCGGGCCGACGACCTTGTGGCCGGTGAAGACCAGGAAGTCAGGACGCTCCTCGTCACTCATCGATGCCAGGTCGATCGGCAGCACCGGCGCAGCCTGGGCCGCGTCCACGACGACCAGCGCACCGACCGCGTGAGCCTTCCGGGCGATCTCTCCGACCGGGTTGATGGTGCCGAGCATGTTGGAGACCCAGGTCAGCGTGACGATCTTGGTCGCCGGAGTGATCAGTTCATCGATGTTCGACAGGTCGAGCTCACCGGAGTCGGTCAGCCCGAACCACTTCAGCTCCGCGCCCGTACGCTGCGTGGCGAGCTGCCACGGAACGATGTTGGAGTGGTGCTCCATCTCGGTCGTCACGACCACGTCACCGGCGGTCAGCGGCACCGTGTTGGCGACCAGGTTGAGACCCTCGGAGGCGTTCTTGGTGAAGATCACCTCGTCCCGCTCGGGCGCGCCGAGGAAGCGCGCGACGGTATCGCGCGCCCCCTCGAACGCCTCGGTGGCCTCGGCGCCCAGGTGGTGCATCGCCCGGGCGATGTTGGCGTTGTGCCGCTCCAGGTGGTCGACCATGGTGTCGATCACGATCTGCGGCTTCTGCGAGGTGTTGGCGCTGTCGAGGTAGACCAGCGGGGTCTCGCCGCCGTCGAAGGTGCGCTCCAGGATCGGGAAGTCCTTACGGACCAGATCCAGGTCGGGCAGCAGACCCTTCATGTCAGACCGCCGCGCTCGTGAACCGCTCGTAGCCGTTGGCCTCGAGCTCCTCGGCGAGGTCCGGGCCACCCGACTCCGCGATCCGGCCGGCCACGAAGACGTGCACGTGGTCAGGCTTGATGTAGCGCAGGATGCGGGTGTAGTGGGTGATCAGCAGGACCGACTTGCCCTCGCGGGCGCGGAAGTCGTTGATGCCCTCGGAGACGACCTTGAGCGCGTCGATGTCGAGACCGGAGTCGATCTCGTCGAGCAGCGCGAAGGCCGGGTCGAGGATGTCGAGCTGGGCGATCTCGTGACGCTTCTTCTCGCCACCGGAGAAGCCCTCGTTCACCGAGCGCTGCGAGAAGGACGGGTCCAGGTGCATCTTGTCCATCGCACCGTTGACGTCCTTGACCCAGGTGCGCAGCTTGGGGGCCTCGCCGGTCAGGGCGGTCTTCGCGGTGCGCAGGAAGTTGGCCACGCTCACGCCGGGGACCTCGACTGGGTATTGCATCGCCAGGAAGAGACCGGCCTTGGCGCGCTCGTCGACGGACATCTCCAGGACGTCCTCACCGTCGAGGGTGACGGTGCCGCCGGTGATCGTGTATTTCGGGTGGCCGGCGATCGAGTAGGCGAGCGTCGACTTGCCCGAGCCGTTGGGGCCCATGATCGCGTGGGTCTCGCCGGAGTTGATGGTCAGCGTGACGCCCTTGAGGATCTCCTTCGGGCCGTCCTCGGTCTCGACCGAGACCGTGAGGTCCTTGATCTCAAGCGTGCTCATGCGATTGCGTCCTTCTCGATAAGAATGTTGATGTTTTTGGCGAGCTCGGCTTCGACCGTGGTGGTCAGCTTCTCCTCCAGCTCGGGAACCCCGATCTGGCGGATGAGGTCGTTGAAGAAGCCGTGCACGACCAGGCGCTTGGCCTCGGTCTCGGAGATGCCGCGGCTCTGCAGGTAGAAGAGCTGCTCGTCGTCGAACCGGCCGATCGCCGACGCGTGGCCCGCGCCCTCGATCTCGCCGGTCTCGATCTCCAGGTTGGGCACGGAGTCGGCCCAGGCACCGTCGGTGAGGATGAGGTTGCGGTTCTCCTCATACGTCTCGATGCCCTCGGCCTCCTTGCGGATCAGCACGTTGCCGATCCAGACCGCGTGGGCCTTCTCGCCCTGCAGCGCGCCCTTGTAGATGACGTTGGACTTGGTCTTCGGCGCGGTGTGGTCGACGAAGAGGCGGTGCTCGATGTGCTGACCGGCGTCGGCGAAGTAGAGACCGAGCGACTCCACGGAGCCGCCGGGGCCCGCGTACTCGGCCGAGAAGTCATGACGCACGACGTCGCCGCCGAAGCTCACCGAGACGTGCTTCAGGTTGGCGTCGCGGCCGACCTTGGCGTGCTGGGTGGAGAGGTGGACGGCGTCGTCGGCCCAGTCCTGGACGGAGACGACGGTGAGGTCGGCGCCGTCCTCGACGACGATCTCGATGTTGTCGGCGACGACGGCAGAGCCCTCGAAGACGAGCACGACGGTCGCCTTGGCGAACTTCTCCGCGACGATCACCGCGTGGCCGGCGCCGGCGGTCTCCGAGCCGGTGCCGTGGTGGCGGATCACGGTCGCGCCCTCGACGACGGTGTCGGTCGGGATGCGCACGACGGTCGCCCCGGTGCTGGCCGCCCAGGCCCGCGCCGAGACGCGGTCGGTCGGGACCAGGCCGGAGGAGCCGCGTACGGCGTCATCGGCCGCAACGGTCTCGACGGTCACGCCGGTGGCGGCCTCGATCTCCACCTTGGTCGCGCCGTCAGCGAACGGCGCGTCGTCGTGGACGCCCTTGAGGCGCTTGAGCGGCGTGAACCGCCAGATCTCCTCGCGACCCTTCGGCACCTCGTGCGCCTCGACGTCGAAAGAGCCCTCGGGGTGGAGGTGGGACTCGACCTTGTCGAGCTCCAGGGCCTCCTGTACAGCTGCGGTCATCAGCCGACCGCTCCTTCCATCTGCAGTTCGATCAGGCGGTTCAGCTCGAGGGCGTACTCCATCGGGAGCTCCTTGGCGATCGGCTCGACGAAGCCGCGCACGATCATCGCCATCGCCTCGTCCTCGGCCATGCCGCGGGACATCAGGTAGAACAGCTGGTCGGCGGAGACCTTCGAGACGGATGCCTCGTGACCCATCGAGACGTCGTCCTCGCGGATGTCGACGTAGGGGTAGGTGTCCGAGCGCGAGATCTGGTCGACCAGGAGCGCGTCGCAGAGCACGTTCGACTTGGAGCCGTGCGCGCCCTCGTTGACCTGGACCAGGCCACGGTAGGACGTCCGGCCGCCACCGCGAGCCACCGACTTCGACAGGATGCTCGAGGAGGTGTTCGGCGCGGCGTGGACCATCTTGGCGCCCGCGTCCTGGTGCTGGCCCTCGCCGGCGAAGGCGATGGAGAGGGTCTCGCCCTTGGCGTGCTCACCCATCAGGTAGACCGCCGGGTACTTCATGGTCACCTTGGAGCCGATGTTGCCGTCGACCCACTCCATGGTCGCGCCCTCCTCGCAGACGGCGCGCTTGGTGACCAGGTTGTAGACGTTGTTCGACCAGTTCTGGATGGTCGTGTAGCGAACGCGAGCGTTCTTCTTCACGATGATCTCGACGACCGCGGAGTGCAGCGAGTCGGACTGGTAGATCGGCGCGGTGCAGCCCTCGACGTAGTGAACGTAGGAGTCCTCGTCGGCGATGATCAGGGTGCGCTCGAACTGGCCCATGTTCTCGGTGTTGATCCGGAAGTAGGCCTGCAGCGGGATGTCGACGTGGACGCCCTTGGGCACGTAGATGAACGAGCCACCCGACCACACCGCGGTGTTCAGCGCGGCGAACTTGTTGTCGCCGACCGGGATGACCGTGCCGAAGTACTCCTGGAAGATCTCCGGGTGCTCCTTGAGCGCGGTGTCGGTGTCGAGGAAGAGAACGCCCTTCTCCTCGAGGTCCTCGCGGATCGAGTGGTAGACGACCTCCGACTCGTACTGCGCGGCGACACCGGCGACCAGGCGCTGCTTCTCCGCCTCCGGGATGCCGAGCTTGTCGTAGGTGTTCTTGATGTCCTCGGGCAGGTCCTCCCAGCTCTGGGCCTGCTTCTCCGAGGAACGCACGAAGTACTTGATGTTCTCGAAGTCGATCTCGGAGAGGTCCGAGCCCCAGGTGGGCATCGGCTTGCGGCCGAAGAGCTTGAGGCCCTTCAGGCGCAGGTCGAGCATCCACTGCGGCTCCGACTTCTTGCCGGAGATGTCGCGCACGACAGCGTCGTTGAGGCCACGCTGCGCGGAGGCACCAGCGACGTCGGGATCGGACCAGCCGAACTCGTACTTCCCGATGCCCTTCAGCTCGGGGTTGAGCTCCTCGATGGAGGTCATGTCGTGACCTGCTCCTTCTTCTTCGAAACTTCGCCCGACCCGGAAGATCCGGGAGGGATGTGGGTCGTGCAGACGCCGTCGCCGTGAGCGATGGTGGCCAAGCGTTGTACGTGGGTGCCGAGCAGCTTCGCGATCGCCTCTGTCTCCGCCTCGCAGAGCTCGGGGAACTCCTGGGCGACGTGGGCGACCGGGCAGTGCTGCTGGCACAGCTGCTCACCGGCGTCGTGGCCGTTGATCAGCGGCAGCTCCTTGACGGAGGCTGCATAGCCGTTGGCCGTGAACACGTTGGCGAGCACCTGCGCGGGGCTGAGGTCCGTCTCGCCGGCGGCGATCCGGTCCAGTCCCTGCTTGATGAACGCCGCGCGGCGCTCCGCGAATTCCCGCACGGCCTCCTCGCCGGCCACCTCGGAGAGGAACCGCAGCGCCTCGACCGCCAGGTCGTCGTACTTCTTCTCGAAGCCGTCCCGACCCTGGTCGGTGAGCGCGAAGAGCTTGGCGGGACGGCCTCGCCCACGAGTGGACGCGGTGCGCGGCTCACGCTGCTCCACCGCCTCCTCCTCGGCCAGGGCGTCCAGGTGGCGCCTGACCGCCGCCGGCGTGAGGTCGAGCCTCTTGGCCAGCGCCGCAGCCGTCTGCGGGCCGTCGACGAGCAGCGAGCGAGCGACCCGCTGCCGGGTGCTCTCCTCGCTGGTCTCTGCGCTGTGCCCATTCCTGGGCAAAGTGCTCTCGTCGAATTTCACAACACCATTGTGACGTTATTCCCCCAGGCGATTCAACGAAGGCAACCCTTACTTGCTCCCGATCACCGCAGAATCGCCTTCATCGCGCGGTCGGCGACGCGTGGAGCGACCTTCGAGGCCGATGGTTTGTCCCGGTCGCGGAGACCGATGTCGACGACCAGGATCACGTTGTCCCTGCGAACTCGAAGATGGCTGGCGTCGACGTATCCGTCCGAGCCCTCCGCCATCACCGACTCGTCCCACTTCTGGTCCCTACGCGGCGTCGCAAGCTCGCCTCGGCTGTCGGCGAAGACCTCCTCGGCCGCCACGGACCCGGTCGCGCCGGTGATCGGGCTGGGCCCGACCGCATACGCGACGACCTGCACGTGAGAATGGATGTAGCCGGCCTCCCGCGTCGCCCACAGACAGCCCCGGAGGCGAGCATCGCCCGGCGACGTCAGATCGGTCGGCTTCGCTCCCGGAAGGAGATCACGTACGTCGTCGGCGACCGCAGCGCACATGTCCGGCACGTCGGTGACCGGCCCGTCGCTCACCGCATCGGGCACCTTCACCTCGGCTCCGGCAGCTCCGAGTATGTCTTTCAACGCGGCCATCGCGCCGGTCTCACGGGCGACTGAGCCTGGAGGGAGCCTGCCCTCGCGATGATCCCCGATGTCGGTCAGTCGTACCAGCGCGACGACATTCCGCTGACGCACCGCGACAATGATCTCCGTGCGCGACATCCTCGGATCGCCGAGCTCAAAGTGCGCAGTCGGCCCTTTCGCGACCAGTGTCGACACTGAGGCCCACGCCTCGTCCCCGAGGCCGTCGACCGCGACCGATGACGTCGTCGGGTCACGCGCGGACGACACCCACTCCCGGGCCCTGGCGGTCGCGCTCGCGGTGGAGTCGGGCCGCATGACCTCGGCGTGTGTGGACAGGGTCACGGATCCCTCAGCCCACTCGCAGTCCAGAGGGACCTCCCGCTCGAGCGTTGCGGTGAACCCGAGGCCGCGCAACGTCTCCTCACGCACCTCTGCACAGGGATCGACCTGCGGGTCGGGGCGTACGTCCCCGCTCGCCCAGCTCGGCCGCTCGACGTTCTTCGAGCGCGGAATCGGATCGGCGGTCGTCCTTGTGGGCAGCGTGTAGGCCACAACGCGGTGCCCATAGGAACCGTCCTCGAGCTCGCCGAAGCCGGCTTCGATCACCAGATCACCCACCACCGAACCCGAGCCGATCGCGTCGTCCTCGATCCAGCCGACCGTTCGAGCCGGTCCCCCTGTCCAGTCCGCCCGCGTGACCCAGTAGGCGGTCCCGTGCTCGGATCGGCCGTCCGGCACCTCACGGCCCATGTAGACGCCATCCTCGCTGGCGCCGAGATAGTCGTCGCCTTCTTTCCCCGGCCAGCTTCCCAACTCCTTGCCGCTCTCGGGGTCCCACACCCGGACGGCAGACTCATAGGTCCCGCTGGGACTCGGCCTGGAGGATCGGTCGTAGCTGCCGACGACCCGGTTGCCGACCACCTCGACAGGATGGGGTGACAGGTAGCGTCCCCTGGGCCGCCCGATGATCGGCCCGATCTCCCCAGAGGCCGGATCGATCGTCCGGAGTCCGGAGACACCGTCCAGTTGGATCTCGGCCAGCACCTGGTCAGTGGCGTGGAGCGAGGCGATGTCGGCGTCCTTCCCCTTCGCCGACCAACGTCTCTTCCCCGTGTCGACGTCGTAGCCGACCAGAGCATTCGAATCGACGATCACGGCGAGGTCGGAGGAGGTGAGTGCCGCCCGGCAGCGACCGGGCAGATCCGGATGACGCCGAGTCCCCGTCAAGGAGGCCAATTTCCGCCCTGAGCCCACCTCCCAACGGTCGACTCCGCACACGCCGGCCGCGCTGACGGTCTGACCGCTCAGGCCGATCTGACCGGCTGTCACGGGGTTGTTCTCGTCGTCCCCCACCTCCGTCGACCAGAGTTCCTCGCCCGTCGCCGTGTCGATCACTCGCACCTCGTCACAGTCAGGTACGGCACCCGAGCGGACTGCCAACAGGCCGTCGGCATTGACGTCGGAGAGCCCACAGAGCTTTCTCGACGCCAGTGTCCAAGCAGTCGACCCGTCCTCCAGGTTCAGCGCGACGAGCCGGCTCGATCTCGAGTCGAAGGAGATCCACAGGTCCTCTGTCGCCCAGCGCTCGGTGAGCAAGGGTGATCCCTCGACGGGCGCGATCCAGGCCACCTTCAGCCGCGGCACCTCGGCGTACGGATTCCTGCTCACCCCGCATCCGCACAGCCCTGCTCCCACCAATGCCAGCACCACCGCCGCCACCGCGTGTCTCCACACGAACTCACCACCCCGAGAACTCATGTGGCGAGGTTAAGCGACAGGCAGGCCGAACGGATCACGACTCGGCCGGTCATCGACGCCCGAGGGTGGCTCTCCTCGACATGGCACACACCACTGCGGGAGCCCCTCCCCGTCGGTCGTTAGCCTGACGCCATGGCAGGACCACGTGGACGACGAATGTTGCTGACCGCCAACGGAATCTGCAACGACACACTGCTGCACACGCTGACCAGCTTGGTCGACCGGCCGCTCGCGGAGTCCCGGCTCATGGTGGTGCTGACGGCCACGCTCGGCTCCGACGGTGACAAGCGGTGGCTGATCGACAGTCTCGCCCACCTGGCCGGTCTCGGCTGGACCTCCATCGACCTCGTCGACGTCGCGGCACCGACACCGGATCTGAGCGACAGGTTCGAGGCGGCGGACGTGGTCTACGTGCAGGGTGGGAACCAGTACGTCCTGGCCGCGGCGATCGAGCGCAACGGGCTGGCACCGATGTTCGAGCAGGTCAGCCGCGAGAAGGTGTACGTCGGGCAGAGCGCCGGCTCGATGATCTGGAGCCGCCATCTGGCTGATGGGGTCGCTGTCTTCGGGGATGCCGGCGAGGCCGCGGTCACCGGCTCGGCACCCACCGCTCCCCTGCCCCTGCTTGACGTCTACCTCAAGCCGCACCTGGCTCCGAGCGTGATGCCCGAACGCACCGAGGCGTGGGCCCGGGAACGGGCCGCATCGGCGGCGTACCCGATCTGGTTCGTCGACGACTCCTCCGCCGTTCTGGTCACCGGTGCGGACGCCTCGGTGGTGACCACGGTCGGCGAGGGTCGAGTGCTGAAGCTGAACGACCTCAACCCTTGATGCAGAGGGAAGGTGCCGACGCCACATCCTCACCCGGCGCCGACAGGAAGCGATCAGCCCGTCGGCATCCCGTCGAGGGTCGGCGAGACGAGGGCGGCGACACCGACGTAGACGGCGTCGGGCGGCAGCCAGCGGATGCCGCGATCGGAGCGCAGGACCGCGCGACCGCGTTCGAGGTCGAAGATGCCGACCCGGGTGCGGCCGCCGGAGCGGACGACCGCCACCTCACCGCGTCTGGGGCGACGGGGATTGATCACCAGGTCGGACCCCGGTGGCAGACCGCGGGAGGTGAGGTGGGCACCGACGAGACGGTGGACCTGCGTGGCGTCCTCCGGCACGGGCACAGGTGACCGCTTCGCGGGTGGCGCCGCTGCCACGGGAACGAGCTCGAACGGCAGCGGTACGTCACGCCCGGACGCACCGCCAGTCGATCTCATGTTCGAAAGCGTACCGGTCGGCGATGGCACACGGAACCATCTCTCGTGTCCCGGCTGAGAGACTGTGGCCATGACCGTCAACGACCCCACGGACTGGGAGTCCGCCTACGTCCGCGGCACGACCGCCTGGGACCTCGGCGCACCCTTGGCATACCTCGAGGAGGACATCGCGCTGTTCGGGGAGCCCGGCACCGCGTTCGCGCCCGGCGCCGGCCGGGGGCACGATGCTGCCGGGCTGGCGGCTGCCGGGTGGCGTACGACGGTCGTGGACCTCTCGCCCACCGCGGCCGCCTACGCGGCGGAGCACTACCCGGACCTCACCTACGTGGTCGGCGACGCACTCGACGTCGACGACGTCCTGGGCGCTACCGGCGGGCCGGTCGACCTGATGTGGGACCACACCTTCTTCTGCGCCCTGCCACCCGCCTGGCGCGGTCGCGTCGGCGACCTGGCCCGCGCGGTCGTACGCCCCGGCGGGCGGGTCGCATCGGGGGTCTTCCCCGTCGACCGTCCGAGCGACGAGGCGGGCCCGCCGTGGACGTACGTCCCGGAGGACATGACCCACGCCCTCGGTCCCGACTTCGACCTGGTCCACCTCTCCGAGCCGCTCCGGCTGAACCCGCGGCTCCCCTGGAGCCACCGGCTGGGGATCTGGCAGCGTTCCCGAGGGTTGTGAAGCTGAGCGTGACCGATAGGCCACGCTCAGCTTCACAACCTCATCCCTTGACGCAGAGCAGCGTGCGCAGGCGGGCCTCGACCGAGACAAGGTCGGTCTGGGCCTCGATGACGCTCTCCAGGGACTTGTAGGCACCGGGGATCTCGTCGACGACGCCGGCGTCCTTGCGGCACTCGACACCGTCGGTCTGAGCACGCAGGTCGTCGACGCTGAACGTCTTCTTCGCCTTCGTCCGCGACATCTTCCGGCCCGCTCCGTGGGAGGCGGAGCAGTAGGAGGCCTCGTTGCCGAGCCCGCGGACGACGTACGAGCCGGTGCCCATCGACCCGGGGATCAGCCCGAACTCGTCGGACTTGGCCGAGATCGCGCCCTTGCGGGTGACCACCAGGTCGACGCCGTCGTAGGTCTCCCGGGCGACGTAGTTGTGGTGGGCGTTGACCTCACGACCCCACACCACCGACGGGAAGAAGCGCGCGAAGACGCCCTTGACGGTCGCCATCATGATCCGCCGGTTGAGCTTGGCGTAGTCCTGGGCCCAGTAGAGGTCGTGCAGGTAGGCGTCCATCTCCGCGGTGCCGGCCAGGAAGACCGCCAGGTCTCGGTCCGGCAGGCCCAGGTTGTGCTCGAGCCCCTTGGCCGCGTAGATGTGCCGCTCCGCGATCTCCTTGCCGATGTTGCGGGATCCGCTGTGCAGCATCAGCCAGATCGCACCGTCGTCGTCGGAGGTCACCTCGATGAAGTGATTTCCGCCGCCGAGGGAGCCGCACTGTGCGACCGCCCGCTTGTGTCGGTCGTCGAGCTTGGGCGCCCGCAGCTCCTCGAAGCCTCCGAAGAGCTTGTCGAAGGCGACCTTCAGCTTCAGGTCCTTGCGGACGACGCCGGCCTGGCCGTCGTTCGCCTGGAACCCGACCGGGACGGCCTCCTCGATCGCCGACCGCAGCGGGCCGAGGTCGTCGGGCAGGTCGCTGGTCGTGACGGAGGTCTTGACCGCCATCATCCCGCAGCCGATGTCGACACCGACCGCGCTCGGCGAGACGGCGTCCTTCATCGCGACGACGGAGCCGACCGTGGCGCCCTTGCCAAGGTGTACGTCGGGCATGACGCGAACGCCGTGCACCCACGGCAGCCGGGAGATGTTGCGCAGCTGGTCCTGGGCTGCGTGCTCGATCTCGTGCGGGCGTGCCCACATCAGGGTCTCGGCCTGGGCGCCGGCCAGGGCGATCGGGAACTCGTTCATCATTCTTCACTCTCCTCGAGTCTGGCCGGGCATGCGAAAGAGCCGCTCCGGCCGGGGTCTGTTTCGGCGGAGCGGCCCTTCGACGGACGGCGCTGTGACTCAGCGCGTCGGCGGCTCCTGGCCGATGCGGTCCGAGCGGAGGTCGGAGCGCAGGCAGGTCTCGTCCGCCTGACCGGGATTCCCGGCGGCGGAGCGGATCTCGACCGTCCTACGCATGCTCATCTCCTCGTCCGTGTTGCTGTGCCGGAAACGGTAGTCAGCGGCGTACGTCCGGTGCCACTGGTTTTCGCACCGAGCCGCTCCTCAGCTGCCCGTCGACGGCAGCTCGAGGGCCGTCGTCTCGCTGTCGCCGCTCGACGCGTCGACGGTGCCCACCAGCAGCAGGTCACCGACCTTCGTCACCACGGCCGGGCTGGCCTCCACGGTGCCGACGACCTCGTCGGAGCCGTCGTCGAGGTCGCGACGGACCACGCGATAGCCGGACTCGGACTGGGCGCCACGACCGATGTAGACGCCGTTCTCGTCGGCGCCCAAGAAGGTGTCGCCGGCTTCGCCCACCCGGCTCCACGCTTCGGTCCCCGAGCTCAGGTCCCACGCTCGAACGGCGCCGGCGTCGTCGGACCCGGACGGCTCCTCGCCATACGAGCCGAAGATCCGTTCGTCCACGACGGCGGCCGACCCGAGAGTCGGCGTCGTGGCGCCGGCGTCCAAGGACCGGCCGATGATCTTCCCGACCTGGCCGCTGCCGGGGTCGATGGCGCGTACGCCCTGCGTTCCCTCGAACCCGAGGTCGGCGACGATCGGCTCGGTGGCATAGAGCGCGCCTACGTAGGGATCGGCCCCGGCGACGGTCCACACGCGCTTGCCGGTATCGACGTCGACGCCGACGAGGCCGTCCTTCTCGGGAATCAGGCCCGTGCGGCCGGTGGTCGCCACCCGGCAGCCGAACGAGCCGAGCTCGGTGGACCCGCCGCGAGCCCTCAGCGGCTCCAGGCGATCACCGGTCGCCGCGTCCCAGCGCTCGATCGCGCACGCGGTGGTGACCGACGCGGTGGTCTCGGTCAGCCCGACCATGCCGCCACCCTCGGAGCGTCCACCGATCGACTCGAACGTCTCCGACCACACCACGTCGCCGTCGGCGGTGTCCACGACGGTGACGCGGTCGCAGCTGTGCGATCCGGATGGATGGTCACGTACGGCGACGAGCCCGGCCTCGTTCACCGGCGAGATCTCGCACACGTTCTCCTCGAGCGGCAGATGCCATGCCTCAGTGCCGTCGTCAAGGCGTACGGCTTCGATCCGGGAGGAGTCGATGTTGGCGTAGATCCACAGCTCGTCGGTCGCGGTCCACGAGCCCTTGGACAGGAAATCGCTCTCCGGGCCTCCCGGTCGAGACCACTTCTCGGCCAGTGCCGACCCTGGCCCATCCGTCTCGCCGCACCCGACGAGCAACGTGCCGACCGCCACGACCGTCGCCAGGAACGCCTGCTGAGACTTCACGGGCCTCAACGTTAAGACCTGAAGATGCGAGCGTCAGCCCTTCCGGAAGACTCGGTACGACCACACTGTGCTGGTGCGTCCGACTGGCCTGCTCGTCGGCCGCCTCCACTGGAGAAGTGGTCATTATGGGCCTTCGGCCCGGTCACCTTCGAGCCCAAAGCGACCACTCGAAGGCACCGAGGCCGGCCCCAGCGCCCCCGCCCGGTAATCACCCACTCATCGACAAACCGCCCTGCCCCACTCAGGCGAGGCGGGCTGGGAAACCTCCGGTGGCGATCGGGCCCCAGCGCGTCGGGGTGATCCGGAGGAGGGACTTGCCCTGGTCGACCATGGCCTGGCGGTATTCGTCCCAGTCGGAGTGCTCGCCGGAGATGTTGCGGAAGTAGGTGACGAACGCGTCCAGCGCAGCCTCCCCCTCGGTTGCGTCGAGGACCTCGGCGTCGCCGTCGACCTGGACCCAGGCACCGTTCCACTCGTCGGAGAGGACCATCACGCTGACCTGGGGCCGTACTCGGGCGTTGCGGGTCTTGGCGCGCTCCGGGTAGGTCGCGATCACGATCCGGCCATCGTCGTCGACGCCGCCGGTGACCGGCGAGAGCTGCGGGGACCCGTCGGCTCTGCTGGTCACCAGGATCATCTGGTGCCGGGGGCGTACGAACTCCAGGAGCCCCTCGAGATCAACGGTCGTGTTCGTCGCGATCGTGCGTGCCATGGTCCCCAGCCTGCCAGGTGAACCCGTCCGGGTCGGTGAAGGCCTCGCTGCCGCCACCCAGGACGATCCCGTACGCAGCAGCCGGGTCGAGCGGGACCCCAGTCTCCTTCTCCAGGGCGTGGCGGGGGTAGATTGCGAGCTGGACGGCGCCGGGAGCGGCCTCGAACTCGGCGTACTTGCCGCCGAAGCTCCGCTTCACGCCGAGCCCGCGCTCGGCGTAGAACTTCTTGCTCGCCTTGACGTCGGCGACCCCGAGGAGCAGCACGATGTCGTCGATCTCCCTGGTGGCGGGACCGCGGTCCTTCTTGGCGGAGGTCGCGACCTTCCAGACGGATCCGTCGGGGGCCTGCACGATCCCGCCGTAGCCCCAGAAGGACTTCTCGACCGGCTTGAGGGAGGTGGCGCCGGCCGCGAGTGCCGAGTCGACGAGGCTGTCGACCGTCGAGGGCTGGCTGACGACCAGCGAGACCGTGAACGGCCGGCCGGCGCCGGTGCCCGGGCCCTGGCGTACGGAGATCTGGTCGGTGAGGCCGAAGGCCTTGTCGTAGAACGCCCGGGCGTCCGTGGGGTCGGTTGCGTCGAGGGTGATGGTCTGAAGAGTGATCATGTCTCGACTCTAGGAATCCCGGATCCCTGCTGCTTCTCGATTCCTGACCGCTCCCGATGACCCTGGGATGTTGATCTTCTGTGCAGATCTTGTGGTTCTGCAATCGCGTCATGACCCTGCGGGTATCACCGTCACATCCCCGCGTTGGCCGTCCTTCGGTGGGAGTTGGGCGGCCAACGTCCTGATAGACGCCTAAGAATCCAACGATGCACAGGTACGCGATTGGGCCGGTGGCGTGCGCCTTCTTAGACTGCGGCCGTGGAATCTTCCGTCGCCAGCCCCGCTGTCGAGGTACGCGACCTGCGCATGGCCTACGGCGACAAGACCGCCGTCGACGGTCTTTCGCTGAGCGTCGCGGCAGGCTCGATCACGGCCGTGCTCGGGCCCAACGGCGCGGGGAAGACGACCACGCTGGAGACGTGCGAGGGCTATCGCAAGCCTCAGCAGGGCTCGGTGCGTGTGCTCGGGCTCGACCCGATCGCCGACCGCAAGCAGCTGCTCCCCCGGATCGGGGTGATGCTGCAGGGGCAAGGGGCGTGGAGCGGCGTACGCGCGATGGAGATGCTGCGCCACATCGCACGCCTGCACGCACACCCGTTGGACATCGACTATCTGGCCGATCGACTCGGCCTGGGCGAGTGCGGCCGCACGCCCTACCGACGGCTCTCCGGTGGGCAGCAGCAGCGGCTCGGGCTGGCGATGGCGCTGGTCGGTCGCCCGGAGCTGGTGTTCGTGGATGAGCCGACGGCAGGGATGGACCCGCAGGGGCGGCGTACGACCTGGGAGCTGCTCCGCGAGCTGCGCGCCGACGGCGTCACCGTCGTGCTGACCACCCACTACCTGGAGGAGGCCGAGGAGCTGGCCGACCAGGTGCACATCATCGACCGCGGCCGCATGATCGCCTCCGGGACTCCGCTGGAGCTGACCCGAGGCGGCGCGACCGCCACCGTCCGGCTGGTCGTGACCAAGCCGTTCCCACCCGGCGCCCGCGAGTCCCTGCGTGTGGCGCTCGGCGAGGACACCGAGGTCATCCTGCTCGACGAACGCTCGATGCGGGTGACCGGCAAGGCCGACCCCACCACGCTCGCCAAGGTGAGCCGCTGGTGCGAGGAGAACGACGTCCTCCCGGAGTCGCTGACCCTGGGCCGCCGGAGCCTCGAGGACGTCTTCCTCGATCTCACCGGCGACCTCCGTCTCTCCGAGGGGATCGAACATGTCTGAGGTGGCTACGGGGACCTTCACCCCGATGCCGGGCAGCGCCCCGATCACCCGGCAGGTGGTCGCGCAGGCGCTGATGGAGGCCAAGTTGATGCTCCGCAACGGGGAGCAGCTCCTCCTGGCCGTGGTGATCCCGGTCATGGTCCTGGTCGGCGGTGTCACCGCCGGCAACGCGATCGACCTCGACCTCGGCACGGATCGCGCGCTCGTCGACGTCCTCACCCCGGGCGTCCTCGCACTGGCGATCATGTCGACCTCTTTCACCAGTCTCGCGATCGCGACCGGCTTCGAGCGGCGCTACGGCGTGATCAAGCGACTCGGCGCCTCCCCGCTCCCCCGCACCGGCCTGCTCGCCGGCAAGGTGCTCGCGCTCGGCTGCGTACAGCTCGTGCAGCTCTTCGTCATCGGCGCCGTCGGCCAGATCCTCGGCTGGACCCCTGCCGCGGGCTTCGGCACCGTCCTCGCCTTCTTCCTGGCCATCGCCATGGGCACCCTGGCTTTCGCCTCGCTCGGCCTCTTCGTCGCCGGCGTGCTGCGCGCCGAGGCGACGCTGGCCGCGGCCAACCTCATCTATCTGCTTCTCTTGGCCGGCGGTGCCGTGGTGCTGCCGCTGACGGCCTACGGCGCCTACGGAGACGTCGCTCGCTGGCTGCCGTCGGGCGCGCTCGGTGAGGCGGTACGCACCGCGTTCCTCGACGGCACCCCGGCCTGGCGAGACCTCGGCGTACTCCTGATCTGGGCCGTCCTCGGCTCCACCCTCACAGCTAGGACGTTCAAGTGGGAATGATCACCACCGAGCCCTCCACCGGACCCGGCCGCTCGGCCAAGGACAAGGTCCTCGCCTGGCTCCGAGCCCACGCGTTCGGGCTGGCGATCGCCAACCTGATCGCCAACATCGGGATCGTGGTCACCGGCGCAGTGGTCCGGCTGACCGGTTCTGGTCTCGGCTGTCCCACCTGGCCCAAGTGCACCGAGGAGTCCTACGTGGCTCACGAGGCGCTCGGGATCAACGGGGTCATCGAGTTCGGCAACCGGCTGCTGACCTACGTCCTGGCCGCCATCGCCATCACCGTTGTGGTCGCCGTCTGGAACCGCCGAGGGGTCATCCGCAACCTGGCGATCGTCATCGCCTGTGGCGTACCGCTCCAGGGCGTCATCGGCGGGATCACCGTGCTCACCGAGCTCAACCCCTACGTCGTCGCGCTCCACCTGCTCGCCTCGATGGCGATGGTCGGTCTGTGCGTCTGGCTGCTCGACGAGCTCCGCTCCCCGGTTCGCGACGCCGCGCCGCAGACCGTACGCATCGCCGCCGTCGTCACCTTCGCCGTCGGCTGGCTCTCGCTGTGGCTCGGCACCGTCGTGACCGGCTCCGGCCCCCACTCCGGCGACCTCGACTCCCGCCGCACCGGCCTCGACCCGGCCCTGATGTCCCACATCCACGCCTACGCCGTCTACGCGCTCATCGCCGCGACCCTGGTGACGCTGTGGCTCGGCCGCAAGCACGCCTACGTCCGTCAGGTCACGATCGTCCTGCTGGCCATCGAGCTCGCGCAGGGCCTGATCGGCTGGGTGCAGTACCTCACCGATCTCCCGGTCGTCCTCGTCGGCTTCCACATGCTCGGCGCCGCCCTCATCTCCGCCGGCCTCGCCCGCGTCGTCCGCGCCACCCGCGCCCACACCGCCTGAGCCGTCGAGGCCCGCGGGCTTCGTTCCGAGACAGACCCGTCAACGATCCCCTGCGGGACTCACCACTTCACCCTCATCTGTGATGAAGCGGCAGGGCGGCAAGCTGGCGAGCCCATTCGCCGTTCCCCACGCGCACAGCGTACGAGCCAGACGGATCCCAACACTCCCCGTCCCCGGAGAATGCGGAGTCAAGAAAACGTAGGAGGGCTGGAGTCACCAGGTGACTCCAGCCCTCCTACGTTGTTGAGTACGGGATTTCAGCGGAGCAGCGGGTCGACCGCTAGGGCGACGAAGAGCAGGCTCAGGTAGAGGTTGCTCGAGTGGAAGAGCTGCATGGGGCGGATCTTGGTGAGGTCCTCGGTGCCCTTGGCACGCGCGTGCAGCTGGTGGGCCTGGACGAGGAAGACGGCGCCGAGGCCGATGGCGGCCACCGGGTAGAGCCAGCCGGTGGAGGCGACGGGCCACAGCAGGAGCGAGGTGGCGACCATGACCCAGGAGTACGCCACGATCTGGCCGCCGACGTGGCGGGCGGACTTGACCACGGGCAGCATGGGCACGTCGACCTGCGCGTAGTCCTCGCGGTAGCGCAGCGCCAGCGCCCAGGTGTGCGGCGGGGTCCAGAAGAAGACGACCATGAACAGGATCAGGGGCTCCCAGGAGACCTGGTTGGTGACCGCGGTCCAGCCGATCAGGGTCGGGAAGCATCCGGCGATGCCGCCCCAGACGATGTTCTGGGTGGTGCGCCGCTTGAGCAGCATCGTGTAGACGAAGACGTAGAAGGCGTTCGCGGCCAGCGAGAGGCCGGCGGAGAGCCAGTTCACGAAGAACCCGAGCACCAGCACCGACAGCACGGCCAGCACCGACCCGAAGATCAAGGCCGCGCGTGGGGTGACCACGTGCCGCGGCAGCGCCCGGCGCCGCGTACGCCGCATCTGCTCGTCGATGTCGCGGTCGTAGACGCAGTTGAAGACCGAGGCCGAGCCGGCCGAGAAGATCCCGCCGATGACCGTGGCGGCCACCAGGCCGACACCCGGAACACCCTGCGCGGCGAAGAACATCACCGGCACGGTGGTCAGCAGCAGCAGCTCGATCACGCGGGGCTTCGTCAAGGAGACGTACGCCGAGATGACATCGCGCATTGACGCGCGGTCGCTACGCTGGTCGAGGTCGGGGACCGGCTGTTCGACGTGCGTCACTGAGAAGATCCTTCTCGATCGGGTTGAGGCTTCACATGCGGCACCTACAAGCAGTTCACAGCATGCGGCTCGCAGTCTAACCCGGGGCGTGAGTAGGCTCGGATTCGGCAGCCCCCACGGCCAGCCCACGTACTTCCCAAGTGGACTCCACCCAATTGATTCCACCTATTTTGAAAAGGCACCTCGTGAGCACCAAACCTGTACTCGAGTGGACCGATCTGGACAGCAAGGCCGTGGACACCGTCCGCGTTCTCGCCATGGACTCCGTGCAGAAGGTCGGCAACGGCCACCCTGGCACCGCGATGAGCCTGGCCCCGGCGGCGTACCTGCTCTTCCAGAAGGTGATGAAGCACAACCCGGCCGACACCGACTGGCTCGGCCGTGACCGGTTCGTGCTCTCCGTCGGCCACTCGAGCATCTCCCTCTACATCCAGCTCTACCTCGGCGGCTTCGGCCTCGAGCTCGGCGACCTGGAGAGTCTGCGCACCTGGGGCTCCCTCACGCCGGGCCACCCCGAGCGCGGCCACACCCGCGGCGTGGAGGTGACCACCGGCCCGCTCGGCCAGGGTGTCGCCAACGCCGTCGGTATCGCGATGGCCCAGCGTCGGCTGCGGGGCCTGCTCGACCCGGACACCCCGGTCGACGAGCCGAGCCCGTTCGACCACAAGACCTACGTCCTGGCCGGCGACGGCGACCTGCAGGAGGGCGTCAGCGCCGAGGCGAGCTCGATCGCGGGCACGCAGAAGCTCGGCAACCTCACGATGATCTACGACGCCAACCGGATCTCGATCGAGGGCGACACCAACGTCGCGTTCACCGAGGACGTCGCGGCCCGCTACGAGGCTTACGGCTGGCACGTCCAGGAGGTCGACTGGACCCACGACGGCACCGAGTACTCCGAGGACGTGCCGGCGCTGTTCGACGCCATCACCGCGGCCAACGAGGTCACCGACAAGCCGTCGCTGATCGTGCTGCGGACCATCATCGCCTGGCCGGCCCCCAACGCGCAGAACACCGAGGCCGCCCACGGCTCCGCCCTCGGCGCCGAGGAGGTCGCCGCGACCAAGAAGGTGCTGGGCTTCGACCCGGAGAAGTCCTTCGACGTCGACCCCGAGGTGCTCGCCCACACCCGCAAGCTCATCGAGCGCGGCGAGAAGGCCGAGGAGGCCTGGCGTGCCGAGGAGGCCGCCTGGGCCGAGGCCAACCCCGAGGGCGCGAAGCTGCTCGAGCGGATGCAGGCCGGGGAGCTCCCCGACGGCATCGCCGACGCGCTGCCCTTCTTCGAGGCCGACGCCAAGGGCATCGCGACCCGCGCCGCCTCCGGCAAGGTGATCAACGCGCTCGCGCCGGTGCTGCCCGAGTTGTGGGGCGGCTCGGCCGACCTCGCCGGCTCCAACAACACCACCATCTCCGGTGCACCCAGCTTCGTCCCGGAGGACCGCTCCACCCACGAGTGGAAGGGCGACCCCTACGCGGGCCGCGTGCTCCACTTCGGCATCCGCGAGCACGCCATGGGGGCGATCCTCAACGGCATCGTGGCCCACTCGCCGACGAAGGCCTTCGGCGGCACCTTCTTCCAGTTCTCCGACTACATGCGCGGCGCCGTCCGCGTCGGGGCGCTCTCCAAGCTGCCGGTGATCCACGTCTGGACCCACGACTCCGTCGGTCTCGGCGAGGACGGTCCGACCCACCAGCCGGTCGAGCACCTCGCCGCCGTCCGGGCCATCCCGGGCCTCGACGTGGTCCGTCCCGCCGACGCCAACGAGACCGCCGCCGCCTGGCTCGAGGTGCTCAAGCACCACGACCGCCCCTCGGCGCTCATCCTGACCCGTCAGGCGCTGCCGACGTTCCCGCGCGGGGTGGACGGATTCGCCACCACCGAAGGCGTGGCGAAGGGTGGCTACGTACTCCTCGACTCCCCCACCGGGACCGTGGACGTCGTGCTGCTCGGCACCGGCTCGGAGGTCCAGTACGCCGTGGCCGCCCGCGAGGAGCTGGCCAAGGAGGGCATCGGTGCCCGCGTCGTCTCGCTGCCGTGCCTGGAGTGGTTCGACGCCCAGGACCAGGACTACCGCGACTCGGTGATCCCGCCCAACGTCAAGGCGCGCGTCAGCGTCGAGGCCGGGGTGAAGCAGGGCTGGCGGGAGTACGTCGGCGACGCCGGCCGGATCGTGTCGCTCGAGCACTTCGGCGCCTCGGCGTCCGGAGCGCTGCTGTTCAAGGAGTACGGCTTCACTCCTGAGGCGGTCGTCACGGCCGCCAAGGAGAGCCTCGCCGCCACCAACAAGGGAGCATGAAATATGTCTGACCGTCTCAAGGCGCTGGCCGACGCCGGCGTGTCCATCTGGCTCGACGACCTCTCCCGAGAGCGGATCGAGACCGGCAACCTCGCCGATCTCGTCAAGGAGAAGTCCGTCGTCGGGGTGACCACCAACCCGACCATCTTCGCCTCCGCGATCTCCAACGGCGAGCGCTACGACGAGCAGCTGCGCGCGCTCGTGGCCGAGGGCAAGAACGTCGACGAGGTCATCTTCGGCCTCACCACCGAGGACGTACGCAACGCCTGCGACATCCTCGCGCCCGTCGCCGACGCGACCAAGGACGACGGCCGGGTCTCGATCGAGGTCGAGCCGACCCTGGCCAACGACACCGACGCGACCATCGCCTCCGCGAAGGCGCTGTGGGCCGCCGTCGACCGTCCCAACGTGCTGATCAAGATCCCGGCGACCCTGGAGGGTCTGCCCGCGATCACCGCCGCGATCGCCGAGGGCATCTCGGTCAACGTGACGCTGATCTTCTCGGTCGAGCGCTACCGTGCGGTGATGGACGCCTACCTGACCGGCCTGGAGCAGGCCAAGGCTGCCGGCAAGGACCTGTCCACCATCCGCAGCGTCGCCTCGTTCTTCGTCTCCCGCGTGGACACCGAGATCGACAAGCGGCTCGAGGCGATCGGCACCCCCGAGGCCACCGCGCTGCTCGGCAAGGCCGCGGTGGCCAACGCCATCGCCGCGTACGCCGCCTTCGAGGAGGTCCACCAGTGCGAGCGCTGGACCGCGCTGGCCGCCGAGGGCGCCAACGCCCAGCGGCCGCTGTGGGCCTCGACCGGGGTCAAGAACCCGGCCTACCCGGACACTCTCTACGTCACCGACCTGGTCGTCGCCGACACGGTCAACACGATGCCGGAGAAGACCATGGAGGCCTTCGCCGACCACGGCGAGGTCAAGGGTGACGTCGTCACCGGCAAGGGCGCCGAGGCCGCGACCGTCTTCGAGTCGCTGCGCTCGGTCGGGGTCGACGTCGACGACGTCTTCCTCGTGCTCGAGACCGAGGGCGTGGACAAGTTCAAGGCCTCCTGGGTCGAGCTCGTCGACACCGTCAAGGGCCAGATCGAGGCGGTCAAGTAGTGGGCGGGGGTCCGGTCGACGCGACGACGACAGACGCTTGGAAGGCGCTCACCGAGCGACGGGACGGCCTTGAGCCCGACCTGCGCTCGTGGTTCGCCGATGATCCCGGCCGGGCCTCACGCTTCACCTTCGAGGCGGCCGACCTCCACGTCGACCTCTCCAAGAACCTCCTCACCGACGACATCCTCGCCGACCTGCTGGCCCTCGCCGAGCAGGTCGGCCTGGAGGCACGGCGCGACGCGATGCTCGCCGGCGAGCACATCAACGTCACCGAGGACCGCGCGGTGCTCCACACCGCGCTGCGTCTCCCTGCTGATGCGTCCCTCACCGTCGACGGCACCGATGTCGTCCCCGGGGTCCACGAGACCCTGAGGAAGGTCTTCGACTTCGCCGACCGGGTCCGGTCCGGCGAGTGGAAGGGCGTCACCGGCGAGCGGATCCGGACCGTCGTCAACATCGGCATCGGCGGGTCCGACCTGGGCCCGGTGATGGCCTACGAGGCGTTGGAGCCGTTCCGCCACCCGGAGATCGAGTGCCGGTTCATCTCCAACATCGACCCGACCGACGCGGGACAGAAGCTCACAGGGCTCGACCCGGCGACCACGCTGTTCATCGTCTCCTCGAAGACCTTCTCGACGCTGGAGACGCTGACCAACGCGCGCCTGGCGCGCGCCTGGCTGCTCGACGCGCTCGGAGACGGCGTCGATGCCGGCGACGCCGTGAAGAAGCACTTCGTGGCAGTCTCCACCGCGCTGGACAAGGTCGCCGACTTCGGGATCGACCCGGAGAACGCCTTCGGCTTCTGGGACTGGGTCGGCGGCCGCTACTCGGTGGACTCCGCCATCGGCACCTCCCTGGCGATCGCCATCGGTCCCGAGGGGTTCACCGAGTTCCTCGGTGGCTTCCACGCCATCGACGAGCACTTCCGTACGACGCCGATCGCCCGCAACGTGCCTGCCCTGATGGGTCTCCTGAACGTCTGGTACGTCAACTTCTTCGACGCTCAGACCCACGCCGTGCTGCCCTACTCCCAGCTGCTGCACCGGTTCCCTGCCTATCTGCAGCAGCTGACCATGGAGTCCAACGGCAAGTCGGTGCGGTGGGACGGCACCGCGGTGACGTCGGCGACCGGAGAGGTCTTCTGGGGCGAGCCCGGCACCAACGGCCAGCACGCGTTCTACCAGCTGATCCACCAGGGCACCCGGGTCATCCCGGCCGACTTCATCGCGTTCGCCAACCCGGCCTACCCGCTCGCGGACGGCGACATCGACGTGCACGAGCTGTTCCTGGCCAACTTCTTCGCCCAGACCCAGGCGCTGGCGTTCGGCAAGACCGCCGAGGAGGTGCGCGCCGAGGGCACCGCCGAGGACATCGTCAACGCACGGGTCTTCTCCGGCAACCGCCCGACCACCTCGATCATGGCTCCGTCGCTGACCCCTGGTGTGCTGGGTCAGCTGATCGCCCTCTACGAGCACATCACCTTCACCCAGGGTGTCGTGTGGGGCATCGACTCCTTCGACCAGTGGGGCGTCGAGCTCGGCAAGCAGCTCGCCGTGCAGATCAGCCCGGCCGTCTCCGGTGACGAGAAGACGGCCGAGCAGCAGGACGCCTCCACCCGATCCCTCATCGCCTACTACAGAGAGAAGCGCACGTGACCAGCGACGGTCATCCCGAGTCACTGATCGAGGTCCACGACACCGCCGAGGCACTGGCCTCCGCGGTCGCCGGAGAGTTCCTCAGCCGTCTTGCCGACCTCCAGGCCGCAGGCGACGTACCCACCATCGGTCTCACCGGCGGCACCATCGCCGAGGCGATCCATCGCGAGATCGCGCGGCTCGCACCCGAGTCGGGCGTCGACTGGGGCGCGGTCGACTTCTTCTTCGGCGACGAGCGCTATGTCGCCGCCGACTCCCCCGACCGCAACGCCGGCCAGGCCCGCGCCGCCTTCCTGACCGAGGTCGGTGTCCCGGACCACCGCATCCACGAGATGCCTGCCACCGACTCCGGCCTGAGCGTCGACGAGGCCGCAGCCCAGTTCTCCGAGGACGTACGCAGCCACGGCTCGGGCGGCTTCGACATCCTGATGCTCGGCGTCGGCCCCGACGGACACATCGCATCCCTCTTCCCCGGGTTCCCGCAGCTCGAGGCGACGGGCACGATCGCCGTCGGCGTCACCGACTCCCCCAAGCCCCCGCCGGAGCGCATCACCTTCACGTTCGAGGCTCTCCGACGGTCCTCGACCGTCTGGTTCCTGGTGAGTGGCGAAGGCAAGGCCGATGCCGTTGCCAAGGCCCACGCCGGAGCCCCGATCAACGAGATCCCCGCCACCGGCGTCGTCGGCACCAACGAGACGACCTGGTTCTTGGACCGCGCAGCCGCGTCCAAGCTCTGACCCCCACCCGACTCGGCGCGACTGTCCCACCCAGAAGCGCCGAGTCGGCGCAAATGTCTCGGGAACTCCGTTACCCAGGTTGCTAACGGCAGGTAAATCTTTCCCGCAGCGGGTTCCCCGACCACGTGCCGACTGCCACCATCCGAGCATGTCCTTCAGCGCCTCTCGGCGGCTGCGCCTCACCCTGGCCAGCCTCGTTGCCCTCGCCCTGGCGAGCTTCATGGCGGTCGTCATCACGACCGCCCCGGCCCAGGCGGCCACGATCACCGTATCCACGGCGATCGCGACCCAGAACGGCTCGACGGCCACGGTGCGCGGCTACGTCGTCGGCCAGCCCACCGCGACCAACACCGTCGTGACCAGCAACTATCCCAACGACTACGCCCTCGCGATCGCCGACTCGGCCGCGGAGGCCAGCACGTCACGGATGCTCTACGTGCAGATCCCCGACGCCTTCCGCAGCTCGTGGGGCCTGCGGTCCAACCCGAGCCTGAAGGGCCGCCAGATCGATGTCACCGGCACCCTGACGGCGTACTTCTCTCACCCTGGGCACAAGAACGCCACCGCCTTCGCGTTCGCCGGGTCCACGCCGACCCCGACGCCCACCCCCACCACCAGCCCCACCCCGGACCCGAACATCCCGGCGGGCTACTACGACTCCGCCGCGGGCCTGTCCGGTTCGGTGCTGAAGTCGGCGCTGCACAACATCATCGACGGGCACACCACGATGACCTACAGCGCGGTGTGGGAGGCGCTGAAGGTGCTCGACCAGGACCCGAACAACTCGGCGAACGTGATCGAGTTCTACTCCGGGGTCTCCACGCCGAAGACGAACAACGGCGGCGACGCGAACAACTGGAACCGCGAGCACACCTGGCCGCAGAGCCACGGTGACTTCGGAACCAGCAACGGCCCCGGCACCGACGTGCACCATCTGCGGCCCGAGGACGTCACCGTCAACTCCACCCGGGGCAACAAGGACTTCGACCTCGGCGGCTCGGCCGTCGCGGAGTGCAGCGACTGCTGGACCGACGCCGACTCCTTCGAGCCCCGCGACAGCGTGAAGGGCGACCTGGCCCGCGGCATCCTCTACATGGCCGTTCGCTACAACGGCGACGACGGCTTCGCCGACCTGGAGGTCAACAACGCCGTCAACGGCGCGACCAGCTACCTCGGCAAGGTCTGCGTCCTCCTGGCCTGGCACAGCGCCGACCCCGTCACCACCGCCGAGCAGGCGCGCAACAACAAGATCTACTCGACCTACCAGCACAACCGGAACCCGTTCATCGACCACCCGGAGTACGCCGAGTCCATCTTCGGCGCCACCTGCTGACCGACCCGCCGAGTCGGCGCGTCTGTCCCACGCAGAGGCGCCGACTCGGCACATCAGTCCCACTGGAACGAAGCGAGTCGGCGCGTGAGTCCCACGTTGTCCACAGACTTTTCCACAGGCCGCCGTCGTCCGGTGGTGGTACCGGGGACTGACTCCCAGACTCTGGGCATGGACATCAACGAGATGCTGTTCAACGGAAGCCTCGGGAGCACCTTCCCGTTGCCGGCGACCGAGCCCTTCACCTTCAAGATGGCCCGCGACGCGGGGATCTCACGGAGGCGGCTTGGCACGCTTCTCGAGACAGGCCTCGTACGGCGCCCCATGAAGGGCGTATATCTGGCCACCGAGGTGGGCGACTCCCTGGCCATCCGCGCCGCCTGCTTGAGATTGGTCGCGCCCGCCGACTGCATCGTCGTCGACCGACATGCCGGCTGGCTCCTCGGAGCCGAGATGATCCTCGCCCCCGGCGAGCACATCGGCCTTCGCCCGCTCTCGTTCTTCCGCCCGGCCGGCCGCGGCCGTCTCCGCAACGACATCGCGAGCAGCGGCGAGCGCACCGTGTCGGACAGCGAGACCGACGAGATCGGTGGCCTGAGGGTGACCAGTGCGCTGCGTACGGCCTGGGATCTCGGTCGCGTCCGCTGGCCTGACGAGGCGATCGCCGGAGTCTCGATGATGCATCGACTCGGTGCGTACGATCCTGAGGAGTTCATCGAGGGGATCGAACAGTTCCGCGGTCAGCGATGGGTGACGACACTTCGCGAGATCGGCCCGCTGGCGGACGGCAGGTTCGAGTCGCCGCCGGAAGCGGTGCTGGGTCTGCGATGCCATCAAGCGCGGCTTCCCATGACGCCGCAGATCGAGGTCTCCACCGTGACCGGGGAGTTCGTCGCCCGCCTCGATCTGGGCAACGAGGACCTTCTCGCCGCCGTCGAGTACGACGGCGCGGAGTGGCACTCCTCCCCCGGCCAGCAGCTACGCGACCGGGAACGGCGCCTGGACGTATGCCGTGAAGGATGGCTGGTCGAGGCGTTCACGAAGAACGATCTCTTCACGCGTACCGGAGACGCAGACGTACGCATCCGGCAACTGCACCATCGGGCGCTCCGCCGACGCGGTGGACGGCTGGCAAGCTGAACGGGACAGTTGCGCCGACTCGTTCGCTTCAGACGGGACAGAGGAGCCGACTCACGCGTCTCCAGCGGGACAAATGCGCCGAGTCGGCGCCTCTGCTTGGAGCAGATGCGCCGACTCGGCCGGGGTTCAGAAGATGATCTCGCCGGACTTCCGGCGGGAGCGGAGGAGGGCGATGGCCTCCTCCAGGATGTCCTCGGCCTCCGCGTCGGAGCGGCGCTCCTTCACGTAGGCGAGGTGGGTCTTGTAAGGCTCGATCTTCGGCGCCGGGGGCGCGTTCTCCTCGTCGAGACCAGCGGGAAGCCCACACTTGGGGCAGTCCCACGAGTCCGGCGGCGTCGCCTCGACGGCGAAGGTGATGACCGAGCGATGTGCGTTGGCACAGAAGTAGGTGACGGCCTTTCGCGGCGCAGCTTCGCCACGCTCCGCCTCACCCATCGGCCCAGCACCGACTCGGGAGCCCCGAATCGCGTTCCCTCCACCTGCCATGGTGCTGCGGTGTCCTCTCTCAACTTAAAGTTCGCAGCCCCGAGAGGCCACTTTGGGGGAAGTGGACGGCAAAATCTCCGTCCAGCGTCGAATGAGTTTAGACGCTATCGCGTGCGCGTTGAAGGGGAATGGCTCAGTAAGCCATCAACAGACCAAGCGCGATCACACAGGCGAACCAGATCACTCCGATGCCGATGGTGAGGCGGTCGAGATTGCGCTCGACGACCGAGGATCCACCCAGCGAGCTCGAGACGCCGCCACCGAACATGTCGGAGAGTCCGCCGCCGCGGCCCTTGTGGAGGAGCACGAGAACGATCATCAGCACGCTTGCGACGACCAGGATGATGGTGAAGAGAAGTTCCACGTTGAAATCCTATCTGGAGAGCGGTCAACCTACCGCACTGGCCTAGAGAACTGGCAGGTCGTAGTAGCGGGAGATCGCCGCGAAGTCCTCGACCGAGAGGCTCGCACCACCCACCAGCGCTCCGTCGACGTCGGACTCCTGCATCAGCGCGGCCACGTTGTTGGGCTTCACGGACCCTCCGTAGAGGATGCGTACGCCGCCGGCGACCTCCGCCCCGTAGACCTTCTCCAGCCGCTCCCGGATGCCGGCGCAGACCTCCTGGGCGTCCTGCGCGGTGGCGGTCTCGCCGGTGCCGATCGCCCAGACCGGCTCGTAGGCGATGACGACCTGGCCGACCTCGGCCTCGGTCAGGCCCGCCAGCGAGGCTTCGGCCTGACCGGTGCAGTGCTCGAGGTGGTTGCCTGCCTGGCGGACCTCGAGGCCCTCACCGACGCAGACGATCGGGGTGATGTTGTGCTTGAGGGCGATCTTGGCCTTCTGCGCGACGATCGCGTCGGTCTCGCCGTAGTGCTCGCGGCGCTCGGAGTGACCGACGATCACGTAGGAGCAGCCGAGCTTGGCCAGCATCGCGGCCGAGACCTCGCCGGTGTAGGCGCCGGACTCCTGGGTGGAGACGTTCTGGGCGCCATAGGTGATCCGCATCTTGTCGCCGTCGACCAGGGTCTGCACCGAGCGGATGTCGGTGAACGGCGGGAAGACCGCCACCTCCACGGCAGTGAAGTCGTGGCGCTTGTCCGAGAGCGTCCAGGCGAGCTTCTGGACCAGGACCACCGCTTCTTGGTGGTTGAGGTTCATCTTCCAGTTGCCGGCGATGAGCGGGGTGCGCCCCGCAGCCTTCTTGGCCGCCATCAGCCCAGTCCCCCGACCGCGGTCGCCTCGTCGAGCACGGCGACGCCCGGGAGGGTCTTGCCCTCGAGGTATTCGAGCGAGGCGCCGCCACCGGTCGAGATGTGGCCGAACTGGTCGTCGGAGAACCCGAGCTGCCGGATCGCCGCGGCGGAGTCGCCGCCACCGACGACCGAGAGGCCGTCGATCGTGGTGAGCGCCTGGGCGACCGCGCGGGTGCCCTCGGCGAACGCGGCCTGCTCGAAGACGCCCATGGGGCCGTTCCAGAAGACCGTCTGGGCGCCCTCGAGCGCGGCAGCGTAGGTCTGCGCCGACTCCGGGCCGATGTCGAGCCCGAGCGACTCGGGCGGGATCGCGTTGGCCGCGACCACACGGGCAGAGGCCTCGTCACCGAACGAGTCGGCGACCACGATGTCGGTCGGCAGCAGGATCTCGACGCCGATCTCCTCGGCGCGCTCGAGATAGCCGAGCACCGTGAGGATCTGGTCCTCCTCGAGCAGCGACTGGCCGACCTCGTTGCCCTGGGCCTTGAGGAAGGTGAAGACCATGCCACCGCCGATGAGCAGCTTGTCGGCCTTGCCGAGCAGGTTGTCGATCACGCCGAGCTTGTCGGAGACCTTCGAGCCGCCGAGGACGACCACGTACGGCCGCTCGGGAGTCTCGGTGAGCCGCTTGAGCACGTCGATCTCGGTGGCCACCAGGTCGCCCTGCGCGCTCGGGAGCAGCTTGGCGACGTCATAGACCGAGGCCTGCTTGCGATGGACCACGCCGAACCCGTCGGAGACGAAGGCGTCGACCAGGGCGGCGAGCTGGGCGGCGAAGGTCGCCCGCTCGACGTCGTCCTTGCTGGTCTCGCCCGCGTTGAAGCGTACGTTCTCCAGCAGAGCGACCTGACCGTCGCCGAGGCTGCCCACCACCGAGCTCGCCGAGTCGCCGACGGTGTCGGTCGCGAAGGCGACCTCGGCACCGAGCAGCTCACCGAGTCGGGTGGCCACGGGAGCCAGCGAGTAGGCCGGGTCCGGCTCTCCCTTCGGCCGACCGAGGTGGGCGACCACCACGACCTTGGCGCCGGCGTCGGCCAGCGCCTTGATCGTGGGCACCGAGGCACGGATGCGACCGTCGTCGGTGATCGTCGTGCCTTCCAACGGGACGTTGAGGTCGGAGCGCACGAGAACTCGCTTGCCCGCGACACCCTGCTCGATGAGCTGCGTGAGATTCAGAGACATAACGGGCTAGACCCTAACCTGTGAGGCAGGTCGTTGGGTCACAGGCTCGCGCCAACGTAGGCCACCAGGTCACCGAGCCGGTTGGAGTAGCCCCACTCGTTGTCATACCACGCTGCCACCTTGACCTGGTTGCCGATCACCTTGGTCAGCGGGGCGTCGAAGATCGACGACGCCGGGTTGGTGACGATGTCGGAGGAGACGATCGGGTCGGTCGAGTAGACGAGGTATTTCCCGTCGGCTGCCTTCTCCATGATCGCGTTGATCTCCTCGACCGAGGTCTCGCGCGAGGCCTCGAAGGAGAGGTCGACGATCGAGCCGGTCGGCACCGGCACCCGCAGGGCGTAGCCGTCGAGCTTGCCCTTCAGCTCCGGCAGCACCAGACCGATCGCCTTGGCGGCGCCGGTCGAGGTGGGCACGACGTTGAGCGCGGCCGCGCGGGCGCGGCGCATGTCCTTGTGGATGTTGTCCTGAAGGTTCTGGTCGGCGGTGTAGGCGTGGACGGTGGTCATCAGGCCCTGGTTGATGCCGATGCCGTCGTTGAGTGCCTTGGCCAGCGGCGCCAGGCAGTTGGTCGTGCACGAGGCGTTGGAGATGACCGTGTGGTTCTCGGGGTCGTAGTCCTTCTCGTTGACGCCCATCACGATGGTGGCGTCGTCGTTCTTCGCCGGAGCGGAGATGATCACCTTCTTCGCACCGCCGGAGTCGATGTGGGCGCGCGCCTTGGTGGCGTCGGTGAAGAAGCCGGTCGACTCGATCACGACGTCGACGTCGAGGTCCTTCCAAGGAATGTTGGCCGGGTCACGCTCGGCGTACGCCTTGATCTCCTTGCCGTCGACGACGATCGCGTCCTCGGTGGCGGACACGTCGGCGTCGAGCGGGCCGAGGATGGTGTCGTACTTCAGCAGCGTCGCGAGGGTCGCGTTGTCGCTGAGGTCGTTGACCCCGACGATCTCGATGTCGAGGTCGGAGGCGCGCACCGCGCGGAAGAAGTTGCGGCCGATCCGGCCGAACCCGTTGATGCCTACTCGAACTGTCACGTGGACTCCTGGTTCGCGTCGAAAAGATTGTGCGCGGGATCACCCGCTGACGCCGACACTACCCAGCGCCTCTGAACAGCGGGAGACTGGGTTGGATCGTTCCAAAAGACGGACGAGTAGCAAACGGCCCGAGCCCCTCGATCAGTCGAGGGGCTCGGGCCGGTTTCAGGTCGTGGATGTCGCTCTCAGGCGTCCTCGGCGAGCATCTCCGCGGTCAGCGACGCCTCGGTGTCGGGGATGCCGAGCTCCTCGGCACGCTTGTCCGCCATCGCCAGCAGCCGCCGGATCCGGCCCGCGATCGCATCCTTGGTCAGCACGGGGTCGTGCAGCTGGCCGAGCTCCTCGAGCGAGGCCTGCTTGTGCTCCAGACGGAGCTTGCCGGCCTGGCGAAGGTGGTCGGGGATGTCGTCGCCGAGGATCTCCAAGGCACGCTCGACACGCGCCCCCGCCGCCACGGCGGCACGTGCCGAGCGGCGCAGGTTGGCGTCGTCGAAGTTGGCCAGCCGGTTGGCGGTGGCGCGGACCTCACGGCGCATCCGGCGCTCTTCCCAGGCCATCAGCGACTCATGAGCGCCCAGGCGGGTCAACAGCTGGCCGATCGCGTCACCGTCACGGATCACGACGCGGTCGACGCCGCGTACCTCGCGGGGCTTGGCGGAGATGCCGATCCGACGAGCGACACCGACGAGGGCCAGAGCCGACTCCGAGCCCGGGCAGGTCACCTCCATCGAGGAGGAGCGACCGGGCTCGGTGAGCGAGCCGTGGGCCAGGAAGGCGCCACGCCAGGCGGCGACGGCGTCGCAGGCTCCGCCGGAGACGACCGCGGGCGGGAGACCCCGCACCGGCCGGCCACGCTGGTCGAGAAGGCCGGTCTGGCGCGCCAGCGCCTCACCGTCCTTGACCACGCGCACGATGTAGCGGCTGCCCTTGCGAAGCCCGCTCGCCTGGATGAGAGCCACCTCTGCCTCGTGACCGAAGACGTCGGCGATGTCTCGCTTCAATCTCCGAGCCGCCAGACCGGTGTCGAGCTCAGCCTCGACCACGATCCTGCCGGCCACGATGTGGATCCCCCCAGCGAACCTCAACGTCGAGGCAACCTCTGCCTTGCGGCAGCATGTCTTGGTGATCTGAGTGGAGGCCAGCTCGGCCTTCACCTGTCCCGTCATCGCCATGTCGGAGAGTCTTTCATTGTTGTCAACGACCCTCGAATCGGTTCCACCTCAGAGCAATCTGTGTGGGCCCAGAGCGAGGCTTACGGAGGGTAGGACGGCGCACCCGAAGCCTGATGACGCGGCTTCGGTCAGCCCGCCCCGATCACCCTCGCGTACGCAGCGGCGAGCCGCTCCGGGTCGTGGCGAGGAGTCCCGTCGCCGACGGCGACGTCGGCCACCTCGACCTGCGCGCCGCACTTCTCGGCCACCCGCGACAGCTCGTCGAGGCCGTCGAGGGAGGAGTCGACGAGGACGGTGTGGATGCGGAGGTCGGGGGCATGGTCGAGAAGGACCGAGAGGTGCTCGGCGGGTCCGAAGCCGGTCGTCTCCCCCGGCTGCTCGCCGAGATTGAGCACGACGACGATCTTCGCTGACGTCGCTACCAGGGCCTCACGCAGCGCTCGGACCATCAGGTGTGGCAGGACCGAGGTGAACCACGACCCGGGGCCCAAGAACACCCACTCCGCGTCGTGGATCGCCGCGACCGCATCCGGCGCTGCCGGCGGGTTGTCAGGGATGAGCCGGATCGACTCGATCATCCCGTCGGTGCTGGCGACCTCGACCTGACCCTGCACCGAGGTGAGGGCCTCCGGAGACCCGGGCACCAGGCCGCGTACGTCGGCGACGATGTCCATCGGCACCAGCGCCATCGGCAGGACCCGGCCCTTGGCGCCCAGCAGGCGACCGACCCAGTCGAGCGCCTCGACGTGGTCGCCGAGCTGCTCCCACAACCCCACGATCAGCAGGTTGCCGAGGTTGTGGCCGCGCATCTCGCCCTCACCGGCGAAGCGGTGCTGCAGCACCTGCGCCCAGGTGTCGTCCCAGCGGTCCTCGCCGCACAGCGCCGCGAGAGCCATCCGCAGATCGCCCGGAGGAAGCACACCGAACTCGCGGCGAAGCCGGCCGCTCGAGCCGCCGTTGTCGGCGACCGTCACGATCGCGGTGAGCTGATCGACGGTCAGGTCGTCGACCAGCAGCCGCAGCGCGCTCAGCGACGCGTGGAGTCCGTGCCCTCCCCCCAGGGCGACGACGGCCTGGGCATCTGCCCCGGGTCGGTCGGCCCCGGCCACGCTCACTCCCGCCCGAGGTCTCGGTGGATCGCCTTCGCGTCCAGGCCGGCATCTCGCAGCCTCCTGGAGATCTCCTCCGCCATCGCCACGCTGCGGTGCTTGCCGCCTGTGCACCCGATTGCCACGCGCATGAACCTCTTTCCTTCGTGGAGGTAGCCCTTGGTCACGCCGATGAGCACCGGAACATACCCGCTCAGGAACTCCTCCGCACCAGGGCGTGAGTAGACATAGCTGGCGACGTCAGGATTGTCGCGCCCGTTGCCGTCCTTC
The DNA here is from genome assembly GCF_037137035.1 of Nocardioides sp. CCNWLW239. NCBI lineage: Bacteria > Bacillati > Actinomycetota > Actinomycetes > Propionibacteriales > Nocardioidaceae > Nocardioides > Nocardioides sp. CCNWLW239. Next base: position 361,706 of record NZ_JBBBNW010000003.1, on the reverse strand, counting down.
AGCTCTGGCACCCAGTGCGGGTTGGGCAGGAACCGCATGTCCGCCATGAAGTCGGCATCGACCGGGATCCCGTATTTGAACCCGAAGCTCACCACCGACACCTTCAGCGTCGTCCGCTCCGGGGTGCCGAACGCCTCCGCGATCCTGGCGGTGAGCTGGTGCACGTTGAGCTGGGTGGTGTCGATGACCAGGTCGGCGGCACCACGCAGGTTGGCCAGCACCACCCGCTCGCGCTCGAGCGCGTCCAGCAGCCGCTCGTTGCCGCGCTGCATCGGGTGCGGCCGCCGGGCGGCCTCCTGACGGCGTACGAGCGTGTCGTCGGCGGCATCGAGGAAGACCAGCGTCGTACGCCGCCCGGTGGCTCCCTTGGCCACGATCTCCTCGAGCTCGGCGAAGAAGGACCCCGAACGTACGTCGGTCACGACCGCCACCGGCTGCTCCGGGCCCCGGGCGGCGTCGACCCGCTCGACCACCTGTGGGAGCAGGCTCGGCGGCAGGTTGTCGACGACGTAGTAGCCCAGATCCTCCAGCTCCTTGGCGGCGGTGCTCCGCCCGGCACCGGTCATGCCGGTGATGACGACGACCTCCCCCTTGTGCATGACCTACTCCTCGATGATCTCGCCGGTGGTGACGTTGATGCCGCTAACCTTGCCATTCTTCGCCGTCTGCTCCACAGCGGTCTTGATCGCCGTCGCCGTGCCGGGGCCGATGCCGGGCACCTGGGCGATCTCCTCCACGGTCGCGGTCCGGAGCTTCTTCAGCGAGCCGAAGTGCTTCATCAGCGTCTTGCGGCGCACCTCGCCGAGGCCGGGTACGTCGTCGAGCAGGCTCTCCACCATGGACTTGGAGCGGCGGCCGCGGTGGTGGCTGATCGCGAACCGGTGCGCCTCGTCGCGGACCCGCTGCAGCAGGTAGAGACCCTCCGAGGACCTCGGCAGGATGACCGGGTCCTCCTCGTCGGGCACCCAGACCTCCTCCAGGCGCTTGGCCAGCCCCACCACCGGGATGTCGTCGATGCCGAGCTCGGTCAAGGCCCGCTGCGCGGCCGCGACCTGGGGGGCGCCACCGTCCACGACGACCAGCCCCGGGGCGTAGGCGAACTTGCGGGGTCGGCCGGTCTCCGGGTCGACCAGCATCGGCCCACTGGCGCCCTCGACCTCGGTCGAGACGATCGACGTGGACTGCTCGTCGAGCAGCCGCTTGAACCGCCGGGTGATCACCTCGTGCATCGCCTTGACGTCGTCGGAGCCGTCCTGGCCCTTGATGATGAAGCGCCGGTATTCCGACTTGCGGGCGAGCCCGTCCTCGAAGACCACCATGCTGGCCACGATCTCGGTGCCCTGCAGGTGGGAGATGTCGTAGCACTCGATCCGCAGGGGCACCTCCTCGAGCTCGAGCGCCTCCTGGATCTCCTCCAGCGCCCGGTTGCGGGTGGTCAGGTCGCTGGCGCGCTTGGTCTTGTGGAGCGCGAGAGCCTGCTTGGCGTTCTTCTCGACGGTCTCCTGGAGCGTCTTCTTGTCTCCGCGCTGGGGAACCCGGATCCGCACCTTCGCCTTGCGTACGTCGGAGAGCAGCTCCTCGAGCGTCTCGTGGTCGGGCGGCAGGGCCGGGACCAGGATCTCGCGCGGGATCGCCTCAGCGTCTTCGCCGGCGTAGAGCTGGAGCAGGAAGTGCTCGACCAGACCGGCGGTGTCGGCGTCGTCCATCCGGTCGGCGACCCAGCCGCGCTGGCCCTTGATGCGGCCGCCGCGTACGTAGAAGATCTGCACGCCCACCTCGAGCGGGTCCTCGGCCAGAGCGATCACGTCGGCGTCGGCTCCGTCGCCGAGCACGACGGCCTGCTTCTCCAGGGCACGCTGCATCGCACCCAGGTCGTCGCGCAGGCGCGCGGCCTTCTCGAAGTCGAGGGCCTCGGACGCGGCGTACATCTCCTTCTCGATCCGCTTCGTGAACGCCGTGGTGTGGCCGGCCATGAAGTCGCAGAAGTCGTCGACGATCTCGCGGTGCTCCTCGGCGGAGATGTTGCCGACGCAGGGAGCGGTGCACTTGTCGATGTAGCCGAGCAGGCAGGGCCGGCCGATCTGCTGGGAGCGCTTGAAGACCCCGTTGCTGCACGAGCGCATCGGGAAGACCCGCAGCAGGATGTCGACCGTCTCGCGGATCGCCCAGGCGTGGCCGTAGGGGCCGAAGTAGCGGGTGCCCTTGCGCTTGGCGCCGCGGCCGACCATCACCCGCGGGAACTCCTCGGAGACGGTCACCGCCAGCCAGGGGTAGGACTTGTCGTCGCGGTACTTGACGTTGAACCGCGGGTCGAACTCCTTGATCCAGGTGTATTCGAGCTGGAGCGCCTCGATGTCGTTGTTGACCGTCGTCCACTCGACGCTGGCCGCGGTGGTGACCATTGTCGCCGTGCGGGGGTGCAGCGACGGGATCGGCTGGAAGTAGTTCGCGAGCCGCTGGCGCAGGTTGATCGCCTTGCCGACGTAGATCACCCGCCCCTTCGGGTCGCGGAACCGGTAGACCCCGGGCTGGGTGGGGATGTCTCCAGCTCTGGGGCGATAGCTCTGCGGATCGGGCACGTCCCAACCCTAGTAGCGGGCACCGACAGTCTCCTCGCAGGCGGGACGGACGATGCCCGGCCGGATCGAACCGGCCGGGCATCGTCGTGTCCGTCGAGACGGCGTCAGCCCAGCAGCTCCACCTCCGAGAGCGTGATCTGCTCGGCGGCCGGCCCGGTGAACTCGATCCGGATCCGGTTGAACCTCGACTCCGACTCGAGCTTGAACGGACGGGTCGCCTGCTGCCAGTCGAACGTCTCGCCCGAGCGCCGGTCGAGGACCTTCCAGTCGGCGCCGTCGTTGGATCCCTTGACGACCCAGCCGCTCGGGGAGCGACCGTCGGCGCCGTTGGTGAGGGTGTAGAAGGAGACCGGCACCTTGCGTGCGCTGAACCGGTACTCGACCCAGCCGTCGCCGGCCACGGTCGTCTGCGTTCCGGAGTCGTTGTCGACGAGCGTCTCGCCGTCGCTCCCGCTGGCGCTCACCGTGCCCTTGCCCGCGCCGGACCTGTCTGCGATCGGCCTGGCCGGCTGGGAACCGTTGGTCAGCGACGGCGGCACGGCGCTGGGCGAGGTGCCCCAGCTCGACGGCTTCGAGCCCATGTCGAACTCGATGGTGCCGCCGTCGGCGAGCTCCTCATGGGCGACGTACGTCTTGTCCCACCGCTTGCCGTCGATCGTGACGCCCTGCACGTAGACGTTCTCCGTGGAGTTGTCCGGTGCCTTGATCACCAGGTCCTTGCCGCCCTCGAGGTGGAGGGTGGCCTCGGTGAACAGCGGCGAGCCGAGCACGAGGTTCTCGCTGCCCATCTGGAGCGGGTAGAGACCGAGGGAGGCGAACAGGTGCCAGGCCGAGGTCTCGCCGTTGTCCTCGTCGCCGGCGTAGCCCTGGCCGATCTCGGAGCCGGTGTACATCCTGCGCAGGGTCTCGCGGACGATCTCCTGCGTCTTCCACGGCTGGCCGGCGTAGGTGTACATCCACGGGATGTGGTGGCTGACCTGGTTGGAGAAGCCCCACTGGCCCATGCGTACGTCCCGGGCCTCGCGGATCTCGTGGATGATGCCGCCGTAGGAACCGGGGTACTCCCCCGTCTCCGGAGTGGAGAAGAAGGTGTCGAGCTTCTTCGCCAGCCCACCGCGACCGCCGTAGAGGTTGGCCAGGCCCTGGCCGTCCTGCGGGGTGTGGAACGCGAAGTTCCAGCCGTTGGTCTCGGTGTAGTCGTGGTCGCTGCCCCACACCAGCGGGTTGTAGTCGGCCGGCGACTTCTTGAAGGTGCCGTCGGCGTTGCGGCCCTGGAAGAAGCCCACCTTGGTGTCGAAGGTGTTGACGTAGTTGCGGGCGCGGTTGAGGAAGTATTCCGACTCCTCCTTCAGCCGCTTCCGCTCGGCGCCGGAGATCCCGTCGCGTGCTGCGAGCTTCGCGGCCATGTTCCCGATGCCGTAGTCGTTGATGTAGCCCTCGAGTCCCCAGGAGACGCCCTCGCTCACGGCCGCAGGCGTGTAGCCGAGGAACACCGAGGTCTGCATGCCCTTGCGGCCGACGTTGGAGTTGGTCGCGGAGCCCGGAGGCCGGACGGTGGCGTTCTTCACGGCGGCCGCGTAGGCGGCCTCGGCGTCGATGCCCTCGACACCCTTGACGTACGCGTCGGCGAAGGAGACGTCCGAGCTGGTGCCGGTCATCAGGTTGGCGTAGCCCGGCGATGACCAGCGCGAGATCCAGCCGTTGTCCTTGTACTGCTGCACGAACCCGTTGACCATCTCGGCCGCCTGGCTCGGCTCCAGGAGCGAGTAGGCCGCCCAGGTGGTGCGGTAGGTGTCCCAGAAGCCGTTGTTCACATAGACCTTGCCGTCCTTGATCTCGGCCCCGGTGTGGGTGGGCGTGGTGCCCGGCGGGTTGCTGTCGCCCGAGGTCGACTGGACGGCGTGCTTCCAGACCGGCTCGTCCTCGGTGCCGGTGTTCTCGTGGCCCGAGTTGGGGTAGAGGAACAGCCGGGCGAGGTTGGAGTAGACGGTGGTCCTCTGGTCCTTGGTCGCGCCCTTGATGTCGAGGACGTCGAGCTTGTCCTGCCACAGCGCCTTCGCCTTCTCCTTGACCGTGTCGAAGGAGTCGTCGGCGACCTCGAGCTGCAGGTTGCGCTTGGCCTGGTCGATGCCGATCAGGCTGGTGGCGATGCGCATCGTCACGGTCCTGTCCGCGCCGGCATCGAACTTCAGGTGGCCCTGGACGTTCGGGCGCTCTCCGGTGGCGTACTTCCCGCCGCCGGTGACCGGCTGGTCGAAGGTCGCGTAGACGTACATCCGGGTCGCGCCGTTGGACAGGCCGCTGCGGGTGTCGGTGAAGCCCTGCAGGGTTCCCGCCGCCGGGTCGAGGGTCAGGCCGCCGTCGTTGTTGACGTTGTCGAACACCAGGCTCGCATCGTCACCGGGATAGGTGAACCGGAACACCGCGGCGTGGTCGGTCGGTGCGATCTCGGCGCTCTGTCCGTTGTCGAAGCCGACCTTGTAGTAGTACGGCCGGGCGGTCTCGTTGTCGTGCTCGAAGGTGAGCGCGCGTGCCTTGCGGGCCGGGTCAGGGACGCCCTCGGCGGACGACGGCATCACCTGGAAGGTCTGCCGGTCACCCATCCAGGGACTGGTCTCGTGGCTCAGCGTGAGCGCCTGCAGGCTCGTCCGGTTCTGGGCGTCGTTGTCCTGGTGATAGCGGTAGAACCACGACAGCGAGCCGGCGTTGGTCATCGGCGCCCAGAAGTTGAAGCCGTGCGGGACCGCGGTCGCCGGGATGTTGTTGCCCCGCGAGAAGCTCCCGCTGGACTGGGTGCCTCGGGTGGTGACGGCGTAGTCGACGCGGCTGGTCACCTGGGGTGTCTTCGGGGAGGCGGTGATCTCGATGTCGTCGTACCAGCCGCGGAACTTCGTCGGGCCGCTCGGCGCGTCGACGGCGACCAGGATCCGGTCGATCGTCTTGCCGGCCGCGACCTCGCCGATGACGGACGTCTTCTTGTTCCACTGGTTGGTGTAGAGCGACTTCGACTCGCCCTGGCCCTCCGGGGACAGTTCGTAGCCCTGCGCGTCGAGCGCTCCGAGCTCGGAGAGCAGCGTGCCGTCGGTGAAGGCCAGGTCGACCGCGGTGTAGGTGCTCGGGTAGCTCAGGTCGCCCTCGACGAACTCCGGGAAGACCAGGTAGGAGAGCTCGGTCTCCTTGCCGACCGGGATGTCGACGTCGAAGACGCGGTTGTAGGAGTGACCCTTCTCGCCGGTGATCTTTCCGGCGTACTCGAAGGCGTGGGTGCCGGTGAAGCCGACCTTCGACTTCGCGGCGTACGCCGAGGCGGGGCCGTCGTCGGGGTGGCTGGTCATGTTCTCCAGCGGCGGCGGGGGCTCGGAGCCGTCGGAGAGCTGCCACTCGGCGAGCTGGATGATGCCGCCGCTCTGGTTGGCGGAGATGTCGATGCGGTAGTGGGAGTAGGCCTGCGGGGAGGCGATCTCGAACTCGCGGGTCTGGAACCGCTCGTCCCACGACTGGCCGGTGCGTCGGTCGACGGTGGTCCAGTTCTGGCCGTCGGTCGAGCCCTGGATCACCCAGTCCTTCGGGTCACGTTCCGCCGCGTCGTTGGCCGAGGTGAGGGCGTACCTGACGACGCTGATCGGCTGGTCGAGCTGGATCTGGACCCAGCCGGTGGTCGCGAAGGTGAGCCACTTGGTGTTGATGTCGCCGTCGACGAGCTCGGCGGCCCCCTCCCCGGAGCCGGTGTTCTCTCCGCTGGCGCTGACGCCGGTGATGTGCGAGGCGATGTCGCCGGGGATGCCGGAGGGGTCCGGACCGGCCACACCGGAGGTACGTCGCTTGCCGTCCTCGTCGGTATCGACGAGGTCAGCCCAGGTGGGCTGGGGATCGTCCTCCTCGAGGGAGGTGCTCCAGTCACCGCCTTCGGCGGTCTGCTGGGGGTCAGCGGTGTCACTCTTCGGTGCGGACGGCTCCGCCTCCGGGGTGGCGAGCGCCGGGGCGGTTCCGCTCATCCCGATCGTCAGCGCCGCTGTTGCTGTGATCATCGCGGCCAGGCGTACGGCTCTGCCACGGGTTCTGGGTGATGCGTCCCAACGATGCATGGGTGTGATCTCCTTCACATGGGGGCCACCCTGATGGAATCGTGAGATGACAACGTTGTCAACGAGATTCGGAAGGATTTACGCGGGGACTGTCCTGATCACCCTAAATTTCTATCCGTCCGCGAGAACCAGGCAGACATCGTTGTCACGCTCGCAACTGCGTCTACGCTGAGCACGTGGCATCACCCGTCTTCGACCAGAACCGTCATCAGCGCCGCCCGACCATGAAGGACGTGGCGGCGGCGGCCGGAGTGAGCCTGAAGACCGTGTCGCGGGTGGTCAACGGCGAGTCGAACGTCAACGACGACCTCCGGACAGCGGTGCTCGAGTCGATCGCCGAACTCGGGTTCCGGCGCAACGCCAGCGCTCGCGATCTCCGGCAGGGACGCTCCGGCACGATCGGGCTGCTGCTCGAGGACGTCGCCGACCCGTTCTACTCGATCCTGTCCCGGGCCGTCGAGGACGTCGCCCGTGAGCACGGGACGATGGTCTTCGCCGGATCCTCGGCCGAGGACTCCGACCGGGAACGCGATCTCGCCCTCGCGTTCTGCGAGCGGCGCGTGGACGGCCTGATCATCGTGCCGGCCGGCTCCAGCCACTCCTATCTCCTCCCGGAGATGCGGGCCGGTATCCCGGTGGTGTTCGTCGACCGCCCGCCCGGCGACATCGAGGCCGACATGATCCTCACCGACAACCGTGGTGGTAGCCGACGCGGAGTGGAGCATCTGCTCTCCCACGGACACCGGCGCATCGGCTTCATCGGCGACGCGCCCGAGATCTACACCGCCGGCGAGCGCCTGCGTGGCTATCGCGAGGCGTTGGAGGCCGCAGGGATCGCCGTCTCCGACGAGCTCGTCACCCAGGCGCCCCCTTCCCCCGCATCCACCGCCGACGCGCTGGACCGGCTGCTGGACGGGCCGACGCCGGCGACCGCGCTGCTGTGCGGCAACAGCCGCACCACAGTCAGCGTCCTTCGCGAGCTCGCCCGACGCGACGCGCGGCTGGCGCTGGTCGGCTTCGACGACGTCGAGCTCGGCGACCTCCTCCAGCCCGGCCTCACCGTCGTCGCACAGGATCCGGGTGCCATGGGCGCGGCCGCCGCACGCCTGCTCTTCCAGCGCATCGCCGGCGACTCCGACGGCCCGCTTCAGACCGTCACCATCGGCACCCGACTGATCCCCCGAGGCTCCGGCGAGCTCGCCGCTCCCTGAGTCTGGGGAAATCGGGCGCTCATGCCCTGGGTTTTAAAGTCTAGTGGTCTAGTATTGTTATGTGCCTTGTCGTGATCGCTATGGATACGCGCTGACCACCAGCGACGAAGCCGCCCTGAGCTACTCCCAGGGGCTGCTCGACGTGCTTCGTCTGCGAGATGGCGCGCTGTCCTCGTTCGCGGCCTCGATCGTCCTCGACCCGACCTTCGCGCTGGGCCACGCGGCGCTTGCCCTGCTCGGGCACGAGATGTGTGCTCCCGTCGACGTGGCCGCGCGCCTGCAGCAGGCTCGCCTGCACGCGCGGCGCGCGACCGAGCGCGAGCGCAGCCACGTACACGCGGTCGAGGCACACATCCGCGGCAACCCGCGGCCGCTGATCGACCACCTGGCGGCCTTCCCACGCGACGCGCTGCTGCTGTCGACCGCGGTGCCGACCATCGCCTTCGCCGGGGCCACCGAGGTGCCCGAGGAAGCGTGGGCGATCGTGGAGCGCGCGGTGCCGGCCTACGGCGACGACTGGTGGTTCGCCGGCCTGCTCGCGTTCGTACGCCAGGAGCAGCGTCGCTTCGACGACGCGATGGCGCTCTCCTGCGCCTCGCTGGCGGTGGAGCCCGGCGCCGGCCACTCGGCCCATGCCCGGGCGCATGCGCACTACGAGACCGGAGATCACGAGGCGGGCCTCGCCTGGATGTCCTCCTGGGTGCTCGGCGACGGCGCCGAGATCGACTCGCTGTCGCACTTCTCGTGGCATGCCGCGCTGCACGAGCTCTCCTTGGGCGACCTGGATGCCGTACGCCGCCGCTACGAGACCCAGCTCCAGCCCGGTAACGCACTGGGCTGCCGGGCACTGGTCGACTCCGGGTCGCTGCTGTTCCGCTGGGCGCTCACCCCGGGCGCACACGACGTCCCCGACATCGCCGCGGTCGTACGCGTCACCGGCCGCGAGACCATGACCCGGCCCGCCACGCCGTTCCTGGCCATGCACACCGCCGTGGCCCACCTCGCCACCGGTGACATCGGGGCGCTCGACGAGCTGCGGTCCTGGGCCGCCGGGCACGTACATCCGACCATGGCGACCGTCGTCTCTCCGCTCGCCGAGGCGCTGGAGCTGATGGCCCGTGGTGCGAACTCGGCCGCCGCCGACCGGCTCGCCGTGCTCGCGCCGTCGATCCGCCGCCTCGGGGGTTCCGACGCGCAGCGGGAGATCATCGAGGAGGCGCGCATCGCCGGTCTGCTCCGCGCCGACCGCTGGGACGAGGCCCGGGTGCTGCTCGATGCTCGTCTCGACCGGCGGCGCTCCCCGCGCGACGAGCTGTGGCGGGCCCAAGCACTCGCGCGCACCTGACCCCGCCCGGCCGAGGCGTCGCTGCGGCCGGCCGAGTGGGCAGCGCGCTGCCCACTCGGCCGACGTACGTGACGTTTCGGCCTGCAGAGCTGACGCTTCGGCAGGGAGGGGTCAGCTGGGGACGATCTCGCCGTCGGCGACCTCGAAGTCGACTTCCTCGAGCCCGGTCGTCGCCGGGCCCTGCGTCACCGAGCCGTCCTCGATCGAGAACCGGCTGCCGTGGCACGGGCAGTCGATGGTGCCGCCGGCGACCTTCGTGACCGCGCAGTTGCGATGGGTGCAGACCGCGGAGAAGACCTTGAAGGTGCCTTCGGTGGGCTGGGTGGCCACCAGGTTGCGGTCGGCGACGATCACTCCCCCGCCGACCGGTACGTCGCTGGTCGCGACCAGCGGGCCGCTGCCACCCGACCCGGTGTCACCCGAGGAGTCGGAACCCGTGTCTCCGTCACCGCTGCCGCAGGCGGCCAGGAGAGGTACGCCGACCGCGGTCACCGCCGTGCCGGTGACGACCTTCCGCCTGGTGATGCGAGATTTGCTCATGGCGTCCAGAATAGGCCCGCCGACGGGTCACGTCGCCCGCCGAGCGCGACCCGTCTGGCAAATCTGGTTCTCAGGTCAGGACGTGCTGACCTTGTTCCGCGTCGCCGGCTTCTTCTTGGCCGCTGCCTTCTTCGCCGCGGTCTTCTTGGCCGTGGCCTTCGTCTCCGGGGCGGCCTTCGCCTTCACCGGCTTCGCCGGGGGCTGCTCGGCGGCCTTGCCGTCGAGCAGTGGGGCAAGGAAGCTGCCGGTGTGGCTGCCGGGTGTGGCGGCGACGGTCTCCGGGGTGCCCTCGGCGATCACCGTGCCGCCGCGGTTGCCGCCCTCCGGGCCCATGTCGATGATCCAGTCGGCGGTCTTGATGACGTCGAGATTGTGCTCGATGACCAGCACCGTGTTTCCCTTGTCGACCAACGAGGAGAGCACGCCGATCAGCTTGCGGATGTCCTCGAAGTGGAGGCCGGTGGTCGGCTCGTCGAGGACGTAGAGCGTCTTGCCGGTCGAGCGCTTCTGCAGCTCGGCCGAGAGCTTGACCCGCTGCGCCTCACCGCCGGAGAGGGTGGTCGCGGGCTGACCGAGCCGCACGTAGCCGAGGCCGACCTCGACCAGGGTCTTCATGTGGCGCGCGATCGCGGGCACGGCCGCGAAGAACTCGACGGCCTCCTCGATCGGCATGTCGAGCACCTCGGCGATCGACTTGCCCTTGTAGTGCACCTCGAGCGTCTCGCGGTTGTAGCGCGCGCCGTGGCAGACCTCGCACGGGACGTAGACGTCCGGCAGGAAGTTCATCTCGATCTTGATCGTGCCGTCACCCGAGCAGGCCTCGCAGCGGCCGCCCTTGACGTTGAAGGAGAACCGGCCCTGCAGATAGCCCCGCATCTTGGCCTCCGGGGTGGAGGCGAAGAGCTTGCGGATGTGGTCGAAGACGCCGGTGTAGGTGGCCGGGTTGGACCGCGGGGTGCGGCCGATCGGGGACTGGTCGACGTGGATCACCTTGTCGACGTTGTCCAGGCCGGAGATCTTGGTGTGCCGGCCCGGGACCGTGCGGGCGCGGTAGAACTCCTTGGCCAGCGCGGTGTAGAGGATGTCGTTGACGAGCGTCGACTTGCCCGAGCCCGAGACGCCGGTGACCGCGAGGAAGAGCCCCAGCGGGAAGGTGACGTCGATGTCCTTGAGGTTGTTCTCCCGGGCTCCGTGGACGGTCAGCTCCCGTCCGGCGGTGCGCGGGCGGCGGACGGCCGGGACGGCGATCTCACGGCGGCCGGCCAGATACTGACCAGTCACCGAGTGCTCGTTGGCGAGCAGCTCCTCGACCGTGCCGGAGTGGATCACCTGGCCACCGTGCTCACCGGCACCGGGGCCGATGTCGACGACCCAGTCGGCGACCTTGATGGTGTCCTCGTCGTGCTCGACGACGATGAGGGTGTTGCCGAGCCGCTTGAGCCGCTCGAGAGTCTCGATCAGCCGGTGGTTGTCACGCTGGTGCAGGCCGATCGAGGGCTCGTCCAGGACGTAGAGGACGCCGACCAGACCGGACCCGATCTGGGTCGCCAAGCGGATCCGCTGAGCCTCGCCGCCGGAGAGCGATCCCGAGGGCCGCTCGAGCGACAGGTAGTCCAGCCCCACGTCGAGGAGGAAGCGCAGCCGCGCCTGGATCTCCTTGAGCACCTGCTCGGCGATCTGCCGCTCTCGGCCGCTGAGCTCGACCCGGTCGAGCCACTCGGCGGCCTCGTTGATCGGCAGCGCGCAGAGCTCGGCGATGTTGAGCCCGCCCTCGCTGCGCTCCCCCAGCGTCACCGAGGTCGAGACCGGCTTGAGCCGGGTGCCCTTGCAGGTCGGGCACGGAACCTGGCGCATGTAGCCCTCGAAGCGCTCCCGGGTGGTGTCGGACTCCGCCTCCTTGTGGCGGCGCTCGACCCAGCGGCGCACACCCTCGAACTCCGCGTCGTAGGAGCGGCGTCGGCCGTAGCGGTTGACCGAGACCACATGCACCTTGTGACCGTGACCGTCGAGGATCGCCTTCTGTCCGGCGGCCGGGATCTCGTCCCACGGGGTGTCGAGGTCGAAGCCGAGCTCACCCCCGAGCGCCTCGAGGAGGCGGAGGAAGTATTCGGCGACGTGGGCCTGCGACCAGGGCTGCAGAGCACCCTCGGCCAGCGTGGCGCCCGGGTTGGGGACGACCAGCTCCGGGTCGACCTCCATCCGGGTGCCGAGGCCGGTGCAGGCCGGGCACGCCCCGAAGGGCGAGTTGAAGGAGAACGACCGCGGCTCGAGCTCGTCGGTGTCGAGCAGGTGGTCGTTGGGGCACGACATCCGCTCGGAGAACTTCATCTGCTCGCCCGTGTCGACGAAGTCGAAGACGACCAGGCCGCCGGCCAGCTCCAGGGCGGTCTCGACCGAGTCGGTCAGGCGCCGCTTGGCGGACTCCTTGACGGCGAGCCGGTCGATGACCACCTCGATGGTGTGCTTCTTCTGCTTCTCGAGCTTGGGCGGCGCGTCGAGCTGGTGGGTCTCGCCATCGACCCGGACGCGCGAGTAGCCCTGCTGCTGGAGCTGGCTGAAGAGCTCGACGTATTCCCCCTTGCGCGCCCGGATCACCGGCGAGAGCACCTGGAAACGGCGCCCCTCCTCGAGGGTGAGCACATGGTCGACGATCTGCTGCGGCGTCTGCCGCTCGATCGGCGCGCCACAGGTCGGGCAGTGTGGGCGCCCGGCGCGGGCGTAGAGCAGTCGCAGGTAGTCGTAGACCTCGGTGATGGTGCCGACCGTCGAGCGCGGGTTCTTCGAGGTCGACTTCTGGTCGATCGAGACCGCCGGGGAGAGCCCCTCGATGAAGTCGACGTCGGGCTTGTCCATCTGGCCGAGGAACTGTCGCGCGTACGCCGACAGAGATTCGACGTAGCGACGCTGGCCCTCCGCGAAGATGGTGTCGAACGCGAGGCTCGACTTGCCGCTCCCGGACAGGCCGGTGAACACGATCATCGAGTCCCTGGGCAGGTCAAGGGAGACGTCCTTGAGGTTGTGCTCCCGGGCTCCCCGGATGATCAGTTGCTGCTCCGCCACGTTCTTTCCTCGTTCAGTGCTATCGCATCGCGCTACCGCGTCGAACAGATGTTCGCATCATACGACGCCAAGAAGACTCCAGATCGAACCCTCTCACGGAGCACCGACAATTTTGCTTGTGCCGACGTCGGACGTGCTTGCATGGGGGCATGAGCGATGTCCCCTCCACTTATACAGGCGCCGTGAAACCGGGCGGCCCGGCCGACGTACGCGAGCTCGGCGGGCTGACCGTCACCAAGGTGGCCGTCGACCCGCAGATGTCCAACAACTGCTATCTGCTGCGCTGTCGATCCACCGGCGACCAGCTCCTCATCGACGCCGCCGCCGAACCCGAGACCCTGCTCCCCCTCGTCGGCGACGAGCTGGCCACAGTCGTCACCACCCACCAGCACTGGGACCACCACCGAGCCCTGGCGGACGTCGTCGAGGCCACAGGCGCCGCCACGCTCGCCGGCGAACCCGACGCGTCCGCGATCACGGAAGCCACCGGCGTACCCATCTCCCGCACGCTCTCGCACGGCGACACCGTCGCCGTCGGTGACTGCACCCTCGAGGTCATCGCGCTGCGCGGTCACACGCCGGGATCGGTCGCGCTCGTCTACCGAGACCCCGAAGGCACACCTCACCTGTGGACGGGGGACAGTCTCTTCCCAGGCGGCGTGGGGAACACCCAGCAGGATCCCGTACGTTTCGCGCAGCTGCTCGACGACGTCGAGGAGCGCGTCTTCGCCACCCTGCCCGACGACACCTGGTTCTACCCCGGCCACGGCGACGACTCCACGCTCGGCGCCGAGCGCCCTCATCTGGCCGAGTGGCGAGAGCGCGGGTGGTGACGTTCGCCCGAACCGGCTAGCCACCGGTCCGGGCGACCTACTGCGGGTCCGCGCTCGGGGTCGCGGTTTCCGTCGGCGTCGGCTCCGTGGACTGCTCGACGGGTTCGGTCGGCTCCGCGGTCGGCTCAGGGTCAGGCGTACGCGTGGGGGTCGAGACGGGCGTCGGAGCATCGGTCTTCCCACCGGGCTCGAGCGGCTCGCGCGGCGCAGTCCGGCCGCCCGAGTCCTCGGCCGCTGTCGGGGTGGGCTCCGCCGGCTCGTACGTCGCACCGTCACGGCCCCCTCCGACCCCGCCCGGGCGCGCGGACGGCCGGCCGGACAGCGTCGAGGCGGGCAGCGGCGGCAACTGATCCACATCGGGATAGGAGTTGTCGACGTCCTCATACCCGATCACCGGATCACGATCAGGGCGCTCGGCCCCCGCCAGACCAGCGACGAAGACGACCACGCCGAGACCGGCGACCACCCCGCCGGTCAAGATGCCTGCCACGGCGACCTGCTTGCTCTGCAACTCGACTCCCGATGCCTGCCCTGCGCTGGATGAGGCGCACAGCGTAGGGCAGACACGGCGCGAGCGTTACCCTCCCCGGGGCATCGGGGCGACAGTCGAGAGCCCGGACCGGGCCGGATCAGTCAGTTTGCGGGATCGGACGGGGTCGGCTCGCCGGAGTCCGACTCGCTCGGCGTCTCCGTCGGCTCGCTCGGCGACTCGGTGGGCTCGCTCGGCGACTGGGTCGGCGACTCGGTAGGGGTCGGCGACTTGGTGGGCTCGCTCGGGGACCCGCTCGGGTCGCTCGGCCGGTCGGACGGCGTCGGGTCCCACGGAACCTGCGTGGGACGTGCCGGAACCGGGGTGCTCGAACCCGGCACGGACTCCTCGATCGAGCGCGGGCTCGCCGGGACCGGGTCGGCCGCGTCACTTGTCTCAGGGGCTTCGCTTCCCGGGGCCTGGCTGGTCGGCCCGGTCTGCGACGGCGTCGAGGACGACTTCTCCAGCGGCCCCACCGGCGACACCGGCGAGATCAGGGTGACCCCGGCCTCGTCCGTGGCAAAGCTGTGTCCTGGCTCCTCGGCGCCGGCGTTGCCGACGATCAACCCACCGATCCCGATGCTCGTCATGGCCAGTCCTGTTGCCATTCCGGCCAAGGCGATCTGCTTGCGATGCAACACGATTCCCCCGTGATACCAACGACTCGACAAGTTCTCTGGTCGTGCACAGTAGACCTACAAAGATCGAAACTGTGCGACCACTATCGGAGTGTCGGGGCCTGCTGGCAAGTCCTCGTCATCTATCGTTCGACCGATATAACCCCAGGTGGGACGTGCGTTCGCCCCGCGCGAACGCGCCACCTCGCCCTCCCCCGGAGCGCTAAGGTGTGGACATGGGCGAAGTGATCAGGTTCCCCGGCCATCCGTTGCCGGACCGCGACAAGCCGGCGCCGCTGTGGCGTGAGGCCGCCGGCCAGGTGATCCGCGAGGAGCGATCCCGCCAGGAGCGTACGCTCGCCGACGTCGCAGGCGACGCAGGTGTCTCGACGCAATATCTCTCCGAGATCGAGCGCGGACGCAAGGAGCCCAGCTCCGAGGTGCTCGAGGCGGTCGGTGGTGCGCTGGGCCTCGGCCTCGTCGACCTCACCGAGCGGGTCACCCGCACGCTGCGCGCGGGCGCCCGCCCGTCCGGCCCGATGGCTCTCGCCGCCTGACCCTGCCGAGACACCCAGCTCACACCGCGGCGAGCTTGCGGCTCTCCAGCACCGCGTCCACCAGCCCGTACGCCACCGCCTCCTCGGCACCGAGGACGAGGTCGCGCTCGGTGTCGGCGTGGATCTGGTCCGTGCCATGGCCGGTGTGGCGCGCCAGCAGCGTGTCCATCTCGGCTCGCACCCGGCCGATCTCCTTCGCCGCGACCTGCAGGTCGGTGACATCGCCCCGCTGACCGTCCTGGCCCGGCTGCTGCAGCACGACCCGTGCGTGCGGGAGGACCATTCGTCGCCCCGGCTCCCCCGCCGCAAGCAGCACGGCCGCCGAGCCCGCCGCCTGGCCGACGCAGGTGGTCGCCACCGGAGAACGCAAGAACTGCATCGTGTCGTAGATGCCCAGCATCGCGGTGGGGTCACCGCCGGGTGAGTTGAGATAGAGCTCGATCTGCCGGTCGGGCGCGTCCGACTCCAGGTGGATCAGCTGCGCGATGACCACGTTGGCGACCCCGTCGTCGATCGGCGTACCGAGATAGACGATCCGGTCCGACAGCAGGCGGCTGTAGACGTCGAGCGCCCGCTCGCCACGTGGGGTCTTCTCGATGACCGAGGGAATCGTGTAGGAGCTCATCGGGCACCCCCAGCCGCGGTGAGACCGAAGGCCGCACTGCGCTGCTGCACCGGCGTCACCGACTGCACGTCGCTGAGCACCTCGTCCACGAACCCGTACTCGCGCGCCTCCTCGGCGGTGAACCACCGGTCGCGCAGCGAGTCCTGGTCGATCTGCGCGACGCTCTGGCCGGTGTGGGCGGCGGTGATCTCGAGCATCTGCTGGGTCATCCGCGCCAGCCGCGCGGCCTGCACCTCGATGTCGGCCGCCGAGCCACCGATCCCCGCGGACCCCTTGTGCAGCAGCACCTCGGTGTGCGGCAGCACGTAGCGCTTGCCCGGCGTACCGGCGGTGAGCAGGAACTGCCCCATGCTGGCCGCCATCCCCATCCCGAGCGTGGAGACGTCGTTGGGGATCAGGTGCATCACGTCGTAGATCGCCATCCCGGCGGTCACCGAGCCGCCTGGTGAGTTGATGTAGAGAGAGATGTCGCGGTGCGGGTCCTCGGCGCTGAGCAGGAGCAGCTGCGCGCAGATCCGGTTCGCGATCGC
The DNA here is from genome assembly GCF_037137035.1 of Nocardioides sp. CCNWLW239. Classification (NCBI taxonomy): domain Bacteria; kingdom Bacillati; phylum Actinomycetota; class Actinomycetes; order Propionibacteriales; family Nocardioidaceae; genus Nocardioides; species Nocardioides sp. CCNWLW239. Next base: position 345,195 of record NZ_JBBBNW010000003.1, on the reverse strand, counting down.
GTCGTCCACCTCCTGGCCGAGCACGATGATCCTCTGGTTCTGCAGGCGCGCCGTGAGCTGCTCGTCGAGCGGCCCGGCCGTGATGGGTGTCTGGGTCATGCTGTCGAGCCTGATCCAGGCGTACGCCGGATTCCAGCGAATCTGCCGTGGGCAGATCTGCCCTCAGCAGATCGCACACTCCGGCCCCGCTCCGGCCGAGGCTTCGGCACACTCTTCCCCATGCCCGACGACATCGGACTCGTCCACGTCCTGGCCGCGGCCGTGCTTGCGTACGCCCTCTATGCCGCCGTGGTCGCAACCGTGACCGGAGTCAGGATGCGCAGGCTGACCCGAGACTCCGGCCCCGACGCCACCTACGTGGCCCTGTGCGCGAGCCGCGGCTGGACCTATGCGAGCAGGGACGAGAGCTTGCCGACGAGATTCCAGCTGATGCCGACGGCGGTGGACTCGGCGATCACCCCCGAGCCGCGGGCGGTCAACGTAGTCACCGGCACCCACGCCGGCCTGCCGTTCCTCTCCTACGAGCACAGGTCGTTCGAGCGGGAGCTCCTGGTCCAGGGCCTCTACCGCTATCGCTCGGAGTCTCTCCATCTGGTCGGATTCGATCTCGGGCACCTCCACCCGTGGCTGCATCTGCGGCCGGAGCGCCGCAGCGACACCTTCGAGCGCGCGTATGCCGTGGAGACGACCCGCACGTCGTTCTCCACGGAGGTCCTCCACAACGAGATGCGCGACCACCTCCTCCGCAACCCGGCCCGCTACCAGTTCGACGGAACCTGGCTGGTCGTGGTCGTGGACGGACCCGCGCGAGCGGAGGACCTCGAACCACGCCTGGCAGACCTGACCACCTTCCTCGACCTCGTGCCCGATCACCTGCTGAACCGCTACTGACCGACCTCGTACGCTCTGCTCGTGCGCTGCGTGATTCTCGACGACTATCAGGACGTGGCGAGGACGTACGCCGCATGGGACTCTCTCGACGGGGTCGAGGTGACCTCGCTGACCGAGCACCTCGGGCCGGACGCGCTGGTCCGGGCGCTCGACGGTGCCGAGATCGTGGTGGCGATGCGGGAGCGTACGCCGTTCCCAGCCTCCGTCCTGGAGCGGCTTCCTGCCCTGAAGCTGCTGGTCACGACCGGGATGCGCAACGCGTCGATCGATCTCGCCGCGGCAGGCCGGCTCGGGGTCACCGTGTGCGGCACGCCGTCGAGCCCGCACCCACCGGTCGAGCTGACCTGGGCGCTGATCCACGCGCTGACCCGCCACGTCGTCACCGAGGCGACCAGCCACGGCTGGCAGCGGACCGTCGGGAGCGACCTGCACGGCCACACGCTCGGCCTGCTCGGTCTCGGCAAGATCGGGGCCCGGGTCGCTGCCGTCGGGCAGGCGTTCGGGATGGAGGTGATGGCGTGGAGCCCTCACCTCACCGCCGAGCGCGCCGAGCCGCTCGGGGTGCGCGCGGTCGACAAGGCCACCCTGTTCGAGACCAGCGACATCGTCTCGCTCCATCTCGTGCTGTCAGAGACCACACGACACATCGTCGGACACGCCGACCTGGCCTCGATGAAGCCGACCGCCCACCTGGTCAACACCTCGCGCGCCGGGCTGGTCGACACCGAGGCGCTCATCGCTCACCTCGGGTCCGGCACGATCGCCGGCGCCGGTCTGGACGTCTTCGACATCGAACCGCTGCCCGCCGACGACGTGCTGCGTCACCTGCCGAACGTGATCGCGACCCCGCACCTCGGCTACGTCACCGAGGACAACTACCACCGCTTCTACGGCGGCGCCGTCGAGGACATCGCCGCCTGGCTGGCCGGTAGTCCGATCCGTACCCTCCTGCCGAAGGACCCTGATGACTGACCCGATCCAGCTCGCCGCCGACCTGGCGCCGACCGGAGCCCTGCGCGCCTCGATCAACCTCGGCAACCCCGTCCTCGCCCAGGGCACGCCCGAGGCGCCGAGCGGGGTCACCGTGGACATCGCCCGGGAGCTGGCGAGCCGGCTCGGCGTACCGGTGTCCTTCCAGTGCTTCGACGCCGCCCGCAAGTCCTTCGAGGCGCTGCGCACCGGGGCCGCCGACGTCGCCTTCCTCGCGGTCGATCCCGCCCGGGCCGCCGAGGTCGAGTTCACCGCGCCGTACGTCCTGATCGAGGGCGTCTATGCCGTCGCCGCCGACTCCCCGATCCGGACCGCCGACGACGTCGATCGCCCCGGCGTCCGGGTCGGCGTGAAGGAAGGCTCGGCCTACGACCTCTTCCTGACCCGCACGCTGCAGAACGCCGAGGTCGTACGCGGCACCGACGGGATCGACGCCTTCCGCGAGCTCGGGCTCGAGGTCGCTGCCGGGATCCGGCAGCCCCTCGCCCGGCATATAGCCGCCGACCCCGGTCTGCGACTGGTCGAGCCGCGGTTCATGGAGATCCGTCAGGCCGTGGCGGTCGCGCGCGACCATCGCCCGGCCACCGTGAGCTTTCTGCACGAGCTGGTCGAGGACCTGAAGACGAGCGGGCGGATCGCCGAGTCGCTGGCTACCTCCGGGCAGGACGCGTCGGTCGCGCCCTGATCACCGAGGGCTGCGCCGAACGTAGGGCGTGGTGGTGCCGACCTTCACCAGCCCCGAGCGCTCCAGGATCGGCCGGGAGAACTCGGTGGAGTCGCTGTGGATGTAGCGCTTGCCCCGGGCGATGGCGGTGCGGGCGCGTGCGGCGGTCAGGGCGCGGTAGATGCCGCGCCCGCGCCACTTCTCCAGCGTCGCTCCGCCCCAGATGCCGGCGAATTCCGTGCCCTGCACCATGTCGATCCGGCCGGCGCTGATGATCTCGCCGTCTGCCTCGGCGACCCACATCTCGCTCTCCCCCGCCGCTATCCCACGCAGCTGGCTCTCGACCCGGGCCTCCGAGGGCGGCGAGCCGAAGATGCCGTCCTGCACGATGCTGGCGGCACGTACGTCCTGCTCGCTGGTGATGGTGCGCAGGCCGATCCCGTCCGGCAGGGGCACGTCGACGGCCAGGAGCGCGGCCTCGCCGACCATGATCGACTCCGGCTCATCAGGCGTGAAACCGTGCCGCAGCAGCGTGTCGTGCAGCCCCGGGGCGCGGTCGTGGCCGCGGGTCTTCCACTCGACCTCCTCGATCGCCGGGTCGGCGTCGAAGTGCGCGACCGCCGCGGCGACCAGCTCCTCGACGCCGGCCGCGTCGGCCCCGTCGAGGTCCTGATAGGAGATGAATCCTCGTCCGCCGCCGAAGGTCGCGAGGCGCAGCGGCCCGTGCCGGGTCACCGACACCGCCCCGGAGGTCTCGGCATCGGTTCGCAGCTGTTCGTCATAGGCTTTCAGCACGGCGAGAAACCTACGCCGAAGTCGTAGGGCGAAGCATGTAGTTATCGGGCGGCCGGCTCCGTTCCCCCGGTGAATGGCGCTGACCAGCAGCGCCCGAAGTGGAAGGGTGAGGACATGCCTCGCTATCTGATGATCCTCGACTACCAGGGTGGCACCGACGAGACTCCCGGCGGGATGGCCGGGTGGAAGCCGGAGGAGGTGCAGGGCCACATGAGCTATTACGAAGCGCTCAACAAGGCCCTGACCGAGTCGGGCGAGCTGGTGCACGTCGAGGCACTGACCCCGCCGGACCAGGCGTTCGTGGTGACCTCCGACGGCACCGACAAGACCGTCACCGACGGTCCGTTCCAGGAGTTCAAGGAGTGGGTCGCCGGCTACATGATCATCGACGCCGAGACCCAGGAGCGCGCACTGGAGATCGCCGGCCTCTACTCCGCCGCGCCGGGGCCGGGCGGGCGGCCGATCGAGCAGCCGATCCAGGTGCGCCGGATGTACCACGGCACCGACAACTCCTCGCTCGACGACACCATCGCCTTCGGCGAGGCGAGCATCGAGTGACCGAGGCTCTGCCGGCTGACCTCCTGCGGGACCTCACCCCGCAGGTCGTCGCCGTCGTCACCCGCCGCTCCGGTGACTTCGACGCCGCCGAGGACGCCGTCCAGGAGGCGTTGATCGAGGCCGTACGCACCTGGCCGGAACGAGGCGTTCCGGAGCAGCCTCGTGGCTGGCTGGTCACCACCGCGATGCGCCGCCTCGTCGACGCCAAGCGCAGCGAGTCGCGCCGACGCGAGCGCGAGCGTGCCGACCACCTCGCCGAGCCCGAAGGACAGGAGACGTCAGCGATCGACGACTCCCTGGACGTACTCCTGCTCTGCTGCCATCCCAGCCTCACCCCGGCCTCGGCGGTGGCACTGACCCTGCGTGCGGTCGGCGGGCTCACCACTCGGGAGATCGCGCACGCCTACCTCGTCCCGGAGAAGACGATGGCGCAGCGGATCTCCCGGGCGAAGGCCACGATCAAGGGCCGGTCGCTCGGGATCGACGGCACCGCCGACCTCGCCGCGCGCATCCCGGCGATGTTGAAGGTGCTCTACCTGCTCTTCAACGAGGGGTACGTCGCCACCGAAGGCGACCACCTGCAGCGGGTCGATCTGTGTGCCGAGGCGATCCGGCTGACCCGGCTCGCCCGCACTGCGCTCGCCCGGATGACGGGGAGCGACCACGGCGAGCTCGGCGGGCTCCTGGCACTCATGCTGATGCTCGACGCCCGCCGCCCGGCCCGGGTCGACGCGCACGGCGCGGTGGTGCCGCTGGCCGACCAGGACCGGAGCCTGTGGCGGTCCGAGCGCAGCCGCGAGGGCATCGCCCTGATCGATGCAGTCATCGGCACCGGTCGGCCGGGGACCTACCAGATCCAGGCCGCCATCGCCGCGCTGCACAACCGCGCGACCTCGGCGGAGGAGACCGACTGGCTGCAGATCACCGCGCTCTACGGATTGCTGGAGAAGGTCGCACCCAGTCCGATCGTGACGCTCAACAAGGCCGTCGCGGTGGGCTACGCCGACGGGCCGGGCCCCGCGCTCGCGCTGCTCGACGGGCTCCTGCGCGACTGCGCCGAGAACGGGGACAGCGGATTCGCCGACCATCCCCGCGTCCCCGCGGTTCGCGCTCATCTGCTCGAGCTCGCCGGGGACCTGGACGGCGCGGCCGCTGCGTACGATCTCGCCTCGGCGCGGGCCACCAACCTCGCCGAGCGTCGGTTCCTGACCTCGAAGGCGGCCGCGTTGCGCGATGCCCGTTGCTGAAGCGGAGCCCGAAGCGGTGAAATCTGCTGAAGCCGAGCCCGACGTGATGGGCTCCGGAGAATTCAACTGAGAACGGTTCTCAGGATAGTCTGTGCCTGTGATCGAACTGCGCACGCCGACCCAGATCGAGCAGATGAAGCCCGCCGGCCGATTCGTGGCCGATGTCCTGACCGCACTCCGCGAGCACGCCGCCGTGGGTGTGAACCTGCTCGAGCTCGATGAGCTGGCGCACAAGATGATCAAGGACCGCGGCGCGGAGTCGTGCTACATCGACTACCACCCGAGCTTCGGTGCCAGCCCGTTCGGCAAGGTGCTCTGCACCTCGGTCAACGACGCGGTGCTGCACGGCCTGCCCTTCGACTACACGCTGCAGGACGGCGACCTGCTCAGCGTCGACTTCGCCGCCAGCGTCGACGGCTGGGTCTCCGACTCGGCCCTCTCCGTCGTGGTCGGTACGCCCCGCCAGGAGGACCTCGACCTGATCGAGACCACCACCGAGGCGCTCGCCGCGGGCATCGACGCCGCCCGCGTCGGCAACAAGGTCGGCGACATCTCCCACGCGATCGCCAGCGTGGCCCGCGCCAAGGGCCTCAAGATCAACACCCAGTTCGGCGGCCACGGCGTCGGCCGCACCATGCACGGCGACCCGCACATCGCCAACGACGGCCGCCCCGGCCGCGGCTTCAAGCTGCAGCCCGGCCTCGTCATCGCGATCGAGCCGTGGTTCCTGCACACCACCGACGAGATCTTCACCGATCCCGACGGCTGGACCCTGCGCAGCGCCGACGGCTCCCGCGGCGCCCACATGGAGCACACCGTCGCGATCACGGACGACGGCCCGCTCATCCTCACCGCCCGCGACTGACCAACCCCTGCCGAGGCGTCGGGTACGTCGGCCGAGGCGTCACTGCCGTCGGCCGACCTGGCAGCAGAGTGCCGTCTCGATCGACGCCGCTGACGTCTCGGCCGGCGGGGCTGACGTCTCGGCAAAATAGAAGTCAGCCGCTGGCGTCTCGGGTCACCAGCGGCTGACAGGAAGAACATTAGCCGACAGAAATGTGAATGTGCAAGCACCTGCATTGCACAGGGCTGCAAATGATCCCGCCGGACTACCGGGGCTGGCCCGACAAGACTATGGCCGCGGGCTTCTCGAGCGCTGGGTGCGCCGCGCGTCGCGCTGGCGCCGCAGCCGACGCACCAGGACGCCGTCGTAGGCGAGCGCCTCGGGCTTGTCGATCAGGTCGTTGACCGCGCGGTGATAGTCGGCCGCAGTCATCCCCAACTGCTCGCGGACGGCCTCGTCGCGGCCGGTGCCGGCCGACCACCAGGAGCGCTCGAAGTCGAGCAGTCGCTTCTCGTTCTCGGACAGGCCCGGCTGCTCGTCGGCAGACCCGGGGCTGTGGGGCGCCTCGGTCATGCGTACATCATCCCAGGCTCGGCGCAGCGCCCGGAAACCGCCACGCCTCACCGTCTCGGACTACTCCGCATAGCCCATCTGGGCCATCTTCATAAAAGTGCAGATCAACTCTTTGATGCTCGCCGAGACGTCGGCTAATGTTTTCCATGTCAGCCGCTGGTGACCCGAGACGCCAGCGGCTGACTTCTATTTCGCCCCAGCGTCAGCGGCGTCTGCCGTGTCCTCACCGTGCGTCCCCGGACGCGGCGCCCAGGGCAGCTCGCGCGCCGCTCGCACGACGATCAGCCGGTCCCCTCGCGACAGCGTGCCGACGACCGGATCGAAGTAGCGGAAGACCTTCTCGTCGCGTACGACCGCGATCACCTGGTCGGCCAGCTGCTGAGGCTGCTTGCCGACCTCGTTGACCAGCAGGTCGCGCTCGCCGACCTCGAGCCCGGTGCCGGAGTTGAGCAGATCCTCCATGACGGTGCCCAGCGTCGGCGAGATCGTGGACAGGCCCATCAACCGGCCGACCGCGTCGGCGGAGGTGATCACCGAGTCCGCACCGGACTGCTTCATCAACGGCGCGTTCTCGCGCTCCCGGGCCGCGGCGACGATCCACGCCTCGGGGTTGATCTGGCGCACGGTCAGGATCGTGAGCACGTTGGAGTCGTCACGGTTGGTGGTGATGATGACCTGCTCGGCGTCCTTGACGCCGGCCCGCATCAGCACCTCACGCCGGGTGGCGTCACCGGTGACGACCGCCAGCCCGTCGGAGTGGGCATCGGAGCGGGCCACCGGGTCAGGGTCGACGACCACGAACTCCTCGGGCCTCAGACCGCTGCTGAGCAGCGTCTCCACCGCACTGCGGCCCTTGGTGCCATAGCCCACGACGACGATGTGCTGGGACATGTTCTTCCTCCAGCGAGCGACTCGGATGAGGTCACGGCCCTGCTTGGTGAGGACCTCGAGGGTGGTGCCGATCAGCAGCACCAGGAACGCGATGCGAGCCGGCGTGATGATGAACGCGTTGATCATCCGGGCATGCTCTGCGACCGGCGCGATGTCGCCGTAGCCCGTCGTGCTCAGCGTGACGGTCGTGTAGTAGATCGCGTCGACCAGGTTGACCTGGCCGGTCGGGTCGTTGTTGTCGGCGTACGCGTCACGGTCGAAGTAGACCAGCAGAACGGTCCCGACCATGATCGCCAGCGCCGCCAGCAGCCGGCGCCCGAGCTGCCACCACGGCGAGCGCACCGTCTCGGGAAGAGAGACCTGCTCGGTCCCCGCCCACTTGGGGGCGTACGCGGAAGTCTCGGACACGTCACAGACCCTATCCCCGGCAGGCCGCGGCATACGTGAACGGGCGCCATGTCATCGACATGGCGCCCGTTGCGTACCACCGAACCCGGCTCGTTCAGCCCTTCACGGACCCGGCGGTGAGCCCACGGACGAAGTAGCGCTGCAACGAGAAGAACACCAGCAGCGGCACCGTCATCGTGATGAACGCACCCGCGGTGAGCAGGTGCCACTCCTGGCCGCGGTCGCCGATCAGGTCACGCAGGGTGATCGTGACCACCTCGTTGTCGCCCGCCCCGAGGAAGATGAGCGCGACGAGGAGGTCGTTCCAGACCCAGAGGAACTGGAAGATCGCGAACGCGGCCAGCGCAGGCACCGACATCGGCACGATCAGCCTCCAGAAGGTCTGGAAGTGAGAGGCTCCGTCGATCTCGGCCGACTCGATGATCTCGTGCGGCAGGCCGGCCATGTAGTTGCGCAGGATGTAGACCGCCAGCGGCATCCCGAACGCGGTGTGCGCCAGCCACACCGCCAGGAAGGTGCCGTTGAGCTCGTAGTCGCTGAACAGGCTGAGCAGCGGCACGAACGCCACCTGCAACGGCACGACCAGCAGACCGACGATCACCATGAACAGCACGTTGCGTCCCGGGAACCGCATGAACGTGAACGCGTACGCAGCAAACGCAGCGATCATGATCGGCAGCACCGTTGCCGGGATGGAGACCACGAGCGAGTTCACGAAGGCGTTGGCCATCCCGCTCTCGAGGACCTGGGAGTAGCTGTCGAAGGTCCACTGAGACACGTTGAACGGGTCGGTGAAGACCGTCCACCAGCCGCTCGACTTCACGTCGGCCTCATCGCGGAACGACGAGACCAGCAGGCCGAGGGTCGGGATGAACCAGAGCACGCACAGCAGGACGATGCCGACGCGGACAGCGACGCTGCCCAGGTTGAGGCTCTTCATCAGCGGGCCTCCTGCTTCTTGAACTGGCGCATCTGGTAGATCATCACCGGGATCACGGCGACCATCAGGACGACCACGACCGCCGCCGCCCGGCCCGCGTCGCCGAACTCGAAGAGCTCCACGAAGAAGGTGTTGGCCAGCACCGAGGTGCCCGAGCGGCCTCCGGCCATGACGTAGACGATGTCGAAGACCTTCAGGACCAGGATGAGGATGGTCACGAAGACCACGATCACCGTCGGCCAGATCTGTGGCACGACGACCCTGAAGAAGATCTGGACCTCGCTGGCCCCGTCGATGCGCGCGGCCTCCACGGTGTCGTCGGGCACACCCTTGATCGCCGAGGAGAGCAGCACCATCGCGAACCCCGCCTGCAACCAGATCATGATCACGATCAGGAGCAGGTCGTTGAGGTTGTAGTCGGAGATCCGCAGCCAGGCCACCGGCTCGAAACCGAGGCTCGTCGAGATCGCCGAGAGGAGCCCGATCTGCTCGTCCCCCTGCGCGAACCCCATCGTCATCTGATTCACGGAGGCGTGCCACGCAGGCCATGTGGGGGTCCACGAGGCGGCGCCTCGTCATGTGATCCAAGTAACACTACCGGTTACCGGTGATCGATGTCCCGGGCAAATAGTCGAACACTCACCCGAGAACGCGCAGGAGGATACCGGTCAGCCGCGCCGGCGTCAGCCGGACCCACCATCCCGGCGTGACTCGGACGGCCCGGGTAGGCCAGAATCAGCCACCAAATGAACTATCCCCACGCTCCCCATCAGGGACCTCATCACGAGCCTCCTCGCGACCCGCTGGCAGTGGCCGGCCGGCTGGCGGCCGTCATCTGCGCGATCCTCTTCTGGCTGATCGGAGCGATCGCCGTGATCGGTGCCGTCGTCGGCATCTTCCGAGCCTTCGGCGGCGACCTGGCCTGGCGTACGGTCGGGATCTGGGCCGTCGCCGGCATCGGCTGCTTCGCGTTCTCGTGGATCATCGCCGCGCTCGGCCGGATCGGGCTCGACGACGAGCCGATCGGGCCGTGGCGGGTCGCGCCGTTCGAGCTGGCGCGGATCCTCTACCGCAACAGGTAGACCGACGCCGAGGCCGTACGCGGCGCATCGGGGTGCGGCGTACGGCCTCGGCGTCGACGGGATCAGACCAGCGTCTTCTCGTCCTCCGCCGGGGGCGGAGAGGCGGCGTGGTCGTCGATCATGGTGGTCTCGTCGAACGGGTCCTTGCCGGCAAGCACCCGGTCGAGCTGGGCGTGGTCGACGGTCTTCGTCCAGTGCCCGACCAGGACGGTGGCGACCGAGTTGCCCGCGAAGTTGGTCAGCGCACGAGCCTCGGACATGAACCGGTCGATACCGACGATGAGACCGACGCCGTCGACCAGCTCGGGACGGTGGGACTGGAGCCCACCGGCGAGCGTCGCAAGGCCGGCGCCGGTGACGCCCGCAGCACCCTTGGAGGCGATCATCATGAACAGCAGCAGACCGATCTGCTCCCCGATGCTCAGCGGGTCACCCATCGCGTCCGCGATGAAGATCGAGGCCATGGTCAGGTAGATCGCGGTGCCGTCCAGGTTGAACGAGTAGCCCGTGGGGACCACCACGCCGACCGTCGCCTTCTCGACACCCGCGTGCTCCATCTTCGCGATCAGGCGCGGGAGGGCGGACTCGGAGGAGCTGGTGGAGAGGATCAGCAGGAACTCGCGGGCGAGGTACTTGAGCAGCTTGAACAGGTTGACGCCGGTGGCCAGCTTGAGCAGCGCGCCGAGGATGACGAAAACGAAGATCCCGCAGGTGAGGTAGAAGGCGATCATGATCACCGCGAGGCTCTTGAGCGCGTCGACACCGGTCTCCCCCACGACACCGGCGATGGCGCCGAAGGCACCGACCGGGGCAGCCCACATGATCATCGCGAGCACACGGAAGATCAGGTTCTGGATCGCGATGATCGCGTTGAGGATCGGCTTGCCGGACTCGCCCATCCGCTGGAGCGCGAACCCGACCAGCAGTGCGACGAGCAGGGTCTGCAGCACCACGCCGGAGGTCAGCGCCGAGAACAGGCTGGTCGGGATGATGCTGAGCAGGAAGTCCGTGGTGCTCCCGTGACCCTCCGAGGCGGCCTCCTGGCCCGCGCTGGACGCGTCCGAGCTGATCTGGAGGCCCGTGCCCGGGTCGATGAGGTTGCCGACGATCACACCGATGGCGAGGGCGACGGTCGACATCGCGATGAAGTACGCCAGCGCCAGGCCGCCGACCTTGCCGACCTTGGCCGCGCTGGCCACGGAGCCGACCCCGATCACCAGCGTGCAGAAGATGATCGGCTGGATCATCATCTTGATCAGGTTCACGAACGCGGTCCCGATCGGCTTCAGCTGCACCGCGAACGACGGGGCGGCCAGCCCGACCAGGATGCCGAGCAGCACCGCGACGATCACCGCTATGTAGAGATAGTGTGTCCGGTCCTTCTTGGGTCGTGTCTCGCTGCTGGTCGTACTCATCGTTCCTCCTGGTCCGCTGCGTCCGGTGCCCTCCAAGGCAACCCGGGCAACTCTCCGGCAGAACGTGACGACCGTCACTGTTGTGTTCGTTGTGTTCGCGACGCCGACGCCGCATCTCGGGGATGCCGCCGAGGTGGGCCAGAATGAGGACGTGCCTCGTGTCCCGCTGCCCCTACCTCGCGGACTCCGCGACCGTCCGGTGGCCCAGCAGGTCCTGCTCCTGCAGTTCGGCACAGTGCTTCTGCTGGTCGTCACCGGCATCCTGATGGCGTCCTACGATGCCCGTCGCGACTCTTACAGTCGCGCCACGCAGCGCGCCGTGGCCGTGGCTGAGACCGTCGCCGACTCGCCCACCCTCACCACCGCCCTGAGCGGCGACGAACCGACGACAAGCCTCCAGCCGTGGACGACGGAGGTACGCCGCGACACCGACACCGACTTCGTCGTCGTGATGGCCCTCGACCGCACCCGCTACACCCATACCGACCCTGACCAGATCGGCGGGAAGTTCGTCGGTGACCTCGGCGGCGCGCCGGACGGCGAGGTGTTCACCCAGGAGTACACGGGCACGCTCGGGCCGTCGGTCCGGGCGGTGGTGCCGGTCGAGGACGACGGTGAGGTCGTCGCGCTGGTGTCGGTCGGCATCACGGTCAGCGACATCAACCGCGGGCTCAAGCGCGACGTCGGGATCGTGCTGCTGTGCGGCGCTCTCGTGCTGGCCGCCGGTCTGGCCGGTGCCTGGCTGCTGAGCCGGCGCCTGCACCGGCTCACCCACGGCATGGGTGAGCGCGAGCTGGCGCGGATGTACGAGTACTACTCCGCCGTCCTCCACTCCGTCCGCGAGGGCCTGCTGCTGCTCGACGGGGAGGGTCGCGTCCAGCTGGTCAACGACGAGGCACGACGGCTCCTGGCGCTCCCCGAGGACGTGGTCGGCACCCGGATCGAGGATCTCGGCCTGGCACCCGGGCTGGTCGCCGCCGCCCGCGGCCGCACCGCCGAGTCGGACGACCTCTACCTCGCGGGCGAGCGGATGCTGGTGGTCTCCTCGGCCCCCGCCCGGTGGGACGGACGTGACGTCGGCGCCGTGGTGACGCTGCGCGACCACACCGAGCTGCGGTCGGTGACCGGGGAGCTCGAGGTCGTACGCCGGCTCACCGAGTCCCTCCGGTCGCAGAACCACGAGGCGGCCAACCGCCTGCACACCGTGGTGTCGCTCATCGAGATGGACAGATCCCACGAAGCCGTCGAGTTCGCCACCGAGGAGCTGCAGGTCGCCCAGCTGCTCACCGACCAGGTCGTCGGCGCCGTCGAGGACCCCATCGTCGCCGCACTCCTGCTCGGCAAGTCGGCCGAGGCGGCCGAGCGCGGCATCGAGCTGCGCATCGAAGGCGAGCTGCCACCTGGCTCGGGCGTCGCGTCTCGCGACCTGGTGACCGTGCTGGGCAACCTGGTCGACAATGCCTTCGATGCCGTCGCCGACGTGGAACCCCGCCAGATCGAGGTCCGCCTCACCGGCGAGGGTGACACCCTCACGGTCCGGGTGGGCGACAGCGGACCGGGCCTCGACGCCGCCGCCTCCGCACGCGTCCTCGATCGCGGATGGACCACGAAGGCCGAGCCCGGCACGGGCCGCGGGCTGGGTCTCGCCCTGGTCGGCCAGATCGCGCGACGCCACGACGGCACGGTCAGCGTCGGCCGCTCGCACCTCGGTGGCGCCGAGTTCATGGTCACCCTCGCCACGGAGGTGGACTCATGAACGAGCGACTGCGAGCGACCATCGGGCTCATGCCCCCGGTTCCGTACGCTGCTGCTCTCATCACGGAGGCGGCAGCATGACCGTTCGGGTGCTGGTCGTCGAGGACGAGGGGCTGGCCGCCGAGGCGCATGCCGAGTACGTCGGGCGGGTCTCGGGCTTCGCCCTGGCCGGGGTCGCGCGCTCGGCGCGGGAGGCGATGCGCGCCCTCGACGCTGCCCGCGACGCCGGCGCCCCGGTGGACCTGATCCTGCTCGACATGAACCTGCCCGACGGCCACGGGCTCGGGCTGCTCAGCAGGCTCCGGGCCGCCGGGCACCTGTGCGACGTGATCGCGGTGACCGCCGCGCGGGACACCAAGGTGGTGCGTCAGGCCGTCGTCCAGGGAGTCGTGCTCTACCTGCTCAAGCCGTTCACGTTCGCGACCTTCCGGGACAAGCTCGAGCAGTACGCCGACTACCGCGCCCGCCTCGACGCCGCTCCCGAGGAGGTCGTGCAGGACGAGGTCGACCAGCTCCTCGGGTCCCTGCGCCCCACCGGCAGCACTCCGTTGCCGAAGGGCATGAGCGCGGAGACGCTGCGGGCGGTCACGGCCGCGCTGCGCGAGGCCGGCGGCGACCTCTCCGCGAGCGAGGTCGCCGCCGTGGTCGGGGCGTCACGGGTGACCGCTCGGCGCTATCTCGAGCACCTGGCCGACCAGGGCCTGGCCACGCGCGGGGTCCGCTACGGGCCCGGCGGCGGTCGGCCCGAGGTCGGCTACTCCTGGCGGTAAATCGTTCGCGCGCGGGGCACTCCGACCGGCAGAGTCGATGCCCATGACGAGCAGCGACCTGTGGACCCGCGACACGGCCGAGAGCTACGACGACCCGGACGACTGGGTCAACTCACCGGAGGTGACCGGACCGGTCGCCCGCTTCCTGGCCGAGGTCGCCGACGGCGGCCCCGCGCTCGAGCTCGCCATCGGAACGGGGCGGATCGGCGTACCTCTGCGGGACCTGGTTGTGCCGGTCACCGGCATCGAGCTCTCCCAGCCGATGGTCGACGTCCTGCGGCGCAAGGTCACCGAGGAGGAGATCCCGGTCGTCGTCGGCGACATGGCTGCCGCCGAAGCGCCCGGGGTGGGGACGTACTCGTTGGTCTACCTGGTCTACAACACGATCTCCAACCTGCTGACCCAGGACGAGCAGGTCGCCTGCTTCGCCAACGCCGCCCGGCATCTGGCGCCGGGAGGAAGGTTCGTGATCGAGCTGTGGGTGCCGACGCTGCGGCTGCTGCCACCGACCTCGGTGGCGACCACGTTCGACGTCTCCGACCGTCACGTCGGCCTCGACACCATGGACACCGCCACACAGCTGCTGACCTCGCACCACTTCACCAAGGACGGCGAGACCTACCGACGCGGCGCCTCCCACCATCGCTACATCTGGCCGGCCGAGTGCGACCTGATGGCCCGGCTCGCCGGCATGACGCTGGAGGCGAGGTACGGCGGCTGGGACCGCTCCGCGTTCACCAGCGAGTCCCTGAGCCACGTCTCGGTGTGGCGCAAGCCGGCATAGCGCCGGGCCGGTTTCCACAAACGCGCCGGCGCCTTCAGCGCTGGAACTCCCACGCGATCCGGATCGCCTCGCGCACGGCGTCGGGGGCGGCGCGGTCGAGGTAGACCTCGATCTTGTGGTGCGCCTCGAGCCTCGGCGGGATGCCGAACGCCTCCGGCCAGCGTCCGATCAGCTCCTCGCGTCGCTCGATCGGAACCCGGACGAGCAGCGTCGTCGGATCGACGAGCCTGGCGACCAGGCGATCGTGGACGTACCAGCCGCGCGGTTTGTGGCGGCAACCGTCCAGGGTCGCCAGGTAGGCGTCGACCTCAGCGGGCGTCATGCTCCGGAGCGTACGCCGCGCGCCAGCGCTCCGCGGCGACCTTCGCCGCTTCCCCGATGAGCCCGGTCAGCTCGGGCCGGTCGGGCACCGGGAACGAGGTGTAGGCGCCGCGGCCTCCCTCGACCGGACGGCCGTAGGCCTTGGCGGCGAGGCGGCCGTCGGGCAGGAGGCGTACGTTGAGCGTGGTGAGCCGGAACGCCACGTCCCGTCTGCTGTCGGTCCACTGCAGGTCGTCCGGGATGCTCACGTTGATGGCCAGCGCACTGACCTCGACATCGTCCGTCACCGGGCCGATTCTAGTGGTCGGGACCGAGGTCAGGTGAGGCGCAGGGCCATCTTCGACTCGGTGCGCGGGTCGCCCTCGGGGAAGGGCTGGGTCTCACCGGTGAGCTCGAAGCCGAGACGCTCGTAGAGGCGGCGCCCGGACTCGTTGCCGTCGACGACCCACAGGGTCAGCACGGTGGCGCCGTCCCGACGCGCCCAGCCGGCGACGGCCTGGATGAGGCCCTCCGCGAGACCATGACCGCGCGCCTCGGGCGCGAGCCACATGTTGATCAGGTGGTGCTCGTCGTCGTGGATGATCCCGGCGGCGAGGCCCGAGGGCTTCTCGCCGAGCCAGGCGATGTAGGCGGCACCCGAGGCCGCCCACAGCCGCCAACGCTCGTCGGGCCAGGTGACCACCTCGTCGTAGGACGCCCAGAACGCTCTCGGGGTGTCCTGGAGGGCGGCCAGGCGCACCTTCTTCAGCGCTGGCCACTCCTCCTCGGTGACGACACGTACCTCTGCGGTCGGGACCACCTTCTCAGGGGCCTCCGCGCCAGGGATCGAGCTCGGTCGCTTCGGAGCACTCATGCCGCCACGACCGTAGCGCAAGCGCGATCATACGGACGTGGCGGCCTGAGGCTGATTGCCGCTCGCTGACGCTCGCTCATGGGATCAGACGAGGTCGAGACCGGGGTACAGCGGGAACTTGGCGAGCAGCTCCGCCGCGGCGGCCTTCGTGTTGTCGGCGACGCCGTCCTCGATGGCGTAGGACGCCTTGGACGGACCGCCGGCCTTCGTGGTGCCTGGGGTGGTCTTCAACAGCACGTCGACGATGAGCTCGGCGACGCGGTCGAACTCGTCGGCGCCGAAGCCGCGGGTGGTCAGGGCCGGGGTGCCGAGGCGGATGCCCGAGGTGTACCAGGCGCCGTTGGGGTCGGCCGGGACCGAGTTGCGGTTGGTGACCACGCCGGAGTCGAGCAGCGCCGACTCCGCCTGGCGGCCGGTGAGGCCGAAGCTCGTCACGTCCAGCAGGACGAGGTGGTTGTCGGTGCCGCCGGTGACCAGCTTGGCGCCGCGCTTGAGGAAGCCCTCGGCGAGGCTCTTGGCGTTGTCGGCCACGTCCTGGGCGTATGCCTGGAAGCTCTCCTGCTTCGCCTCGGCGAAGGCGACGGCCTTGGCGGCCATCACGTGCGAGAGCGGGCCGCCGAGGACCATCGGGCAGCCGCGGTCGACGCTCGGGGCGTACTCCTCGGTGGCCAGGATGAAGCCGCCGCGCGGGCCGCGGAGCGACTTGTGGGAGGTGCTCGTGACGACGTCGGCGTAGGGAACCGGGTTCTCCTCGCCCTGGAACACCTTGCCGGCGACGAGGCCGGCGAAGTGGGCCATGTCGACCATCAGGGTGGCGCCGACCTCGTCGGCGATCTCGCGCATCTTGGCGAAGTTCACCCGGCGCGGGTAGGCGGAGTAGCCGGCCACGATGATCAGCGGCTGGAACTCGCGTGCCTTGGCGCGCAGGGCGTCGTAGTCGAGCAGGCCGGTCTCGGGGTCGGTGCCGTACTGGTTCTGGTGGAACATCTTGCCCGAGATGTTGGGGCGGAAGCCGTGGGTGAGGTGGCCGCCGGCGTCCAGGCTCATGCCGAGCAGGCGCTGGTTGCCGAGCTCGGCGCGCAGCGTCTCCCAGTCCGCCTCGGAGAGCTCGTTCATGTTCTTGACGGCCATCTTCTCCAGCCACGGGCCCTCGACGCGGTGGGCGAGGATCGCCCAGTAGGCCGTCAGGTTGGCGTCGATGCCGGAGTGGGGCTGCACATAGGCGTACTCGGCGCCGAAGAGCTCGCGGGCGTGCTCGGCGGCGATCGACTCGACGGTGTCGACGTTCTGGCAGCCGGCGTAGAAGCGGTGACCGACGGTGCCCTCGGCGTACTTGTCAGAGAACCAGGTGCCCATCGTCATCAGCGTGGCGGGGCTCGCGTAGTTCTCGCTCGCGATCAGCTTGAGGCTGGCTCGCTGGTCGGCGAGCTCCTGCTTGGTCGCCTCGGCGATGCGGGGCTCCACGGAGGCGATGACCTCGAGGGCTTGGTTGTAGGCAGAACTCACAGTGCCTGAATTCACCGGGGCAGACAGATCGCTCATGGATCACAGCCTAGTCAGCCGCGCGGACGAGAGCAGCATCGTGGTCCACCAGTGGGCCGTGCAGGTCACCTATCACCGTCTGCGGGAATGTTCGGCCACTCCAGGGAGTTGGCAGATCGTGACCAAGGGGTGACCTCGGCCACATCCGCCGCGTGAACAAGCGGGAACGTCCCACATACCGGACCGACGTCTCATATATCGGGATTCCGGATTGCGTGCAGACCGTCCGCTACCTGAGACTCCTTGACATGGTCACTGCTGCAACACATGCGCACCTCGTGGTTCGACGCCACGTGGACTATTGCCGCATCCGCAGCTCGATCTGTTGGCGCCACTGACGCCCAGCGCTCCGCAATTTCACGCGTCGAGCCGCTGGCCCGCCGCCCGACAGACATCCCGGGCGCTCGCCGCGAGCACGTCCCTGCTCCGCCGTGCGTCCACGACCGACGCAAAGGTTTCTCTGACATGAGCGACAACCGGTTTCAGGCCAAGCGCGCCACCCGGACCGAGATCCCGCGACCCAAGAAGGGCGAGGGTCAGTGGGCCCTCGGCTACACCGAGCCGCTGAACAAGAACGAGGAGTCGAAGAAGAACGACGACCCGCTCAACGTTCGCGACCGGATCCTCTACACCTACTCCAAGCGGGGGTTCGACTCGATCGACCCGGCAGACATGCGCGGTCGGTTCCGCTGGTTCGGGCTCTACACCCAGCGCAAGCCCGGGATCGACGGCGGCAAGACCGCGATCCTCGAGGAAGAGGAGCTCGACGACCGCTACTTCATGATGCGGGTCCGCTCCGACGGCAAGCTGCTCTCCTCCGCCGCGGTGCGCACGCTCGGTCAGATCGGCATCGACTTCGCTCGGGACACCGCCGACATCACCGACCGCGAGAACATCCAGTACCACTGGATCGAGATCGAGAACGTCCCGGAGATCTGGTCGCGCCTCGAGGAGGTCGGGCTGCACTCGACCGAGGCGTGCGGTGACTCGCCGCGCCCGTTCCTCGGCTCGCCCGTCGCCGGCGTCGCTGCCGACGAGATCATCGACGGCACCTCGGCGCTGCGCGAGATCGAGTCCCGCTACCTGGGCGACCCGGCCTTCTCGAACTTCCCGCGCAAGTTCAAGACCGCGCTGACCGGCCACCCGTCCCACGACGTGGCGCCCGAGATCAACGACATCGCCTTCGTCGGCACCGTCCACCCCGAACACGGTCCCGGCTTCGACGTCTGGGTCGGCGGTGGTCTCTCCACCAACCCGCGTCTGGCCGAGAAGCTCGGCGTGTGGGTGCCGCTCGAGGAGGTCGCCGACGTGTGGGCCGGTGTCGCGGGCATCTTCCGCGACTACGGCTACCGCCGGCTGCGCTCGCGGGCGCGGCTGAAGTTCCTGGTGGCCGACTGGGGCAAGGAGAAGTTCCGCGAGGTGCTCGAGAACGAGTACCTGGAGCGTCCGCTCGTCTCCAACCCCTCCCCCGAGTCGCCGCTGGGTCACCGCGACCACGTCGGCATCCACGACCAGAAGGACGGCAAGAAGTACGTCGGCCTGGCCCCGATCGCCGGCCGCATCTCCGGCACCCACCTGGTCGAGCTCGCCGGCGTCATGGAGAAGTTCGCCGTCGAGGGCGCTCGGCTCACTCCGTACCAGAAGATCGTGCTCATCGGGGTCGACCCCGCGGTCGTCGAGGACCTGGTCACCGACCTGGATGCCATCGGCTTCTCCGCCCGGCCCTCCAACTGGCGCCAGAACACGATGGCGTGCACCGGCATCGAGTTCTGCAAGCTCGCGATCGTGGACACCAAGGACCGGGCCCGCGACCTGATCTCCTCGCTCGAGTCGCGGTTCCCCGAGCTCGATGCTTCCATCACCGTCAACGTCAACGGCTGCCCCAACGCCTGCGCCCGCACCCAGGTCGCCGACATCGGCCTCAAGGGCCAGCTGGTCCTCGACGACGACGGCAACCAGGTCGAGGGCTTCCAGGTGCACCTGGGCGGTGCGACCGGGCTGACCGCCAACTTCGGGCGCAAGCTGCGGGCGCACAAGGTGACCTCGGCCGGGCTCGACGACTACATCTCGGCGCTGGTGGTCAACTACCTCGCCGACCGCGAGCAGGACGAGACCTTCTCGGCCTGGACCGCGCGCGCCGACGAAGTGCTGCTCCGTGGCGAGAAGACCTTGGACGAGGTGCCTGCATGACCTCACGTGCCAGCACCCCGTTCCACTGCCCGTTCTGCGGGGAGACCGACCTGTGGCCGCACGAGGCGACGCACGGGTCCTGGGAGTGCCGCGCCTGCCTGCGGGCCTTCCAGCTGAAGTCACTGGGGCAGATCTCTCGGGCAACCACGAAGGAGGCGCACCGATGAGTGTCAGCACAGCAGCCGCCCGGGCCAATCGCGCGGTGGACACCGAGGGACGAACGCCCGAGGAGCTGCGCGAGATCGTGTCCCACTGGGGCGCGGAGCTCGAGCTCGCCCCGGCCGAGACGATCATCGAGTGGGCCGCGGCCACCTTCGGTGAGCGGTTCGCGATCACGTCGTCGATGGGCGACGCGGTCCTCGCGCATCTGGCCTCCAAGGTCGTCCCCGGGATCGACGTGGTCTTCCTCGACACCGGTTACCACTTCATCGAGACGATCGGCACCCGCGACGCCGTCGAGGCGACCATGCCGGTCAACCTGCTGACGATCACCCCCGTGCAGAGCGTGGCGGAGCAGGACGCCGAATACGGCAAGGACCTCTACCGGACCGACCCCGACCTGTGCTGCGCGCTTCGCAAGGTCAAGCCGCTGGCCGACTCGCTCGCCTCCTACGACGCCTGGGCCACCGGCCTGCGCCGCGCGGAGACCAAGAACCGGGTCATCGCGCCGGTGATCGGCTGGGACGCCAAACGCCAGAAGGTCAAGGTCTCGCCGATGGCGCGATGGTCCGACGAGCAGGTCGAGCGATATATCGAGGACAACGGCGTACTCGTGAACCCGCTCGTCTATGACGGCTATCCGTCGATCGGCTGCGCGCCGTGCACCCGCCGGGTCGCCCCCGGTGAGGACCCGCGCAGCGGGCGATGGGCCGGCACCGGCAAGACCGAGTGCGGAATCCACGCTTGAACCGGCCGCGCCGCCCGAAGGCGCAGAACACCACAGACTTTCCCTGCAACACCGAAGGATGAAGACAATGGCAGCTCCCGCTCTGGTAGCCCTGGCTCACGGCAGCCGCGATCCGCAGTCCGCCGCGACCATCAACGCCCTGATCGCCGAGGTGCGCGCCCTGCGCCCCGACCTCCGCATCGAAGCCGCCTTCCTCGACCACTCCCGGCCGCGTTTCCAGGCCGTCATCGACAAGCTGGTCAAGGCCGGCCACGACGAGATCGTCGTCGTGCCGCTCCTGCTGACCGAGGCATTCCACGCCCGCGTCGACGTACCCTCGGTCATCGCCGAGGCCACTGCGCGCCACTCCGGCCTGCGCATCCACACCAGCGCGATCCTCGGCCTCGAGAGCGTCTTCCTGCAGGTGCTCGACGAGCGCCTGCGGGCCTCCCTCAAGGCCGCCCGGGTCCGCGAGCTCGACGCGCTGGTCCTGGCCGCCGCCGGCTCCTCGGACTCGCTGGCCAACCAGTCGGTGGCCCGACTGGCCCGGATCTGGGGTGCCCACCACAAGCTGCCGGTCGTGGCTGCGTACGCCTCGGCCGCTCCGCCCGCGACCGGCGAGGCCGTCCGTGCCTTCCGCGCCGAGGGTCGCCGCCACATCGCCGTCGGCATGCTCTTCCTGGCTCCCGGGCAGCTGCCCGACCGGGCCAAGGAGCTCGCGCTCGAGGCCGGCGCCGTCGCGGTCAGCGACCCGATGGGCGCCCACCCCGAGGTGGCCCGCACCATCCTGGCCCGCTACGCCGTCGGCGCGGTCGAACTCGTCCCGGTCTGATCCGACCCAGCCGAGACGTCACTCGCGTCGGCCGAGTGGTCATTTCAGTGACCACTCGGCCGACGCATTTGACGTCTCGGCCGACCGGGGTGACGCCTCGACGATCAGGCGATCTGGTGGGCGAAGACGCGCTCGAGCTCGGCGGCAGCGTCGCTGGTCATGCCGCCGTGGACGGGGCCGGGCTGGAGGACGGTGCTCTTCGGCGCCTTGAGGAGGCCGAAGCGGGCGGACTCGTTGTCGGAGAGTGCCCGGATGCCGTAGGCCGTGGAACGGATGCCCGCGCCGAAGCCGGCGTGGGCCGCACCTGCGCAGATCAGATCCACCGACTCCAGCGCGGCACGCACGAGAGACAGGTCGAGCCCCGGAGCGAAGGTCGCCAGGCGCTGCTCGTCCAGCGCCCAGCGGGCGGCGAGGAACTTCTGCTCGGGGCAGTAGAGGACGACGCCGACGTTGAGGAACTCCTCGCGTTCGGGACGGGGTACGCAGCGGAGCACGACGTACTGGTAGGCGTCCATCACGCCCCCTGCGCGGGCTCGGCCGCGGGCAGCCACGGACGCCCGCCGTCGAGGCGGGCGCGCAGGAACGCGACGTAGCGCTCGCGCAGCGACTCGGGGGTGCCGTAGCCGGGGACCGGCTCGAGCCACTCGTCGGGTACGTCGGCGAGCACCTTCTCCAGCACCGCGTCGTCCAGACGCGCAGCGAGGTCGTCGTTCTGGGCGAGCGCCTCGGCGGAGAAGGCACGCAGGATGTGCTCGGAGGTGTCGAACGGCTGCGCTGCGTAGCGCGCCGGATCGCCGCCTCCCCCGGGCCAGACGTGGTGGAAGTAGAGCGAGGCCCCGTGGTCGATGACGTAGAGGGCACCGTTCCACAGCAGCATGTTGGGGTTGCGCCATGAGCGGTCGACGTTGGCGATCAGAGCGTCCATCCACAGGATCCGGCCCGCCAGCGCCGGGTCGGGCGCGTAGGCGGCGTCGTAGCCGAACGCACCCGCCAGGAAGTCGATGCCGAGGTTGAGGCCGGCGCTCACGTTGAGGAGGTCCTGGACCTCCTCGTCGGCCTCGTAGCGCGCGATCTCGGGATCCAGGTCGAGCACGACCTGTTCGGGGGTCGGGATGTCGAGCGCCCGGCACAGGCCGGTGACGATCACCTCCGCGACCAGCACCCGCAGCCCCTGACCGGCGCCACGGAACTTGCAGACATAGGTGCCGAGGTCATCGGCCTCCACGATCCCGGGCAGGCTGCCGCCCTCCCGGAGCGGAGTGACATATCTCGTCACCCGCACCGTCTCCAGACTCACGAGATGGTGTCCTCTTCCAGTCGCTTCTTCTCCTCGGCGATGTCGAAGCTGGGCGCGGGCCAGTCGAGATCGAGCCGGTCCAGGGTCTCCAGGAGCAGCTCGCCGATCGCCAGGTTGCGATACCACTTCTTGTCGCTCGGCACGAGGTACCACGGAGCGTACTCGGTGTTGGTGCGCTCCAGCGCAATCTCGTACGCCTCCTGGTAACGGTCCCACAGCTGACGCTCGTCGATGTCGCCGGGGCTGTACTTCCAGTGCTTGGTCGGGTCCTCCAGCCGGGCCAGGAGGCGCTTCTTCTGCTCCTTGGGCGAGATGTGCAGCATGCACTTGAGGATCACGGTGCCGTCCTCGGCCAGCCGCTTCTCGAAGTCGTTGATCGCTCCGTATCGGCGCTCGATCTCCGACGGGGAGGCGAGCTCGCGGACGCGGCCGATCAGCACGTCCTCGTAGTGGGAACGGTCGAAGACACCGAGGTAGCCGAGTTCCGGCACCGCCTTCTCGATCCGCCACAGGAAGTCCTGGGCCCGTTCCTCCTCGGTCGGCGCCTTGAAGCTGGTGATCTTCACACCCACCGGGTCGACCAGTCCAACGGTGTGCTTGAGCACGCCGCCCTTGCCGGAGGTGTCCATCCCCTGCAGGACCAGCAGCACCCGCCTCGGGTCGTCGCCCTCCTTCGACGCGAACAGCTTGGTCTGCAGCTCGATCAGCGTCGGGCCCAGCTCGGCGAGCACCTGCTTGCCGGTCACTTTGTCGGCGCCGACGCCGGGGGCGGAGTTGGTGTCGTACGTCCGTAGGTCCACCGGTCCGGCCGGCAGCCGCAGCTCGTCGAGAAGGCTCATGCCGTCGCCTCCGTTGGGAAATGGAAAGGATACGGATGCGACGGCCTGAGGCTGATTGTCGCTCGCTGACACTCGCTCATGTCCCGACGATAGGCCCGCGACCGTGGCGAGCGGAGCGGCTTACCCGAGTACGCGCCGAAGATCCAGCGAGCAGCCGACCATCGTGGTCGTCGAGCCGTCGGGTTGCGGCTCGTCGAACCAGGTGCCCCGCTCGAAGCCCACCTTGTCGAGCATCCGCAAGGAGGCGGCGTTGCGGTGGTCGGGCGCGGCGAAACAGGTCGTCGCACCGGGATAGCGGCGCGGGATCGAGGTGAGCCAGACCCAGGCCATCCGCGGCCCGATGCCACGGCCGACGAAGGCCGGCTCGCCGATCGCGTAGTCGAAGCCGATCGCGTCCGGGTCGGGCGTGAGCAGGGCGTAATCGGGTTCGTCGCTGATCCGGTAGTCCTGGCAGAAGCCGACCGAGCGCCCGTTGACCTCGATCACCCAGAAGGTCACCGGCGTCGTGCCGTCGATGTCAGGCCCGTAGTTCTCGGCCACCCACTCGGGCGTGGGGTCACCGTCGACGGAGTACCAGCGGTGCACGTGCTCTGCGTTGAGCCACCGGACGAGGTGCGGGAGGTCGCCGCGGGTCATCGGCCGCAGCGCCACCACCGGCATCGGGTCGGAGGAGAACTCCTTCACCTCGCCCGAGAGGTCGACAGCGTACGCAGGTCGCCCGGCGATCCTCGTCGCCGCCGCCGCCCAGCTCTCCCCCGGGCGCGTCACCCCGCCGAGGCGCTGGGTCCCGGTATGGACAGCGACCGGCGTGAACATGCCCTCAGGCTAACGCTGGCGGGTCAGTGAGCCAGGCCGCCGCGGCGGTCGACGAGGGGCGGCTGGGAGGACCACGGGAAGTCGATCCAGCGGTCGGTCTTCTTGTAGACGTAGTCGGCGTTGATCACCGTCCACGGCTTCTCGAAGATCACCGCGGTGCGGGCCTCGGCCACATGGCCCTCGCAGAAGTCGTGGACGATCTCCAGCGTCTTGCCGGTGTCGGCGACGTCGTCGGCGATGAGCACCTTCATCCCGGTCAGGTCGACGGCCGCAGGGGTCGGCGGGAGCATCATCGGGACCTCGAGACGCTCGTTGACGCCGGTGTAGAACTCCACGTTGACCGCGGACAGGTTCTTCACGTCGAGCGCATAGCCCAGGCCCATCCCGAGGGCGAGACCGCCACGGGCGATGGAGAGCACGATGTCGGGCTCGTAGCCGCTGTCGACGACCTGCTGGGCGATGTCGCGCACCGCGGTGCCGAAGAGGTCGTAGGTCAGGATCTCGCGCTCTTGCTGCTCACTCACAGATCGGATTCTGACACGAGACCACCGGCGTCATCGTCATCGGCGAGCGAGAGCTCCTCGCGAACGATGCTGTAGGCCACACCGGCGCCGTATCCCTTGCGGGCGAGCATCCCGACCAGACGCCGGGTCTTGGTCTGGTCGTCGAAGCGTTCCAGGGAGCGCAGCTTGCGCCGCACCATCCGGCGGCCGGCTTCGCGCTCGTCGTCGGGGTCGATCTCGTCGAGGGCGTCGCGGGCCACCTCGTCGTCGATGCCTTTGCGCCGCAGCTCCTGGGCCAGAGCACGACGCGCGAGGCCCTTTCCGGGCTGGCGGCTGGCGATCCAGGCCTTCGCGAAGGCCTCGTCATCGATCAGGCCGACCTCTTCGAAGCGGTCCAGCAGCCGAGTCGCCAGCGCGGCCGGGACCTCCTTCTTCTCCAGCTTGTCGGCGAGCTCCTTGCGGCTGCGCGCCTGGCCGGTCAGGGCGTCGAGGAGGATCTTGCGGGCGATCGCCTCGTGGTCGGGCTCGGGATCGTTCCTGGGGTCTGCGGGGTCGGCCGGGCGGCTCTGCCGTCGACGCGACCGTGTTGGCCTCGACACGTCGTCGCTCCGTCGTCGCGACGACGGCTCGACCGACGGGGGCGACGGCTCGACCGTGGGGGTCTTGCCGGCCCATGCCTCGACGCCGAGGGAGACGTCTCCGAGCCAGTCGGGCGCGGGTCGCTCGTCCACCCAGGGATCCTGGGTGGACGAGCGGTCACGCTTGGACGAAGCCACGGGGTCGGAGGGGCCTAGAAGTCCTCGACGCCGGCGGGCTCGGCCGCGGGCGTGCTCTCAGCCTCGACCGTCGGCACGACGCCGAGCTTCTCCAGGATCCGCTTCTCCAGCTCGTTGGCCAGGTCGGGGTTGTCCTTGAGGAAGTTGCGCGAGTTCTCCTTGCCCTGACCGAGCTGGTCACCCTCGTAGGTGTACCAAGCGCCGGCCTTGCGGACCAGGCCAGCCTCGACACCGACGTCGATCAGGCCGCCCTCGCGGGAGATGCCCTTCCCGTACATGATGTCGAACTCGGCCTGCTTGAACGGCGGGGCCACCTTGTTCTTCACGACCTTGACGCGGGTGCGGTTGCCGACCATGTCGGTGCCGTCCTTGAGCGTCTCGATCCGGCGCACGTCGAGTCGCACCGAGGAGTAGAACTTCAGCGCTCGACCACCGGTCGTGGTCTCGGGCGAGCCGAACATCACGCCGATCTTCTCGCGCAGCTGGTTGATGAAGATGGCCGTCGTGCCGGAGTTGTTGAGCGCACCGGTCATCTTCCGCAGGGCCTGGCTCATCAGTCGAGCCTGCAGACCGACGTGGCTGTCACCCATCTCGCCCTCGATCTCGGCGCGCGGCACCAGCGCCGCGACGGAGTCGATGACGATCAGGTCGAGCGCACCCGAGCGGATCAGCATGTCGGCGATCTCCAGCGCCTGCTCACCCGAGTCCGGCTGGGAGACCAGCAGGGCGTCGGTGTCGACGCCGAGGTTCTTCGCGTATTCCGGGTCGAGCGCGTGCTCGGCGTCGATGAACGCCACGATGCCGCCGGCGCGCTGGGCGTTGGCCACGGCGTGCAGCGCGACCGTCGTCTTACCCGAGGACTCCGGACCGTAGACCTCGATGACTCGCCCGCGAGGCAGACCACCCAGGCCCAGCGCCACGTCGAGCGCGATCGAGCCGGTCGGGATCACCTCGAGGGGGGCCTTCGTCTCGTCGCCCAGCCGCATGACCGAGCCCTTGCCGAATTGCCTCTCGATGTTGGCGAGAGCGGCGTCCAATGCCTTCTCGCGATCACCTGCCGCCATGTTCTTTCCTTCCTGAGGGGCAGACTTCTTCCCCTTGCCTGCCGCTTGTCCACGTGCCTTCGTCGTCATCAAGGCAGACGCTAGACGGGACCACCGACAGTTTTGAACGGGACCCTCTGGCACGGTGTTTCACGACCCGGTTTTTTGCCTGGTCGATAGCACGAACCACGCTCCACCTACCACGACAGACTAACCCGAACAAGCGTTCGATGCGAACGCTTGTTCGGGCGTGTCGGGGAGGCCAGGTCCTCAGTGTCCCTGCATCTCGCTCTGCTCCGCAGGGGTCGAGCCGCCGAGCTCGTCGGCGACAGCGACCGACAGGCCACCGAGCATGAACGCGATGATCACGGCCGCGAGCGCCCCGGTGGAGAACGACGGGATGAAGCGACGGAAGCCCTCCCGGACCGGCTCCGCACCGTGGTA
This sequence comes from Nocardioides sp. CCNWLW239, assembly GCF_037137035.1. NCBI lineage: Bacteria > Bacillati > Actinomycetota > Actinomycetes > Propionibacteriales > Nocardioidaceae > Nocardioides > Nocardioides sp. CCNWLW239. The sequence goes on along the minus strand of NZ_JBBBNW010000003.1, from coordinate 318,246 downwards.
CTGATGCGTGAGCGCATGCCCCTTGCCTCGCTGGAGCAGGTAGCGGTTGACCGGGAAGGCCGCCAGGAAGGCCACCGAGAGCGCGATCATCATCGCGACCCAGAACACGACGTTGACCAGGCCCGCCTCCATGGCGCCGGGGATGAGCGCCATGATCAGGTTGTCGACCAGCTCCATCACCGCGATCGAGAGGGTGTCGGCGGCGAGCACGACGCTGAACGCCGCCCCCACGGCCAGACCCGACTTGAGCAGCGGCAGCGTCGAGAGGGTGTAGCCGAAGACGAAGGCCAGCGTGACGGCCAGGACGATCGTCCATCCCGTGCTCAGCCCGACCGCAGTCCCGATCATCAGTCCGGCGATCTCACCGATCGCACACCCGGTGAGGCAGTGCAGCGTGGCGCTCGCCGCCATCGCGTTGATCCCGCCACCGTGCCCGGCGTGCCCACCGTGCCCGGCGTGCCCACCGTGTCCGGTATGCCCGCCGTGGTCGCCGTGACCCTCGTGCACCGAGTGCTGGTGCTCGGCGTGGTCGTGTCCGGCGTGCGCGTGCTCGTCGTGCGACGTCATGTCGCTCCCTTGCTCGATCGTTGGCTGTTCCTACTCCGCAATTCATACCCCATGGGGGTATACGTCCGCAAGCGGTATCCCGACCCCGAGCCCGCTTTGTCCGACGGCGGACGACTCCTTAGGGTGTGCTGTGTGTGGACGGCAGCGCGACGACAGCAGCGAACGACCCGGGTCGCGCGCGTCGGTCTGCTGGCAGCGGTCGTGGTCACGGTCGCCGGCCTGCTGGCCATGCACGCGTTGAGTCTTCACGGCACCCGCGCCGGTGGCGAGCACGCCTCGCTGAGCCTGCCCGCGGTCCACGTCGACCACTCCCATGCTCTCGACCATGCCGAGCACGGATCGACCGCTCCCGCTGATCACCCTGGCGGTGAGGGACATGCGGCGATGATGATGTGCGTCGCGTTCCTGCTCGCGGCGGGCGTGCTGCTCCTGAGCGGGTTGTGGCGGCGTACGCCCGTCTGGTGGTTCCGCCGGGCCCTCAGCTGGTCCCACAGCACGGTGTCCCCGCCCCGCGCCACCCATCCCGCGACCGGCCCGCCCTCCGCATGGGCTTACTCCGTCATCAGGTGCTGAGCAGCCTGACCTGGCCGCGATCCGAGGCCCGCGCCTCGGTCCGCAGCCGGGTCGGCGATGCCCGAGAACAGCACATGACGAGGAGAAACAACAGATGCGTACGCAACGACACCTCATCCGCACAACCTGGGCGGCGGCAGGCCTGGCCGCGCTGCTGACACTGTCCGCCTGCGGTGGCAGCGAGGAGAGCGCCCAGCCACAGGAACTCTCGGAGACCGAGCACAACAAGGCCGACGTCGCCTTCGCGACCGACATGATCCAGCACCACGCCCAGGCGCTGTCGATGGTCGACCTGACCATGGACCGCGAGCTCGAGCCCGAGGTCCAAGAGCTCGCGGACTCGATCCGCGCGGCCCAGAGCCCCGAGATCGAGACCATGTCCGGGTGGCTCCAGGAGTGGGGTGAGGAAGTGCCCTCGACCATGCGCGACCACGTCAACGGCGGTCACGAGGGTCACGGTGAGGAGGACAGCAGCATGTCCGACGCGATGGAGGGCATGGACGACGACATGCCCGGGATGATGTCGGCCGAGGACATGGACGCCCTCGAGAACGCCTCTGACGCCGAGTTCGGCGACATGTGGCTGACGATGATGATCGAGCACCACGAGGGCGCGATCGAGATGTCCGAGACCGAGCAGGACGAGGGCCGGTTCAAGCCCGCCGTCGACCTGGCCGGGACGATCATCGAGTCCCAGACGGCCGAGATCGACACCATGGAGAAGCTCCTGGGCTGACGATGTCGAGCGGGCAGGCGCCGGCCACCGGCCCTGCCCGCTCCGGCAGACGTCAGGCCGTCCGACGTCCCACGTACGCCGCCCCGAACAGCACCACGACGAGCAGGATCGTGCCGAGCGCGAGCACCGGATATCCGGCTACGTCGACGACGATCCCGGACACCGCCCCCGCGGCAGCAGCGGCAACGCCCATGATCAGGTCGGCGGTGCCCTGCACGTCGGCACGCACCTCCAGCGGAGTGTGGTCCGCGACCGAGGTGGCGGCCGCGATCGTCGCCAGCGACCAGCCGAGGCCGAGCAGGAAGAGCCCGGCGAAGATGCGTCCGGAGCTGCCCTCCGGGGCCGCGGCACACAGCACCAGAGCGACCAGGAGCACCCCGCCGCCGAGCGCCATCACATCGGCCCGGCCGACGCGGTCTGCGAGCCAGCCGGCGACCGGTGCGAAGGCGAACATGCCCAGGACGTGCCCGCTGATCACCAGGCCGATGATCTCCAGGCCGGCGCCACCGTGCTCCATGTGGAGCGGGGTCATCACCATCACCGCCACCATCGTGGCGTGCGCCGCGGCCTGTCCGACCACCGCCGCCGCGAGCGCGGGCCGCGCCCGGATCACTGCGAGCGCGCGACGCCAGCTGGTCGTCTCGACAGGCTCGACCGCCGGTGACGACTCAGCGGGCGGAGCGCCCTCCCGAGCGACCAGCAGCGGATCGGGACGCAGGAAGATCCCGACCACCAGCGCCGCCGCCAGCATCGCGACAGCACCGAGAGCGAACGGCCCGGTGAGCACCGGGATCCCGACCGCATCGGTGAAGAGCTCGGCGACCCCGGTCAGGTTGGGTCCGACGACGGCGCCGAACGTGGTCGCCCAGACCACGACCGACAACGCCCGCGCGCGACTCGTCGCCGGCGCCAGGTCGGTGGCCGCATAGCGAGCGCCGTTGTTCGCTGCTGTCGTCGCGCCCAGCAGCACCGCGCCGACCAGCAGCAGCGCCATCGAGCCGACCACTCCGGCCACCACGGCCAGCAGCCCTCCGGCGGCCCCGAGCAGGTAGCCCGCCAGCAGCCCGAACCGGCGCCCGCGTGCATCCATCACCCGCCCGAGAACGTACGCAGCCACCGCGGCACCCAGCACCTGGGTCGTCTGGGAGAGCCCTGCCATCGACTCCGAGCCGGACAGGTCGCGCGCCAGCAGCGAGGCGGTCGCGATGCCGATCGTGATCCCCATCGCCCCGACCGCCTGGGTGGCGACCAGGGTGAGAATGGTGCGCTTCTGGACCGCGGCCACCGCGGACTGCTCGACCAGCGTCACCGCTCACGCGCCGGCAGCTCCAGGGCCTTCCAGACCGCGGCCCAGACCTCCTTGGGAGGCACGCCGTCGTCGAGCGCCTCCTGGGCGGTGCGACCGCCCAGGTCGCCCATCACGAACTGGCGCGCCCACGCTCGCGCGTAGCCCGCGCCGAGCGCGTCGTCCATCCGGGACCAGAACTCCGTGTGTCTCATCGCCCCGAATGCTACTCAGCCTCAGGAACGCCGGCGGGCGAGCACGTCGAGCCAGACGTCGCCCAGCCGGCCGTCGGCGTGCCCGACCTCCAGCACCTCCCAGCCGGCAGCCTCCAGCGCCGCCCGCAGCTCGGCCTCGCGCCAGTAGACGAAGAGCCGAGGAGCCTCCACGTGGCCGCGGTTGGTCCACTCCTCGCCGTCACCCTCCTTCATCGACACGTGCAGCGCACCGCCCGGCCGAGTGACCTCGGCGAGCCGCCCGAGCACCGTCCCGAAGTCGTCCCTGGCCACGTGCAGCAACGTCGCCGAGGCCCAGACCGCGGCGTAGGGGTCGTCGGGGTGAACCGGGTCGCGCAGGTCGTCGGTGAGCGGGTCCAGGCAGGCCGCGGCGTACCCCTGCTTGCGCAGGTGCGCCACGAACCCCTCACTGATGTCGGTGCGTCGCACCCGCACTCCCCCGGCCTCGAGCGCCTTCGCGTCGTGGCCCGGTCCGGTGCCGATCTCGAGGACGTGGTCGCCGGGCTCGAGCTCGGCCAGGAACCGGTCGAGGAGCGAACGGGTCTGCTCCGAGAACGAGGTGGCCTGGACGTACGTCGCCACGCTGGCGTCGTAGGCGGCGACCGTCGCCTGCTTGGCGGCGGAGCGTACGTCCCACAGGTGGTGGACGACGTCATGGAGGTGGTAGCGCCCCAGCGACTCGATGCTGAACACGTCGCCGTTGGAGCGGACCCCGCGGCGGCCCCACGCGTCCGGCGGGACCTTCTCGTAGGTCGTGGCCACCAGATCGGCGGCGTCCATCAGCTCCTCCGCGACGACGTCGGGGTCCTGGCCGGCGTAGTCGGACTCTCGGGCGGTGGCGTCCTGGTCCCAGTTGGCGAACTGCGGCTCGTCCTCGGTCAGCATCAGCGCCACCCGCTCGGCGAAGACCCGATGGACGTCACGTACGTGGGCGGCGTACTCCAGTGCCGACCACACCCCCGGCTGCGGCCGGTCGCGCACGTTGTCCCCGGCGAGATAGACCTCCCAGTACGTCGCGTTGTCCCGCACGATCTCGGGCAGCTGGTCCGCGGTCACCGCTCCGGCGGTGAACCCGCACTCCGGGCACGGCCGGTCGAGGACCCAGGTCCAGTCCTTGGTGTCGGGCGTGATCGCGTCGTAGGTCATGACTCAATCCTGACGGCCCGACCGCTCCGCCACGAGGGAGATCCTGCCTGTGAGACGCGAGTTGCTGCCGGTCAGGTGAGGAGTAGGGAGTCGAGCCGCCGTCGCACGACGACGAGCCCGATCGCACCGAACACCAGCAGATAGACCACCGAGACCAGCGCGCCCCACGACGGCACCCCGAGGGTCAGGTCCCGGCACAGCACGACGCCTCGGTAGAGCGGCGTGACCTCCACGACCCACCGCAGCCACTCGGGGTAGGCCGTGACCGGGAAGAAGGTGGCGCTGAACAGGAACATCGGCATCATCGCGAGCGTGACCTTCTCGAAGTCCTGCCAGGAGGTCATGTAGGTCGTCAGGGCCATGCCCACGGCTCCGAAGGCCGACCCGATCAGCAGCGCCGCGGGCACGACCAGGAGCGCCCACCAGGAGTGCACGAGGTCCATCGCGACCATGATCAGCAGGAACGCCGTCACGTAGATCCCGCTGCGCAGCTGGTTCCAGAGGAGCTCGCCGACCGCGATGTCGACGGTGCGCAGCGGCGTGGCCAGCATCTGGTCGTAGAGCTTGTTGTATTTGAGCTTGAAGAAGAAGTTGAACGTCGCGTCCAGCAGCGACCCGTTCATCGCCGAGGCGGCGATCATGCCGGGCGCGACGAACTCGCGGTAGTCGACCGGCTTCCCGGCGTATTCGAAGCCGACCACCATCGCGCCCACGCCGATCCCGATGGAGAACAGGTAGAAGACCGGCTCCAGGAAGCCGGTGACGAACACCAGCCAGGCCCGCCGGTAGACGAGGACGTTGCGCCACAGCAGCAGCCGGGCGGCCTCGCCGCCACGCAGCGGCCGGGCGACGGTGGCGCCCACGGCAGCATTGAAGAGTGCCATCTCAGGAGACCAGCCTCTCGCCGAGCCGGCGGACCGCGAACCACCAGCAGACCGCGCTGAGCAACCCGAGGTAGACGACGTGGATCGCGGCCAGGCCCCAGTCGATCTCGCCCAGCGCGAGCATCCGGGTCAGGTTGACGCCCTGCCACAGCGGTGAGGCCATCGCGACCTTCTCCAGCACCGGCCCCAGGTTGGCGACGGGGAAGAACGTGCCGGAGAAGAGGGTCAGCGGGATCATCCCGAGCCGGAAGATCAGCGCGAAGGACTCCTCGCTCTTGATCGAGAGCGAGAAGAGCAGCACCGGGGCACCGAAGGCCAGCACGACCAGCCCCTGCGCCAGCCACGCGACGAGGACACCCCACCAGGTCTCGAAGACCCCGAAGGGCGCCAGGACGAGCAGGAAGACGCCGCAGGCGAAGAGCGTGCGCAGCACCAGGAAGCCCAGCTGGGCCAGCACGATGTGGGACGCGGTCAGCGGTGAGGCGATCATCGAGAAATAGATCCGCTGCCACTTGACCATGCCGTAGACGGGATAGGTCATCTCGGAGAATGCGATCGTCATCGCATGGGCGGCGACCATGCCCGGCGCGACGAACGCCAGATAGGAGTCCGCGCCCTCGAGTGTGGCCGGATCGGCCGTCACGAAACCACCCAGCAGCACGCCCAGCGCGAGCACGTAGAAGAACGGCGTCACGAAGGTGGTGATCACCCCGCCCTTCCAGGTGCGGGCCACGACCGTGAGCCAGTAGTCGACCATCCGCAGGGCACCCGCGACCAGCCCCGAGGGCGCGGTCGGCGCGGTGGCCGGGCCCGAGTCGGCGTAGTCGGCCATCAGTCGACCAACGTCCGGCCGGTCAGGTGCAGGAAGACGTCCTCGAGCGAGGCGCGCCGCACCAGGGTGGCCACCGGCGCCAGGTCGCGGCTGTGGACGGCCTCGATGACCGCCTCGCCGTCGTCGCTGTAGAGCAGCAGCCGGTCGGGCAGCACCTCGATCCGCTCGGCGAGGTCCTCCACCTTGGCGGCGAGCGCCTCGTGCTCGCCCACGCCGAAGCGCAGCTCGGCGACCTCGCGGGTGGAGTGCTGCTGGATCAGTCCCAGCGGGGTGCCGTGGGCGACGATCCGGCCCTGGTCCATCACCACGAGCTCATCGCACAGCTGCTCGGCCTCGTCCATGTAGTGGGTGGTCAGCAGCAGGGTGACGCCCGCCTGCTTGAGCCGGAAGAGCCGGTCCCAGATGACATGGCGCGCCTGCGGGTCCAGGCCCGTGGTCGGCTCGTCGAGCACCAGGATCTCGGGGCGGTTGATCAGGCTGCGGGCGATCGTCAGGCGCCGCTTCATGCCGCCGGAGAGGTCGTCGACCTTCGCCTTGGCCTTGTCGGTGAGCTGGACGAAGTCGAGCAGCTCCTCGATCCGGCCCTTCACCTCGGCCCTCGGCAGCCCGAAGTAGCGACCGTAGACGAAGAGGTTGTCGTAGACGTTGAGCTCGACGTCGAGGGTGTCCTCCTGCGGGCACACCCCGAGCCGCGCCTTGATCTTCGGCCCGTCCTTGGCCGGGTCCATCCCGAAGACCCGCAGCTCTCCGTCGCTCGGCGGCGAGACGCAGCAGATCATCCGCATCGTCGAGGACTTGCCGGCGCCGTTGGGCCCCAGGAATCCGTAGGCAACCCCGGGCCGCACCGACACGTCGATGCCGCGCACCGCCTCGAAGCCGCCGAAGGACTTGCGCAGCCCGCGCGCCGAGATCATCAGGTCGTCACCCACGTCGGCAAAGACTAGTGGCGAGCGCCGACAGTCTCGACCGAGTTCGTCGGCGTTCGTCGGGCCGACGGGCGCTCGACGCCTACTGACCCTGCGTGCCCTGCTGCTTCTGGCGCCGGTTGTAGTCGCGCATCCGCTGCGGTACGCCGACCACGGCCGCGTCGTAGGACGGGACCTGGTGCTTGTTGGCGAACGTGTGCGCCCACTGCGCCGACGGCACCCGCCGTCGGGTCCACTCGCCGTCGTGGGCGACCAGCAGCAGGGTCACCTCGCTGACGGCGGTGCGCGGCTCGACGAACCCCTCGACGCCCCTTCGGGTCTCGACGAACTGCTCGAGATGCTTCTGGTCGGTGGAGTCCGCAGCGCGCACCCTGGTGGATCCGGTGTAGCTCTCGCCCGTGGGACGGCTCATGCGCGACCCGCGGTTCCGGAAGCGATCGAACAGGCTCACGCGCCAATTGTTGCATCCCGGTGGCCGGCAAGGTGGCCGTTACGCGGCGCGTTAAACCTGTTGGGCGGCCGCGTGGCGGTCGCCTATGTTGGACCCTTTGACCCCACGCCCGGTCGAACCACCCCAGCAGCCGACGGAGGAGCGATGATCCAGTCATGCCCATAGACGCACCCAGCGACGGGTCCGCCACCCACGACGATCTCGAGGCCGAACGGGCCCACCTGGCCGCTTCCCGGCAGGATCTGGCCCGGATGCGCCGGCGGGTGGAAGCGCTGGACTCCTCCGACGCCGGAAACTGGGTCAGCGCCGAGATCCTCGACGCCACGCTCGCGCGAAGGCTCGAGCAGCTCGCCGACGATCCGGACGTACCGCTCTTCTTCGGCCGCATCGACCGGACCGAGGCCGCCGGCGAGGAGAGCTTCCACATCGGCCGGCGACACATCACCGACAGCGCCGGCGACCCGATGGTGGTCGACTGGCGGGCACCGGTGAGCGTCCCGTTCTACCGGGCGTCACGGACCGTTCCGATGGGTCTGGAGCGGCGACGGCGCTACGGCTTCTCCCACGGCGAGCTGACCGCCTTCGAGGACGAGTCGCTCACCGACGCCGGGTCGGAGCAGGAGCACTCGGCGATCCTCGAGGCCGAGATCGAGCGACCCCGCGTGGGGCCGATGCGCGACATCGTCGCCACCATCCAGCCCGAGCAGGACGTCCTGGTCCGTGCCGACCTGTCGCAGACGATCGTCGTGCAGGGTGCCCCCGGGACCGGGAAGACGGCCGTAGGGCTGCACCGCGCGGCCTACCTTCTCTATGCACACCGCGACCAGCTGACCCGGCGCGGGGTGCTGATCATCGGGCCGAACGCCTCGTTCCTGCGCTACATCCGCGACGTGCTCCCCGCGCTCGGCGAGATCGAGGCCAAGCAGGCGACGATCGCGGAGCTGGTCTCCGGCTACGGCGCGGTCCGGACGGAGGAGAGCGCGCCGGTGGCGACGCTGAAGGGCGACGTACGCATGGCCGAGGTGCTCCGCCGGGCGGTCTGGTCCCACGTCCGCGAGCCCGAGGAGGCCTTGGTCGTCCCGCGCGGGTCGCGGCGCTGGCGGGTGCCGTCCTACGAGGCCCGGGAAGCGCTGGACGGGCTGCGCGCCAACGATCTGCGGTACGCCGCGGGCCGCGCCCTGCTCCCCCGCGCGCTCGCTCACCGGGTGCTGGTCCAGATGGAGCGATCGGGCGACTCGCCCGACGACCGGGTGCACGATGCGGTGGCGCGGACCAAGCCGGTCAAGGACTACGCCGCCGCGCTCTGGCCCGATCTGAAGCCCGCGCGTGTCCTGTTCCGTCTGTTCACCGACGCGGCATGGCTGGCGGAGGTGGCCGACGGCGTGCTGGACGAGGCCGAGCAGGAGGCGCTGCTGTGGGAGCGACCGCCCCGCTCGGCCGGAGCGGCCCGCTGGTCGCTGGCCGACCTGGTGCTCCTCGACGAGATCGCCGACCTGCTCGACCGTACGCCGTCGGTGGCCCACATCGTCGCCGACGAGGCCCAGGACCTCTCCGCGATGATGCTCCGCGCTCTCGGCCGCCGCTCGACCACCGGGTCACTGACGATCCTCGGCGACCTGGCCCAGGCGACCACACCGTGGGCCTCGTCCTCCTGGGCCGATGCGCTGGCTCATCTCGGTAAGCCCGACGGCCATGTCGAGCAGCTGACCCGCGGGTTCCGGGTGCCGGCCGACGTGATCGCGTACGCCGCCCGGCTCCTCCCCCACATCGCACCCGATCTGGAGCCGCCGGTCGCGGTGCGGCGGGCGCGCGGCGACCTCACCTTCACCACCTCGACCGTCGTCGAGGCGCTCGCCGGCGCGTTGGAGCGCCCCGGGTCGGTGGGCCTGATCGTGCCCGACGCCTCGCTGGCGGCGGTCCGCGTCGAGCTGACCGAGGCCGGGCTCGCCTTCGCCGAGATCGGGGTGCCAGCAGACGAGGAGACCGAGTTCGACGCCCATCTCGACCTGGTCCCGGCCTCGCTGGCGAAGGGCCTCGAGTTCGACCACGTGGTCGTCTCCGACCCCGCCGCGATCGTCGCCGGTGAGCCGGACCGCGGCACCGGTCTCCGCCGCCTCTACGTCTGCCTCACCCGCGCGGTCACCTCCTTGGTCGTACGCCACGACGATCTCCCCGAAGAACTCGGTGGCGTCCCGGAGCGGGAAGATGCGAAGGTGAGCGCATGATCGACACCCGCCCCGATCCGCTGGTGAAGGCCGAGTGGCCGCTGCGCACCGAACGGCTCGTGATCCGTCGGATGTCGCTGGACGACATCGAGCCGACCTGGGCCTTCCGGAGCCTCCCCGAGGTGGCCGAGTGGGTGACGAGCGCGTTCGCGGACATCGACGCCTACCGCCGGATCTTCGAGCGCCCCGACGTGCTGGAGCCTGCCCTGGTGATCGAACGCGACGGCGTCATCGTCGGCGACCTGATGCTGCGGATCACCGACCCGTGGTCGCAGACCGAGGTGCGCGAGCAGGCCAACGGCACCCAGGCCGAGCTCGGCTGGACCATCGCCCCCGACCACCAGGGCAACGGCTACGCCACCGAGGCCGTGCGCGCGGTGATGGACGTCTGCTTCGGGCCGCTGGGGCTGCGTCGCGTGGTGGCGGAGTGCTTCGCCGACAACGTGGCGTCCTGGCGGCTGATGGAGCGCCTCGGGATGCGACGTGAGTCGCACACGGTCAAGGACTCCCTACACCGCACCCGCGGCTGGCTCGACGGTCTCTCCTACGCGATCCTCGCCGAGGAGTGGGCTGCAGCACCGCGCTGATCCTCGGGCCTGAGCGCCGCCACGATCGCGGCCTCGCAGTGCAGCCGGGTCGTCGGGAACAGCGGCACACCGGCGTACGTCTCCATCGGCAGGAGCAGCTCGATCTCGGTGCAGCCCAGGATCACGCCCTCGCACCCGTCGGCGACCAGCCGGTCGATGACCTCGAGGTACGCCTCGCGTGAGCTGTCCAGGAACCTCCCCAGGCACAGCTCCTCGTAGATGATCCGGTGCACAGTCTCCTGGTCCCGCTCGCCGGGGACGGTGACGTCGAGACCGTGGCCACGGAGCCGGTCGGCGTAGAACGGCTGCGACATCGTGAACCCGGTGCCGAGCAGGCCCACCTGGCGGACGCCCGCCGTACGCACCGCTGTCGCGGTGGTGTCCCCGAGATGCAGGAACCGGTCGCCGTAGGTCGTCTCCAACGCGCCCGCCACCTTGTGCATCGTGTTGGTCGCCAGCACGATCACCTCCGCCCCGGCATCGCTGAGGGTGCCCGCCTCCACGGCGAGCCGCTCCCCCGCCCGCTCCCACTCGCCGGCGGCCTGCATCTCCTCGATCTCGGCGAAGTCCACGGAGCGTACGAGCAGGTCTGCCGAGTGCAGCCCGCCGAGCCGTTCCGCCGCGATCTCGTTGAGCAGGCGGTAGTACTCCGCCGTCGACTCCCAGCTCATCCCACCCAGCACACCGATCCGTCGCATGCCTTCAGTCTCCCCGGACGGCCAACACGATCACTCCTGCGCCCGGGCTCGAGCATCCTCCCAGCTGCAGCTCAACGGATCCTCGTGCGGGCTCGCGGAGAGGCGCACGACCTCGACCTCCCCGCCGACCCTCCACCCCAGCAGACAGCCAGTGGCCGCCCGCCCGCTCCAGTAACCGGTGACCCCGCCGGAGGCGACGTAGAGCCGCGCCCCCTCCTCCCGCACCGCGAGCCCCGGAAGATCGGTGAGAGCACGTACGCTCGCCGCCGGCTCGTCCGCGCGCAGTGCCTTCTCGAGCCGAGCCTCGGCATCGTCCGGCAGCTCGACGGTCTCCGCCGGAGTCGTGTCGATCTCCCTCGTCTTCGGGCAGTCGACCTCGTCGGCGGTGTCCCACTCGCGTTGCTCCGACCACTCGAAGCAGCGCGTGGCGGAGTAGGTGTTCGAGGAGTCGGGCCAGATCCTGGTGGCGCACTCCCAGTTGGTCCTGCACTCGTGGTGTGCCGTGATGGCCAGCACGATCCGACGTCCGTCGTCGGGGCTGTCTGTCGCCACCATGATCTCCACCTCGCCCTCCCGCTCCCCCTCGCGCGCCTGGTCGTAGACCGTTGAGCCGGCATAGGTCTCCATCGCGTTGAAGATCGCCACCGCGCGCGTGTGCGTCCGCGCCTCCGCGGGCGCTCCCTGAGCCCACACCCAGAACGCCCCGACACCGCCGACCAGAGTCAGCGCCACGACGGCCAGCACCACCCACAGAGTTTTCACCTGCCCAGTGTCGAAGGTCCTCTCCGATCTGGCGTGAGCGCCGATACTCATCTTTCGGCGCAGGTTGTTCCGGGTCGCGGATCCTAAGACCGACGGGTGAATCTGATGGTGCCGTCGGGTAGCCGCTCGTGCGTGTACGCCGGTAGGTGCGCGAGCCGGTGATGATGTGGGCACAACAAGACCCCGTCTTTGAGGTCGGTCCTTCCTCCGGTGCTCCAGGGATCGAGGTGATGGGCATCGCACCATTCCGGTGGCATGTCACACCCTTCGGCCTGGCAGCACTTCTGCTGCAACCGGAGCGCTTTGCGCTGGATGGGCTGGAAGAACCTGCTCGCGCGACCGGCATCGAGAACCTCACCGTCGCTGCCCAGGATCCAGGGGATGATGGTGGCGTTGCAGGCCATCTTCCTGGCCTCAGCGGCGGTGATGGTGGTGCCGTTGGTCTCGTCGAACCCAAGTGTCGCGGTCCCGAGCTCTTTGCGGAGATCCTCGAGGGAGATCACAACATTCACGACGGTCGCGTCACCGCCGTGTCGGGGCAGGACGGCAGGGTCGATGGTCTCGAGCAGCCTCGCGAACCCGTGGCCCAAGAGTCGTTCCCACGGCGGCAGCACCGCACCCTTCTCCACCAACTGCTGCTTACGGGGCTGGGCGTAGGCCTCGACCATGGTCTTGAACCGCATCCCGACCGAGACCGGCAGCACACCCTCGAACCCGACGGTCCCATCCCGGTTGTCCCAGATCCGCAATGCGGTCTTCTGTAAGGCGCGTTGCTCTTCGGCGAGGAGTGCTTGGGCTTCGGCTTCGTCGAACCGGACCGGGTCGACCCGTTCCAGAATCCGTTTGCCGGCGATGCGGAGCTGGTTGGCGGTCAACCGACTGGCCTCCTCGACCAACAGCTTCTCCGCGAGCACCAGGTCCTCCCGGGTAACGACCGGGTCGGCATCTAGCGTGTCGAGGGCACGGGTGATGACCTGGGCTTTCGCCTCGGACAGTTGGCCGGCAGCAAGTTCGGCGGCGACGAGGTCGTATCTGTTCAGCGCGCCGGCGAGCTTGATCGCAGATCTCGCGGTGCCCTTGTCGACCAGGAGTTCGGCCCGCATCCACGCGGAGGCGTCCTTGTCGCCCGTCTCAGCGGCGATGTCACCGGAGGCGGCCAGGATCCGCAGTCTCAACGCAGCCTGTCGTGCTTCGGTCTTCGCGAGCCAGGCCAGCATCGCCTTCTTCTGGGAGGTGGGCCAGTAGATCGGGTCCCGGTCGAGGAGGTCGTCGAGGGAGGCGTCGATGCTTGATGTGGTCGCGTCGATCCTGCTGTCCAGACTCATCGTTGCCTCCTCCTTCCCGGAGTGTTGAGAGGCGTGTTGTGATGGCTCTGATTCTACGCTCAGATTGGATACCTAACCATCCATAGGTGCAGGTCAACTGTGGTTTTAGCGGTGTGCGTACGTCGTCGTTCTTGTGGTTGGTAAGTGGCCCGAAGGGCCACCCTTCATCCCGCGAAACCTTGCCGTCCCGAGCAGAGATCGCCTCCCGGCCACACCGGGGCCGCCGTCCCGATAGCCAGCCAAGTTTTTCTCGATCTGGTCCGGAGTCCAGGACCGCGAAGCGGCCGGCGAAGCCGGCGCCCGAAGGGCGTCCTTGACGCCGGTCCAGATCGAGAAGACCGTAGAAGGAGGGTCGGCGGCCCAGCCCAACCCACAAGAAACGCCCCGGCAGGGAGATCGGCAGGCTCGACCACCCCGCCACCCCGACGTACCGTCAACCACATGGGCATCCCACTAGCAGACCGCGAAGAGCTCCTGACCCAACCCCTGATCGCAGCCCTCTCCGTAGCCCGAGAAGACGGACGAGCACCCCTGACGGTCCCGATCTGGTACGACTACACCCCCGGCGGCGACGCCTGGTTCGTCACCGGAAAGGACTCGCTGAAGGCCAAGCTCATCAGAGCCGCAGGACGCTGCACCCTGATGGTCGAGCGCCTCGACCCGACGGTCCGCTACGTGTCCATCGAAGGGCCGGTACAGATCGCGGATGCCGCGGAGGGCGAAGCAGAGGCGATGGCGCGGCGCTACCTGCCTCCCGAGGCGGCCGATGCCTACCTAGCGCAGGCCGCGAGCTTTCCGCCCGAGGTCACGATCCGGCTCACGCCAGAGCACTGGATCTCCGCCGATCTCGGCGCGCTATGACGACGGCTCACTGAGTCACGAGCTCGCCGGACGCGGCCAGCTGCCGGCGTACGGCGCGCGCGGCGGCCCGGCCGGCACGATTGGCTCCGATGGTGCTCGCGGAGGGGCCGTAGCCGACGAGCTGGACGCGCGGGTCGTACGCAGCGGTGACCGCTGTCTGCACGTCAGCGGACTCGCGCAGCAGCGGGATCCCGCCGTGCGGGCTGCGCAGATGCAGCGGCGCGAGGTGGGTGACGGCAGGGCGGAACCCGGTGGCCCACAGGATCGCGTCGACCGGCTCGAACTCCCCTGACTCCCAGCGCAGCCCGGTCGGCTCGATCCGGGCGAACATGGGCAGCCGGCGCTCGTAGACCCCGAGCCGCGCGGCCTCCTGCTCCTGCGGGCGCAGCGAGAGGCCGGTGACGCTCACAACGCTCGCCGGCGGCAGGCCGGCCTCGACCCGCTCGGCGACCAGCGTGACGGCCTCGCGGCCGCGTTCGGCGTCGAAGTCGGAGCGCCAGACCGGCTCCCGCCGCGTGACCCAGAGCACCGAGGTCACCGGCGCGAGCTCGCCGAGGAACTGCACCGCCGACGCGCCTCCACCGACGACAGCGACCCGTGAACCCCGGAAGTGCTCGGCGCCAGGGTAGTCGTGGGTGTGCACCTGCTCCCCCAGGAACGTCGAGGCGCCCGGGTAGTGCGGGACGAACGGCCGCGTCCAGGTGCCGGTCGCGTTGACGAGGGTGCGGGTGAACCACGTACGCCCGTCGGCAGAGTGCACCGCGAGCAGGTCCCCGGCCGACGTCACCGAGGTGACCTTCACCGGGCGCTCCACCGGAAGGTCGTGCATCGACTCGTAGAGCCCGAACCAGCTCGGCACCGCGACGTTGGCCTGTTCACCGGACTCCCCCGGTGCCCGTCCGTCCGGCAGGTCGGCGACACCGTGCACGTCGTGCATGGTCAGCGAGTCCCAGCGATGCTGCCAGGCGCCACCGGGGCGCCGCTCGGCGTCGAGCACGACGTGGCGTACGCCCAGCCGGCTGAGGTGGTAGGACGCCGACAACCCGGCCTGACCAGCACCGATCACCACTGACTCGTAGCTCTCCACGCCCATCTCAACAACGGACACGGCGCATCCATGCCCGACCGCCCACGGGTGAGATCGCGGTGGCAGGTCATCTCGACAAGCTCGACCACCGGAGCGCGCGAACGGCTGCGGGAACACGTTCTACCTGACTAACCTCGGACACGTCACTCGGGACCGGGAGGTCAGACGATGGATCAGGCACCATGACAGCGACCGAGACACTTCGCGAGATCCCACGACTCGCCCCCGGCGACCGCGGCCTGCCCTGGGTCGGCCGGCTGCTGGACTACTCCCGGGACCCGGTCGGCTTCTATCGACACCAGTGGGAGACGTACGGTCCGGTCTCGCCGTTCTTCCGCGCCGGCGAGACCGCGGTGGTCGCGCTCGGGCCGGACGCCTGCGAGGCGGTGCTGCGCAACAAGGACAAGGCGTACGCCAACGGGCCGGCGTGGGGTCAGATCGTCGGTCCCTTCTTCGACCGCGGCCTGATGCTGCTCGACTTCGAGGAGCACCACGCCCACCGCCGGATCCTGCAGGAGGCCTTCACCCGCGACCGGCTCGCCACCTACACCGCCGCGATGCATCCGGCGATCGCCCAGGGCATGCGCGGTTGGGCCAACGCGCCGGCGTTCCAGGCCTACCCGAGGCTCAAGCAGCTGACCCTCGACATCGCCGCGGACATCTTCATGGGCGGCGCGGCCGAGACCAGCCGGGCCGAGATGGACCGGGTCAACCGGGCGTTCATCGCCTGCGTGCAGGCGGCCGCGGGCGTCGTACGTGCCGATGTTCCGTTCACCCGCTGGGGCCGCGCGTTCCGCGGCCGGAAGGTGCTGGAGGGCTTCCTGCGCCACTATCTGCCGGCCAAGCGAGCACAGCAGACCGACGACATCTTCTCGGTGCTATGCCACATCGAGACCGACGACGGCGAGCGGTTCAGCGACGAGGACGTCGTCAACCACATGATCTTCCTGATGATGGCCGCGCACGACACCTCGACCATCACCACCTCGACGATGCTGCAGTATCTCGGCCAGCATCCGCAGTGGCAGCAACGCTGCCGCGAGGAGTCCCTCGCGCTCGGCCCCGCGCCGACGATGCCCGAACTCGAGAGCCTCACCAGCCTCGACCTGGTCATGAAGGAGGCGCTGCGACTGCGCGCTCCGGTGCCGGCGCTGATCCGGCGTACGGTCAAGGAGACCCGTCTCCTCGGCGTCAGGATCCCAGAGGACACGGGCGTGATGGTCGGGGTCCAGTTCAGCCACATGATGGAAGAACTCTGGACCAACCCGTCTGTCTTCGACCCCGAGCGGTTCGCGCCGCACCGGCGGGAGGACAAGAGCCATCGGATGGCCTGGGAGCCCTTCGGCGGCGGGGTGCACAAGTGCATCGGCCTCTACTTCGCCGGCCTGGAGGTCAAGTCGATCCTGCACCGGCTCCTGCGCGACTACCGGTGGAGCGTCTCCCCCGGCTACCGCGCACCGCTCGACAACAGCTCGCTGCCGTTCCCGAAGGACGGCAACCCCATCCAACTGACCCGGATCTGAGGAGACCGATGACCACGAAGACAACGGAGGCCGCGAGCGTACGTCCCGGATGGGTCGACGACGCGCGGCTCGCCTCCTGGACCCGCTGGGTGTCAGCCCCGGTCTCGGGCGGCGACGGCACGTTGACCGCGACCGCACCATACGACGCCCTGCCGACGGCCCCGGTGCCGTCGGTCACCGCAGCGGACGTCGCCGAGGCGGCGGCCACGGCACGAGCCGCACAGCCCGACTGGGCCACGCTCGAGTTCCGGGACCGTGCCGAGGTCATGCTCCGCTTCCACGACCTGCTGGTCGAGCGCCAGGACGAGGTGCTCGACCTGATCCAGTGGGAGATGGGCAAGGCCCGTTTCCACGCCTGGCAGGAGATCCTGCAGGTCGGCACCATCGCTCGCCACTACGCCCGCCGCGGCCCGGCCTACCTGGCCGACCAACGGGTCCGCGGCGCCATCCCCGGCGTCACCTCGGTGAAGGAGGTGCGGGTCCCGAAGAAGGTCGTCGGGATCATCTCGCCGTGGAACTACCCGCTCTACCTCGGGGTCGGTGACGCCATCCCGGCCCTGCTGGCCGGCGCGGCTGTGATCAGCAAGGCCGACCCGCAGGCGCCGTTGACGCTGCTGTGGGCGCGGGCGCTGATGGCCGAGGCCGGGCTGCCCGAGCACGTCTGGCAGGTCGTCACCGGTCCGGGAGCGGCCACCGGCGAGGCGGTCATCGACAACGTCGACTACATCGCCTTCACCGGCTCGACGGCGACGGGAAGGATCGTGGCCCAGCGGGCCGCGGGCCGGCTGATCGGCGCCTCCCTGGAGCTCGGTGGAAAGAACCCGCTCATCGTCCGCCGCGACGCCGACCTCGCCCAGGCCGCCCGCGGCACGGTGATCGCGGCGTTCGCCAACACCGGCCAGATGTGCGTCCACATCGAGCGTGTGGTGGTGCACACCGACGTCTACGACGCCTTCCGGCAGGCGCTGGTCGCGGAGACCGAGGGCCAGGTGGTCGGTCAGGTCTTCGACTACTCGGTCGACGTCGGCTCGCTGGCCTCGCAGGCGCAGCTCGACAAGGTCACCGCGCACGTCACCGACGCGGTGATGAAGGGGGCGACCGTGCTCGCCGGCGGCGAGCCGCTCCCCGAGGTGGGGCCCTATGCGTTCGCCCCGACGGTGCTGGAAGGAGTCACCGACGAGATGGACCTGTGCCTAGGTGAGACCTTCGGCCCGGTCGTGGCGCTCTACCGCGCCGACTCCGACGAGGAGGCGGTCCGCATCGCCAACCAGGGCGAGGCCGGGCTCTCGGCCAGCGTGTTCAGCAAGAACGTACGCGAGGCCGACATGATCGCCCGCCGCATCCGTGCCGGCGCGGTCAACATCAACGACGGCGCCGCGCTGGCGGCAGGAAGCATCGAGGCAGGGATGGGCGGCATGGGATCGAGCGGGCTCGGACGCCGCCACGGCGCGGACGGGATCCGGAAGTTCACCGACGCCCAGACCGTCGCGGCCTCCCGGATGGGCCCGATCGGGCCGTTCAAGGGGCAGACGATCGAGAAGTTCGTCGCGCTCGGCAACGGACAGCTCAAGGCGCTGCGGAAGCTGGGGGCACGATGAGCGGACAGTTGGCAGGGCCCGGCGCCCACAACCTGGCGGTGCTGGCCGAGGAGTCCTATGCCCGGCTCGGCGATCACCCCGCGATCTTCTTCGAAGGCACCTGGCACTCGTCGGGTGAGATCGCCGAGCGGTCCGCCCGGGTCGCCGGCGGTCTGCGCGAGCTCGGGATCGAGCCGGGTGACCGGGTGGTGGTGCTCACCATGAACACGCCGGAGGTGTTCGTCAGCTACCGAGCCCTGTGGCGCGTCGGTGCCGTCGTGACTCCGGTGATCTTCCTGCAGACCCCGCCCGAGCTGCGCCACATCCTGGAGGACTCCGGGGCCAGGGCCGCGATCGTCACGCCCGAGCTGCTGCCGTTGGTGCGGGCCGCCTCGGAGGGTCTCGAGCTCACCGTCATCGTCGCCGGAGACGTCGGCGAGGAGCCGGGGGTGGTGGCGTACGAGAGTCTGGAGGGCGCCGCCCCGATCGACATCGCTCCACGCGGCGACGGCGACCTCGCTGCACTGCTCTACACCGGTGGCACCACCGGCCGGGCCAAGGGCGTGATGCTCAGCCACCGCGGGCTGTGGGAGTCCGGTCACGCGCTCCACCGGGTCGGAGAGAGCCAGGGCACCACACGGTGGCTGTTGCCGCTGCCGCTCTCCCATGCGTACGGCCTGATCGTGGTCATCAGCGGCCTGCACTCCTCGCGCCCGCAGAGCTCGGTGCTGCAGCGGTGGTTCGACGCCAAGGGATGGCTCGAGCTCGCCCAGGAGCACCGGGTGGAGGCGAGCACGGTGGTGCCCTCGATGCTGCAGATGCTGCTCGACCAGCCCTACCAGGACTACGACCTGAGCTCGCTGCGCTCCTTCGGCAGCGGTGGCGCGCCGCTGCTGCCGGCGCTGCGGGAGAAGGCCGAGGAGGCCTTCGGGGTGACGATCCTGGAGGGATACGGCTGCACCGAGTCGAGCGCGGTGATCGCCGCCTCGACGCTGGAGGAGTCGCGACCGGGCAGCGTCGGCAAGCCGCTGTCCCACGCCGAGGTGATCATCGCCGGCCCCGACGGTTCACCGGTGCCGACGGGCGAGGAGGGCGAGATCTGGGTGCGTGGTCCCGGGGTGATGCAGGGCTACTGGAACGATCCCGAGCAGACCGCGAGCACCGTCGTCGACGGCTGGCTGCACACCGGCGACATCGGCCACTTCGACGCCGACGGCTACCTCTACGTCGACGACCGGATCAAGGACCTGATCATCCGCGGCGGGTTCAACATCTTCCCGCGCGACGTCGAGGACGCGCTGCTCGCCCACGAGGCGGTGACGGCCGCGGCGGTGGTCGGCCGCCCCGACACCCAGCGAGGCGAGGAGGTCGTCGCGGTCGTCGCCCTCCATCCCGGCGTGCGCACCACTCCCGAGGAGCTGATCGCCTTCGCCAAGACACGGCTCGCACCGCACAAATATCCGCGCGAGGTGCGGATCCTCGACGCCGTGCCCGTCACCAGCGTCGGGAAGACCGACAGAAAAGCCGTACGCAGCCTGGTCCGCAGCAGCGAAGGAGAGTCATGAGCCGTCCCATCGAGGGAATGTCCGTCATCGTCACCGGTGGCGCCCGCGGCATCGGCCGCGCCACCGTCGAGCGCCTGGCTCGTGCCGGGGCCTCCGTCGCCGTGGGCGACCTCGACCCCGACCTGCTCGCCGACGTCGTGGACTCGTCCGGGTCACGGGTCAAGGCGGCACGCCTGGACGTCACCGACCCGGCCTCCTGGCGGACGTTTCTCGACGCCGTCGCCGACCTGGGCCCCTGGGACGTGCTGGTCAACAACGCCGGGATCATGCCGCTCGGCCCGGCCCTGAAGGAGGACGACGCGCTCACCCGGGCGATCTTCGAGGTCAACGTGCACGGCCCGATCAACGGGATCAAGGCCGTCGCACCGGCCATGGTCGACCGCGGGCAGGGCCACATCGTCAACGTCGCCTCGGCCGTCGGCCGGGTGCCGGTGCCCGACGCGGCGACCTACTCGGCCTCGAAGTTCGCCGTGGTCGGCTTCTCCGAGGCGCTGCGGATGGAGCTGGCACCCTCCGGGGTCGACGTCTCGCTCATCCTCCCGGCGGTCGTGCAGACCGAGCTCTCCGACGGCGTGCCGCCCGCCAAGGGGATGAAGCCGGTCACCGCCGAGGACGTCGCGGAGGCGATCGAGTCGGTCATCCGCGAGCCGCGGCCTGAGGTCTGGGTGCCTGGCTGGGCCCAGTCGCTGACCAAGATCACCCAGGCGATGCCTCGCCGGTTCCAGGACTTCGTCGACCGAGCCACCAACGCCTCGCAGCTGCTCGCCGGCGTCGACCCGGCGGCACGGGCGGCGTATGAGGAGCGGGTGCGACGCAACGTACGCTGATCGGCTCGGATTGGCCCAGGAGACGGACGCCGGATTGGCCGGGCGCAGCGGGCGCTGCGCTCACTAGCGTCGCTGTCGTGAACAACGACGGACTCTCCGTGCCCCAGGGCGCGGCTCTCACCCTCGGTGCAGTGCTCGGCACCGGTGTCATCTCCCTGCCCGCCCTGGCGGCGAGCGAGGCCGGGCCGGCCTCGCTCGTGGCCTGGCTGGCGCTGATCGTGCTCTCGGTGCCGCTGGCGGCCACGTTCGCTGCGCTCGGCGCGCGGCATCCGGACGGCGGCGGGGTGGCGACCTACGCTCGGCTCGCGTTCAACTCGCACGTCGCCACGATGGTCGGCTGGGCGTTCTACCTGACCATCGGTGTGGGGGCGCCGGTCGCTGCCGGGTTCGGTGGCGCGTACGTCGCCGACGCGTTCGGTGGCGGCCAGGGCATGAACCTGGCGGCGACCGCGGCGATCATCGTGCTGGTCACCGTCATGAACTGGTTCGGGATCAAGGTGTCCGGAGGTGTGCAGCTGGCCATCGCCGGGTCGATCGCGGTGCTGCTCGCGGTCGCGGTCCTGGTGGCGCTGCCGCACGCCGAGCTGGGCCGCCTGACGCCGTTCGCGCCGTACGGGTGGGGCTCCGTCGGCACCGCCGCGGCGATGCTGGTGTGGGCGTTCGCGGGCTGGGAGATCCTGTCGTCGCTCTCGGCCGAGTATCGCGACCCGACGCGCGACATCCGCCGGGCGACCGTCATCGCGCTGGTCGTGGTGACCGTGCTCTACCTCGGGATCGCGTTCGTGACGGTGGCCTCGCTCGGGTCGACGTCCGGGGCCGCACCGTTGGCGGATCTGCTCGTCCTGGGCTTCGGAGAACCCGCGCGGCCGGTCACCGCCGTCGTCGCGGTGCTGCTGACCATCGGAGCGATCAACGCCTACTTCGCAGGCGGGTCGCGGCTGGGGGCGTCGCTGGCCCGTGAGGGCGGGCTGCCGCGGTTCCTGGCCGCTCCGGCGTCCGCGATCCCGCGGCGCTCGCTGCTCACGATCTGCGCGGTCGCGCTGGGCACCCTCGCGGTGACCTGGGTCGTCGGTGCCTCCACCGATGCTGCTCTGCTGATGGCCTCGGGCACGTTCGCGCTGCTCTACGTGGTCGGGGCGGCGGCCGCGCTGCGGCTGCTGCCGCGCGGTGGGCGCTCGTGGTGGGCAGCGGTCTGCTCACTGGTCGCGGCACTGATCCTGCTGGGTCTCACCGGTGCCCACCTGCTCGGCCCGGTGCTCTGTGGCGGGGCCGGTCTGGCGTGGTCGCTGGCCACGTCACGCCGAGACCGGTCAGGCCCAGCCCGCAAGAGCGGCCAAGATCTGGAGCCCGCGGGGCAGGCTCTCTGTCCGGACGGCTCCGTAGCCTAGGAACAGCCCGTCGTGGCCGGGCAGCAAGCGGTGAGCGGCGATCGTGTCCAGCGCCAGCCCCTCGGCGGCGGCGCGTTCGGGCAGGTCGCCTGGGAGCTCCGCGTAGGCGGAGAGGTGCAGCCCGGCAGCCGACGGGAGCACCTCGACCGGCCAGGTCGCAAGGGTCTCGAGGAGGAGAGATCGACGCTCGGCGTACGTCTTGGACGCCTTGCGTACGTGGCGGGCGAGCAGGCCCTCCTCCAAGAAGCGGGCCAGCGCGGCCTGGGACTGGACGGGGCCGAAGGCGTCGGTGAGCTGCTTGGCGGCGACCAGGCTGTCGACCAAGGAGTCCGGCGCGACCAGGTAGCCGGTGCGCAGGCTCGGCAGCAGCGACTTGGAGAAGGTGCCGACGTAGATCACCCGGCCCTGGTCGTCGAGGGCGTGCAGCGGTTCGAGGGGCCGTTCGGTGAACCGGAACTCGCTGTCGTAGTCGTCCTCGACGATGCCCGCACCGTGGGTGTCGGCGAACGCGAGCAGGGCTCGGCGACGTGGGAGGGAGAGGCGTACGCCGAGCGGGAACTGGTGGCTCGGGGTCGTGTAGACGAGCCTCGTCTGCTCCGGGAGGCGGTCGACGACCAGCCCGTCCTCGTCGACCGGGACCGGCACGACGCGGGCCCCGTGGGAGGCGAAGAGGTCGCGCGCGGACGGGTAGCCCGGGTCCTCCACCGCGACGATGTCGCCCGGCTCCAGGAGCACCCGGGCGATGAGGTCGAGCGCCTGCTGGGTGCCGTTGGTGACCACGATCTGGCCCGGGTCGGCCCGCACCCCGCGGTGGTAGGCCACCGTGTGCGCCAGCGCCTCGCGCAGCCTCGGCAGACCGGCGGGCCCGGCATAGGTCCCGGGATGGTGACCCCGCAGTCGCGACTCGGCGGTCAGGATCCGTCGCCAGGTGTCGAACGGGAAGAGCTCGGCGTCGGGGATCCCCACCCGCAGGTCGTACGCCGGGGCCGCGGCCTCTCCGCTCGTCGGCCGGGGAGCCCACCGCCAGCCGGGGCGCGGGCTCAGGGCTCCTGGGGCCTTGTCCCGGTGACGTCGGGTGGTCTCGGCGACGTACGTCCCCGCGCCCACGCGCGACTCCAGGAAACCCTCCGCCACCAGACGCTCGTAGACGGTGGCGACCGTGTTGCGCGAGATGCCGAGGTCCTTGGCCAGCGCCCGGCTCGCGGGAAGACGGTCGCCCGCCTTCAGCCTGCCGTCACCGAGCGCGTCGCGCAGAGCCTGGTAGAGCGATGCTGATCTGACCGATCGGTCCGTCAGGTCGAGCGCGAGGTCCACAGCGGGATTGGACCACATCCCGGTCGGCGGTGGGGGATGTTCAGCTCGGCAGCCCCAGCCTCGCGATGATCTTCTCGGCCACCTCGGCTGCGGACAGATCGGTGTTGTCGATGACGAAGTGCGGGAAGTCGAGCGGGAACGGCACCTCGGGACCTGTCGAGAGCTCCCAGCGCTCGTTCGCGCTGATGACGTCCCTGCGTGCCCATTCGCCGTCGCGCTTGGACGGCTTCGCAGCCAGCCGTTCGGGCGTGCCCTCGCGGGCGAGCCGGATCGCCACGTCGGCGTACAGCTCGACGAAGTCGATCCGCGCGCCCGCCTCGACCGCGGGCGCGATCATCCGCTCGACCTCCGCGGTGTCCGCAGGAACGTCCAGCGCCCAGGCGTAGGTCAGGATCAACCCCGGAAGGTCGTACGCCACCGCCTCCTCGATCACGCGCCTGCGGAACTCCCTCTTCAGGATGGTGAACGGCTGGGTCCCCCAGTCGAAGACCTCCAGCAGCGGCTCGATCGTGGCGTGGTTGTGCAGCAGGCGGTAGGTCGTCCGGGACGCGATCTCCCGGCCGACGCTCATCTTGCCGACCGCCTGCGGGCCGAAGAGGACGATGAGGTGCATGACGTCAGTGTGACCGCTGAGTGTCGGTGGTCGCGACTAGGTTTGTCCCATGAGCGGCAGCACGGATTCGGCGTTGGCGCAGTTCAGCGACCCGACACGTACGTGGTTCCAGGCTGCCTTCGCTGCGCCGACCGCGGCACAGGCGGGAGCCTGGGAGGCGATCGGGGCGGGGCGCAACGCGCTGGTCGTGGCGCCCACCGGGTCGGGGAAGACGCTCAGCGCGTTCCTGTGGTCGATCGACAAGCTGCTGACCGAGCCGGTGCCGGAGAAGAAGGAGCGTTGCCGGGTCCTCTACATCTCCCCGCTCAAGGCGCTCGGCGTCGACGTCGAGCGCAACCTGCGCAGTCCGCTGGTGGGGATCCGTCAGACCGCCGAGCGGTTGGGCGTCGAGGCGCCCGAGGTGCGGGTGGGGGTGCGCTCGGGTGACACCACCGCGGCGGACCGGCGACGCCTGACGACCGCTCCCCCGGACATCCTGATCACCACACCCGAGTCGCTGTTCCTGATGCTGACCAGCCAGGCGCGCGAGACGCTGCGCAGCGTCGAGACGGTGATCGTCGACGAGGTGCATGCGGTGGCGGCGACCAAGCGCGGCTCCCACCTGGCGCTGACGCTGGAGCGCCTCGATGCTCTGCTGAAGAAGCCGGCCCAGCGGATCGGGCTCTCCGCGACCGTGCGGCCGCTGGAGGAGGTGGCGCGCTATCTCGGCGGCGCGCAGCCCGTCGAGATCGTCGCGCCCCCTGCCGAGAAGCGGTGGGACCTGAGCGTCGTCGTGCCGGTCGAGGACATGACCGCGCCGAGCCCCTACAGCGAGGAGGAGGACGACGATCCCCAGCGAGCCTCCTCGATCTGGCCGCACGTCGAGGAGCATGTCGCCGACCTGGTCACCGCTCACCGTTCCACCATCGTCTTCGCCAACTCCCGCCGGATCGCGGAGCGACTGACCGCGCGGCTCAACGAGATCGCCTCTGACCGCGTCTTCCAGACGGGGCCGCCGCCTGCACAGGTGATGGCGCAGTCGGGGCAGTCGCACGGCGCGGCCCCGGTGATCGCCAAGGCCCACCACGGCTCGGTGTCCAAGGAGCAGCGCGCGCTCATCGAGGACGACCTCAAGTCCGGTCGCCTGCCCGCGGTGGTCGCGACCTCGAGCCTCGAGCTCGGCATCGACATGGGTGCGGTCGACCTCGTGGTCCAGATCGAGTCACCGCCGAGCGTCGCCTCCGCGCTCCAGCGCGTCGGGCGGGCCGGCCACCAGGTCGGCGAGGTCTCTCGCGGGGTGCTCTTCCCGAAGCATCGCGGCGACCTAGCCCAGACCGCGGTCTCGGTGCAACGGATGCGCGCCGGGCTGATCGAGTCGATGAGCCTGCCGGCCAACCCGCTCGACGTGCTCGCCCAGCAGATCGTCGCCGCCACCGCACTGGACACCTGGGACGTCGACGAGCTGTTCACGATGGTCAGGCGGACCGCGTCCTACGCCACACTCCCCCGCTCCGCCTACGACGCCACCCTCGATCTGCTCGCCGGGCGCTATCCGAGCGAGGAGTTCGCCGAGCTGCGCCCGCGCATCGTGTGGGACCGGGTCGCCGGGACCGTCACCGGGCGGCCGGGCGCGCAGCGGCTCGCCGTCACCAGCGGTGGCACGATTCCCGACCGTGGCCTCTTCGGCGTCTATCTGGTCGGGGAAGGTGTGGGGAGACGCGTCGGCGAGCTCGATGAGGAGATGGTCTACGAGTCGCGGGTCGGCGACGTGTTCGCACTGGGCGCGACGTCCTGGCGGATCGAGGACATCACCCACGACCGGGTGCTGGTGACCCCGGCTCCGGGGATCCCGGGCAGGTTGCCGTTCTGGAAGGGCGACTCGCTGGGCCGTCCCGCCGAGCTCGGCGAGGCCGTCGGTGCCTACGCCCGCGAGCTCGCCGCGCTGCCCCGGGCGAAGGCCGAGGCGCGGGCGCAGGAAGACGGCCTGGACACCTACGCCGCCGCCAACCTGGTCACCTACCTGCACGAGCAGACCGAGGCCACCAACGTCATCCCCTCCGACAGCACCATCGTCGTCGAGCGGTTCCGCGACGAGCTCGGCGACTGGCGGCTGGTCGTCCACTCCCCCTACGGCCGCCCCGTCCATGCCCCATGGGCCTTGGCGATCAATGCCCGGATCCGCGAGCGCTACGGCGTCGACGGGCAGGCGATCGACAGCGACGACGGCATCGTGATCCGGCTCCCCGACACCGATGCCGAAGCGCCGACCGGCGAGCTGATCGTCTTCGAGCCCGACGAGATCGAGGACCTGGTCACCACCGAGGTCGGTGGCTCGGCCCTCTTCGCCAGCCGCTTCCGCGAGTGCGCGGCGCGAGCGCTGCTCCTCCCCCGTCGCGACCCGGGCCGGCGCTCGCCGCTGTGGCAGCAGCGCCAGCGCTCCGCCGCCCTGCTCGAGGTCGCCTCGCACTACCCGAGCTTCCCGATCATCCTCGAGGCCGTCCGCGAGTGTCTCCGCGACGTCTACGACCTCCCCTCCCTCGTCGGCCTCCTCCAGCGCATCGACCGGCGCGAGATCTCCATCGTCGATGTCGCCACCCCGACCCCGTCGCCCTACGCCCAGTCGCTCCTGTTCGGCTACGTCGCCCAGTTCCTCTACGAGGGCGACTCCCCGCTGGCCGAACGCCGCGCCGCCGCACTCACCCTCGACCAGGGCCTTCTTGCCGAGCTCCTCGGCCGCGCCGAGCTCCGCGAGCTGCTCGACCCCGAGGTGCTGGCCGAGGTGGAGTCCGAGCTGCAGCGCCTCGCCCCCGGCCGACGCGCCCGTGGCGCCGAGGGCATCACCGACCTCATCCGCACCATCGGCCCCCTCACCCTCGACGAGGTCACGTCACGCACCACCCCTGCCGAGGCGTCACGTACGTCGGCCGAGGCGTCAGCCCCATCGGCCGAGACGTCACCTACGGACGTCTCGGCCAGCGCCAGTGACGTTTCGACCGACGCCAGCGACCTCTCGGCCGACGCCAGCGACGCCTCGGCCGACCGGGGTGACGTCTCGGCGATGTTGGAAACGCTGGCGACGGCGCGGCGGGTGGTCGAGGTTCGGGTCGCGGGAGAAGCTCGGTGGGCGGTGGTCGAGGACGTGGCCAGGCTCAGGGACGGGCTGGGCGTGGCGGTTCCGCCGGGCGTACCGTCGGCGTTCACCGAGCCCGTCGAGGACCCGGTCGGCGATCTGGTCTCGCGGTATGCCCGGTCGCACGGGCCGTTCACAGCCGCCGATGTGGCTGCCAGGCTGGGGCTGGGTGAGGCGGTCGTGCGGCACGCCCTGGCCCGGCTCTCGGCACGCGGGCGGGTGCTCGACGGCGAGTTCCGGCCGGGCGGAAGCGGGCTGGAGTGGTGTGACGCCGACGTGCTCCGGATGCTGCGCCGGCGCTCCCTGGCCCGGCTGCGCAAGGAGGTCGAGCCCGTCGAGCCGGCGGCGCTGGGCAGGTTCCTTCCGGCGTGGCAGAAGGCGTCCGTACGCAAGGGCGCGCTGCGCGGGGTCGACGGGGTGCTGAGCGTGGTCGACCAGCTCGCCGGCTGCCCGGTGCCGGCCAGTGCGCTGGAGAGCCTGATCCTCCCGGCACGAGTGGTCGACTACGAGCCGGCATACCTCGACGAGCTCACCGCCGGCGGCGAGGTGCTCTGGGCCGGCCACGGCACCCTGCCGGGCACCGACGGCTGGGTCTCGCTGCACCCGGCCGACACCGCCGAGCTGACCCTGCCACCGCCCACCGAGATGCCGCCGGGTCCGCTGGCCGAACGGCTCCTCGAAGCCCTGGAGCCCGGTGGCGCCTGGTTCTTCCACCAGCTCGCCCGGACCGTGGCGGCCGGCGACGAGAAGACGCCGAGCGACGCCGACCTGAGCGCAGCGCTGTGGGAGCTGGTCTGGTCGGGCCGGGTCAGCAACGACACGCTGCTGCCGCTGCGGGCGCTGACCCGATCCGGCACTCCTTCGCACCGCTCGAGACGCCCACCGCCGCGTGCCCGGGGCGGCCGCTACACCGGAGGCGCGCGGATGCCGGCCCGGGCCAGCCTCCCGGAGGCGGCCGGGCGGTGGACGATCCTGCCCGAGCCCGACCCGGATCCGACCAAGCGCGCCCACGCGGCCGCCGAGCGACTGCTGGAGCGTCACGGCGTGGTCACCCGCGGCGCGGTGCAGTCCGAGCGCACGCCCGGAGGATTCGCCGCCGTCTACAAGGTGCTCAGCGCCTTCGAGGAGTCCGGAAGGGCCAGGCGGGGCTACTTCGTCGAGGGCCTGGGTGCCGCCCAGTTCGGCACCGCGGGCTCGGTCGACCGGCTGCGTACGTTCTCCCGGGTCGCCCCCTCCGACAAGCCCGTCGCGCTCGCGCTCGCCGCGACCGACCCCGCCAATCCCTACGGCGCGGCGCTTCCCTGGCCGGTCTCGGAGGAGGGCCACCGGCCAGGACGCAAGGCGGGCGCCATCGTGGTGCTGGTCGACGGCGAGCTGGCACTGTACGTCGAGCGCGGCGGCCGCACACTGCTGACCTGGTCCGAGGACCCCAACCTCCTCGAGCCGGCCGCCGAAGCCCTCGCCGATGCCGTCCGTCGTGGCGCGCTGGGACGGCTGACGGTCGAGAAGGCCGACGGCGCCCCGTTGCTCGGCTCGGGAGAGACCCCGCTGCGGCAGGCGCTCCAGTACGCCGGCTTCATCGCCACCCCGCGCGGCCTGCGCCTGACCTCACCGGGCAGGTGAGGACGTGCCCGAGGGTGACGCGGTCCTCCGCACCGCCAGGCGACTCGACAAGGGACTGTCGGGGCAGGTGCTCACGCGTACGGACTTCCGGGTCCCGCAGCTGGCCACCGTCGACCTGTCCGGCGGCACGGTCCGCGAGACCGTCTCCCGCGGCAAGCACCTGCTGACCCGGATCGACCATCCCACGGGCGAGTGGACGCTGCACACCCACCTGAAGATGGAGGGGTCCTGGCGGATCCTCGAAGCCGGCCGGCGCTGGCCGAAGCCCGGCTTCCAGGCGCGGGTGGTGCTCCGCACCGAGCAGACCGAGGCGGTCGGCTTCCTGCTCGGCATCGTCGAGCTCGTCCGTCGTGATGAGGAGGAGCGGCTGCTCGCCCATATCGGCCCGGACATCCTCGCCGACGACTGGGATCCTGATGCGGCCCTCGAGCGTCTCACCCGCGAGCCCGATCGACTCCTCTTCGAGGCGCTGCGCGACCAGACGAACCTCGCCGGCATCGGCACGATCTACGCCGCGGAGACCTGCTTCATCGCCGGGATCAGCCCGCTGCGTACGGTCGCGGAGGCCGGCGACAAGCTCCCCCGGATGCTCCAGCGCACCCGCGACCTGATGAAGGCCGACTGGTCACGCTCCCGGCAGATGTGGGTCTACGGCCGCCGCACGTGCCGGCGCTGCGGCGGCGCGGTCACGCTGACCAAGGTCGGCCCCCTCGGCAAGGAGCGCCCGGCCTACCACTGCCCCAGGTGTCAGTCCTAGGACGGAAAGCCGTGCAGCAGCTGCATCCGGATCCGCGCGATCCGCACGCGCGTGTCACGCATGTGCCGGACGACGTGGACGCGCTCGCTGGGGGCGACCGAGGAGAACTCGTCGCGGAGGATGTTCAGGGTCTCCTCCAGCCCGAAGAGCTCGGCCTCGAGCAGGGCGGGATCTCGTCGCGACGCCGGGACCGCCATGTCTGGAAGCTCGTTCTCGACAGCCATGTGCATGACACCATCTCCCCATGAAACCGGGGCCCGTCGTGGGCCCACATCATGCAAGGAGACGGAAACGTCCGTCTTGAGACACCTGGGAAAGAATCTCCCCGAGATTGGGGAGGATCAGGCGGCGGCGACGTCGGCCGTGGCGCGGACCGGCATCCGGAGGATGGTCGCCTCCTCGAGGGCGACCGCGTCGGACACGTCGCGAAGCACGTCGGAGAGCGCCACGTCGAGGGCGCTGCAGAGCGAGGCGAGAAGCTCGGAGGAGGCCTCCTTCTGGCCACGCTCGACCTCGGAGATGTAACCGAGACTCACGCGTGCCTCGGCGGAGACCTCGCGCAGGGTCATCCCGCGCTCGAGCCGCTGGGCACGAAGCACCTCGCCGAGCAGTCGACGGAAGAGCACCATTGCGGTCAGCCTCCTACAGTTCACAAGTCACCGACATCTGGGTGACGTCCTTGTCCAACGCTACCTGACCGTTCGATGTTCCCGCCGAAGTAGTCGGAGTAGTTCATCGACAGCGAACAAACACGTATCACGCTGGATCTCCATGCGCGAGCCCGACAGCCCGAGCAGCGCCGTTGTTTCGCCGTGCGGACCGGAAACGCCCAGATACACCGTCCCGACGGGCTTTCCCTCCTGCTCCTCGGGCCCGGCCACACCCGTGGTCGCGAGCCCGTACGTCGATCCCGACCGCTCCCTCGCACCGGCGGCCATCGCCGCGGCGCACTCCGCGGAGACCACCCCCACGGTCTCGATCACCGAGACGGGGACGCCCAGCAGGAGGTGCTTCAGCTCCGTCGCGTACGTCACGAAACCCCCGCGGAACGTCTTCGACGCCCCCGGAGGGTCGGTGAGCATCGCGGCCAGACGTCCGGCGGTCAGGGACTCGGCCGTCGCCAGCGTGGCGTCCGCGTCCCGCAGGGCAGCGTGGAGTTCTTCGACATTTCCCATGTAAGGAACGTAGCGGACGAACCCGCCACCGAGTCGGCTCGTCGTGACGAGCCGACTCGGCGCGGTCTCAGCGACCGGCGTTGCGCTTCAGCCCGACGACGACCGGGTCGTGGTCGGAGGAGCGGAACGGCGAGTCGGTGTGCAGGTCGGCGCCGGTGTAGTTGTAGCGGCTGTATTCGAGGAGCAGCGACTCCCCCGAGTTGATCTTCCAGATGTCCGAGCCGGTGAATCGGCGCTGGGCGTGCTGGTTGAGCAGTACGTGGTCGAGCGAGCCGGACAGGCCGGAGAAGGAGTAGCTGTACTCCTCGTTGCCGCTCAACGTCTCGGAGTCGGCGTAGCCGGCCTCGTAGAGGACCTGCATCGGGTCCTCCTGGGTGTAGGCGTTGAAGTCACCGGCCAGTGCCACGTCGGCAACCCCGGTCTGGGACCGGATCGAGGAGACCCACGAGACCAGCGCGGTCGCCTGCCGGACCCGCGACTCGTTCGAGGCGCCCTGGCCGTCGCCGGTGTCACCGTCGCCCGGCCACGGACCGGGCGAGCCCTTCGACTTGAAGTGGTTGACCACGAAGAAGAACGGGGCGCCGCCGTCGACGGGCTTGAAGATCTGGCCGATCGGCTCACGGGCGTTGCCGAAGGCCTCGTCGTCGCCGCTCTGGTCGCCCAGCGCGCGGGCCTCGCCGAGGCGGCGTACGGCTGAGCGCTTGTAGATGATCGCGTTGGTGATCACGTCAGAGCCGGCGGCGTCGGGCAGCTCTGCCGAGGACGGGTTGGCGGTCCAGACCTCGCGGCCGGCGGCCGCGTTGAGCGCGGCGACCAGCGAGCGGGTCGCCTCGTCGGGCGTCTCGCCCAAGCGCGCCGAGTTCTCGATCTCCATCAGCCCGACGACGTCGGCGTCGAGCGCGTTGATCGCGGAGACGATCTTCGACTGCTGGCGAGCGAAGTCGGCCGGGTCCCAGGCACCACGCTGGTCGCAGCCGCCGCTGACGTTGTTGCCGTCGCCGGACCGGTCCTTGTAGGCGGTGCAGCCACCGTCCCCGATGTTGTCGTCGTTCGCGTCGCCCAGCGTGGTGAAGTAGTTGAGGACGTTGAAGGAGGCGATCTTCACGTCGGCGTGGCCGATCTTGGCCGCGTCGGGTGCGGAGCTGCGTACGTCGCCGAAGTCTGCCGGCCACGACGCGGGGTCGGCGGTGGCGACGCGGGTGGGCTGGAGCCGGTAGGTCGGCGCCGAGGGCGAACCGCCCTCGGAGAGGATCACCGGGCCGCGGAAGTCGACGGACGCACCGACCACGACGGGCGAGGTGTTGGAGACGTAGGGGATCGTGCGACTCGTCGGCGGACGCAGCGTGGTCGAGGAGCCGTCGTCGAGCACGATCCCGCGAGCGGCGTTGTCGGCCTCGACCGCCGCGGCCTCGTCGGACCCGGGCCGGGCCACCTCGGTCGGCTGGATCAGCGGGCGGTCACCGTGGGCGAGGCCGAGCTCGCCGAAGTTCTCGACACCATAGGTGTTGCTCACCGTGACCTCGCCCTGCGGCGCGAAGAGCATGCCCTCCAGGGACTCCTTCTGCGCGTCGGTCGCCGGCCACTGCGAGACGACCGGCTCGATCGACCCGGTGCCGTCGGTGACGATCCCGGAAGCGGTCGGCACCGACACCTCGGTCAGTCCGGCGTACTCGGTCACCTCACCGGTCACCGTCACCGCGTCTCCTGGCTCGACCGTGACCGGGCCAGCCGACCGGGGCTGGTAGACGAAGACCGCGTCGGAGGCGTCGTGGGACGCGAGGTCGAGCGCTCCGCCGGTGCCGGGCGTCTGGAGGTAGAACCCGAAGAAGCCGCCCGACGGGTAGGCCGCGGTGACGATGCCGCTGGTGGTGACCGTCTGGCCGTCGTACGGGCTGGTGGTGCCGGTGCCCTGGATGTCGGCGATGGCGACGGGCTCGGTGGTGGCCTGGGCGGACGGGATGGCGACCGCGCCGAGGCCGGCGACGGCCGCGGTCAGGCCGACCGCTGAACCGAGCACCTGACGTGCTGAGAACATGGATGACTCCCCGCGTGGAAGGTTGATGAGGTTGGGCGGTCTGCCCGAATCAGCACCGACCGAAACCACGTGACCATAACGCGAGGTGCGCCCTCGTGGCGGGGAACTTCGATGAACGTCCGGTAACGGAGTTTCAACTACCCGCAACTCTGGATGAGCGCGGTCAGGAGCGGAACGAGGCGCGCTGCTTCCACACGCCGTGGAAGAACTGCGCACCCGACCACATCGTCAGCGCGACCGCGACCGCGAGACAGGCCTGGAAGGCGTAGAAGAGCAGCTCGAGGGCGAGGGCGTCGCCGAATGCGCCGCCGTGCGCCGAGCCGTGCGGGAGCGGCAGCAGCAGGCCGCCGAGCGCGACCGCCTGCACGGTGGTCTTGATCTTGCCGAGCTGGTCGGCCGCGATCACGATCTTCTTCAGCACCGAGAGCCGCAGCAGCGTGACGCTCCACTCGCGCAGCAGCACGATGATGGTGACCCACCACCAGATGTCGCCGACGATCGAGAGGCCGATGAACGCCATCCCGGTGACCGCCTTGTCGGCGATCGGGTCGGCGATCTTGCCGAAGTCGGTGATCAGGTTGTGCTTGCGGGCCAGGTCACCGTCGATCTTGTCGGTGATCATCGCCAGCGCGAAGATCGCGAACGCGACCCAGCGCAGGGTCGGGTTGTCGCCGCCGTCGGCGAGCAGCGCCCACGCGAAGAACGGCACCGCGAGGATCCGCAGCGTGGTCAGCGCGTTGGGTACGTTCCAGTTGCTGGTCTTCTCGGCCGCCGTCGTCTCGTCCACGAGCCGCACCCTAGCCGTTCACCGTCGCGACGAGGTCAACGCCTTCGGAGGCGGTGACGGTGGCGGTCACGAGATCACCCGGACGTACGCCCTCGACATCACCCTCGAGCGAGGTCATCCCGTCGACCTCGGGCCCCTGGTGGGCGGCCCGGCCGAGAATCTCCCCGTCGGCGACCTCCTCGACGAGGACGACGACCTGCTCCCCGATCCGCTCCTCGGCGCGCTGGGCCGTGAGCTCCTCGACGAGCTCGTTGACGTGCTCGACCCGGGCGCGGATCTCGTCCTCGTCCAGCTTGAGGGAGTCGTCGAAACCGGCGGCCTCGGTGCCCTCCTCGTCGGAGTAGCCGAAGACCCCGGTGACGTCCATGCGCGCCGCGACCAGGAAGTCGGTGAGGATCTCGAGGTCCTCCTCGGTCTCGCCGGGGAAACCGACGATGACGTTGGAGCGTACGCCGGCGGTCGGCGCGTAGCCACGGATCTGCTCGAGCAGCCCGAGGAAGCTCTCCGGGTCACCGAACCGCTTCATCCGCCGCAGGACCGCGTTGGAGGCGTGCTGGAAGCTCAGGTCGAAGTAGGGCGTCACACCGGGCGTGGTGGCGATGACCTTGAGCAGGTCAGGCCGGGTCTCGGCGGGCTGCAGGTAGGAGACGCGGACGCGCTCGATGCCGTCGATGCCGGCCAGCTCCGGCAGGAGCGTCTCGAGCAGCCGGATGTCGCCGAGGTCCTTGCCGTAGGAGGTGGAGTTCTCCGAGACCAGGAAGAGCTCCTTGACGCCCTGTTCCGCGAGCCACTGGCCCTCGTGGAGCACGTCGCTCGGCCGACGCGACACGAACGAGCCGCGGAACTGCGGGATCGCGCAGAAGGTGCAGCGCCGGTCGCAGCCCGAGGCGAGCTTCAGCGGCGCCCAAGGGGCGTCGTCGAGCCGCGTACGTCCGGCGAAACCAGGCACCTGGTCGACCGCAGCCATGCCGGGGACCGAGATGGCGGAGGCGTCGCGCTCGACCGGGGAGATCGGGAGTAGCAGGCGCCGGTCCTGGGGGGTGTGGGGGTGGTGGGTCTCGCCCGCCAGGATCGCCCGGAGCTTGGCGGCGATGTCGGGGTAGTCGTCGAAGCCGAGCACCGCGTCGGCCTCCGGCAGCTCGGCGGCCAGGTCCTTGCCGTAGCGCTCGGCCATGCAGCCGACCGCGACGACAGCCTGCGCGCGGCCGTTCTCCTTGAGGTCGGCGGCCTCGAGCAGCGTGTCGACCGAGTCCTTCTTCGCCTGCTCGACGAAGCCGCAGGTGTTGACCACCACGGTGTCGGCCTCGTCCGGGTCGGCGACCAGCCGGAAGCCGCCGGCCGTCAGCCGACCGGCGAGCTCCTCGGAGTCCACCTCGTTGCGGGTGCACCCGAGGGTGACCATGGCGACCGACACCAGCGGCTGGTCGGTCGGGGCGGTCTCGGCGGAGGGTTCGGTGGCAGTGCTCATCACCGTGAAGTATGACGGGCGCACGCCCTACACACCGAACCGTCGCGCCGTACACTGTCGTCATGAGCGCGATGCGTGAGGAACTGCACCAACTGGTGGACCAGTTGCCCGAAGAGCAACTGGCCCCGGTTCTGCAGTTGATTCGCCGCGACGAGCGCAGAATTCGGGCGGTGGCGACGCTCAGGTCAGTTCAGGAACGGATGACTGGCGTGACTGGTGTCGATGAGGAGCTTGACGCCCTGCGTGATGGCGGACGTGGCTGACGCCTATGTCGTCGACACCGGCGTCTTCGTGCGCTGGTTTGTCGACCAGGATGGCTTCGAACATGCGCGGGAGCTCCACGATGACCTCATCACCGAGCGGACTTCTGTGACGACGATCGATTTTGCGAGAATCGAGGTCGCCGGCGTCCTTCGGAAGAAGGGCCTCTTGACCAAGCTGCTCACCACCGACGAGTTCGCCGCAGCGGTTCGTGTGATCGACGACATCGGCGTGACGGTGCAGGAGACGACCCCCGATCGTTTGGAGCGCGCGGCTCGACTCGCATCGACGAAGATGCTGAGGATGTACGACGCGCTCTTCGTCGCGCTGGCCGTCGAGCTCGATCTTCCTCTGCTGACCAGCGATGCGAAGCTTCAACGGGCTGCGGATGACATCATCCAGATCGATGTCCTGCGTGGAGTGACTCCGCCAGCCTGATCGGCTGCCGAGCCGTCCGCCCCCGGTGCCATGTTCACCGGCACCGGGGGCCGTCGGTTCACCTCTGCTCCTCACGTCGAAGTCGCCGCGGCGACCCGAAGTCGGATCAGTCGGGCACCGAGCCCGGCTTCACGGAGAGGACCGGGCAGGAGGCGCCGAGCAGGATCCGTTGCGCGACGCTGCCCATCAGCAGCTTGCCGACCGGCGTACGCCGCCGCAGACCGACCACGATCAGCCGGGCGTCGAGCTGCTCGGCGGCGTCGAGGACGGCGCCGGCGACGTCCGGGTCGATGGACTGCCGGATCTCGTGGGGTCGGCCGGACTCGGTGAGCCGGCGCTCGAGCTCGGCGACCTGGTCCTCCAGGGCGTAGCGGTCGTCGACCAGGGCGTCGCCCCGGGAGGCGTTCACGACCACGACACCCCGGTCACGACGCTCGGCGTCGGCGAGCGCCCAGTCCAGCGCGACCGCGCCGAAGACGTCGGGCGCCCACGCTACGACCACCCATCCACCTGCGGGAGTATCACTCATGACTGTGCCAGCTCCTTCTCGTCCTCGAGCTCGTCGGGGTCGGCCGACTGCTCGGCCCGTGCCCGGAGCCGGGCGATGAACGGCCGGCCCAGGATGAACAGTGCGATCAGGACGTAGATGACCACTGCGAGCGGCTCGCTGAGCAGCGCCGTGTAGTCACCGCCCGAGATGGTCAGCGCCTCGCGCAGCTTCGTCTCCATGAGCGGCCCCAGGATGACGCCGAGGATCAGCGGTAGCACCGGAAGACCGAAGCGGCGCATCATCAGCCCGAGCAGACCGAACGCGACCAGCAGCCCGATGTCGAAGGGGTCCATGTTGGTGGCGTACGCCCCGAGGCAGGCGAAGAACAGGATGCCCGCGTAGAGCTGCGGTCGCGGGATCCGCAGCAGACGCGCCCACAGCGGCGCCAGCGGCAGGTTGAGCACCAGCAGCAGGGTGTTGCCGATCAGCAGGCTGGCCAGCAGCGTCCACACCAGGTCGGCGTGATCGGTCATCAGCTGCGGTCCGGGCGTGATGCCGTAGCCCTGGAGCGCCGAGAGCATCACCGCCGCGGTGGCGGTCACCGGCAGACCGAGGGCGAGCATCGGCACGAACATCCCGGCGGCCGAGGCGTTGTTGGCCGCCTCGGGACCGGCGACACCCTCGATGGCACCGCGGCCGAAGTCGTCGCGCTTGGAGAGCTTCCGCTCGGTCAGGTAGGAGAGGAAGGTCGGGATCTCGGCGCCACCGGCCGGCAGCGCGCCGAACGGGAACCCGAACGCGGTGCCGCGCAGCCACGGCTTCCAGGAGCGGCCCCAGTCGTCGCGCGAGAGCCAGGGACGGCCGACCGGGATCACGTGCGCCGGCTTCCGCCGCAGGTGCGCGGCCACCCAGAGTGCCTCGCCGAGGGCGAAGATGCCGACCGCGACCACGACGATGTCGAGCCGGTCGACGAGCTGGGTCACCCCGAAGGTGAGGCGCGGCTGACCGGTGTTGAGGTCGAGTCCGACCAGACCGATCGACAGGCCGAGGAACAGCGCGGCGAACCCGCGCAGGGCCGAGGTGCCGAGCACGGTCGTGGTCATGACCAGGGCCAGCACCATCAGCGCGAAGTACGAGGGCGCGCCCAGCTCGACGGCCACATCGGCCAGCGCCGGGGAGAAGAAGGCCACCAGGATCGTGCCGATGGTGCCGGCGATGAACGAGCCGACCGCGGCGGTCGCCAGCGCCTGCGCGCCACGTCCCGCCCGGGCCATCCGGTTGCCCTCCAGTGCCGTCATCACCGAGGCGGACTCCCCCGGTGTGTTCAGCAGGATCGAGGTGGTGGAGCCGCCGTACATGCCGCCGTAGTAGAGGCCGGCGAACATGATGAAGGCGCTGGTCGGCTCGAGCCGGTACGTCACGGGCAGCAGCAGCGCGATGGCCATCGCCGGCCCGATGCCGGGCAGCACGCCGACGAAGGTGCCCAGCAGCACGCCGAGGGCGGCGTAGAGCAGGTTCATCGGGGTCAGGGCGGACTCGAGGCCGCCCATGAGCAGTTGGAAGTTGTCCATCAGTCAGTCCTCACAGGATCCCGTCGAGCACGCCAGGGGTGAGCGGGATGCCCAGACCGACGTGGAAGGCGTACCAGCTGGCGACGGCGAGGACGAGCCCGACGAGCACGTCGCGCACCAGCGTGCGGCTGCCGAGGGACCAGGCGGCGCCGACGAACAGCAACGCACCCGAGATCGCCCAGCCGAGCAGGTTCACGGTCGCGACCGTGAGCAGCAGGACGGCGACGAGCTTGGTGACGGTCAGCCAGTCGGCCGACTGGCTCAGGTCGACGTCTTCGCCCTCCTCGGGCTCCGGCTGGGAGCCGCGGGCCGTGGCGACGGCGAGGAGCACGCCGACGACGACGAGACCGGAGCCGATGACGTAGGGGAAGACGCGGGGGCCGACCGGGTCGGCGAAGCCGACCTCGAGCCCCGCGGCGTCGACGATCGTGTAGATCCCGACGACGACCAGGAACGCAGCCAGGCCGAACTGGCCGACATCGATCCGGCGGCGGGTGCCCGCGTGCTCGGCGGGTGCGGTTTCGTGGACGCTCACAGCAGATCCAGCTCCTTCAGGGTCGAGGCGACGCGCTGGTCCTGCTCGACCAGCAGGTCGTCGAAGTCGTCGCCGGTGACGAAGGCGTCGGTCCAGCCGTTGTCCTTCAGCGCCTGCTGCCACTGCTCCGAGTCGTGCATCCGGGTCAGCAGGTCGATCAGCTCCTGGCGACGCTTCTCGCTGATCCCCGGAGGAGCGAGCACGCCGCGCCAGTTGAGGAAGACCAGGTCGAGACCGCTCTCGGTGAGGGTGGGCGCGTCCGCGAAGACACCGGTGGCGCGCTCGTCACCGGAGGTGGCCAGGACTCGAAGCTCGCCGGCCTCCACCTGCCCCTCGAACTCGGCGAGACCGGAGAAGCCGACCTCGATCTTGTGACCGAGCAGCGCGCTGGTCAGCGGGCCACCGCCGTCGTACGGGACGTACTTGACGTCCTTGGGGTCGATGCCGGCCGCCTCGGCGAGCTGCATCGGGAAGAGGTGGTCCGGGCCGCCGGGCGAGGAGCCGCCGCCCACGACGATGGACTCGGGATCCGCGGCCCAGGCCTTCACCAGGTCGTCGATGGTCTTGAACGGCGAGTCGGCGGGGACCAGCACGCCCTCCTGCTCCTCGATGAGCTGTGCGATCGGGGTGGCGTCCTGGGGGCGGGCGTCCACACCGAAGGAGTACGTCGAGCCGACCACACCCAGACCGATCGTCATGAGCAGGTTGCCGTTGCCCTCCTCGCTCATCAGCCGGGACATCGCGACGGAGCCGCCGGCGCCCAGGATGTTGGTCACCTGGATGTCACCGCCGGTCAGGTTGTCACGGTCGAGCACGCCGACGGCCGCACGACCGGTCTGGTCGTAGCCGCCTCCGGGGCTGTTCGGGATCCACATGTCGAGGTCTCGCGACTCCTCGCCGCGGGTCACGCCGCAGGCCGAGGCAGCGGCCAGCAGACAGGTCGCGAGCACGATGGCGAGGGCACGGGTGCGGCGTATGCTCGCTGCCCGGACCCGCTGCGTGGGCAGCGAGGATCGGGGCGGGGACGGCGATGTCGGCGTCGACAACGGCTGGCCTCCAGACTCAGGGGGATGAAACGGTCAGTGGCGATGGTCACAGCCCGCGGTGACTGCCGTCACCGTTGGGCAACCAAAGGAGGTTGTGGAACTTGTGGTCACAGGGCTCGCGAGGCCACCTGACGCTGGCCGGTCAGGTGCTGCTGCTGCAGCTCTCGGTGCTGCTGCTCGTCGTCGTGGCGACCAGCATCGTGTCGCTGCGGCAGAGCGACGCCGACTTCCGTGACTCCCGTGAGGACCGGCTGCGCGCGGCCGCGGAGAGCCTGGCCGGGATCGCGGCCGTCCAGGACGGGCTGACCGGCACACCCGACCGGCAGGCGCTGGCCTTCTACCTGCAGACTCGGGCCGCTGACGCGGGCGCGGACACCGCCTATCTCACCGACCTCGACGGCGAGGTGCTCGTCGCCACCGACCCCACCCGGATCGGCGAGACTCTCGACCTCGGCCGGCGCGAGACGAGCCGGGCCTGGTCCGGCGACATCGACGACGCCGGGCGGCGCGCGATCGCGGCGCAGGTGCCGGTCTACGGCGGCGGTACGACCGGCGTGGACGCGGAGGCACCTCGGCCGGTCGGTGTGGTCGTGGTGACCGAGGACTACCCCCCGTTGACGGAGCGGATCGCCCGGACCTGGGCCGACGCGGTGACCGTGCTGCTCATCGGTCTGGCACTCGGGGTGCTGGGCTCCTGGCTGCTGGCGCGACTGATCAAGCGACGTACGCGGGGTCTGGAGCCTCGCGACATCGCCGCTCTCGCCGACCATCGCGAGGGTCTGCTCCGCTCGATCCGCGAGGGGGTGCTGGCCGTCGGCGCCGACGGCCGGGTCAGCCTGATGAGCGACAGCGCCCTGGAGCTGCTCGGCCTGACCTCCGACCCCACCGGGCGACGACTCGACACCCTCGGCCTGCCCGCCGACACTCTCGCCCTGCTCAGCGGGACCGAGGAGGTGCACGACGCCCCGCTGGTCACCGGCGAGCGTGTGCTCGTGCTCAACCGCAACCGCGTCCACCACGACGGCCGTCCCGCCGGCACCGTCACCACGCTGCGCGACCGCACCGAGCTGGTGGCGCTGCAGAGCGAGCTCAACGCCCGCGAGAGCGTCACCGAGACGCTGCGGGCGCAGACCCACGAGTTCAGCAACCAGCTGCACACCATCACCGGGCTGCTCGAGCTGGAGGAGTACGCCGAGGTGGGCCGTTTCGTCACCGGGCTGACCGCACGCCGGGCAGCGCTGAGCGACCGCATCACCTCGAGGATCAACGACCCCGCGGTGGCCGCCCTGCTCATCGCCAAGGCCAGCCTGGCCGCCGAGCGTCGGGTCAGCATCGACCTGGAGGCTTCGAGCGAGCTGCCCCGTCTCACCCCCGACGGGTCGGCCGACGTCGTGACCGTCCTGGGCAACCTGGTCGACAACGCCGTCGACGCCGCTGCGCTGGTCGCACCGCTCGACGGTCGGGTCGG
The DNA here is from genome assembly GCF_037137035.1 of Nocardioides sp. CCNWLW239. Classification (NCBI taxonomy): domain Bacteria; kingdom Bacillati; phylum Actinomycetota; class Actinomycetes; order Propionibacteriales; family Nocardioidaceae; genus Nocardioides; species Nocardioides sp. CCNWLW239. The sequence continues at coordinate 277,498 of NZ_JBBBNW010000003.1, read as the reverse complement.
CGTCCGCCTCACGGCTGAGGGCGAGACCGTCACCGTACGCGTCTCCGACACCGGTGGCGGTGTGCCCGCCGAGCGGCTCCCGGAGATCTTCCGGCGCGGGTTCAGCACGAAACCGCGCGACGCCAGCGGCCGCGGCGTGGGTCTCGCGCTGGTGCAGCTGGTGTGCCGTGCACGCGGCGGCGAGGTCGAGGTGGAGAATAGCGGGTCGGCGGAGCGCCCGGGAGCGGTCTTCATCGCAACCCTCCCCGGCGCCGCCCCGCTCGCACCACCCACCGCCACGACCCCCGAGGAGGCCCGATGACGTCCGCCGAGCTGACCGTGCTCGTGGTCGAGGACGACTTCATGGTGGCCTCGATCCACACCCGTTTCGTCGAGCGCGTCGAGGGGTTCCGGGTCGTCGGCGTCGCCGCCACCGGCACTCAGGCGCTCGACGAGGTGGCCCGGCTCTCCCCCGACGTGCTCCTGCTCGACGTCCACCTGCCCGACTTCAGCGGCATCGAGCTGCTGCGCCGGCTACGCGGTCGCGGCGACGAGGCCGACGTCATCGTCATCACCGCCGCCCGCGAGGCCGACACGGTGCGGGCCGCCGCAGCCGGCGGAGCCGCGCACTACGTCGTCAAGCCGTTCCCCTTCGAGGACCTGGCGGCCCGGCTCGACGACGTACGCCGCTCCCGCGAGGCGCTCGCCAGGATCGAGCAGCAGGCGGAGGAGGCCGAAGGCGCCGAGCACCGCGACCAGGTGCAGGCCGGGATCGACGAGGTCTTCAGCCATCAGGGCTCCCGGGAGGCGCGGGAACGCCTGCCGAAGGGGCTCAGCGCCGAGACCGCTCGCGCCGTGCTGGCCGCGCTGCAGTCGGCCGGCGAGCTCAGCGCCACCGAGTGCGCCGACGCGATCGGGGTCTCCCGGGTCAGCGCCCGACGCTATCTCGAGCACTTCGCGACCACGGGCCGGATCGGCGTACGTCTGAACTACGGCACCGCCGGCCGCCCCGAGCGCCGCTACCGGACACCCTGACCAAGAACCTCGCCGAGTCGGCTCATCTTGACCAGAAACGAGGTCGAGTCGGCCCGTCAAGACGGGCCGACTCGGCGATGGTGGGTCAGCCTGCGGTGTAGGTGCGCTGGGCCGCTTCGCCGGTCTTGCCGAGCGCGTTGGCCTTGCCCTCGCCGACGGCGACCTTGAGCGACCCGTCGGAGGTCTGGACACGCAACGGCGGGGTGACCTGGAGCTGCTTGGACTCGCCGAAGGCGAGGTCACCGCTGAAGACCACCTTGCCGCGGGAGTCGCGCACGACCACATGGGCCTCGCCACCGGCGGCGGAGATGGTCACCGCTACCGGCGCGGACTTGCCGTAGGGGTTGTCGGTGCCGGCCGAGCCGTCGAGCTGGATCGCTCCGGCCTCGGGCTCACGCTGGGTGCCGTCGATGACCAGGCGGGCGACCGACCAGACCAGGATGACCGCCATCACGGCGGCGACCAGGACCGACCAGGACGGACCGCCCCGCATCCGCCGGACAGGCCGGACCGCGGCGCTGTGGGCGAGCTCGGCCTCGAACACGGCGCGCGGGCTGACCGGGCCGGAGGCGTACTTCTCGTCATAGGTGCGCAGCAGCGGCGCCACCTCGATGCCGAGCACGCGCGCCAACGTGCGCAGGTGGCCGCGGGCGTAGAAGTCGCCGCCGCAGGGGCCGAAGTCGTCGACCTCGATCGCCTCGATGACGTGCGGGCGGATCCGCGTCCACTCGGCCAGGCCATCGATGTCGAGCGCGAGCCGTCGGCGGGCTGCAGAGATCTCGGCACCGATCTGCGGAGCATCGTGGGAGACCAGCTTGGTGGGCTGGTCGTCGGCGTCGTCGGTCGAGACCGCGTCGACCGGCTCGTCGGGGTCGGTGAGCGTCACGCCCTCGACCTCGTCCTCCTCCGGTGCCTCGACAGCATCGGCCGCCGTGCCGAACGGCGCCGGGTTCAGCAGCACCGAGTCGCCGCCGTGGACGGCGACCGTCTCCTGTGGCTCCGGGGGTACGTAGCGTACGTCGACCCGGACGGCGGTCGAGGGCTCACGCAGCGGCGCGACGGGCTCCGCCTTCGCCTTCGGCGCGGGCTCCGTCGTCGGGGTCGTCTCGTCCTGCTCCGCGCTTCGCGCGGTCACGCCCTCGCTTGACGTCGCTCCGGTCGTCTCAGTGTCCCGGTCCACTTGGTCCTGCCCCGCCTCGTCCTCCACGTCCGCGGCATTGATATCAGGCTCGTCCAAGACCCGGAGCATCCGGGGGTTGGTGTCTCCACCCTGACCGGAGAGGGGCGGTCGGATCGCGGTGTCACCGTCGTCGGAGGGGCCACCGCCGACGATCTCATCGGTGCTCTCGTCAGTGGTCTCGGCGGTCGTCTCGTCGGCTTCCGGCTCCGGCTCCTCCGCCGCGAGGGCGGGGTCGATCTCGACGACCTCGACGCCGTCGGCAGCCACGACCGCGATGGCCTCGGTGAGGTCGTCACCGGCGCCCAGGACACGGGTGGAGAGGCCGAGCGGCAGCGAGAACGGCAAGCCGTAGAGGCGCTCGGTCAGCATCGCCTGGCGGCGAGCCGTCGGCGAAAGCTCCGCGAGCACCTCGTCCTCGTCGTGCAGCAGCACGCCGATGCGGCCGTCCTTCCAGAACCGCTCGATCCCGTCCGGACGCGGGGTGTGCTCGACGGACTCGATCTTCGACCACGGGATGCCCTGCCAGGTCTGACCGAAGCGGAGACGTACGCCCTGCTCGTCCACCAGCAGCAGCGGCATCCGGGAGTCCCAGGCCGTCCAGCCCTGCACCGCCGCCACGGCGAGCAGGATCAGGCCGACCAGGTAGCCCTCGATGCCGCCGCGCAGCACGAAGGCCACGCCGACGAGCAGCGACGCGAGCGCCACGACCAGCGCGAGCCGGCCGTTGCGGCGTACCTCGACGACGTCGACGTCAGGAACCTCGCCAGTCACGACGGGCTCGTCTTGGTCTGCAGGGTCGACGGTCTCGACCGCCGGTGAATTCTCGCTCACATCGTCACCCCCGTAGCGCAAGCGCCAACATACGAGGGTGACGCTGTGTTGATTCGATGGTTCACTCGCTGACGCTCGCTCACATCTCCCCCTGGATCGTTGCGATGACGCCATCGATCTCGTCCGGCTTGACGAGTACGTCGCGCGCCTTGGAGCCCTCGGAGGGACCGACCACGCCGCGCGACTCGAGGATGTCCATGAGGCGGCCGGCCTTGGCGAACCCGACACGCAGCTTGCGCTGCAGCATCGAGGTCGAGCCGAACTGGGTCGAGACGATCAGCTCGATCGCCTGGATGACCAGGTCCATGTCGTCGCCGATGTCGTCGTCCAGCACCCGCTTGGACTCCGCCGGGGCGGTCACGTCCTCGCGGTAGGACGGCTCGAGCTGCTGCTTGACGGCCTTGACGACGTGCGCGATCTCGCTCTCGGTCACCCACGAGCCCTGCACACGGACCGGCTTGGAGGCACCCATCGGCAGGAACAGCCCGTCACCCTGGCCGACCAGCTTCTCCGCGCCCGGCTGGTCGAGGATGACGCGCGAGTCGGCCAGCGACGAGGTCGCGAAGGCGAGGCGCGAGGGCACGTTGGCCTTGATCAGACCGGTGACGACGTCGACCGAGGGCCGCTGCGTCGCCAGCACCAGGTGGATGCCGGCGGCACGGGCGAGCTGGGTGATGCGTACGACCGCATCCTCGACATCACGAGGCGCGACCATCATCAGGTCGGCGAGCTCGTCGACGATGACCAGCAGGTAGGGGTAGGGCGAAAGGACCCGCTCGGAGTCCGGCGGGAGCTGGACCTTCCCGGCGCGTACGGCCTTGTTGAAGTCGTCGACGTGGCGGAAGCCGAAGTTGGCCAGGTCGTCGTAGCGCATGTCCATCTCGCGTACGACCCAGGCCAGCGCCTCGGCGGCCTTCTTCGGGTTGGTGATGATCGGCGTGATCAGATGGGGCACGCCCTCGTAGGCGTTGAGCTCGACCCGCTTGGGGTCGACCATGATCATCCGCACCTCGTCGGGCGTGGCCCGCATCAGGATCGAGGTGATCAGCGAGTTGATGAAGGACGACTTACCCGAACCGGTCGCACCCGCGACCAGCAGGTGCGGCATCTTCGCCATGTTGCCGACCACGAAGCCACCCTCGACGTCCTTGCCGATCCCGGTGATCATCGGGTGGTGGTCGCCGCGTGCGGCGTTGGAGCGGAGCACGTCGCCGAGGGTGACGGTCTCCTTGTCGGAGTTGGGGATCTCCACACCGACGGCGGACTTGCCCGGGATCGGCGAGAGGATGCGTACGTCGGCGGAGGCCACCGCATAGGCGATGTTCTTCTGGATCCCGGTGATCTTCTCGACCTTCACCCCGGCACCGAGCTCGACGATGTAGCGCGTGACCGTCGGACCGCGGGTGTAGCCGGTGACGGCGGCGTCGATGTTGAACTCCTCGAGCACCGCCTGGAGCCGGTTGACGATCTCGTCGGAGGCCTTCGACCGTGCCTTGTGCGGCGAGCCCGGCTTGAGCAGGTCGCTGGCCGGGAGCGTGTAGGTCACGTCGCCGGCGAGCATCAGCTGCTCGACCCGCGGGGGGAGCTCGGCGTGGGGCGGCGGCTCGAGGTCGCGCTTCTTGCCCGGCCGCGGAGCGTCGGAGACGGCCGGCAGCAGACCCGCGGCATCGCTCGGGGCGACCTCGTCGGGCTGGGTGTCGGCGTCGGAGTCATCGTCGAGGGCGAGCGCGATGTCGAGCCCGTCCTTCTTTCGCTTCTTCTTCGGCTTCTCGTCCTCGAGGAGTGGCGTCTCGTACGGCTCGAAGCCCTCGGGATCGAAGGTGTCGTCATCGGCGAAGAGCTTGCCGCCACGGCGCACCCGCCGGATGTTGGTGCCGCTCTCGCTCATCTCCTCGGGCGGTGTCAGACCCAGCGCACGGTTGCGCAGGTCCACCAGCCTGCTCGGCACCTGGTAGAGCGGCGTCCCGGTGATGACCAGGATGCCGAAGACCACGAGCAGCGAGAGGAGCACGACGACCACAGCCGTCGAACGCAGGACGTCGAGGAGCAGGCTGGCCACGACATAGCCGATCGCACCCCCGGCCCACTGCAGATCGCTGCTGTCGCCCGAGGTGGGCTGCGGGTTGCCGTTGGCGATCTGGATGATGCCGAGGGTGGCCATCAGGAACGCGGACCAGCCGATCACGAGCCGGCCCACCGGGGCGGCGTCGACCGGGTCACGCATCAGCCGGACGCCGGCGACGACGAGACCGACCGGCACCAGCCAGCCGACCTTGCCGACGACACCGGCCACGGCGATGCGTACGACGTCGAAGAACTGCCCGCCGAGCTGGAACCAGACGCCCGCGGCAACGACCACGGAGAGGCCGATCAGGAACAGGCCGGCCCCGTCACGCCGGTGCTCCGGCTCGAGGTCGCTGGCGGCCTGGCCGCCGACCCGGAAGAGGGCTGCCACTCCCCCGGCGATCGCCAGCCACAGGCTCGCGATGGTCGAGAAGACGGCGTCGAAGAGGACCGCGATCGGGCTGGGCCCGTTGCGCACGGCACGCGGTGGCGTCCGGTTGGTCGGCCTCTTGGTGGCCGGCTTTGCGGCGGGACGGCGCTTGCTCTGGCCTTTGTTCGGCGCTGCCTTTGAGCGGGCCCGGCTCGTGGCCGTTGCTCGCTTTGTCGTGGTCGTACTCCGGGGACGGGTGCTCTTGGTGGTGGTCGAGCTCCGCGAACCCGGCGGGGAAGACGTACGGGTCGCCATACAAGCAGGGTATTTGACCAGGGGGTCTGGCTCCGGGACCCCGTGGGGGTGTGTTGCAGCGGTGTAGTTTGCCGCCATGCAGAGCATCGCCGTCCTGGTCGCCCTTCTGACCGCAGCCGACGCCGTGACGGATTGGACCTGTGTCTGGTCCGGCCGACGGCGGCTGCACTACGCCACCAAACCTCTGGTGATGGTGGGTCTGATGGGGCTGACGGTGCTGTTGGGGCTGGTCAGCGGCGGGCAGGCTGCAGCGTGGTGGCTGCTCGTCGCGCTCTTCTTCGGGATGCTCGGCGACATCTCGATGATCGGGTCCTCGACCCGGCGCTTCCTCGGCGGCGTGGCGCTGTTCTTCGTCGGCCATCTCGCATACGCGGTGACCTTCCTCACGCTCGGGCTGGACGCTCCGCTGTGGTCCTGGGCAGGCCTCGCGGCCGCGGTCGCGCTCGCGATCCCGATGGGCCGGGTGCTCCGAGGCGCCCGCCGGATGGGCGGCACCCCGATGGTCGCGGCCCTCGCCGCATACTCTGTGGTGATCGCCGCCATGCTCGTGCTCGGCTGGCTCACCGGGAGCATCTGGATCGCCGCCGGTGCGACGATCTTCGTCGTCAGCGACACCCTGATCGGGCTCAACCTCGCCGAGCACGGCAACCAGCCGCCGCGCCTGACCAACGTGCAGATCATGGTGACCTACCACGTCGGCCAGGCGCTGATCACGGCTGGTGTGCTGCTGGCGCTGTGAATGCCGACCGAGTTACCTCGGTGAGCATCCGGGCCTCGCTCGTTAGGCCTCGATGACGACGGGGACGATCATCGGGCGGCGACGGTGGGTGCTGGAGACCCAGCGCCCGAACGTACGCCGGATGGCCTGCTGCAGCTGATAGGTGTCGGTCGCGCCCTCGGCGATGGCGCGGTTGACCGCCTTGATGATCGGCTGCTTGATCGGCTCGAAGGCGTTGTCCGGCCAGACGTGGCCGCGGGCGTGGATCTCCGGGCCGCTGGCGACGGTGCCGTTGACCGAGTCGACGACCACGATGATCGAGACGAAGCCCTCCTCGGACAGGATGCGGCGGTCCTTGAGCTCGGACTCGGTGATGTCGCCGACGGTGGTGCCGTCGACGAAGACATAGCCGCACTCGACCTTGCCGGCGATCTCGGCCTTGCCGTCGATGAGGTCGACGACGACGCCGTCCTCGGCGTAGACGACGCTCTCGACACCGGTCTGGCGAGCCAAGTCACCGTTGGCGAGCAGGTGGCGGACCTCGCCGTGGACGGGCATCACGTTGCGCGGGCGGACGATGTTGTAGCAGTAGAGCAGCTCGCCGGCGCTGGCGTGACCGGAGACGTGCACCAGGGCGTTGCCCTTGTGGACCACGTTGGCGCCGAGGCGGGCCAGACCGTTGATCACCCGGTAGACCGAGTTCTCGTTGCCCGGGATCAGGCTGCTCGCGAGCAGGACGGTGTCGCCCGGCTCGATGTGCACGAAGTTGTGGGTGCCGTTGGCGATCCGGGAGAGCGCCGACATCGGCTCGCCCTGCGAGCCGGTCGAGACCATCACGACCTTCTCCGGGGGCAGCTCGGCGAGCTCCTTGGCGTCGACGATGACGTCCTCGGGCACGTGCAGGTAGCCGAGGTCGGAGGCGATCTGCATGTTGCGAACCATCGACCGACCGACGTACGCCACCTTGCGGCCGTGTGCGACGGCGCTGTCCAGCACCTGCTGGACGCGGTGCACGTGAGAGGCGAAGCAGGCCACGATGATGCGCTGGTCCGACTCCCGGAAGACCTGCTCGATCGCCGGGGCGATCTTCTTCTCGGCGGTCGTGAAGCCGGGGACCTCGGCGTTGGTCGAGTCGGTGAGGAACAGGTCCACACCCTCCTCGCCGAGCCGGGCGAAGGCGCGCAGGTCGGTGATCCGGCCGTCCAGCGGCAGCTGGTCCATCTTGAAGTCGCCGGTGTGCAGCACCAGCCCGGCGCCGGTGCGGATCGCGACCGCGAGCGCGTCCGGGATCGAGTGGTTGACCGCGACGAACTCGAGCTCGAAGGGCCCGAAGGAGATCGTGTCGCCCTCGCGTACCTTGTGCTGGACGGTCTCGCGCAGCCGGTGCTCGCGCAGCTTGGAGCCGAGCAGCGCCAGGGTCAGCTCGGAGCCGACCAGCGGGATGTCCTGGCGCTCGCGGAGCAGATAGGGCGTCGCGCCGATGTGATCCTCGTGACCGTGGGTCAGGACAAGCGCCTCGATGTCGCCGAGCCGGTTCCGGATGGGGCCGAAGTCAGGAAGGATCAGGTCGACACCGGGCTGCTGCTCCTCGGGGAAGAGCACGCCGCAGTCGACGATCAGCAGCCGACCGTCGTATTCGAAGACGGTCATGTTGCGGCCGACCTCGCCGAGGCCGCCGAGAGGGGTGACCCGCAGGCCGCCCTGGGGGAGCTTGCCGGGTTCGGTCAGCTCCGGGTGTGGGTGAGACAAAGGCGTTCCTTCTAGAGAAGGCCAGAGGCCTCCAGCCCGGCTCGCAGCGCCTCGACCTCGTCGTCGTCGAGCGCCACCAAGGGACCTCGCACATGACGGTTGTCGATCACGCCGGTCAGCTCGAGAGCGGCCTTGGCAGTGGTGGCTCCGTAGTTCGGGACGCCCATGATGGCGTCGATCGCGGGGAGCATCCGCGCATAAGTCTTGCGGGCGGTCTCGATGTCGCTCGCCGCAAAAGCGTCGATCATCGTCCGCGTCTGGTCGCCGAGCACGTGGGCGGCGACGCTGATCACGCCGACGGCGCCGTGCGCCAGCCAGGCGAGGGTGAGCGCGTCGTCACCGGAGTAGATCGAGTAGCCCATGTCGAGCAGCCTGGTGCCGCGCGGGAAGTCGCCCGCGGCCTCCTTGACCGCGACGACCGTGTCCCAGCTGATCGCCTCGCGGTAGGTGTCGAGGGTGATCGGGGACCCGGTGCGGCCAGGGACGTCGTAGAGGATGACGGGGGTGTCGGTGGCGGAGACGACCGTGCGGAAGTGCTCGCGGATGCCGCGCTCGCCGGGCTTGTTGTAGTAGGGGGTCACCAGCAGCAGGCCGTCGGCGCCGACCTTCGCGGCCTGCTTGGCGAGCTCGACCGTGGTGCGGGTGTCGTTGGTGCCGATGCCCGCCACGACCTTCGCACGGTCGCCGACGGCGTCCTTGACCGCGGCCAGGATCTCGCCGTCCTCGGCAGGAGTGGTGGTCGGCGACTCACCGGTGGTGCCGGACACGACGATGCCGTCGTGTCCGTGCTCGACCAGGTGCTCGGCCACTTTCTGGGTCTGCTCCAGGTCGACCGATCCGTCCTCATCGAAGATGGTGACGAGTGCGGAGAGCACGGTGCCGAACGGAGCATCAGTCATGGCATACAGACTATCGTCAGACGCGCGGCATGACCTCGTCGGCCACGATGGCGAGATGCTCGAGATCGCTCAGGTCGAGCGTCTGGAGGTAGATCCGGCTGGCACCGGCGTCCTCGAAACGCTTGATCTTGGCGACCACCTCGTCCGGGGTCCCGGCCAGACCGTTCTCGCGCAGCTCGGCGGGCTCACGGCCGATCGCCCGTGCCCGACGGGCGATCTCGTCCTCGTCGCGACCGACGCAGAGCACCTGGGCGGCCGAGTAGATGATCGAGTCGTCACGGCCGGCCGCCTCCACGAAGCGCCCGACGTTCTCGAAGAGCGCCTGGGAGTCCTCGACGGAGACGAAGGCGGCGTTGAACTCGTCGGCGTAAGCGGCGGCCAGCGTCGGCGTGCGCTTCTTCCCGCCGCCGCCCACGATCACCGGGATCGACCCGGCGTGGCCGCGGGTCTGGATCGGCTTGGGCAGGCCCGGGCTCTCCTTGATCGTGTAGTGCGTGCCCTCGAAGCTGAACGTCTCACCAGGCTCGGTCGCCCACAGCCCGGTGATGATCTCGAGCTGCTCCTCGAGCTTGTCGAACCGCTCCCCCAGGCTCGGGAACGGGATCCCGTAGGCCTCGTGCTCCTCCTCGAACCAGCCGGCACCCAGCCCGAGCTCGACGCGGCCGTCGGACATGTCGTCGACGTTGGCGGCCTGGATCGCCAGGACACCCGGAAGCCGGAAGGTCGCGGAGGTCACCAGGGTGCCGAGCCGGATCGTGCTCGTGTCGCGGGCCAGGCCGGCGAGCGTCGTCCAGGCGTCGCTCGGGCCGGGGAGCCCGTCGACCGAGCCCATCTTCAGGTAGTGGTCGGAGCGGAAGAACGCCCCGAACCCGAGCTCCTCGGCCTTCTGTGCGACGGCGAGGATATCGGCGTAGGACGCCCCCTGCTGGGGCTCGGTGAAGATGCGCAGCTCCATGCGGTTTACCTTAGAGGGGCACGACACCTACTCGCGCGTCAGGGCGCGAAGCCGCGCCACAGACCGCCTCGCACGGCGTTCGCAGTCCGCCGCGAGCTGGGCCTGGTAGTGGGCGCTCACCGGGTCGGCGCGCGGCGGCGTGGTCACGGGCGCTCCCCAGATGGTCCAGGTCGGCCCGTTCTCGATCGGAAGCCAGGTGCCGGCGAAGTCGGCCGACCAGTCACCCGGCGGCTCCAGCCGCAGGTCTGTCCGGTCGAGCCCGACCAGGTCGGCGGCGAAGACCACCCAAGCGCCGAGCGTCGCCACCAGCGGCATCGGCTTGCGGGCTCCGATCTGGAACGCGGTCAGCAGCGGCAGATGCCAGGCGCGCGCCATCACCGCCGCCTGCTCGTCCCATGTCACCTCGAGGTCGAGGGGCCGCTGCCGCCCGACGCGCACAATGAACGGCCGCCAGCGGTCGAGCGCATCGTCGCTGCACCGTGGTCGCCCGAGCAGCTCCTCGAACCGCTCGTTCTCATAGAAGAATGCCGACCCGGCCCGGTGGCGCGGTCCGGCCAATCCCGCACGCAGCACTCGCTTCGCCTGGGCTTCGCCCAGCAGGTGAACGTCGGCGAGCCGGAGCACGGCTTCCGTCGTACTGATCCACATGAAGTCGAACGTACGCGCGACCACCGACATCGAGCTGGAGGCTGCCTGGGTTCCGTCGAGGTCGAGCGCGATCAAGGCCACGATCTGAACCGTAGAGCCGAGACACTTTCATGATCGTCGGCTGGACCTCGCGACAACCGCATCCCTCCCCGCTACAACAGAGGATCCGAGCTTGTGAATCAAACACAAGCTCGGATCCTCTGTCATAGCGACCGTCGTGCACCCTCGACCCACGACAGCCGACGACCGCGGCCTGGGGCCATGTCCAGCTGCTTCACTCAGCCCGAGCTCATGGCGACTACCTCATCGTCGGTCCTGTCGGACGAAACCGTAGCGACCTCCAAGCGCACGGGATCTCGACCACCGATCTCACCCAGCGAGTGCTCGACCGGCAGGAAGCTGGTCGACGCGACTGAGGAACACCCGGTCGTACGCCTCGTGCGGCTCCCGCGCGGTCTCGACCCACTCCGACTCGTCGAAGGGTGGGTAGAGGACGTCGCCCTCAGGGGTCAGGTGGACGCGGGTGATGACCTGCTCGGTGGCGTATGGCAGGGCCGCGGCGTAGATCTGCGCTCCCCCGGCGATCACCGTGTCGCCTTGCTCGGCCGCGGCCAGGGAAAGAGCGGACTCGATGTCGTGGGCGACCAGCACCCCCTCGTACGCCCAGATCTTGTCACGAGTGACGACCACCGTCGTACGGCCCGGGAGGGGGCGGCCGATGGACTCGAAGGTGGTGCGGCCCATGACGAGCGTGTGGCCCATCGTGATCGCCTTGAACTCGGCCTGCTCGCCGGGGATCTTCCAGGGGATGTCCGGGCCGTTGCCGATGACGCCGTTGTCGGCCACCGCAGCGACCATGACCACGCGCGCGGGTCCGGACCCCGAACCAGCCTCAGACGGCAATGGGAGCCTTGATGACCGGGTGCGGGTCGTAACCCTCCACCGTGATGTCCTCGAGCTCGAAGGCGTCGATGTCCTTGATGTCCGGGTTCAGCCGCAGCGTCGGCAACGGCCTCGGCTCGCGGGTGAGCTGGAGACGGGCCTGCTCGAGGTGGTTGCTGTAGAGGTGGGCGTCGCCGAGGGTGTGGACGAACTCGCCCGGCTCGAGGCCGGTCACGTGGGCGACCATGTGGGTGAGCAGGGCATAGGAGGCGATGTTGAACGGCACCCCGAGGAACACGTCCGCGGAGCGCTGGTAGAGCTGCAGGCTCAGCTTTCCGTCGGCGACGTAGAACTGGCACAGCGTGTGGCACGGCGGCAGCGCCATGTCGTCGATGTCGGCCGGGTTCCAGGCGCTGATGACGTGGCGACGGCTGTCGGGGTCGGTGCGGATCTGGTCGATGATCTTGGCGATCTGGTCGACGTGACGCCCGTCCGGGGTCGGCCACGAACGCCACTGGTAGCCGTAGACCGGACCCAGGTCGCCGTTCTCGTCGGCCCACTCGTCCCAGATGGAGATGCCGCGCTCCTGGAGCCAGCGCACGTTGGTGTCGCCGCGCAGGAACCACAGCAGCTCACCGAAGACCGACCGGGTGTGGACCTTCTTCGTGGTCAGCAGCGGGAAGCCGTCGGCCAGGTCGTAGCGGGTCTGGTGACCGAAGACGCTGATCGTGCCCGTCCCGGTGCGGTCGGACTTCTCCACGCCCTCGTCGAGGATGCGGGTCAACAGATCGAGGTAGGACTGCACAGCCCCAGCCTAGGTCAGAGGTCGACGGTACCTCGGATGGTGGTCAGTGTGTCTCCGCCCACCCACACCACCCGTCCATCGGTGGTCGAGCCTGTCGAGACCACGTGCACTCGGCCGCGTCGTCTCACCACGGTGCCCTGCGAGGCGACGTACGTCTCGGGGAGCTGCTCTCCCGCCAGCCACTGTCCCAGCGCGGCGTTGAGCGAACCGGTGACCGGGTCCTCGAAGGCGACGCCGTCGGCCGGGTAGAACGCCCGGACCTCGACCGCACACTCGCTGCCCTCGGGATAGCGTCCGACCAGCCCGACCTTGTGGTTCCCCAGCGCGGCGTGGTCGGGCGTCACCGCCAGGACGGACTCCGCGTCGGCGAGCATCACACCGACCCAGCCCGGGCCGTTGTCGCACCACTGCGCGCCCAGGATGTCGTCCCGCGCGATCTGCAGCCCTGCCGCGATGGATCCCAGGGTCTCCTCGTCGACCTCGCCGCCACGGATCAGGTCCGGCGCCGCGAAGGCGATCCGGTCGTCCCGGCGCAGCTCGACCAGCCCCACGCCACACTCCTGCACCAGGCCGGCGCCCTTGGGTGTGCCGCCCGCCTCCAGCCACGCGTGCGCGGACCCGAGGGTCGGGTGCCCCGCGAACGGCAGCTCACCGCTGACCGTGAAGATCCGCAGCCGGTAGTCGGCCGCCGGGTCGGTGGGCGCGAGCAGGAACGTGGTCTCGGAAAGGTTGGTCCACCGCGCGAACGCGGCCATCTGCTCGTCGCTGAGACCGTCGGCCCCGTGCACGACGGCGACCGGGTTGCCCAGCAGCGGCTCGCTGGTGAAGACGTCGACCTGGCGGAACTCGTAGCTGCTCACGCGCCCCAACCTAGAGGATCGCTATCTCAGGCGGACAGCTTCATCGGGCCGTAGACCTGGCGATCGTGCTCGAAGAGCACCACCGCGGCCACACCGGCGTCCAGGAGCTCCTGCCAGACCTCGCCCACCCACGACTCGGCGTCGCTCTGGTTGGCGAAACGCTGGCCGGCGAGCTCCCCGTCGACCGACACCTCGGCGCCCGCGGCGTCCACGAGCTGCCACCACCACGGCCGCTCGGCGGGGGTCGGCTGCTTGAACACAGACGGCACGTCAGGGATGCTCACGCCGCCACCTCCCTAGCGCACGCGCCAGAATACGGACGCGGCGGCATGAAGGACTTAATGGTCGCTCGCTGGCGCTCGCTCATGAGCCCTCCCGCACGTGGGAGGGGACGAAGGGCGGCTTGGTGAGCTGGAAGATCTCACGGCGGCCGCGGACGTCGATGCCGATCTCGGCCTCGGGGTCGACGGTGGTCGAGACCAGCACCAGGCCCACGCCCTTCTTCAGCGTGGGCGAGAAGGTGCCGGAGGTGACCTCACCGACGGGCACGTCGGCGGTCAGCGACGCGGTCATGTGCGGCCGCGGGATGCCGCGGCCGACGGCGACGATGCCGCGCAGCGCGCGCTTCGGGCCGGCCTCCTTCTCGGCGACGAGCTTGTCGCGGCCCCAGAAGGTCTCCTTCTTCCAGCCGACGGCCCAGCCGAGCCCGGCCTCGTTGGGAGTCACATCGAGGCTGATGTCCTGGCCGTGGAGCGGGTAACCCATCTCCGTACGCAGGGTGTCGCGGGCGCCCAGGCCGCACGGCACCGCGCCGAGCTCCTCACCACGCGAGAGCAACGCGTCCCAGAGGGCGCCGGCAGCCTCGTTGGCGACGATCAGCTCGTAACCACGCTCGCCGGAGTAGCCCGAGCGGCACACGACGACGCCGATCTCGTCTCCGAGCACGTCGGGGGCGGCAGCCTCCACGAAGGACATGTATTCGTGGCCGGCCGGCAGCCCGACCGCCTCGAGCAGCTCGTCGGACTTCGGTCCCTGGACGGCGAGCACCGCGTAGTCGCGGTGGTGGTCGGCGAGGTTGATCCCCTCGGGCGCGGCGGCCTGGAGCCGGCGTACGACCTCCGAGGTGTTGGCGGCGTTGGGGACGATCAGGACGTGCTCGTCGTCGCGGTAGTAGGCGATCAGGTCATCGACGATGCCGCCGGTCTCCGCGTCGCAGCAGAGCGTGTATTGCGCCTTGCCCGGCTTGATCCGGTTGAGGTCGTTGGTGAACGACGCGTTGACGAAGTCGGCCGCACCCGGCCCGCTGATCATGACCTTGCCCAGGTGGCTGACATCGAAGACGCCGACTGCCTCACGAACCGCGGTGTGCTCCTTGACGACGCCGGCGTACTCCAGCGGCATCGACCAGCCGCCGAACTCAGCGAACTTCGCGCCCAGCGCAGCGTGGTTTTCGTGCAGAGGGGACTGGAGCAGCTCCGACCCGCCCCCCGTGGAGGTCTCTTCAGCCATACTGCGAACTTATCGCACCAGGTCGACACAGCCCGGTCCGCGTCCCTCCCCGGGCGTGCCACACCTAGACTGCCAGGCGTGACCCTGCCTGACATCACCTACACGCTGCGTACCGCCTCTCCCGCCAAGACCCGGGCCGAGGCGGTGGTCGTGGGAATCGGCCAGGGCGCGGAGGATGGAGCCAAAGATGTGGTCTGTGTTACGGGTGCGGAGGACGTCAAGACCGCCTACGGTCGCCGGTGGCGCGGGATGCTCGCCACCCTCGGTGTCAGCGGCAAGGGCGGCGAGGTCACCCGCCTGCCGGCGGGCGACGAGATCGGCGCCCAGCTGCTGGTGCTGATCGGTCTCGGCAAGCCGAACCAGGACGGGACCTACTCGACGGATGCCGTACGCCGCGCCGCCGGCGCCGCCGCCCGGGCGGTGCCGAACGCGACCTCCGTCGCCGTGGCCCTCCCGGCCGACACCCCCGAGCTGGTCCGAGCCGTCACCGAGGGCTACCTCCTCGGCGGCTACACGTTCACCTCCTACAAGTCGGCCGCAGCCACGTCCGGAAAAAACAGCACGGGGCCGAGCGACGTCGCGTTCCTGAGCTCGATCGCACGGCGCAGCGATGCGATCACCGCCTTCGAGGAGGCGCAGATCGTCGCGCAGGCGATCGCAGGCACCCGCGAATGGGTCAACGTGCCGCCCGCGGACATGACGCCCCCGGCCTTCGCCGACGCCGTCGTTCATGTCGCCGGCCTGGTCGAGGGCGTGGAGACGACCGTCTACGACGAGAAGCAGCTCGCCGACCTCGGCTGCGGCGGCATCCTCGCCGTCGGGATGGGATCGGCCGCGATGCCGCGACTGGTCGAGCTGACCTACTCCCCCGACGACGCACGTGGCCACATCGCGCTCGTCGGCAAGGGCATCACCTTCGACTCCGGCGGCCTCACGATCAAGCCGGGCAGCTCGATGTCCACGATGAAGTCGGACATGGCCGGTGCCGCTGCCGTGGCCCAGGCGACCTTCGCGATCGCCCGGCTCGGGCTGCCGGTGAAGATCTCCGCATACCTCCCGATGGCGGAGAACATGGTCTCCGGCTCGGCCTTCCGGCCCGGCGACGTCATCACTCATTACGGCGGGACCACCGTGGAGGTCTCCAACATGGACGCCGAGGGTCGGATGATCCTCGCCGACGCGCTGGTGCGGGCGACCGAGGTCTCGCCGGACGCGATCATCGACGTCGCCACGCTGACCGGTCACATGGTGATGGCGCTGGGCGACCGGGTCAGCGGCGTGCTCGGCTCCGAGGAGGTCGTCGAGCGCATCCTCGCCGCCGCCGACGTCGCCGGCGAGCAGATGTGGCCGATGCCCATCCCGGAATGGATGGACGAGCGGATCCGTTCCTCCAAGGTGGCCGACCTCAACCAGCACGACTGGATCCGCTGGGGCGGCGGGCTGTACGCAGCGGCGTTCCTGCGCGAGTTCACCGGCGGTCTGCCGTGGGCCCATCTCGACATCGCCGGGCCGTCCTTCAACAGCGGTGGCGCGTCGGGCCATCTCACCCCCGGAGGCACGGGTGTGGCGGTGGCAACACTGGTCGACTACGTACGCGAGATGGCTACCGATCAGTAATGGTCCGGTTGACACAGCGCTGTGAGGGTAGTGACAAGATGGGGCCGTGATCGACGCCCTTGGCCGCCCTTCTGGCGGCACCATGAGTGCGTCGGGCAGGTGTCGGCCCAGACCGATGCGTCCTTCTCCTCGCCGAGCCGTCGAGCTCGGTCGTGGCGGCGCGCGTGTCCGGACATACAAGTAGAGCAACGAACAGACGTAGAACGAAGGAACCCATGGCCACCGAAGTAACTCTCCCGGCACTCGGCGAGTCCGTCACCGAGGGCACCGTCACCCGCTGGCTCAAGCAGGTCGGCGACACCGTTGCGGTCGACGAGGCCCTGCTGGAGGTCTCCACCGACAAGGTCGACACCGAGATCCCCTCGCCCGTCGCCGGCACCCTGCTCGAGATCAAGGCTGCCGAGGACGACACCGTCGAGGTCGGTGGCCTGCTCGCCGTCATCGGCGCGGCCGACGAGGCCGGTGCTGACGAGGCTCCCGCGGAGCCTGCCGCGCCTGCCGAGGAGCCCGCTGAGGCGTCCGCCCCGGCCGCCGAGCCCGAGGCTCCGGCTGCTCCGGCCGAGCCCGAGACTCCTGCCGAGCCCGAGACTCCCGCGGCCCCTGCGCCCGCCGCAGGCGGCAACGCCACCGAGGTCACCCTCCCCGCACTGGGCGAGTCGGTCACCGAGGGCACCGTCACCCGCTGGCTCAAGCAGGTCGGCGACACCGTCGCGGTCGACGACGCGCTGCTGGAGGTCTCCACCGACAAGGTCGACACCGAGATCCCCTCGCCCGTCGCCGGCACCCTGCTCGAGGTCAAGGTCGCCGAGGACGAGACCGTCGAGGTCGGCGCCGTGCTCGCTCTGGTCGGTGAGGCCGGCGCTGCTCCCGCTGCGGCACCCGCCCCCGCCACCCCGGCTCCCGAGCCGACTCCCGAGCCGGCTCCTGAGCCCGCCCCGGCACCTGCTCCCGCCGCGTCCGAGCCTGCTCCGGCCGCCCCGGCTCCCGCCGCTGCAGCTCCCGCTGCCCCGGCCCACGCCGCTCCGGCCACCGAGAGCTCCCCGGCGATCCAGCCGGGCGGCTACGTGACCCCGCTCGTGCGCAAGCTCGCTGCTCAGCACAACGTCGACCTCGACACCGTCCAGGGTTCCGGCGTCGGTGGCCGCATCCGCAAGGAGGACATCCTCCAGGCGGCCGCTGCCAAGTCGGCTCCCGCCGCCCCGGCAGCCGCTGCTCCGGCTGCTCCGGCCGCATCGTCGGCCTCGGCTGCTCCCGCCGCCCCGTCGCCGCTGCGTGGCACCACCGAGAAGATCTCGCGCCTGCGCAAGGTGATCGCCGAGCGGATGACCGAGTCGCTGCACACCGCGGCCCAGCTGACCCAGGTCATGGAGGTCGATGTCACCAACATCGCCCGCCTCCGCGAGGCCAACAAGGCCGGGTTCCTGCAGCGCGAGGGCGTCAAGCTGACCTACCTGCCGTTCTTCGCCAAGGCCGCGATCGACGCGCTCAAGGTGCACCCGAAGCTCAACGCCGGGATCGACGTCGAGGCCGGCACGGTCACCTACTACGACCGCGAGAACATCGCCTTTGCCGTCGACACCGACCGCGGTCTGCTGACCCCGGTCGTCAAGGACGCCGGCGACCTGTCGATCGCGGGCATCGCGAAGAAGATCGCCGACGTGGCCGACCGCACCCGCAACAACAAGATCACCCCGGACGAGCTCTCCGGCGGCACCTTCACGATCACCAACCTGGGTTCGTTCGGTGCGCTCTTCGACACCCCGATCATCAACCAGCCGCAGGTCGCCATCCTCGGCCCGGGTGCTGTCGTCAAGCGTCCGGTCGTCATCGACGACCCGGACCTCGGCGAGACGATCGCGGTGCGCTACATGGTCAACGTCGCGCTGACCTACGACCACCGCCTGGTCGACGGCGCCGACGCCGGTCGCTTCCTCCAGGACGTCAAGAAGCGCCTCGAGGCCGGTCAGTTCGAGATCTGATCCTCTCCGATACGGACATGCCCCGGGCCTGCAGCCCGGGGCATGTCCCGTTTTCGGCCGGCCTGAGAAATGGGTAGAGGCCGGTCGGCCGGGTGTCCCACACCCTCCAGGCGTACGATCGGGGCGTGACTGAGCTGCGCTTCGAAGAGGTCGGGACGATCGACTACCTGGACGCTTGGGAACTGCAGAAGCAGGTCCACCAGCGGGTCGTCGACCGCGAGCAGCCCGACACCGTGCTGCTGCTGGAGCACCCGCCGACCTACACCGCAGGGAAGCGTACGAAGCCGGAGGACCGCCCCGCGGATCCCGGCGGCGCGCCGGTGATCGACGTCGACCGCGGTGGCGAGGTGACCTTCCACGGACCCGGCCAGATCGTCGCCTACCCGATCGTGCGACTGCCGGAGAAGGTCAAGGTCGTCGACTTCGTACGCCGCCTGGAGCAGGCGATGATCCTCACCTGCGCCGAGTTCGGCGTCACCGTCTACCGGGTCCCGGGCCGCAGCGGCGTGTGGCTGCCCGAGGGCGAGACCCCGGACGGCGTACGCCGCCTGGAGCGCAAGGTCGGAGCGATCGGGCTGCGGGTCAGCCAGCACGTGACGATGCACGGGATCGCGCTCAACTGCGACGTCGACCTGGGGTGGTACGAGCGGTTCGTGCCGTGCGGGATCTCCGACGCCGGGGTCACCACCCTCTCGCTGGAGGCCGGGCGGCAGATCGACAACGCCGAGGCGATGCCGGTGCTCCACGAGAAGCTCGCCGAGATGCTCTCCTGGCGCGACTACGAGCCCGGCCCGAGCCTGGAGCCCAAGCCCGACCCAGCGCGGGCTGATCGCACAGGGGCACCGCGGGTTCCGCTGCTCTCCCCCCAGCTTCGGCTGAGCCGGCCGGGACGGTGTGACCGACCAGTAGCCGCCTGGCTTCGAGGTTCCATCACCCCGCGGCGTACCCTTGTCGGGTGACTCAAGCTCCTGCCCCAGAAGGTCGCAAGCTCCTCCGTCTCGAGGTCCGCAACGCGCAGACTCCGATCGAACGCAAACCGGAGTGGATCAAGACCAAAGCGAAGATGGGGCCGGAATACAAGGAGCTCACCTCGCTGGTGAAGTCCGAGGGTCTGCACACGGTGTGCCAGGAAGCCGGCTGCCCCAACATCTTCGAGTGCTGGGAGGACCGCGAGGCCACCTTCCTCATCGGGGGCGACCAGTGCACCCGACGCTGTGACTTCTGCCAGATCGACACCGGCAAGCCGACCGACCTCGACCGCGACGAGCCGCGCCGCGTGGCCGAGTCCGTGCAGACGATGGGCCTGAAGTACGCCACGATCACCGGCGTCGCCCGCGACGACCTCGCCGACGGCGGCGCCTGGCTCTACGCCGAGACGGTCAAGCAGATCCACGAGCTCAACCCGGAGACCGGCGTCGAGAACCTGATCCCCGACTTCAACGGCATCCCGGAGCTCCTCCAAGAGGTCTTCGAGTCCCGTCCCGAGGTGCTCGCGCACAACGTCGAGACCGTCCCGCGGATCTTCAAGCGCATCCGGCCGGCGTTCCGCTACGAGCGCAGCCTCGACGTGATCACCCAGGCCCGCGACTTCGGCCTGGTCACCAAGTCCAACCTGATCCTGGGCATGGGCGAGACCCGCGAAGAGGTCTCCGAGGCGCTGCGCGACCTGCACGCCGCGGGCTGCGAGCTGATCACGATCACGCAATACCTGCGCCCGAGCGTGCGTCACCACCCGGTCGAGCGCTGGGTCAAGCCCGAGGAGTTCATCGAGCTCCAGGCCGAGGCCGAGGAGATCGGCTTCTCCGGCGTCATGTCCGGTCCGCTCGTTCGTTCGTCCTACCGCGCCGGTCGGCTGTACCGTCAGGCAATCGAGGCACGCACCGCCTCGGTGGTCGAGCCTGTCGAGACCACAGCCTGAGGCAGCGTACGAAATCTGAAGACTGAAAGAGGAAGATGTCCCAGACCGACCCGAGCACCATGAGTCGCCGCCAGCAGATGGTGGAGACCTACAAGCTCACCAAGCAGTCAGACCCCAAGATCGGCCTCATCCTCGGCTCGATCTTCGTGGTCGTCGCCGCGGTCGCCGGCGTGATCTTCTGGCTCCTGCCCGGTGAGGGCATCTTCTCCTGGATCTTCACGATCGTCGGTGCCCTCCTGGCCGGCCTGCTCGCCGCCCTGGTGGTCTTCTCGCGGCGCGCCCAGAAGGTGATGTACTCGCGGCTCGAGGGCCAGGTCGGCGGCGGGTACGCAGCGCTGACCATGCTCCGTCGCGGCTGGACGGTCACCCAGGCCGTCGGTGTCGAGCCGCGCAGCCAGACCCTGGTCCACCGCGTGGTCGGCCCTCCGGGAGTCGTCCTCGTCGGCGAGGGCAACAGCCCGAGCAAGGTCCGCTCGCTGCTGGCCAGCACCAAGCGCAACCACGCCCGGGTCCTCGGCGAGGTGCCGATCACGACCGTGATCGCCGGCAACGGCGAGGACGAGGTGCCGCTGCCGCAGCTGACCAAGCACATCACCAAGATCGGTCGCAAGGTCGCCGGCCCGGAGATCACCGACATCATCAACCGCCTCAAGGCCGTCGACGCCACCCGTGGCACCATGCCGATCCCGAAGGGCCCGGTCCCGACCTCGATGAAGGGCATGCGCGGCAACCTCCGCGGCCGCTGATCCCGCTCGATCACCGACCACAGGCAAGGGCCGGTCCCCGTCTCGGGGACCGGCCCTGCTGCGTACCGAACGGGTGTCAGCCGGTCATGCTCGGCATGTCGGTGACCTGGTCGGCGGGCGGCGCCTCGATGGTCACCTTCTCGCCGAGCTTGGACAGCGCCATCTCGACGGTGCCCATGTCCCCCATGGCGACCTCGGCCTTGCGGAGCAGGCCGTCGCCGTCGACCCAGATGTCCTGGTCGATCGTCTTGGGCATACCGCTGGTGCTCTCCGCACCGAGGCTCTTCGCGAGGCCAGCAGAGTCGACGGTGAAGCTGTAGTGCTCCGTGTCGGTGCCGTCGACCTTCTCCTCGCCCTCGAACTTGGCGGACTTGATCGACTCCTCCATCCCGTCGAAGAACGCGAGCGGGTTGCTCATCGACTCCAGGCTGGTGCCACCCATCTGGGCGAGCTGGTCGGCGCTCGCGGTCATCCACGAGTCGCCCATCATGCCCTTGATGTAGATCTTGTCGTCGATGAGGATCGTCTCGAGGTCCATGTTCATCGAGCCGCCGCTCATCTTCATCGTGGAGTGGTGGGCGGGCGGCTCCATCTGGATGTCGCCCTCACCGCTCATCGAGACCGTCTGGCCCGAGGCCTTCGCGTCCATCTTGGTGGTGAAGTGGGCGGTGTCGATGTCGGTGGCCTTCTTCATGACCTCGGTCATCTCCTCGGCCGAGACCGTCTCACCCTCGCTGGCGCCACCTGCGCCACCACCACCGCCACAGGCCACCAGGCCCGAGAGCGATACGGCCAGCACGCCCGCCGTAGCGGCGCGGCGCCAGAGGCCACGTGGCCCGACAGTACGGTTGCGCGTCATTGAGCTTCCCCTTCGTGTGTGCCGCTACCTGCGGCGGACCACTCCAACCTACCCGTGGGGTGGTCTCAGCTCACTCCGCGAAACACGTGCCGATAGGTCTGAAGCGTGACCGTCGCCGTGCCGGCGGCCAGGTCGTGCAGCCCGCGGCGGTCGGGGCGGAAGACCAGCGGAGGTACGACCAGCACGACCAGGATCTGGCGGGCGATGCTCCGCAGCGGGTCCGGCGGGCGAAGGTCAGGGGCGCCGGGGGTGACCCGCACCGTACGCAGCCGGGTGACGAGCTTGCCGAACGAGCCGCCGCCGAGGGTGGTGAAGACGGCCGTCTGCACGATGAAGACGACCAGGATCCACAGGTTGTCCGTCGGCCGCGGGTCGACCCCGGCCAGCAGCGACCCGAACGGCAAGGCGCGTACGCCGAGGAAGACGGACGCGACGAGCGACGACGCAAGCCAGTCGACGAAGAGCGCCAGGACGCGTCGCCCCCAGCTCGCGGTCGGATACGGCAGAGTGGGCGTCACAGGGGTCGCGGAACCGGTCACATCGGCTAAGCGTAGGCGGCGACGTCTTGAGGGATGAGATCGGGATAGTTGCGGATCAAATCACACAACCTGTTACACGCACGAAACATTTGCGACACTCCTGTGCAACCGTCCCTTCGTAATTTGCGTGGCACGGTCGAGTCCACGAGGGCCCGGCCTCGATCGCGAGAGACCTATCTGGCTCTGCCCGACCGGGTGAGCCAAGGAGGATTGATGTTCAGCACTGACGACGAGCTCTTGAAGTTCATCTCTGACGAGGGAGTCGAGTTCGTCGACATCCGCTTCGTCGACCTGCCCGGCGTTCAGCAGCACTTCACGGTGCCGGTGTCGTCGTTCACTCTGGAGCCCCAGGCCTTCGACGGTTCGTCGATCCGTGGCTTCCAGACGATCAACGAGTCCGACATGGCGCTCTACCCGGACGTCACGACTGCGTACATCGATCCCTTCCGCCGCGCGAAGACCCTCGCGCTGATGTACTTCGTGCACGACCCGATCACCGGCGAGGCCTACTCGCGCGACCCGCGCAACATCGCGCGCAAGGCCCTGGCGTACCTCGCCTCGACCGGCATCGGCGACACCGCCTTCTTCGCCCCCGAGGCCGAGTTCTTCATCTTCGACAAGGTCGCCTACAACACCTCCGAGGGCGAGTCGTTCTACAAGATCGACTCCGTCGAGGCCTGGTGGAACTCGGGCAACGACAAGAACCCGGACGGCTCGGACAACCTGGGCTACAAGACCCGCTACAAGGGCGGCTACTTCCCGGTCTCCCCCACCGACCACTTCGCCGACCTGCGCGACGTCATGGTCAAGAACCTCGAGGCCGCCGGCCTGCTCGTCGAGCGTGCCCACCACGAGGTCGGCACTGCCGGCCAGGCCGAGATCAACTACAAGTTCGACACGCTGCTCAAGGCTGCCGACGATGTCATGAAGTTCAAGTACATCGTCAAGAACACCGCCTGGGAGGCCGGCAAGACTGTCACCTTCATGCCGAAGCCCGTCTTCGGTGACAACGGCTCGGGCATGCACGTGCACCAGTCGATCTGGGACAGCGGCGAGCCGCTGTTCTACGACGAGACCGGCTACGGCGGTCTCTCCGACATGGCCCGCTGGTACATCGGCGGCATCCTGAAGCACGCCCCGTCGGTCCTGGCGTTCACCAACCCGACGGTGAACTCCTACCACCGTCTGGTGCCGGGTTTCGAGGCGCCGATCTCGCTGGTCTACTCCTCGCGCAACCGCTCCGCCGCGGTCCGCATCCCGATCACCGGCACCAACCCGAAGGCCAAGCGCGTCGAGACCCGGTTCCCGGACCCGTCCTCGAACCCCTACCTCGCCTTCTCGGCCCTGCTGCTCGCCGGCATCGACGGTATCCAGAACAAGATCGAGCCGCCTGCGCCGATCGACAAGGACATCTACGAGCTTCCGCCGGACGAGATGGCCGAGATCAACCAGGTCCCGACCTCCCTCGGGGCCGTCCTGTCGGCGCTGGAGAACGACCACGACTTCCTCACCGTGGGCGACGTCTTCACCCCCGACCTGATCGAGACCTGGATCGACTACAAGACCAACGACGAGATCCTCCCGATCCAGCTCCGCCCGCACCCGCACGAGTTCGAGCTCTACTACGACATCTGAGCCTCCGGCTCCGCTGTCCGCCTCCGAAGGTCCCCGGTTCGCCGGGGGCCTTCGGCCATTTCGTACGCCGCTGCGACGACAACGGTCGAAGCGGATGGCGCGTATCGAAGTCCATGGCAAGAATCCAGCATTTAGTGTCTTTCCTGCCACTACCTCGCCGTCGCTGGTCGAAGGACCGTAGAGGCATGATCGCCCACCAGGAAACCACCCACCTCTCCGTACGAAGCGACCACTTCTCGACCACCGGAAGCGCCCTGTCCTCCGCTGCGCCGACCACGTGCCCGAGCCTGCTGATGCGGATCTGGCGCGGCCTACTCGCTGTCGGCGCCGGCATGGACGCCGGGACGCGGATCGCGCACGGCATCGAGGTGCCCTCCGACCACCCCGCCCGTCGATGCAGCGTGACCACGACGAGCTCGAGCGACGGCTGACACTGCAGAGAGATTCTGCCGTGTCAGCCGCCGCTGGCGTTCAAGGTGCAGCGTGGGGCGCAGGCAGCTCAGACGACCTGGTCGATCGGATTTCTCTCGAAGCGGTCGGAGAGGTGGACGGTGCGCTCCAGCTTGGCAAATGATCCCTTGGGCTGGCGCTGAACCTCGTCGAGGTAGACGGCACGCATCTGGCGGGCGAAGTCCAGGCGTGGGTAGGCCCGCAGGATGCCGGTGAGCGCTTGCTCATCGAGTTTCTTCATGCCGCGGCCGGCCACGTCGATCTGGGCACCCAGCTGTACGACGCGCGCAGTGGGACTGCCCTCAGGGATCAGCTTCGTGTGCCGGAGGATCGCTCTCTCCACCAGCCTGATGCGCCCCCGATCCCATCCGCGCCCCTCCAGGAACCTGGCAGCGACCTCGGCGCCGACCTCTCCGAAGTCCGAGTCGCCGCGGTGGGCGTCGGTCAGGCCGAGGTCGTGAATCATCGCTGCGACGAATCCCGCTTCGTGGTCGACGTCCTTCGTGACGACGGCCGCCCCGAACAGATAGGTCCGGTAGCTGTGGTTCACCAGAAATGCCGGCGCTGCCTCCTGGGCGAGCGCCGCAGCGGCCCGTGCTGTCGGGGTATCGGGGGTGGTGGTTGACATCGCGTTCCTTCCTCAGGGTCGAGAATCGATCGTCACCCAGTCGTACGATGTCCGCAATGACCTTCATATCGCAGATACGGACATGCCGGCCGGTCCTCGCGCGGGCCCGCAACGAGAGGACCGCTCCAGGTGAGTGACCGACGCCGCGCTGGAAAGCACGTCGTGGCGGTCGCCGTCTTCGACGGGGTCGAGATCCTCGACGTGGCGGGACCCGTTCAGGTCTTCAACACTGCGTCACGAACCGCGGGAGCCGTCGATTACGACGTCGTGATCGTTGCCGCGGAACCCGGCCCGGTGCGAACCTCGAGCGGGGTACCGCTCGTCGCTGAGCGAGGCTGGGGACAGCTCGGAGCCGATGCCCACACGCTGGTTGTTCCAGGCGGCCTCCGCGAGGACCGAACGCCACTGGTCGACCAGAAGCTCGTTGACTGGCTGCGGACCAACGGCTCACTCCCCGATCGTGTCGTCTCCGTGTGCACCGGCGCGCACATGCTCGCCGCCGCCGGGTTGCTCGCCGGACGGTCAGCCACCACTCATTGGTCGACCGCCGACCTGCTCGCCTCCGAGCATCCCGACATCACGGTCGCTTCCGACGCGATCTTCGTCCACGACGGGCCGGTGTGGACGTCAGCGGGCGTTTCCGCCGGTATCGATCTCGCACTCGCCCTCGTCGCGGCCGACAACGGTGAGGCCGTCGCGCGGGGTATCGCACAGTGGCTTGTGGTCCATCTGCGACGCCCAGGAGGCCAGCGCCAGTTCAGTGAACTGCTCGGGCCCCGGCGATCGACCTCCGAGCGTGTGGCGCAGCTGCTCACCTGGATCCCCGCGCACCTGCGCGACGACCTGTCCGTCGAAGCGCTCGCCGCGCAGGTCAACGTCAGCCCTCGCCACCTCTCTCGCCTTCTCCGCGAGGAGCTCGAAACCACTCCGGGAGCCCTCGTCGAACGCATGCGCACCCAGGCCGCCGTCGATCAGCTTCTGAACACCGACGCACCGATCGCCGCGGTCGCGACCCAAGCCGGCTTCGGCTCGGTCGACTCCCTGCACCGCGCGTTCGCCCGGATCTACAAGGTCAGCCCGGGGCAGTATCGTCGCCGGTTCTCCACCCAGGTCGATCTCGACCAACGCGCCGCGCTCCAGGTGTGATGCCCCGGACCTCGCCGCGACGGCCGAGCGAGGGAACCTCGTCGGGGGCGGCGGGCGAAGTCCCTGGGCGCTTCACGCATCAATCATCTGGTCAACAGCCGGGCAACAGCGCCTGCCCGGAGCGCGAAGGTCGCGTAGCCTCGCCCGGTGCCAACCTTCGCGACCCTGGCCGGCGCCACTCGGAAACGCCGCTCCCTCCTCCTCGTTCTCCCCCTCGTCGCCGCTGCTGCGGTGGCGGCCGCCGCCGTCGTGGTGGTCAGCCCCGGCAACGCCGCGACCGCCACGACGATCAAGCGGTGGGAGACCCGGCTGGCCGATCTCGGCTGCAACGTCGGTCGCGTGGACGGTCGCGTGGACGACCACACCCGCACGGCCGTCGTACGCTTCCAGACCCGCCACCGCCTGAGCCCGAGCGGTACCTTCACGACCACGACGCGGACACGGCTGATGTCGTCGACGGCGAAGCGGTGTGACGTACGGCCGGTGCCGGCGAGCACCGGGAGCGGGCGCCGCATCGTGATCAGCCAGCGTCAGGACTGGGTCTGGCTGGTGCGCGCCGACGGGTCCGTCCGCGCGCAGGGCGGGATGATCGACGCGGAGTGGCTGGACAAGCAGTGGTACACCACCGGCTCCTACTGCGGCCGGCCGGCCCGCGGCAACCCGCGTACGAACTACAAAGGCACGCAGTGGCTCTACCACTTCGTCCGGTTCGCGCCGTGCGGCGTCGCCTTCCACCGGGTGCCGGTGAGCATGCGGACAGGTCGTCAGATCCACCCGAACTGGTATCTCGGCACCGACGAGAAGACCTCCGACGGCTGCATACGTCTCAGCGCCACGATGGCAGCCGAGGTCTGGGAGTTCACGAAGGTCAAGACGCGCGTACGCGTGATGTGAGCTCCGGCCACGCGACCGGCCGGGGGCGCCGGCCAGGATTTAGTGTGGATCCCACTGATCCGTGTTTCCTGAGGAGGTCGCGAGCATGAGGTTCCGTTCCGAGGTCGAGCCGCCGGAGCCGATGCGCGGGCTGGAGGTGCCACCGGAGGTGGTGGAGGCTCTGGAAGGCGGCAAACGCCCACGGGTTCGCGTGACGCTGAACGGCCACAGCTGGTCGACCAGGATCGCGATCATGCGCGGCCGCCACCTGATCGGGCTCAGCAAGGCGAACCGGGCCGCGGCCGGTGTCGCTGTCGGCGACCAGGTCGAGGTGGAGGTCGCGCTGGAGGCCGAGCCGGTCTCCGTCGACGTGCCGGCGGACTTCGCCACGGCCCTTGACGGCACCCCCGCGGCCCGGGCGGCCTACGAGCGGTTGACCCTGAGCCAACAGCGGCAGCATGTCCGCGTGATCGAGGCGGCGAAGAAGCCCGAGACGCGGGCCGCACGGATCACGAAGGCCGTCGCAGAGCTGTCGGCGAGGTAGAGCCGCCCCTCAGACACAGCGTCGGCGCTCGCGCCGAGCGACCGGCAGATCGGCCATACTGAGCCCCATGACCGTCGCCGAGCAGGGTGGGTTGCGTTGACTGCGCTGTGGTGGGGACTTCTTGCCAGCTCCTCCCTGATCCTGGGCGGCGGGCTCGCCTACGTGGTCACCCTGCCCCGGCGGGCAGTCGGGATCATCATGGCCTTCGGTGCCGGGGTGCTGATGAGCGCCATCGCCTACGAGCTCGTCGAGGAGGCCTTCGAGACGGCACACGGCACGGGTGCGCTCGCCGTCGGACTGCTCGCCGGCTCGTTGGCGTTCTTCGGTGGCGACTGGTTGATCGATCGGCTCGGGGGCGAGGGGCGGAAGAGCACCTCGGGGAGGCAGGCCACCGGTGTCGGCCTCGCGATCGTGCTGGGCATCGTGCTCGATGGGATCCCGGAGTCGATGACGCTGGGGCTGACCGTGCTGTCGGAAGGCACGGTGAGCCTCGCGCTGCTCGCCGCCGTCTTCCTGTCCAACCTGCCCGAGGCGATCGCCGCCACCGTCGGCCTGTCGCAGGCAGGCTGGTCGCGCGCTCAGGTGATGGGGCTCTGGGTGCTCGTCACGGTGGTCAGCGGCATCGCCGCGCAGGTCGGCGCGACCGCGTTCGCCGACGCGTCCGACACGGCGGTCGCCTTCGTGCTCGCCTTCGCGGCGGGGGCGATCCTGACCATGCTGGCGGACACGATGATGCCGGAGGCGTTCGAGCACGGTGGCCGGGTAGTCGGGTTGGTGACCACGTTGGGCTTCGCCGTGGCGTTCGGGATCAGTGCCCTGGAGTGACGCCACGACAGCTCGGTCACAGCTGCGGATCGCGTTGACCGAGCAGCACGTCGCGCACCGCCGTGTAGGTGCGTTCGGCGTCCTCGAGCCAGAAGTCGTGGCCGACGCCGGGCAGTCGGCGTACGTCCCAGCCGAGCGCCTCCAGGCGGACGACCGTCGCGTCGGGAAGCACGGCGGGCGAGTCGTCGGAGAGCAGGATCGTCGACGGTACGACCGGCGCGGCGACGGCTGCCGGGGTGTGGGCCACGTCGCGGAAGACCGAGATCGCCATCCGGCGGTCGAACCTCGCGGTCGCGCTCGTGCGGAGCTCGTCGTCACGCGGGTCGAGCGGAGGGCGACCGCGGCTGCGCCACTTCTGCGCGAGCGCCGCGACCGTGAGGCCGACGGGCGCGGTCGCCCAGAAGAGCCGACCGGCCAGACCCTCGGTCGGGAGCCCCAGCCGGAAACCGGGGTCGAGGTAGAGCGCACGGGACGGCGCCAGTCGAGCGACGGCTCGCTCGAGCACCGTGCCACCCAGGGAATGGCCGGCCACGAGGTCGAGGCCGGCGGGCAGCGTCTCGACCAGGTCGCCGGCGAACGCCCTGATGCTGTAGTCGTCGGACCGCTCGCTGGCTCCGTGCCCTCGGAGGTCGACGGTGGTGACGGTGACGCCACCTGCAGCCACGAGACGCTCGGTGATGCTGCGCCACATCGATCCGTCGGCACCCAGCCCGTGGACGAGGGCGACCTGCCTCGGGCCGTCACCGTGACGCGCGGTAGCGAGCCTCATCGAGTCACCTCCTCGGTGCCGACACCGGCAGCGGTCTCCGCCAGGAACCGCAGGAGCACCTCGTTGAAGCGATCGGGCTGATCGATGCTGATCGCGTGGCCGCAGTCCTCGATGATCACCGCCTGCCCGTGCACCGTGTCGGCCACCGCGGCCTCGGCGTGCTCGCACGGCCAGACCTGGCTGTCGCGCGCGGCCAGCATGAGCAGCGGCAGCGGGAAGCGGCGTACGACGTCGCGCCAGTCCTGCAGCGCGTGATCGAGCAGCAGCGGCAGGGTCTCCGGAGCGGCACCGTCGCGGAAGGCGGGCGTGCCACCCAGGCGCTCGGTCAGCCGGGCGAGGGCCTCGCCGCCCTGCTCGGCGGGGCGCCCCCGGCCGGTCTGCGGAACACCGTCCGCGAAGAGCGTCGCAGC
Organism: Nocardioides sp. CCNWLW239; assembly: GCF_037137035.1. Classification (NCBI taxonomy): domain Bacteria; kingdom Bacillati; phylum Actinomycetota; class Actinomycetes; order Propionibacteriales; family Nocardioidaceae; genus Nocardioides; species Nocardioides sp. CCNWLW239. The sequence goes on along the minus strand of NZ_JBBBNW010000003.1, from coordinate 247,761 downwards.
GTTGGTGGCGTCGTAGCCGTAGAAGCCGTGGGGCCAGGTCACGTCGTTGAGCATCCGCGGGGTCTGGTCGACGACGACTGCTGCCGCGAGCCGGGCAGGGCCGAACTGGTCGACGTAGGCCCAGAGCGTGTTGCCGCCCATCGAGGCCCCCACGACGACCGCGTCGTGGAGGTCGAGGTGCTCCAGCAGCTCGCCGAGGTCACGGCCGTGGCGCGCCATCCGCTGTCCGTGGGCGGGCGTCTCGGAGTCGCCGTGGGCGCGCCGGTCGAACGTCACGACGCGGTGCCCGACGGCCAGCAGTGCGTCCACGGTCAGCGCCCACGCGGAGGCGGGCGCGGTGTAACCGTGGACGAGCACGACCGGCCGCCCATGGCCCTCGTCGGAGTAGGAGAGGCGTACGTCGTCAGTCGTCCGGAAGCTTGGCACGCCCCGACGCTAGCCGCCCTGAGCGCGGCCGACCATGGAGACCGGCACCGTTGCGCAGGGCACGCGGGTGGAGGAAACCTCCGGTGCAACAACGGTCATCGCACCGACCTGATCGGGCGCACGGCGACGGCACCGAGCATGACGAACACGATGCCGGCGACGAAGAGGACCTCGTAGCCGCCGGTGAGGGTGACCAGGCCGGCAGCGATCGAGGGGCTCATCGCCTGCGGCAGCGTGGTGGCCAGACCCAGGATGGCCAGGTCGCGGCCGGCGTTGCCGGCACCGTCGCCCTGCGCGCGGGCGGGCAGCACCTCGGTCATCAGGGCGAGGTCGATGGAGATGTAGACCCCGAAGCCGAGACCGAGCAGGAAGGCGTAGGCCAGCACGCCGGTCGTCGTCGGCACGAAGAGCGGGATGGCGAGCGCGATCGACATGACGACCGAGGACCACACGATGAAGGGCTTGCGCCGCCCGACGCGGTCGGAGAGCCAACCGCTGCCCAGGGCGGACAGCAGGACGCCGGCCAGCAGGACGACACCCATGGTGGCGGCGAAGGAGTTCGACGCGGCGTCGCTCATGCCGATGTAGTCGCGCAGGATGTAGAGACCGTAGGTCTGAGCGCCGTAGAAGCCGATGACCATCAAGAATCGCGAGCCGAACGCCCACGCGAAGTCGGGGTGCTGGCGGGGGCTGATCCAGAAGCCGCGCAGGAAGTCCTTGGCGGTGGTGCGCTCCCGAGGCAGTCGCGTGGCGGACTCGTCGCGGTAGGCGACGACGAAGACCCCGACGATCGCCAGGACGAGGAGCGAGAGGATGACGTACGGCAGGAAGCCCTGCTCAGCCGTGCTGCCCGCGACGATCGCGCCGACGGCGTTGCCGATGGTGATGCCGACGCCGATCATCGCCGAGACGTTGCCGCGGCGGCTCACGGGGTAGCGATCAGGGACGATGGCCGTCGCGGCGGCCTGGACGACGTTGACGCCGCACTGGACGACGAGCCACACCAGAGCCACCATCAGCACGGACTGCGCCATCGGCAGGCCGAGAAGGAAGCCGCTGGTCACGAGCGCACCGCCGACCATCCACGGCGTACGCCGCCCGAAGCGGGAGCGGGTGGCGTCCGACAGGGCACCGGCGATGGGCTGGGCGAAGATGTTCGCGATGAAGGCGACCGTCGTGACGAACGCGAGGTTGCCGACCTTGCCGGCCTCGTCGAGTCCCGCCACGATGTTCGGCAGCAGGATGCCGTTGCCGCCGGAGTTCACCGCGAGGATCGCGACATAGATCATCAGCAGGCCGAACGACATGCCGCGCCGCGGCGGCGGGGCCGCGCCGTCGTCGGCGGTGGGCGGCTGTGCGGGGAAGGGGTTCTGGGTCAGCGCCATCGGGTGCTCCTGGCTCGGGGGCGGCACCGTCGCCGCTCGATCTAGGAGGCTAAAGATCCGAGAACGACCAGGTAATGGAGATCGTCTCCCTCATCTGCCACAGGGCATAGGGATGACGTCCATACCCCACGACGTCCTGGCGCTCACGTCCCGGACGGAGGCGTCTGGCACGCGCCGTCCGCCTGTGCCTCGAAGAAGTCATGGGCGACCTGGCGCATCTGTGGGCCCGCGGGATCGGCCCCGGTGTCGAGCAGATGGAGCGGCTCGCCGCCGGAGTAGGCGTGCGCCAGACCATGGACGACATGACGCTGGCCGAGCAGACACCCTCGGGCGTCCACGTAGGCGGCGATCTCGTGGACCCGGCCGTTGATCGTCTCGTAGGTGAGCGCTGCCGGGGTCGTGGGCACGGATCCGTTCAGCAGGCCGTCGTCGACCAGGTCGTTGGTGGCGAGCCACTGCTCGACGAGGGCCTGCTGACCGACGACGAGCGCCAGCGGGTCGAGCGTGCCGTACGAGATGACGAAGGGTTGCCGGCGGGCGTGCTCCCCCATCGCCGCGACCGTCTGGCGAGCGGACTCGACCGGGTCCAGTGTGGTTCCGAGGAGACGGTCGGGAGACCCGATGGCGCAGAGTGCCCCGTTGAACATGCAACCCGCCTCCGACAGCACACCGCGGAAGACGTCTGGGTGCGTCGCAGCCACGACGGTGGCCATACCGGCGCCCGCGGAGAAGCCGCCCACCGTGATCCGATCGGGATCGATCGGCAGAGAGTCGCGTACGTCCTCGACGCTCGCCGCGATCAGCGAAGGCGCCCGTCCGCCCCGGCCCTGCTGGGCGGCCTCGGTCCAGTTCCAGATGCCGGTGACCGTCGCTGCGCGATCCTCCTGCGGGTAGAGCGCGACGAACCCGCGCTCGAGGGCGAGCTCGTCGAGGCGCGAGCGCACGGCGACGTCGTCGACGAGCTCGTTGGACCCGTGCAGCTGGACCACGAGGGCCACCGCGTCATCGGACTGCGCGACCTGGGGTGGCACGAAGAGGCGGTAGGTCATGGTCCCCTGGTCGTTCGCGACCTGCCCGTACCGCACCTCTCCGGCCGGTTGCTCGACGGCCGGTTGCTCCGTGCCGGCAACGGCTGCGGCCGGCACCGACCACAGGCCCGCACCCAGCAGCACCACGAGCCCGGCCGCCGCGGTCCGTCGCCGGCGCATGCGACTCACATCCCGAGGTTGGCGCGCAGCGCCGTGACGCACGCGGACGCGCCGTGGTCGGTCATGATGATCGCCGCATGATCGACACCGTCCACCAGCGCGGCCGAGACGAGGGCGGGCGTCGTGGCGACGAGACGTTCCACATGTGCGGCGGCGTACATCGGCGCCGAGTCGGCGCCGATGCTCCAGGGCGCGTAGACCAGGCGCACCGGTGCGCGGACGGCTGCCAGGGTCGCCGCCGGGGCGTCGGAGGCTAGGACCGAGACCGCGTCGTCGACGACCGTCTCGAGGTCGCGGTGCACAGACAGCCCGCCGTCGACGACGGCGAGGTCGTGCGCCACCAGGGTCTGCATGCGCGGGTCGTCGGCGCCGGTCAGCGGCGCGACGCTGCTGCGGTAGTCGTCGAGGTACGCCGCCGCGTCGGGCCAGACCCGGTCGGTGGCGTATTGGGCGCGGAACTTCGGGGCCGCTACAGCGGTCGGCGGCGGTCCCTGCTCGCCGAAGTCGATCGGCAGCCCGCCGTCGACCAGGGTCACGGTGCGGACACGGTCAGGATGCCGGGCGGCGAGCTCGGTCACGACGAAGCCGCCCAAGGACATGCCGAGGAGATGGACGCGATCGAGCCCCATCGCGTCCAGGAGAGCGACGAGCTGCTCGGCGTGCTCGGCCACCGAGGACGGACCCGGACGCGGCGGCGTCCCGCCACGCCCGGCGAGGTCGGGAGCGACGACGCTGACCTCCGGTGCCGCGTCGAGAACCCACGACCACAGCCGGTTGTTGCTGGACACCCCGTGCACCGCCAGCACCGGCTCGGTCGTGCCGGGCCTGATCAGCACCTCGAACGGCCCGGCCGCGGTCTCGACCATCTCGATCGTCGTGCTCATGCCGACATCCTCTCCGCGATGCTGGCCGTCTCGCGGCGGATGAGGCTCATGACCTCGCCGCGCAGACGGAGGAACTCAGGATCTGCCTTCGTCGTCAGCTGGTCGCGCCCGGTCGGCAGGTCGACCTCGAGGTCGGCGGCGATGCGCGCCGGCCTGCCTGCCAGCACGACGACCCGGTCCCCGAGATAGACCGCCTCGTCGATGTCGTGGGTGACGACCATCAGGGTCAGCCCGGACTCGGCGGCGATGCGTACGACCAGATCCTCCAGGTCGGAGCGGGTCTGGGCGTCCACCGACGCGAATGGCTCGTCCATCAGCAGCACCTGCGGCCGGTAGGCCAAGGCTCGCGCGATGGCCACACGCTGCTGCATGCCGCCGGACACCTGCCAGGGGTAGAGCCGCTCGACCCCGTCCAGACCGACCGCAGCCAGCGCCTCGGTGGCGCGGGCGTTGCGATCCCGCCGCGAGAGCGAGCGGCGCAACGGCAAGGTGACGTTCTCGCGGATGCGCAGCCAGGGCATCAGCGAGCGGCCGTAGTCCTGGAACACGACCGCCAGGCCCTCCGGCGGGCCGGCGACGGCCTGTCCCGCGACCGCGACCTCTCCCCCGCTCGGCCGCTGGAGCCCGGCGACGCAGCGCAGCAGGGTCGACTTGCCGGTGCCGGAGTGGCCGACGACGCAGACGGTCTCGCCCGTCCGGATCTCGAGGTCGACTCCGTCGAGCACGTGCCGGGAGGCGCCGTCGACGACGAAGGTCTGCTGCAGCCCGGCGATGCGGACCGCAGAGACCGGTGGTGACTGGTTCATGAGGACTCCATGGGATCAGGCGCCGGTGGCGGCGACGGTGGTCGAGCCGGTGCGACGACCCTCGTGCCACGACAGCACCAGCCGTTCGACTCCGGCACTGAGCAGGTTGAGGGCATAGCCGAGCAGGCCGAGAAGGATCAGTCCGGCCCACATGTCGGCGATCGCGTAGCTGCGCTGGGACTGCAGGATGAAGTAGCCGATGCCCTCGCTCGATCCGAACAGCTCGCTGCCGACCATGATGACGACGGCCACGGAGACGCTCGTCCGCACCCCGACCATGATCTGCGGTGCGGCGTTGGGCAGCATCACCCGGGTGGCCAACGTGACCGGGGTCAGCCGGTACGTCCGGGCGACATCGCGCACCAACGGGTCGACGGCGCGGATCCCGTCGACGGTGTTGAGGAAGGTCGGCCAGAACGCACCGAGCGCGATGATGACGACCTTCGACGTCACGCCGAGACCCAGCATGGCGACGATGAGCGGGAGCAGCGCGACGATCGGCGTGGCGCGCATGAACTCGAAGAGCGGGGCCATCGCCGTGTGGACCCGCGGCATCAGCCCGAACATCACGCCCGCAGCCAGTGCCGCGACCAGCCCGCTACCGAGTCCCAGCCCGAGGTTGGTGAGGCTGAACGCCACGTCGGTCGGGACCCGCTCGAAGAGCCACAGGTCCTGGAACCGCTCGAGGATCGTCCGTAGCGGCGGGAAGTAGATCGATGTGCTGGTGGCCGAGGCGAACCACCACGTCGTCACCAGCACGACCGGCAGCCAGGCCTCGACGGCCAGGCTCGTCGCCCGGCGCCTCATCGGTGTCCCCGAACTGACGGGTGCCAGGCGACGACTCTGCGCTCCAGGCGGCTGAACAGCACCACCACCGCCAGGCCGAGGAACCCGGCCAGCAGCGTGTAGGCATAGACGTCGACGGTCTCGCCGTTGCGCTGGGCGACGGCGATCAAGGAGCCGACGCCGGGGACCAGCACCAGCAGCTCGACCGAGATCGCCAGCAGCATCGCGATGATGGCCGAGAGCCGGACGCCCGTGGCGATGTAGGGCAGTGCACTGGGCAGCACGACCCGCCCGAGGATCGACCAGCGACCGAGCCCGTAGCTGCGCGCCGTCTCGACCGCGACGGGGTCGGTGTCACGCACGCCGTAGACGGTCTGCAGCAGCAGCGGCCAGATGCAGGCGGGGATGACGATGACCAGCAGCGCTTCCAGGCTCGCGCCATAGACGAGCGCCGCCAGGGGGATCAGCCCGAGCGCGGGGATCGTACGCAGGAAGTCGACCGTGAACCTCGAGCTGCGGTAGGCGAGCTTGCTCCGGCCGAGCAGCAGTCCGAGCGGGACGGCCACGGCCAGCGCCACGACCAGGCTGATCGACCACGCGGTGAGGGTGTGTCCGATGGCGGCCCAGGACTCGGTGGTGCCGAGCACCTCGGCCAGGCGGGCGAAGGACTCGACGCTGCCGGCCAGTGCAGAGTCGCTGACCTGGTCGGTGCCGGCGAGCCAGGACCACACCGCCAGAACCGCCGCCACCGCCAGGACCTGGCTGGCGAGCGCCGGCACCGCGCGGCGTGGCCGCCCTGCCGCGGAGGGCGGGACCGGTGCCGATGGCGCTGCGTCGGACACCGCGTCCTGACCCTCCACGACGCGCTCGGACACCGTCACTTCGCCACGACCTGCTCGACGTCGATCGGCTCGGCGATGCCGTCGTAGCGCACCAGGACGTCGTTGATGGTGGCGAAGCTCGAGGGCGAGATGCCGGCCTGGAGCTTGTTGATCTGCGTGGCCTCGGCGACCTCCGGCTTCATCTTGAAGTACTTCTCGTAGATGGGGATGAGCTTGCTCGGGTCCTCGTCGGCCAGCTCGAGCGACTCGGCGACGGCGTCCTGCAGGGCGTCGACCGTGTCAGGGTTGGCGTCGGCCCACGTGCGGGTCGAGGTCATCACCAGACGCGGAGAGTCGGCGAAGACCGTCTCGATCGGGTCGCCGAACGGCACCTCGGCACCGCCCTCGATCAGCTGTGTCATGAACGGGTCGGCGACGAGGGCCGCGTCGATGTCACCCGACGCGAGGGCGTCGGCGACGGCCGGGAACGGCACCTCGACGATCTCGACCGACGCGTCGTCACCGCCGTCGTCGGCGACCACCTGGCGTACCCCGAACTCCGAGGCCGACTTCAGCAGGTTCACGCCGACCTTGCGGCCCTCGAGGTCCTTCGGCGTCTTGATGTCGCTGCCCGCAGGCACGACGAGCGCCGAGCCCGTGCTGCCCGTGGCGCCCTCCTCGAAGGTGGTGACGCCGCTGACCGCGACGACGGGAACCTTCTGTCCGGCGGCCACGGCCATGCCTGGGCCGGTGTTGACACTCAGATCGACCTTTCCGGAGATCAAGGCGCCGACGAGGTCGGTGGCGGCGGCCTCCTCGGCCACCAGGTCGATGCCGTGCTTCTCGAAGATGCCCTCCTCGATGCCCAGCAGGACCGGTGCGGAGTCGGGCAGGGCATAGCTCCAGGTCAGCTGCCCTTCGGTGGCAGCGGCGTCGCTGTCCTCGCCGCCACCACAGGCGGCCAGAGCGAGGGCGAGCGCCCCGGCGCCGAGGGCACCGGAGACCGTTCGGGCGAGGGACGGACGGGTCATGACATGTCTCCTGTCGGGGGTGTGGTCGTCGTGGTCGGCGGTGAGGTGAAGACCTTGCCGGGGTTGAGCAGGTGCGAGGGGTCGAGGGCGGCCTTCACGGCGCGGTGCATCTCGACGACCTCGGCCGACAGCTCCGCGGTGAGGCCGTCGCGCTTGAGCAGACCGACGCCGTGCTCGCCCGTGACCGTGCCGCCGAGCGCGATGGCGTCGGCGATGATGTCGTCGAAGGCGGCCTCGGCGCGCACGCGGGCCGCCTCGTCGCCCGGGGGCGTCACCAGCAGCGGGTGCAGGTTCCCGTCGCCGGCGTGGGCGATGTTCGCGATCACGATGTCGTGGCGGACCGCGATCCGCTCGATGCGCCCGAGCATCTCCGGCACCTGCTCCTTGGGGACGCAGACGTCCTCGGTCAGGACCGGCCCGAGACGTTCCAGCGCCGGATAAGCGAGGCGCCGGGCGGCGAACAGCGCCTCGGCCTCGTCCTCGTCGGTGGAGCGCTCGGCCCAGGTGGCGCCGGCGGCGCGGAAGCACGCGACCATCTGCTCGGCGAGGGCCTCGCCGGTCTCGCCCGGCTCGTCGAAGCGACCCAGCAGGACGACCTCGGCCTCGGTGGACAGCCCCATGTTCTTCCAGGCGTCGACGGCTCGCAGGCAGTGCCGGTCGACCAGCTCCAGCGCGGACGGCACCAGACCGGCCTCACCGACAGCTCGCACCGCAGCACCGGCGTCCACGACGGAGGAGAAGAACCCGGCGACCGTCACGCCCGGGGCAGGCAGCGGGCGGAGGCGGACGGTGACCTCGGTGACGATGCCCAGCGTCCCTTCCGAACCGACGACGAGCCCCATCAGGTCGTAGCCCGCGACGCCCTTGGCCGTCCGTCGACCGAGCCGCACGACCTCACCGCGTCCGGTGACGACCTCCAGCTGCAGGACGTAGTCCCGGGTCACGCCGTACTTGACGCAGCACAGCCCGCCGGCGTTGGTCGCGACATTGCCTCCGATCGTCGACCAGGGTGAGCTGGCGGGATCCGGCGGGTACCAGAGCCCGTGCTCGGCCACCGTCTCGCGAAGCACGTCGTTGACCACGCCGGGCTGCACGACGGCGAGCCGCTCGAGCGGGTTGATCTCCAGCACTCGGTTCATGCGCTCGAGCGAGACGACGACGCAGCCGTCGAGAGCGTTGGCTCCTCCGGACAGCCCGGTGCCGGCGCCGCGGGCGACGACAGGGACGCCGTGCCGGAGGCAGGCACGGACCACCTGCACGACGTCGTCGGTGGAGGTGGCACGGACCACGGCGGCAGGCTGTCCGTACGGCGCCCACGCGGCCTGGTCGCGGCTCATGCCCTCGACCACGTCGGGGTCGGTCAGCACGGTCCCGGCGGGCAGCAGGCCGACGAGCTCCTCGGCGATGGTGGGGGCTGCGACGTCTCGGGCGACAGAGGCGGTCATGCGCGGCACCTGGGGATGGAGTCACTGGTCACGAGGACCAGAAGACCATCCCTGTGGCCACCGTCACATGGAGAAAGTCTCCGTCGTTATGCGCTCAGGGTGGAGGTTCCACGCCACGGGCATCGAGGCGCTCCGCGAGCCGGCGCAGCCGCAGCGCGAGCTGGAGCTCGAGAGCGCGGTCGGTCCCGCGCCACCCCTCACCGAGCAGCTCGGTGATGCGGTCCAGCCGCTGGTAGAGGGTGTTCGCGTGCACGTGCAGGGCCGCGCAGGTGCGCGCGTGGTGCTGTGCGTGGCCCAGGTAGGTCTCGAGCGTCTCGACCAGGTGTCGGTTCTTCTCGGCGTCGTGGCGGACCAGCGGGCCGATCTGGTCGTCGATGAAGGCCGTGGCGTCTCCGCGACCGGCCCGCCCGAACAGCGAGGCGTAGGGGCTGGTCTCGGCGACGAGTGCGCACGAGCGGCCGCGGTCGAGGGCCACCAGGAGCGCGGCGGTCTGCCGCGCCGACTCGTGCGCCGCGCGCAGCGCCGCCACACCACCCGGCCACGGGGCGATGCCGACGGCGCCCGGCAGCTCGGGGCCTTCGACGCGAACCACCCGATCGCGGGCCACGACCGGCTCCACACCCGACAGCAGCACGACGGTGTGGCCGGCATGATCCGCCGCCCAGCCCCCGAGGGCCGCCGCGACCCGATCACCGAGGCGTCGCTGGGCGCGCTCGGCGTCGGAGCCGTGACCGAGCACCAGCACGGTGCCACCCGCGTCCAGGTCGACGCCGGCGGCCCGCGCCCGCCGGCGGAGACCGGCCTCGTCGGTGCCGGTGGTGAGCGCAGCCGCCAGCAGCTCGCCGCGCGAGCGCAGCTCGGCCTCGGCCACTGCCTGCTCCGAGACCACGGCCAGGGCCACGGCGACGGCGCCGGTCTCGAGCAGGCGGAGACCGTCGGAGCTCAGCGGCGCGCCGGTCGCCACGACCAGGGCTCCCCCGATGCCGTCACGCAGCGCGATGGCCGTGGCCGCGACGTGACGGCCCGCCGCGGTCTGCCACGTGTGGGTCCGGGCGTCGTCGAACAGCGCGAGATCCTCCGGGACCGGCACCTCGGCGACCGACGGTCCGGGGTTCAGCACCTCGCCGGTGCGATCGACGACGGCGACCGCCGCACCCACGGCGCGTGCGATGACATCGGCGACGTCGGACACGTCGCCGCCGCGCACCACGAGGTCGGCGAGAGTCTCGCGCAGCTCACTCGTCTGCTTCAGGGTCGTGTTGGTCTTGCTCACCTCGTCGAGGGCCGCCTGGTAGGACTCGAAGAGCGTGGCGTTGCGGAGGGCGACCGCCGCGTGCGCCGCCAGTGCGGCCAGCAGCTCGATCTCGTGCTCGTGGAACCGGCGGGCCCGGCGGTCGGCCGCCAGCAGCACCCCGAGGGTGTCGGTCGTCTCCACCCCGGTGCGCAACGGCACACCGACGATGCCGCCGAGCTGCTCGCTGACGGCCGCGGCGTCGACCGCCGGGACCCGGGTGATCGACTCGTCGGTCAGATAGGACCGGGTCCACATCGGCCGTCCGGTGCGCACGACCTCGCCACCCAGGCCTTCGCCCTCGTGCAGCTCGATGCCGGTGAGCGCCGACCCCATCGACCCGTCGGCGTACTCGATGCGCAGGATCCCGTCGGGCTGGCGCAGCATGATGTACGCGACGTCGACGGCGAGCAGCTGGCGCGCCTGCACGGCGACCTGCTGCAGCACGTCGGCGGGATCGTGCAGGGTGGCGAGCCGGCGCGCGAGGTCGTTCAGTGCGGCCAGCTCACGCGCCACCCGGCGGCGCTCGTCGAGACGGTCCCGGATGACCCGGACGAGTTCGACCTCCGTCTGCAGCGCGGCGCGGCGCTCAGCCGGAGCCTCGGCCAGCAGCCGGGCGCGATGCTTCTCGATCTCCTCGGCCGACACGTCGTCGCCCAGCATCCGGAGCCAATCAGGAACCCCGGAGTGCTCGGGTTCATGTGACGCGTTCATCGGCGTATCGTGCCACGGCCGGACCGGACCGCCGATCAGCGCGCGAGGCTGCGGCTGATGACGAGCCGCTGGATCTGGTTGGTGCCCTCGAAGATCTGCATCACCTTGGCCTCACGCATGAACCGCTCGACGGGGAAGTCCTTGGTGTAGCCCGCGCCGCCCAGGACCTGCACCGCGTCGGTCGTGACCTTCATGGCATTGTCGGTGCAGACCATCTTGGCGATCGACGCCTGTCGTGAGTACGGGCGGCCCGCGTCCTTGAGACGGGCCGCGGCCAGGTAGGTGGCTCGGGCCGACTCGACCGCGGCGGCCATGTCGGCCAGCACGAACGCGAGGCCCTGGTGGTCGATGATCGGCTTGCCGAAGGCCTCGCGCTCCTTGGCGTACGCCAGGGCGACGTCGAGCGCCTCCTGGGCCAGGCCGGTGGCGACGGCGGCGATGCCCAGGCGCCCGGCGTCGAGCCCGGCCAGCGCGATGGGCAGGCCCTGACCCTCCGCGCCGAGGCGCCGCTCGACCGGGACGCGGACGCCGTCGAACAGCATCGTCGCGGTGGTCGAGCTCATCAGGCCCATCTTCTGCTCGGGGTTGTCGGCGGTCAGACCGGGCGTGTCGGCCGGCACCAGGAAGCAGGAGATGCCGCGCCCACCCTCGTCCGAGGTGCGGGCCATCACCTTGTAGAAGTCTGCTCGGCCACCGTGGGTCGTCCACGCCTTGGCGCCGGTGATGACGTAGTCGTCACCCTCACGGACGGCGCGTGTCCGCATGGCCGCGGGGTCCGAGCCGGCGTGCGCCTCCGAGAGGCAGTAGGCCCCCAGCAGCTCCCCCGACAGCATCTCGGGCAGCCACGCCTGCTTCTGGTCGTCGGTCCCGGCGGTGAACAGCCCGAAGCACGAGAGCGCGTGCACGCTGACGCCGACGCCCACCGACGCGGAGGCGGACGCGATCTCCTCCAACGCCTGGAGGTAGACCTCGTACGGCTGGCCTCCGCCTCCGAGCTCCTCGGGATAGGGCAGCGACAGCAGGCCGGCCCGGCCAAGGGTCCGGAAGACGTCTCGGGGGAACGTCGCGGACGCGTCGAGGCCGGCGATGACGGGGCGCAGCTCCTTGTCGACGATGGTCCGGGTCAGCTCGATGAGGTCGGCGGACTCGTCGGTGGGCATGAGGCGCTGGGCGGGCATGAGATTCCTTGTTCTCGAGGGGCGGGTGTGCTGGGGAAGGGGCGCGGATCAGAGATTGATCATGTGGCCGGCGAGACCGTGGAAGGTCTCCTGCAGAGCCTCGCTCAGAGTGGGGTGCGTATGCACGTTCCGCGCCAGCTCGAACGCGCCGAGGTCCCATCTCTGGGCGAGGGTCAGCTCGGGAAGGAGCTCCGAGACCTCCGGCCCGACCAGGTGGCCGCCGAGGAGCTCGCCGTGCTTCGCGGCGGCGATCAGCTTGACGAATCCCGTCGGCTCACCGAGGCCGTGGGCCTTGCCGTTGGCAGAGAACGGGAACTTCACGACCGTCACCTCGTGGCCCTCGGCGACGGCCTCTGCCTCGGTCAGCCCGAAGCTGGCGACCTGCGGTCGGCTGAAGGTCGCCCGCGGCATCATGCGGTAGTCCCCCAGCTCCATGGTCTGGGCTCCGGCGATCGTCTCGGCTGCCACGATGCCCTGGGCCTCGGCGACGTGCGCCAGCTGGAGCTTCATCGTCACGTCCCCGATCGCGTGGATGTGGGGGACGTTCGTCCTCATCCGCTCGTCGATCGCGATCGCGCCCCGGTCGTCGAGCTCGATGCCCGCCGCTTCCAGGCCGATGTCCTCGACGTTGGGCGCGAACCCGACCGAGACCAGCACACGGTCGACGTCGACGCTCTCCTGCACGTCACCACGGGAGTACACGACCGAGACCCGGTCGCCGTGGTCGGTGACGGACTCGACCTTCGTCGAGGTCAGGATGTCGATGCCGAGCTTCTGGTAGGCCCGGGTGATCTCCTTCGAGATCTCGGGGTCCTCGTTCGGCAGCGCTCGGTCGAGGTACTCCACGACCGTCACGTCGACGCCGTAGGCCTGGGCCACGTAGCCCAACTCCATGCCGATCGCGCCGGCGCCCACCACCAGCATCGACCCCGGCAGCTCGCGGTCGAGGATCTGTTCCTCGTACGTCACGACGCGGTCGGACCGCTCCACCCCGGGCAGCATCCTGGTGCGGGAGCCTGTGGCGATGATGGCGTGCTCGAACTCGATCCGGTCGACCGTCCCGTCGGGGCGAGAGACGTCCATGGACCGCGGGCCGGTCAGCTTCCCGCGACCGCCCATCTCGGTGATCCCGTTCTTCTTCATCAGGAAGTGGACACCCTTGACCCGGCCCTCGGCGACCTGACGGCTGCGATCATGAGCCACGCCGAAGTCGAACGAGACATCACCCACGATGCCGAGATCGGCCGCATGATCGCGGTAGGTGCTCGCGATCTCGGCGTTCCTCAGGAGCGCCTTCGACGGGATGCACCCGACGTTCAGGCAGACGCCTCCCCAGTACTTCTCCTCGACCACCGCGACGCTCTTGCCCAGCTGGGCCGCGCGGATCGCGGCGACGTAACCGCCGGGTCCGGCTCCCAGGACGACGACGTCGAACTTCTGAGACATGGTGAACCTCTCGTGTTGTGCGGGTCAGAGCGTCGCGAGGGCGGGGTCGCGCAGGAAGGCCGCCGTGTCGGCCAACAGCTCCGAGCCCTGCTGGCCGTCCATGACCCGGTGGTCGAACGACAGCGCCAGGGTCGTGACCCAGCGGGGCTCCAGACGCTCGTCGGCGCCCTCCCCCACGACCCACGGCTGGCGGGAGATCGTGCCCACGCCGAGGATCGCGGTCTCGCCGGGATTCAGGATCGGGGTGCCGGTGTCGACACCGAAAACTCCGAAGTTGCTGATCGTCACCGTGCCGTCGGCCATCGCCTCGGGCGGCGTCTTGCCCGACCGGGCGGTGGCGGCGAGGTCGGCGATGGCCGTGGCGAGCTCGGCCAGACTCAGGCGCTGGGCGCTGCGAATGTTCGGCACCACGAGGCCCCGGGGCGTCGCAGCCGCGATGCCGAGGTTGATCTCGCGCAGCTGCACGATCTCCTGTGCCGCCTCGTCCCACCGGGAGTTCGCCGACGGGGTGCGTTCGATGGCGCGCAGGAACGCCTTGGCGATGAAGCACAGCGGACTCAGCTTCACCCCCTCGAAGTCGCGCCGGGCGGCGACCCGGTCCCGCAGCTCCATCGTCGCGGTGATGTCGAGCGTGACGAACTCGGTGACGTGGGGAGCAGTGAAGGCGGAGCTGACCATGGCCGCCGCGGTGTGCTTGCGCACCCCCTTGATCGGGATCCTGATCTCCGCGGGCACCGCATCGGTGGCGATGGTCCTGTCGACGTCAGGGGCCGTCGGAGCCGCACCGTCGGTCGAGGCGGCATCGAGCACGTCGGCTCGGGTCACGATGCCGCCGGGCCCGGTCGGGGTGAGGGCGGCGAGGTCGATCCCGAGGACCTTCGCCAGCTTCCGCACCGGCGGCTTGGTCCGGACGGGTCCAGACGGTGACGCTGCGGGCGCGGCCGGCGGCACGGGCCGCTCGACGGGCAGCTGGCGGGAGGCGGAACGGCGGCGCCGGCTGCTGGTCTCCTTCGCCCCGTACCCGACGAGCAGCTTCGGCTCGCCGACGTGAGCGTCACCCTGCTCCGCCGCCTGCCCGGACGGGCTCGTCGGCGCCTTCTCGGGCGCGGGTGCGGCGGTCGCGATGCTGATGATGGGCGTGCCGACGTCGACGGTCGTGCCCTCAGCGGCGTGCAGCTCGATCACTTCGCCGGCGAAGGGCGACGGGAGCTCGACGAGGGACTTCGCCGTCTCGATCTCGACGAGGGTCTGGTTGACCTCGACGACGTCACCCGGCGCGACCAGCCAGGTCACGATCTCGGCCTCGGTCAGGCCCTCGCCGACGTCGGGGAGGTTGAACTGCTGGATGTTCGTCATGTTTCGGGAGTCCTCAGTAGGTGAAGCTGCGGTCGACGGCGTCGAGGATGCGGTCGAGGCTCGGGAGCCAGTCGTGCTCGAGCCGGCTCGCCGGGTACGGCGTGTCGTATCCGGTCACCCGGATGATCGGCGCCTCCAGTGCGTAGAACGCCTGGTCCTGGACGCGCGCGGCGACCTCCGAGCCGAGCCCCGCGGTCTGCGACGCCTCGTGGGCGACGACCAGCCGACCGGTCCTCTCGACCGAGGCGACGATCGTCGCGTCGTCGATCGGCGAGAGCGACCGGAGGTCGATGACCTCGATGGAGCGTCCCTCCTCGGCGGCCGCGGCGGCCACCTCGACCGCGGTCGGCACGAGCGCCCCGTAGGTCACCAGGGTCAGGTCGTCGCCCGGACGCACGATGCGTGCCTGGTCCATCGGCAACGGCGTCGCGGTCGTGTCGAGCTCCCCCTTGGCCCAGTAGGAGCGTTTGGGCTCGAGGAAGATCACCGGGTCGTTGCAGGCGATGGCCTGGCCGAGCAGATCGTAGGCATCCTGCGCGCTCGAGGGGCACAGGACGCGGAGGCCCGGCGTGTGGGCGAAGTAGGCCTCCGGCGACTCGCTGTGGTGCTCGATCGCGCCGATGCCGCCGCCGACCGGGACGCGGATGACCACAGGAAGGGTGACGGCCCCCTCGGAACGGTGCCGATACTTGGCGAGCTGCGTGGTGATCTGGTTCATGGCAGGGAAGACGAAGCCGTCGAACTGGATCTCGCACACCGGCCGGTAGCCGGCCATGGCCAGCCCGATGGCGCTGCCGACGATGCCGGCCTCGCCGAGCGGCGAGGTGACGACGCGGTCCTCACCGAAGTCCTTCGCGAGACCGTCGGTGACACGGAAGACGCCGCCCAGCTCGCCGATGTCCTCCCCGATCAGCAGGACCTTCTCATCGGACTCCATCGAGTCGCGAAGCCCGGTGTTCAAGGCGTGGGCCAGTGCGGTGCTCATGCGTGGTCTCCCTCTCCGGCGGCGACGAACGCCAGGTGCTCGTCGCGCTGGCGGACCAGGTCGGCGGGCATCTGCTCGAGGGTGTGGACGAACGGATCCTCAGGTGACGGCACCGGCAGGGCTCGGCACCCGGTCCGCAACCGCTCGGCCAGTGCCTGCTCCTCCTGCGCCAGCTCGGCCAGGAAGTCGTCGTCGAGGCGCTCGGGGGCGTCCTCGCCGGTGAGCAGCAGCCGCAGGCGCTCGATGGGGTCGCGGCCTTCCCACTCGTCGTTCTCGGAGTTGCTGCGGTAGCGCAGGTCGTCGTCGGAGGTCGTGTGCGGATTGCGCCGGTAGGTGACCGCCTCGATGAGGGTCGGCCCGCCGCCCGCGCGAGCCGTGGCGAGTGCCTCCTGGGTCGCGGCGTGGCAGGCGATGACGTCGTTGCCGTCGACGCGCACGCCCGGGAACCCGAAGCCGCGGGCCCGCTCGGCAGCGGGGATCCTGCTCTGCACCGAGAAGGGCGCCGAGATCGCCCACTGGTTGTTCTGGCAGAAGAAGACCACCGGGAGCTGCTGGGCCGCCGCCCACACGAACGCCTCGTTGGTCTCGCCCTCGCTCAGCGCGCCGTCGCCCAGGAAGATCAGGACGGCACGGTCACGCTCGGGGTCACCGGTGCCGACGTCGCCGTCGCGGATGATGCCCATCGCGTATCCGACGCCGTGGAGCGTCTGCGCCCCGATGACCAGGGTGTAGAGGTTGAAGTTGCGCTCGCGGGGGTCCCAGCCGCCCATGGTCGTGCCACGGAACAGACCCAGCAGCTGGACCGGATCGACACCGAAGCACCAGGCGACCGCGTGCTCCCGGTAGGTGGGGAACACGACGTCCTGCGGTCGCAGCGCCGAGCCGGCACCGACCTGGGCGCCCTCCTGCCCCAGCATGGACGGCCACAGGCCGAGCTCGCCCTGCCGCTGCAGGGCGATCGCCTCGGCATCCACACGTCGAGCGAGCACCATGTCCCGGTAGGCACGGCGCAGGTCGAGGGCGGCCTCGTCGCTCGGGACGCGCTCGTCCGGCCGCAGGCGCCCGGCCGTATCGAGGACGGACCACGGCTCGTTCGGGTGGGTTTCCACGGTCATGACGCTCCTGTTGTCTCGGCGGTTCGGCAGAAGCGTGATGGGGGTTACATCCAGGCGCAACCATTGCGCTCGATCCGTGCGCATGTGAAACTATTTTTGCGCCAGCCCCGTCGTAGACACTTAGAATTACGCGTACGACGCACGATCGCTGATGTCGACAGGAGACCGGACATGGACGCCATCGACCGACAGATCCTCGACCTCCTGCGCCGGAACGCACGGATGCCGGTCAGCGAGATCGGACGCCGGGTGGGGCTGTCGAGCGCTCCGGTCGCGCGGCGGATCGAGAAGCTGGAGAGCACCGGCGTCATCCGCGGATACGTCGCCGTCATCGACGACGCCGCCGTCGGCGAGATCGACGCCTTCACCGAGATCCGACTGGCCGGGGACACGGCCACCGAGAAGATCGAGGAGATCGCCCGGCGGGTGCCCGAGGTGCAGCAGTACTACACGATCGCCGGCGACCCCGACGCGCTCGTGCGCTTCCGGGTCCGCAACGTCGAGCACCTGCAACAGGTCGTCAACGCGATTCGCCGCACCGGCATCGTCGCCGGCACGAAGACGCTCATGGTCATGTCGGCGTGGGACCGCACCCACTCGGTCGACGACGAGACCGCCGGGTCCTCGCCGGCTCACGACTGACCAGGACCGGGCGGGACGAGAGAGGGTCCCTCGGCCGGCTCACGGTCGGAGCCGGGCCCTCCCCCGCAGATCGGCGACAGATGCCGCGCCCATGAGCTGCATCGTCCGGGTCATCTCGGCGCGAAGGAGGTCGAGCGCACGGTCCACGCCGCGTTCGCCACCTGCCATCAAGCCGTAGAGGTACGCACGGCCCACCATGCAGGCGTCGGCGCCCATCCCCAGCGCTGCCGCGATGTCTGCGCCCGAGAGGATCCCGGTGTCCAGGAAGATCTGACAACGACCGTCCACGGCCTCCGCGACGGCAGGCAGCAGCTCCAGGGGTGTGGCGGCTCGGTCGAGCTGCCGGCCACCGTGGTTCGAGACGACGATGCCGTCGACACCGGTCTCGACCACGAGCCGGACGTCCTCGACCGACTGGAGGCCCTTCACGACGAGCTTTCCGCGCCACTGGTCACGGAGCCAGGCGAGATCCGCGAAGCTCAGGGAGGGGTCGAACATGGTGTCCACCAGCTCGGCCACCGTGCCGTCGAACGACCGCAGGGCAGCGAACTCCAGGGGTGCTGTCGTCACCAGGTTCGCCCACCACGCAGGATGCCTGGACATGTCGAGCAGGGTCCGGAGATTGAGCGTTGGCGGGATGGTCAGTCCGTTGCGCGCGTCCCTCAGCCTGTTGCCCGCCACCGGGGTGTCGACGGTCAGCACCAGGGTGTCGTAGCCGGCGACGCGGGCGGACTCGATCACCTCGAGCGTCGCGGCCCGGTCTCGCCACAGGTAGAGCTGGAACCAGTTCTGGCCGGTGGGCGCTGCAGCCATGAGGTCCGCGGGCGACGTCGTGCCCATGGTCGACAGCGTGTAGGGGATCCCTGCGGTCGCTGCCGCGCGGGCCACCGCGGGCTCGCCCTCGTGATGCATCATCCGGGTGAACCCCGTCGGAGCCAGGACGAGCGGGAACTCGGCCCGGCGACCCAGGATCGTGGTGCTGGTGTCCACCGATGCCACGTCGCGCAACACCCGTGCGTCGAACTCCACTCTGGCAAAGGCGCGGCGAGCACGCTCGAGGCTGAGCCCGGCCTCGGCCGCACCGTCGACGTACTCGAAGACCGACCGTGGCGTCCTGCGACGTCCGATGTCGGCGAGGTCGGCCACCGTGAGGGCTCGCTGCAGCCGGCGTTTCCGACCGTCGGGCTCCCAGCGCCGGACGCGGACCAACGGGGCGAGGTCCTTCCAGCGCGGCAGCCTGCGCTGCGTACGGTGCCGGGACGTGGTGCTGCTCATGAGTGGCCGTCCTTCTCGTTCGGTGCCGGGAAGCCGCTCACACCGAGCAGCCGAACCGAGGCAACAGTTGTGTCACAAATTCGTTGGATTGTGACACAATAGCCACGCTGCGACAAGGGATCCCCACGCACCGGTCGCCGCCTGCACCTGGCACCGCCAATGAGAGGATCGACGCATGACGTCCGCTGACGGTCCCGGAGCGAGGCCGCCGAAGATCAGCGCTCCAGATCGCGTCGTGGAGGCGCTGCGGGCGGATCTCCTCGACGGGAACCTCGCGCCCGGGGAGCACCTTCGCGAGGAGCAGCTCACCGCGCGTTTCGATGTCGGCCGCCACACCGTTCGCGCGGCGATCAACCAGCTCGCCGCGACCGGGCTCGTCATCCACGAGCGCCACAAAGGGGCACGCGTTCCGGAACTGACCCGGGAGCGGATCGACACCGTCTTCGAGTTCCGCAGCGTGGTCGAGCTCGGCAGTCTCCGGCTCGCCTTGAGCCGGCGCGCGGACCTCTCCCCCGTCGAGTACGCGGTGCAGCGGCTCGAGTCACTGGCAGAGGACACGCCGTGGGGGACGCTCATCGAGGTTCACGGCCAGATCCACCGCGCGATCGTGGAGGCATCCGGCAACCGGCGGCTCGTCGCGGCTCACCAGTCATGCGAGGACGAGCTTCGCCTCCTGCTCGCCAACCTGCGCCCCGACTTCACCGTCGCGAAGCTGGCCGGCCTGCACCGTGACCTCATGGACAAGCTGATGATCGACGACGAGTCGGCCGTCGAGGCGTTGCGCCTCGACCTCGAGCACGCCGGACGCGGCGCGCTGTTGATGGCTCTGCAACGCCAGTCGCAGTGACGGGCCGAGCAGATGACCGGGGAGTCGTCATCCTCCCGGGGCGGCCAACGGGCGTCGGGCGCGGTGACGGCGGACCGCGGCGCGGTTGGCGCAGCGGACCGAGCAGTAGCGCTGGCGTCCGTTGCGGGTGACGTCCACGACCACCGCGGTGCAGGGGTCGCCGGCCATCTGTCCCGCGGCGCAGCGGCTCAGACGATGGATGCCTCGGGTCGTCAGGTGCAAGGCGGTGCCGACGCTGATCACCGCGCGCAGCACGTCGGGAAGCGAGTCGTTGGCCTCGTCCCGGTAATGGATGTGCCATCCCTCCCCGCCGTGGTCGGTCAACCGCGGATAAGCAGCTGCCTGCGCCATCAGGTCGTTGAGCAGCGCCGCCCGCTCCCCCGGGTTCCCGGCGTCGACGACGCGTAGCCATTCGTCGATCACCGCGCGAGTGCGCGGATGGTCGTCGGGCGACTCCGCGAAGTCCATCGTCATGCCTAACATCCGGGTCCGAGCCTCGATGCCGGCTCGATCCGCGGGCCAGTCATCGGCGAGCGAGGCCGCCAGAAGCACCGCATACTCGCCGTAAGGGTTGAGATGCATAAGACCATTACAGCAGGGTGGTGAACATGACCGACATCGCTGCAGAGCAGACCCGGCACGCGACCGGCGGCTTCCACGAGCACGGCTGGCTCACCGAGTCCAGCCACCAGACCTCGGAAGGCAGAGTCCACTACGTACGCTGTGCCGCCTGCGGCGTACGCCGCGTGGATCTCCAGTCGCACCCGCTCCTACCACCGCAGCCGCTGAGCCGCGACCGCGGATAGGGCGTCAGGCGCAGGGGTCCAGGCCGGGGCGACCGGGCCGCTCGATGCCGCGGCCGTCGAGGACCTCCTCGAGGACGGACGGTTTCGCGGGCATGATGCCGTCGACACAGGCGTCGACCATCCGTGAGTACGTCGCGGCGTCGTCGGGCGCGGAGCCGCTGAACCACACGTGCACGGCGTAGCCGTCGGCATGGGCCCGCTGCACGAACGCGCGGGTGGCGACGGGGATCCCTTGGAACTGCACCGGCACCTGGAAAGCCACGGTCCCCTCGATCGGCTTCACCCCGGCCATGAAGTACGCCATCATGCCGGCCATGCCGGGCGCGAGGCCGATCTGCGGCGCCCGCGCGTGGAAGTCGACGAGAGCGGCGTCGTTGAACGAGGCGACGATGACATCGGTGCGCCCGGACCTGTTCAGGAAGTCGGCCAGCAGGCGTCCCGTACGCAGGAAGGACGGCAGGTCGGTGTCGGCGGTGCCCTTGATCTCGATGTTGATCGGGGTGTCGGGGAACTCCCGGAACACCTCGGCCAGGGTCGGGACCCGGAAGTCCTTGTTCTTGTAGCCGGGGACCTTCTCGCCGTGGCGGGCGCCGCGCAGCGGGTAGGCGGAATCGGGCAGACCGCGCACGGTGTTGCGTCCGGGCACGAACCAGTAGGCCGCATCCAGGGCCTGCACCTGCTCGAGGGTCATGTCCTCGACCAGCCCGGCGCCGTCGGTGGTGCGCTGGACGTCGGCGTCATGGATCACGACCAGGTGGCCGTCGGCGGTGGAGTGGACGTCGAGCTCGAGCATGTCGGCGCCGATCGAGGCGGCCCGCTTGAAGGCGTACATCGTGTTCGTCGGCGCCTCGTCCTCACCACCTGAGTGCGCCATGTTCAGGACCCGCTGCTCCAACCACGGGTTCGGAGCAGTCTCGGCGGCGGCCGAGGTGGCCGTCAGCACGGGGCCGACGAGCAGGGAGACGAGGGTGATACCGAGGGGGATACGGACACGCATGCGCTCAACGTAGCGCCCGCGCCCGGCGGGCGCGGCGGGAATTCACGATCAGCAGCACGACCCACGCGGCGGCGCCCAGCGCGACGGAGCGCCAGGTGATCCAGACGACGAGCAGGTTGCACAGCACGAAGATCGGCCCTTCCAGGAGGTAGATCACCGCGTGCCCGGGGAAGGCGTACGCGAAGCTGATCGTGGCCAGCTCCGAGATCGAGTGGGGCGCGAGGACGCCGCTCACGACCAGCACCAGACCCAGGGCGATCGCAGCCGGTCCCAGCCAGGCACCGCGCGGGCGGGAATCGTCGCCCGGATGGAACCAGGTCCGGATCACGGAGTGCACGTAACGGGACCCGACGATGGCGAGCCCCACGCTCGCCAGGACCCAGCAGCACAGACCGAGGACGCCGAACCTGACGTTGTAGAGGTTCCAGGCGACGTCCAGATTGAGTACGCCGGCACCCAGGGACCAGCCGAGCCCCAGGCCGACCGCTGAGGGAATCATGGCGCTCCCGCGCCGATCGGCAGGGGAAGTTTGAAGGGCACGCAACGCTGCGATGCTCCAGACTCCGACGAGGAGGACGGCGACGACCCGGACCGCCACGAAGGACCAGGTGGTCTCCTCGGAGTTCGGCCGAAAGTCGCTGATCCTGATGATCTGCGTGTAGAAGATCCCGAAGACGAGTCCGGTGGCGAAGGCCTCCGCGATCCGCACCTGAAACAGCCGGGAGTCGTCTCGGAGGGCAGCGCGCCGGACCCCGAGGTCCGGATGCGTCGACAGTGCCCTACGGCGCCTGCGACCGCGCGGGGCTGCCGCGGCGTGGGTCGAGAAGAAGTCGTCGACCTCGTCGCTGCTGGTCCAGAGGCGCACTCTCGCGTCGGCGTACAGCTCGCGGGTGCGCAGGAGTCCGTTGCGGAGGATGGGGACCATGACGATGAGCAGGATCGTCTGGACCGCACCCACCGACCCGGCGATGAGCTGGCCGGGGTTGCTGCTGTAGACCAATGGCGCGAACACGGATCCGAAGACCTCGAGAGCAGCGATCGGCATGGTCACCCGCCAGACGGCGATGGCGAGGTAGGCGAGATCGACGTCGCGGTTCCGCAGATGCGCCAGCTCGTGCAGCACGATGGTGCGAAAGGCTGCCGGCTGCCGGGAGCGCAGGGCGACGACGCCCGCGCTGAGCATGATGTAGCGACGGCCGATCCTGCCGAAGGCCAACGCCTCGGGGCGGGGGTTCGCCGGGTCGATCAACCAACGGATCTCGTGCCCGACACCGGCCATCTCGCGCAGGCCGTCGAGCTCGGCTCGCAGGTCGGCGTACGGAATCGCGACGTAGCCTCGTCGCCGGACCCGGAGCACGGGGATGAGCCAGTAGACCGCCAGCACGACGACCACGAACCCGGCCAGCGCGACGGCGAAGACCCACAGCGGCACAGGCGACACCACGCCGCACGCGGCGAAGGCGCTCGGATCCTCCTCGCCGTTCTGGTACAGCCGCGCGTAGCAGTCGTGGACCTGATGGTTGCGGGTCGCAGTCCCAGCGAACTCGCCGCGCAGGAACCCTGGGAGACTAGCCACTCGCTCGGAGATCGCTGGTACGCCGAGCGAGACGGCGCTCAGCACCAGGACGCCGAACCGGACCGTGGTGCCGGACGGGTAACGGAACGGGTCGCGCTCCGGGCGCGACCCTACGGAGAGGGCCGCGGTCCTATCGCTCATCGCCTGTCTGGTTCGCACCTCGCAGCTCGGCCACCAGGCTCTTGGCGATGACGGCAGCGGTCTCCTCGTCCACTCCGGAGGCGAGAGCGCTGCGGCGGGCCTCCTCCTCGACGTCCTCGAGCACCTCGGCCGAGAACGGCCCGACGACTGCGTCATCGGGCCGACGACGGCGTTTGATCCAGGACAGCGCGCGCCGGGCCGTCCGGTCGGTGTATTCCTCGGCCAGACCTTCGAGCACCTTGGCGCAGATCATGACGACGATCGGCGCCAGCGCCGTGACCGCGGCCTCGACGCCGAAGGCCAGCGGATCCACCGTGTCGTTGTGCCGCTGTCGCCTGCGCGAGGCGTGGAACGAGCTGGTGACCAGCTCGAGATGGGCGACCTCGTCCGGGGAGACCTTCTGAAGCACGGCACGTGAGAGGGCATCGACTTGGTCGGTGTGGGCCGACATGGTGGCTCCGTTCCTCGGCGGCACCAGGACACTACTGGATCTCGGAGATGACCGACGCGGGAATGCGTCACATGTCACTCGGCGTCGAGACGCGCCCGCACCCAGGCGTCGTACGGCACCGGATCGGCGTCGTTCTCCGCCTGAGCGGCGATGCTCTCCGTGAACCAGGTGCGCAGCGACACCATCTCCGGGGTGGAGCACAGGGTGAGCAGCTGGTGGGTTTCGCTGAGCTCGTCGGCGAGGTTGTCGGCGGCCAGCAGCTCACGGACCACGGAGGCCATCTCGCGGGGAAGGGTCATCTCGATGTCGACGTGATCCAGGCCCGCCGCGGCGGCGTCCAGGGCGGTGCGCCGCCCCAGGTGACGCGCGAACGCCGGTCGGGTCACCAGCCGCTCGATGAGCCGGCCGAGCTCGCGCGGCGGGGTCGGGCCCTCCTCGGAGTCGATGAGCTGGAGCTCACGGACCAGGTCGTCGAGGCGCTGGTCGATCTGGAGCCCGAGCTGCACGGGACACCCGGGCAGCCGGACCGTCACCCAGTCCGCGGGCAGGGCGACGGGCTCCGGCATCGCCTGGTCGCCGAGCTCCACCTCCGGAGGTCGTACGTCGTGCTCGACCCCGTCACCGGTGAGCTCGGCCCAGATGCGCCGCCCGTCGGCACGCTCCTCGATCCCCCAGGACTCCGCGAGCACCGACACGATCGCCAGCCCGCGCCCGGTGGTGCCCTGACTCTCGATGGGCGGCGGGGCCACGGCCGGGAGCGGGACCAGCGCGCCGTCGTCCTCGACGCTGAGGCGCACGGCCGGCTCGAGATCACGCACACGGATGTGCATGTAGGGACTGCCGCTGTGCAGCGCCGAGTTCGCCGCCATCTCCGTGATGCACAGGGCGGCGTCGTCGACGAGGTGACCGCGGCCCCACTCGCGGAGCCCGTCGGTGACGAACCTGCGTGCTCCCGGCACGCTGGCCGTCTCGGCGGCCAGGCGCACCCGCAGCTCGGGACGACCTCCGCGGGAGACGGACTTCATGGGGCCAGTGTGCCCCCGATCGGCCCAGCCGTCACCGGCTACCGTCCGATTGCGCTGGTCAGGAGCGCGAGTTCGACGCCAGTCCTGGTGAACGGGACAGCCCTCCTGCTGGGTCCGTGGCCATGGCCATCC
The DNA here is from genome assembly GCF_037137035.1 of Nocardioides sp. CCNWLW239. Classification (NCBI taxonomy): domain Bacteria; kingdom Bacillati; phylum Actinomycetota; class Actinomycetes; order Propionibacteriales; family Nocardioidaceae; genus Nocardioides; species Nocardioides sp. CCNWLW239. The sequence continues at coordinate 222,992 of NZ_JBBBNW010000003.1, read as the reverse complement.
TCGACCACCACCCGCCAGACCGGAGGTCCCCATGAAACGACGTACTCGCCTTCTCGCTCTCGGATCCTCGCTCGCCGTCCTCGCCACGATGCCGCTCGTGGCCGCCCATGCCGATGCCGACCAGAGACCGCGGTCCACCGGCTCCGGCTACGAGATCCTGTTCGTACGCCACGCCCACAGCGCCTACCCGGCCCCGGAGGAGGAGCTGTCTCCGACGGGAATCCAGCAGGCCGACGCCCTGGTCGACTACCTCGCCGACGAGAGGATCACCTCGGTCGACTCCTCGATCATGGTGCGCACCTACCAGACCGCTGACGGCGTCGCCGCCGACCACGACGTCCCGGTTCTCGCCGACGAAGACATCCGGGAGGTCGAGCTGCCGTCGAAGGACCCGGCCGAAGTCGGCCGCATCATGGCCACCTGGTCCACCGACCCGTCCACCCGAGACGACGCGTTCGGTGGCCAGGAGAGCTTCAACGACGTCCGAGACCGCTGGAAGCCCTGGTGGGCGCGGTATGTCCGCGAGCACCGCAACGACCGCGGCACCGGGGTCGTGGTGGCCCACGGCGGCATCTTCGGTCTCATGCTTCCCGAGACCTGCGCCAACAAGCCGGATCTGGCGTTCCCGGAGCAGTTCCCCGGCAACACCGAGATCATCAAGGCAACGCTCGAGCCCAACGGCTCCCTCGTGTGCACGGCATGGAAGGTCAGCCCGACGCCGCGGCCCGGCGACCCGACGTCCTACTACTACGAGATCGATCCCGAGACCGGTGAGGCTGTGAAGGTCCAGTACTGACTTCCCGAACGAGGAGGGCGCGGGCGGCACTGCCGCCCGCGCCCTGCTTGTCTGCGCCCTGCTCGTCCGTGCATCGCCTCAAGCGGTGGTGAAACCTCCGTCGGCGACGAACTCGGACCCGGTGGAGAAGCTGGACTCGTCCGAGATGAGGAAGAGGACGAGCCGGGCGATCTCGTCGGGGTCGGCCTCCCGTGCCAGAGGCTGGTGGTCCGCCATGCCGTGGGAGCGGTCGGAGGTGACCGTCATCTCGGAGGACACCACTCCCGGGTGCACCGAGTTGACCCGGACCCCGAGAGGACCGAACTCCTGCGCGGCGGTCTTCGTCATGCCCCGGACAGCCCACTTGGAGGCCACGTAGCCGAGGATCCGGGAGAAGGCGATGATCCCGCCGATCGAGGAGATGTTGACGATCGATCCGGTGCCCGCGCGCTTCATCGAGCCGATGACGGCCTTCATGCCGAGGAACACCCCGACCTGGTTGACGTCGATCACCTTGCGGTAGTCGGCCTCGCTGAGCTCCTCGATGGGGTCGACGTGCACGATGCCTGCGTTGTTCACGAGGCCGGTGACCGGCCCGAATGCCTCCTCCGCCTGTCGAACAGCGTCCTGCCAGGCAGCCTCGCTGGTCACGTCGAGCTCGACGAAGAGCGCCGCGTCGCCGATCTCCGCGACGACCTTCTTGCCCTCCTCCGCCAGTACGTCGGCCACCACCACCCGGGCTCCCTCGGCAGCCAGGCGGCGCGCGCACGCGGCCCCGATGCCTCTGGCCCCTCCGGTCACGATCACAGTCCGGTCGGCGACCCGCCCGCCCGTCACGTACGTCGTCATCTGCTTCCTTCTCTGCCGCTGGACGGAGCTCGACGGCTCCCTTGCTCGCAGGTTGCACCCGGTCACGCACCTCGCACCGAGCCAGGTCCTGCCCAGTGGGACGGCGCCGATCCCGGAGACCCGTTCGGGGCGAGCCTGCGGGGGTAGAGATCAACCGCGACGTTTGGGAGCCGAGATGACCGTGCTGGAAACCACCGTGCTCGAGACCGATGGCGACCAGGTGCGCCGGATCGAGTTCGAGGCCGCGCCGACCCGCTTCGCCCGGGGGTGGCACTGCATCGGCCTGGAGCGCACTTTCCGCGATGGGAAGCCGCACTCCATCACCGCCTTCGGCAAGAAGCTGGTCGTCTTCGAGAACAGCTCGGGCGAGCTGAACGTGCTCGATGCCTACTGCCGGCACATGGGCGGGGACCTCTCCCAGGGCACGATCAAGGGCGACGAGGTCGCCTGCCCGTTCCACGACTGGCGGTGGGGTGGTGACGGCCGCTGCAAGCAGATCCCCTACTCGCGGCGTGTCCCGATGCGGGCGCGCACCCAGGCGTGGCAGACGATGCTGCAGGACGGCCTGGTGTTCGTCTGGAACGACCCCGAGGGCAACCCGCCGATCCCGGAGCAGGCGATCCCGCTCATCGAGGGCGGTCCCAGCACGCCGGGCTGGACGGACTGGGCCTGGTACGAGACGCGGGTGGAGACCAACTGCCGCGAGATCATCGACAACCTCGTCGACATGGCCCACTTCTTCTACGTGCACCACGGCTTCCCGACGTACTTCAAGAACGTCTTCGAGGGCCACACCGCCACCCAGCTCCAGAAGGGCGTCAACCGCGACGACATGCGCCCCGCGGAGAAGAAGATCGGGGCACCGAAGCGGCTCGGCAACACCTCTGCCGCGACCTACTACGGCCCGTCGTTCATGATCGACGACCTGCTCTACCACTACGCCGACGGCGACGTGAAGACCGTGCTGATCAACTGCCACTACCCGATCGACGAGAACTCGTTCGTCCTCATGTACGGCATCAGCATGGAGCGGCCCGACGACGGCCCGGAGGACCCTGAGGAGGCGGCGAAGCTGACCCAGAAGCTGGTCGACACCGTCCGGCTCGGATTCGAGCAGGACGTGGCGATCTGGAAGAACAAGACCCGGATCGACAACCCGCTCCTGTGCGAGGAGGACGGCCCCGTCTACCAGCTGCGCCGGTGGTACGAGCAGTTCTACACCGATGTCGCCGACGTCACCCCCGAGATGACCGAGCGCTTCGAGTTCGAGCTCGACACGACCAAGCCGAACGAGGCTTGGCGCCGCGAGGTCGACGAAAACCTCGCCCGCCGCGCCCAGGAGCAGGACTCCTGATGGCCGTACGCCCCGACAACCGGCTCGCCGATGCGCCCATGCACCCGGTGAGCTGCCAGGCCTGCGGTGCGTCCGTCCTCGCCCGGAAGAGCAGCTGGCAGCAGACCTCGGTGCAGTGGTCGGAGGCGGCGATGGCCACCTGCCGCTCGTGGGATCCCGGCGACCCCTTCCACGGGCGCCACCCGGCGTGCGAGGAGCTGCGCGGCAGCATCGCGCAGGCAGCGACCGACGGCACCATCCCGGTGCTCGAGAGCGATGGAGGACGAGGATGACACAACTGGCGGGCCGCACGGCCGTCATCACCGGCGCCGGCAGCGGCATCGGTCAGGGGCTCGCCGAGGAGGCGGCCGCACGCGGCCTGCGCGTCGTGCTCGCCGACGTCGACGCCGACCGGGTCGAGCAGGTCGCCGAGGGTCTGCGGGCACAGGGCGCCGAGGCGCTCGCGGTCCCGACCGACGTCACCGACCCCGATGCGGTCGAGCAGCTCGCGGAGGCAGCCACCGACGCCTACGGCCCGGTCGCGCTGCTCGTCAACAACGCCGGCGTCGAGACCGTCGGACGCATCTGGGAGCTGCCGCCCGAGCGCTGGCGGCGTCTGCTGGACGTCAACGTGAACGGCGTCTTCCACGGGCTGCGCTCGTTCGTGCCACGGATGGGCGCCAGCCCGGAGCCGTCGTACGTCGTGAACGTCGCCTCGGTCGGCGCACTGGCCACCGCGCCGCTCAACTCGGCCTACCACGCCTCCAAGCACGCGGTGCTCGCACTGACGGAGTGCGCCTACCTGGAGTGCCTCGAGCAGCACCCGCAGGTCTCGGTCTCGGTGGTGTGTCCTGGTGCGGTGCGCACCCGGATCTTCGAGGACGCGTACGTCGCCGACGGCTCTCCCGGGAGCGACACCTGGCAGAACACGATGAAGGGCTATCTCGAGCAGGGCGGGATCACGCCCCGCGAGGCCGCCGCCGCGATCCTCGACGGTCTCGGCACCGGGTTCTGGATCAACACGCATCCGGACGAGCTCGCCATCTTCGCGGGCCGCCGGGCCGAGATGCTCAGTGGGCAGACGCCGCCACCACCACCGGCGATGTGACAGCACGCCGGCGACGGCAGGCATAAGGGCGGGAGGTCGTCGACCTCCCGCCCTTCTGTGGGTCTGCTCCTGCTGGTGCGACTCAGCCGAAGATCGCCCCAGCCATCTCGTCGCCCAGCAGCGCCCGCGGCGCGATGCCCGCGGTCCAGCCGCCGTCGACGGCGAGCTCGGCGCCCGTGGTGTAGGAGGCGTCCTCGGAGAGCAGGTAGACGATCGCGCCCGCGATCTCGGCGGCCTGGGCGACACGTCCCATCGGGGCGGGCGGGTAGTTGCCCTCCCCCTCGACCAGGCCGGCGCTCTCCGCAGTCATCGGCGTGTAGACCATCCCCGGGTGCACGGTGTTGACCCGGATCCGCTTGCTCGCCAGCTCCAGCGCCGCGACCCGGGTGAGGCCGCGCAGGCCCCACTTCGCGGCTGCGTAGCCGGCGGTGAGCGGCAGGCCCATCAGGCCACCGCTGGAGGAGACGTTGACGATCGAGCCGCCGCCGTTCTCCTTCATGCCGGGGATGACGGCCTGCATGCCGTAGAACGGGCCGCTGAGGTTGGTGGCCACGACGGTGTCCCAGGAGTCCGTGCTCACCTGGTCGACGGGCACCGGTGTGGCCGAGAGGCCGGCGTTGTTGACCAGGCCGTCGATGTGGCCGTGCTCGCCGAGGACCGCCTCGACGACCGCGGCCCAGCTCTCCCGGGAGACGGCATCGTGCTGGTGGTAGCTCGCCCGGTCGCTGCCGAGCTCGGAGAGCGCCTTCCTGCCCTTCTCCGCGTCACGTCCGGTGATCACCGCCGTGCCGCCGTTGCTCAGCACGCGCTCGGCGGCGGCGAGCCCGATGCCGGACGTTCCTCCGGTGATGACGATGACCTTGTTGTCCAGGTTGTTCATGGTGCCTCCAGTCGGGGTGGTGGTTCGGGTCCCGACTCTGAGGCCCAGATCACATCCGGGACCGGCCCCGTCCCGCTCGCCAGGACAGCGAGGGAGGAGGGTCACACGAGGGTGTCGTCCACCGGCAGGCCGAACGCGTGCCGCCCGTAGCCGGCGAGCGCGCGCTCGACGTCGTTGGCGACGTGCACGCTGCCGGCGTGCGCGTCCCGCCACGCCCGCTCGATCGGGTTGCCACGGTGCAGCGAGTTGCCGCCGGCGGTCTTGAAGAGCAGATCGATCGCCCCCAGAGCGCGCTCGGTGCCGAGGACCTGGTCGCGCCGCGACCTCAGCCGCAGCGCCATCGGGATCTCCTCCCCACGTACCGCGAGGTCGTAGAGGGCGGCGATGTTGCGGTCCATCAGCAGGGCAGCGGCCTCGACCTCGGAGGAGGCCCGCGCGACCGCCACCTGGGCGTAGGGGTCCTCGGCGAAACGGCCCCCGGCCGGGCTGACCCGGACCCGCTCGCGCATGCTCGAGAGGTAGGTGTCCAGGCAGCCGCTCACCGCGCCCACCACGGGAGCGGTGACCGCTGCCGTGAAGACCGCCGCGAACGGCATCCTGAAGAGCGGTCCCGGGTTGACCGCCTGCCCGGGACCGCGCAGCTCCCGCTGCTCGCGGTGCGCCAGCGTACGGTGCGCCGGCACGAACGCCCGGTCGACGACCACGTCGTTGCTGCCGGTGCCACGCAGGCCGACGACGTCCCACACGTCGACGACGCGGAAGTCCGCGCGCGGGACCAGCGTGGTGACGAACTCCGCCCCGCCGTCGGCGCCGGCCACCAGGGCACCGAGCAGTGCCCACTGAGCGTGGTCCGAGCCGGACGAGAACGACCAGCGGCCACTGAGCTCGTAGCCGCCGGGGACCGGCTCGAGCCGCCCGACCGGGGCGTAGGCCGAGCACACGACGGTGTCCGGGTCGGCGCCGTAGACGTCGTCCTGGGCGGCTTCCGGGAAGAGACCGACGTGCCAGGGGTGCACGCCGAGCACCGAAGCGACCCAACCGGTCGCCCCGCAGGCACCGGCGAGCGTGCGCACCACCTCGTAGAACTCCAGCGGATGGGTCTCGCTGCCGCCGTAGCGTTTCGGCTGCAGCATCCGCAGGACGCCCGCGGCGATCAGCTCCTCGAGCGTCTCCGCCGGCAGGACCCGGTTCTCGTCGGCAACGCCCGAGCGGGCGGCGATCGTCGGCAGCAGCGGCCGGACGGCATCGAGGACTTCGTGGCTCATATGACGATAGTGAGCCGGATCCGCAGCCTCCGAGCGGGCCCAGTCCCACCGAGCGGGATCCTCGCGAGTCCGCCGCCACCGGCGCGAGCAGTGTGACCTGCATGACAACTTCGACCTCAGCGGTGCCGGCGGTAGACCGTCGCCTCCTGCGTCGAGTGGCGTTCTCCAGCCTGCTCGGCACCACCATCGAGTACTACGACTTCCTCCTCTACAGCACCATGGCGGCCCTCGTCTTCGGTGGCGTGTTCTTTCCCGATGCGAGCCCCGCGGTCGGCACCATCGCCGCCTTCGGCACTCTCGCTGCCGGCTACATCGCTCGTCCGCTCGGCGGTCTGATCTTCGGCCACTTCGGCGACCGCCTGGGCCGCAAGGCGATGCTGATCCTGACCATGACCCTGATGGGCATCGCGAGCTTCCTGATCGGGGTGATCCCGACGTACGCCACGATCGGCGTCGCCGCTCCTCTCCTCCTGGTGCTGCTGCGGGTGGTGCAGGGCATCGCCGTGGGAGGCGAGTGGGGTGGCGCAGCGCTCATGGTGATCGAGCACGCCGAGCCCGACCGTCGAGGCACCTGGGCCGCGATCATGCAGCTCGGCTCCCCGATCGGGTTCCTGCTCTCGACCGCCGCGGTCGCGCTGGTGAGCCGGCTGGGCTCGGAGGAGTTCATGTCGTGGGGCTGGCGCCTGCCGTTCCTGGCGAGCGCCGTGCTCCTCGTCATCGGCCTCTACGTGCGCCTCAACGTGACCGAGAGCCCGGTCTTCAAGGAGGCGGTCGAGCGGGCCGAGGCACGTGCGGGCTCCCGGCCGAAGGTGCCGGTCCTGCAGCTGCTCGCCACGCCCGGTCCTCTCCTCCTGGCCTGCGCCGCGGGTATCGGGCCGTTCGCGCTCACCGCCCTGACCAGCTCGCACCTGATCGCGTACGCCGCCGGGCGCGGGTATGCCGTGCCGGACGTGATGAACGCGCTGCTGTTCACCGTCGCCGTCTCGCTCGTCTGCATCCCGGCCTTCTCCGCACTCTCCGACCGGGTCGGGCGACGCCGGATGATCCTCGCCGGCGCGGCCGGGGCGATCGTGTTCGCCTGGCCGCTGTACGCCATGGTGGACAGCGGGTCGGTGCTGCTGCTGACGATCGGCATGATGGTCGCCCAGGTGGCGCAGAACGCGATGTACGCCCCGCTGGCGCCGATGCTCTCGGAGATGTTCGGCACCGAGGTGCGCTACACCGGGGTCTCCCTGGGCTATCAGCTCGCGGCGCTGGTGGGTGGGGGTCTCACGCCCCTCGTCGCGAGCAGCCTGGTGGCCGGCACCGGCGGGTCGAGCCTGCCGCTCACCGCGATCGTCGCCGGATCCGCACTGGTGACGGTGGTCGCTCTGGTGCGCCTGGGCGAGACCCGTGGTCGCGACCTCGCCCGCATCGACAGCGCCGGCTGACAGCACCACCTCGGAGGCGGAGCGCACCCGGCGCTCCGCCTCCGAGCGGTTCTTCAGGGGACTCGGCGTTGCTCTGCCGCGGCGCGGCCCGCGCGGCGCCCGAAGAAGGTGCCGTCCCCCAGCGACGTACCGCTCACGTACCCCTCTCCGTGGATGCCCGACGTGACCCGGCCGGCCGCGTAGAGACCGGGGACCGGGCGGCCCGACCCGTCGAGGACCTCGCCGTCGACCGAGGTTCGCAGGCCGCCCAGGGTGAACCCGGAGACGCCGGTGCCACTCCGCGGCCCGCTGCCGTCGGGGTCGAACCCGCGGCGGGCGTCGACCGCGGCGTACGGGCTGGTCAGGGGGCGCAGCCACCGTGGGTCCTTGTGGAAACGGGTGTCCTCACCGGCGGCCGCGTCGCGGTTGTAGCGGGCGACGGTGTCCTCGAGCGAGCCGGGCGGGAGGCCGAGCTCGGCCTCGACCTCGGCCAGGGTCTCGGCGACGACGGCCGGCTGCACGCCCCAGCGCTCGCGCTCGGGGACGTCCTCCCAGGCCGTCTCGTCGACGATGGTGAACCAGGGGCCGGGGCGGTCGCGGACGGCGGCCTGGCTGAACCGGCCCGGATAGACGTCCTCGTTGATGAACCGCTGGCCGAGACCGTCGACGAGCACGCCACGGCAGGCGAGCGCCGGGACGACGGACAACGCGATCTGCGTCGCCCCCATCCGGCGTACGCTGCCACCGGCTGCGACCCCGAGCCGGATGCCGCTGCCGTCGTCGAGCCCGTCGCTGACCACCGCGTGCCCGATCAGCACCGGGGCGTGGTCGGCCACCATGGCGGCGTCGTCGGCGAAGCCACCGGTCGCGAGGACGACCCCACGACGGGCACGGTAGGTGATGTCCTCGCCGAAGCAGCGGGCGCGGACGCCGCTCACCCGGCCCTCGTCGTCCCGGAGCAGATCGGTGACCCGGGTGTCGGGACGGATGTCGACCCCGGCATCGCGGACCGCTTCGATCAGCCTGTCCATCAGCACCCAGCCGCCGAAGCCGTCGGTCGCGGGCCGGTGGCCCCGCGGGGCCGGCCGAGCGATCCGGGTGAACGGCCAGGCGTTCTCACCGAGCCACATCAGGCCGTCACTGGTCGGCGGCATCCAGGAGACGCCCTCGTACAGGCTCGGCTCGAAAGCGATCCCGAGGGAGCAGAACCAGTCGTAGTGCTCGACGCTGCCGTCGCAGTAGAGCCGGAGCTTCTCCGCGTCGGGGTGCGGGCCGAGCGCCTCGTGGAGGTAGGCGTACATCTGGTCGGGGTCGTCCTCGAAGCCGCAGGCGCGCTGCAGCGCCGTGCCGCCGCCGAGATAGAGCTCGCCGCCGGACACCGCGGACGAGCCGCCGGGTGCGGCCCGGTCGAGCGCTACCACGGAGGCGCCGGCGCGCGCCGCCTCGAGAGCGGCGGACGCGCCGGCACATCCCAGGCCGACGACCAGAACGTCGGCAGCGGCTTCGCCGCCGCTCATCGGGGGACGAACGCGGCGAGCGGCTCGGAGCCGGACCAGTCGTGGCCCCAGTAGCTGTCGGCGGTGATCTCCTCGGCGGTGTAGGAGGTCTCGTCGACGAGCATGCCGTCCCAGCCGTACTCGATGTCCCAGCCGCCGGGAGCCCGGACGTAGAAGGAGATCATCTTGTCGTTGGTGTGGCGGCCCAGCGTCGAGGAGATCGAGAACCCGCGCCTGTTGACCTCGTCGAGCGCCCGGCCGACGGCGTCGAGCTCGTCGACCTCGACCATCAGGTGCACCATGCCGGGCGCCTCGTCGTGCGGTGCCGGGCAGATGGCCAGGCTGTGGTGGCGGCGGTTGATGCCGAGGAACTGGATCCGGCGGTCACCGGGCACCCGCATCGAGCCGCGGGCCAGGAAGCCCAGCACGTCGGTGTAGAACGCGGTCGTCTCCTCCGGTGCGGTCGTCGGGAGGACGACGTGGCCCATCCCCTCCGCGCCGGTGTGGAACCGCTGCGCCCACTTCGTGACGACAGGACTGTGGTCGAGGACGGGGCCGCAGAAGACCTCGAGCACGGTGCCCGCCGGATCCTCGAACGAGACCGCGCGCTCGACGCCGCGCTCGGCGCACTCCTCGGCGGTCAGCGCCTTCACGCCACGGCCCGACGCCTCGACATCGACGACGACCCGGGCCAGGGCAGCGGCGTCACGGACCTCCCAGCCCACCGCCTGGACCCGGTCGGTCTCGCCGGGCAGGACGATGAGGCGTGCCTGGCGCTCGTCCATCCGCAGGTAGAGGCCGTCGGGATCGGGCCCGCTGCCCTCGGCGAAGCCGAGGGCGTCGATGGCCAGCTCGCGCCAGCGGGCCAGGTCGGTGGCCTGGACCCGTAGGTAGCCGAGACCGCGCAGGTGAGTCATGGGGTGCTCCTGTCGTGAGGGTGGATGGGCGTCAGATCATCGAGCGCAGCGGCCCGGCCGGCGGCTCGAGGCCGAGGTCGCCGAGACCCGCCGCGTGGAAGGTCGGACCGGGCACGTGGATCGCGTGCGCCAGGCCGGTGTGGGCGTCGCGCCAGAACCGCTGGATCGGGTTGTCCAGCCGCATCGCGTTGCCGCCGGAGCGGGCGACGACCTCGTCGAGGGCACGGACCGCGCGCCAGGCCGCCTGGACCTGGGTGCGCCGGCCCGCCGCCCGCTCGGCGAAGGTCGGGACATGACCACGGCCGACCGCGTCGTACATCCGGGTGATGTTGTCGAGCAGGGCGGCCCGGGAGGCGGCGATGTCGGCGGCCGCCTCGCTCAGGGCGTAGAGCGCGTACGGGTCGTCCTTGCTGGCGGTGCCCGAGACCGTGGTGCGCGAGGCCTGCCACGCGGCGTGGTGCGCGAGGGCGCCCTCGCAGATGCCGATGACGGCGGAGGTGATGCCGAGCGGGAAGACGCAGGAGAACGGCACCCGGTAGCCGGTCTCGGCGAGGCCCGCGCGGGTCGCGGCGGTGCCGTCGGCGACGTCGTTGTAGAGGAGCGTGCGGTACGCCGGGATGAAGGCGTCCTCGACGACGATGTCCTTGCTGCCCGTGCCCCGCAGGCCGACGACGTCCCAGGAGTCCGGCACGATCGTGTAGTCGGCGCGCGGCAGGATCACGTGCACCTGGGTCACCGGCTGGGCCGGCTTGCCGTCGGCGTCGCCCATCATCGCGCCGAGGAAGATCCAGTCGCAGTGGTCGGTGCCCGAGGAGAACTGCCACCTCCCCTTCAGGGTGTAGCCGCCCTCGACCGGGGTGAGCACGCCCATCGGGGCGTACGGCGAGGCGATCCAGGTGTCCGGGTCGCTCTCCCACACCTCCTCCTGGACCCGCTCGTCGGCCATCGCCATCTCCCAGGGGTGGACCCCGACGATGCCCGCGACCCAGCCGGTCGCGCCGTCGAGCTGGGCGAGCCGCATGACGGTCTCGGCGAACTCGCGCGGGTGGGCCTCATAGCCGCCGTGGGTCTTCGGCTGCAGCAGCCGGACGACACCGGACTCCTTGAGCACCTTGGCGGCCTGGTCGTCGAGACGACCGAGGTCCTCGTTGGCGGGGCCGAGGGCGGCGAGCTCGTCGGCGTGCTCGTCGATGCGGGCGCGCACCTGCGCCGGGTCGTGGGTGGTCATGCCGATGCTCCGATCGTGGCGTTGCTGTGGGTGGAGGAGGTCGAGGGCACGTCGGGCCTGGTGAGGAAGGCGAGCACGGCCGCCTCCCAGGCGGCCTGCTGCTCGATCATCGCCCAGTGGCCGCACCGCGGCAGGACGTGGAGCTCCGCGTGCGGGATGGTGCGCATCGGCACCAGCGCCATGTCGACCGGGCTCACCCGGTCGTCGCGGCCCCAGGTGAGCAGGACCGGGGCGGTGATCTTGTGGAGCATCGCCCAGTAGGGCGGCCGGTCGCTGGCCGCGGCCGCCGCGGCCCGTGCGGCGTTGGCCTCGCGGCCGTACATCAGGCGTGCTGAGGCGAGCGTCTCCGGCTCGGTGGCGAGGTCCCAGCGCTGCTGGATCAGCTCTTCGGTGACCATCGTCTGGTCGAAGACCATCGACCGCAGCCACTGCACCAGGCCCTCACGGGTGGGGTTCTCGACGAAGTCGGTGAGCCGGACGATGCCCTCGCCCGGACCGGCACCGAAGACGGTGGTGCCGATCCCACCGACGGTGACGATCCGGGTGAACAGGTCGCTGCGGGCGATCGCCAGCTGGGCCGCGACCACCCCGCCCATCGAGTTGCCGATCACCGGGACCGGACCGAGGCCGAGGGCCTCGACGAACCGGACGACGGCCGGACCGGCCGCTGCGAACGGCGACTCGTCGATGTCGTGGCTGACCCCGAAGCCAGGGAGCTCGAGGACCAGGCACCGGAAGTGGGCGCCCAGCGCCGGCAGGTTCTGGTGGAAGTTTCGCCAGCCGGTGACGCCGGGGCCGGAGCCGTGCAGCAGCAGGAGCGGCGGGCCGTCACCGTACTCGTGGTAGACGAGCGGCCCGGCGTCGGTGGCGAGCTCACGCCGGGTGGCGTCGTAGGACGGGGCGCTCACACCATCACCCCGGAGGAACGGCGGGTCAGGACGTAGCCCTCGAACCCGTTGTCGCGGGCCTGGTCACACAGCCTGCGGTAGGTGCCGAAGCCACCGATGTAGGGCATGAAGGTGCGGGTCTTGCCTTCGATGTTGGCGCCCATGTACCAGGACGTGGCGCGGGTGAACAGCGTCCCCTCGGCGACCTCGCCGAGGTGCTCGGTCCACTTCTCGGCGGCGTCGCGGCGCGGCTCGGCCTGATCGATGCCGTTGGCCCGGCAGAACTCGATGAGGTCCATGCCCCAGTCGACCTGCTGCTCGGTGTGGGTGGACATGTTGGCGAGCACGGAGGGGCTGCCCGGTCCGTTGAGGGTGATCAGGTTGGGGAACCCGGCGATGCCGAGGCCGAGGTAGGTCTGCGGGCCGTGCTCCCACTCCTCGGCGAGGATCGCACCACGGGCACCGTGCAGGTCGATCGAGGTGAGCGCGCCGGTGAGCGCGTCGAACCCGGTCGCGAAGACGATCACGTCGAGCTCGTAGGACGCGTCGTCGGTCTTGATGCCCCACGTGGTGACCTGCTCGATCGGGTGCTTGCGCAGGTTGACCAGCTCGACGTCGTCGCGGTTGTACATCTCGTAGTAGCCGGTGTCGGTGACGATCCGCTTCGTGCCGATCGGGTGGTCCGTGGGGATCAGGTCCTCGGCGATCTCGGGATCCTCGACGATCGAGCGGATCTTCGCCTCGGCGAACTCGCGGGCGTAGTCGTTGGCGACGATGTCGCTGCTCTGGTCCGGGAAGGTCTTGGCGAACAGCACGCCACCCTCCTGCCAGCGCGCCTCGAAGGCCCGCTGCCGCTCCGCGGCGTCCACCTCGGTCGCCTTCTTCTCGTGGGTGGTGCTCAGCGATCCGGCCGGAGCGTAGCGGGAGGCCTCACGGCGTACGGGGTAGGTCTCCTGGACCTGCTGCCACTCCTCCTCGGTGAGCGGACGGTTCCGCGCGGGCACCGTGTAGTTGGCGCTGCGCTGGAAGACGGTCAGGGACTGGGCCTGCTCGGCGAGGATCGGGGCGACCTGGATCCCGGACGAGCCGGTGCCGATGAGGCCGACCCGCTTGCCGGTCAGGTCGACCGGCTCCTCCGGCCACTGCGCGGTGAACAGCTGGGTGCCGGCGTACTCCTCGATGCCGGGGAGGTCAGGACGGACCGGGACCGAGAGGCAGCCGGTCGCCATCATCAGGAACCGGGCCCGGTGCTGGGCGCCGTCGTCGAGGGTGACCGTCCACAGCGAGGCGCGCTCGTCGAAACGGGCGGTGGTGACGCGACGGCCGAAGCGGAAGTGGCGACGCAGGTCGTAGCGGTCGGCGACGTGGTCGAGGTAGGCGCGGATCTCCGGCTGGGCGGCGAACCGCTCGGTCCACTTCCAGTCCTTCTCGAGCTGCCGGTCGAAGGAGTAGGAGTAGTCGACGCTCTCGACGTCGCAGCGGGCACCCGGATAGCGGTTCCAGTACCAGGTGCCGCCGACGCTCTCGCCTGCCTCGATCCCGATGACGTCGAGGCCCTTCTCCAGCGCGCGATACATCGCGTAGATGCCGGCGAGCCCGGCGCCCACGACCAGGAGGTCGCGGGGTGTGTCCGTAGGTGCGTTCATTCGGTCTCCTGGGGTCATGCGCTCAGACCGCCGTCGACGGTGTGGTCGCCGCCGGTGCAGTAGGCGGCGGCGTCGCTGGCGAGGTAGGTGACGAGGGCGGCGACCTCGCGGGGTGCGGCCGCCCGGGACAGGGGCACCGCCGACCAGTCGACCTGGTCGGCGCGCATCATCGGGGTCTCGATCGGCCCCGGGCACACCGCGTTGACCCGGATGCCGCGCTCGCCGAGCTCGAGCGCCGCGGAGCGGGTGACACCGCGGACACCGAACTTGGTGGCGGAGTAGACGAGCGCGTGGCGGTGGCCGGCGAGGCCGGCGGTCGAGGAGATGTTGACGATCGCACCGCCGTCGGCCATGGACCGTGCCGCGGCCCGGGTGCCGAGCACCGTGCCCCGCAGGTTGACGTCGAGGACCAGGTCGATCTCGTCGTCGGCCATCTCGGCGATCGGGCCCTTGCGGTAGACGCCGGCGTTGTTCACGAGTACGTCCCAGCTGCCGTGCCGCTCACGGATCGAGGTCGTCACGCGCTCCCAGGCGGTCGCGTCGCGGACGTCGAGCTCGACAGCCTCCGCGGTCCCAGCGCTCCGAGCGGCGATCCGATCGGCCGTGCGGGTGGCGCCGGCGTGATCGGTGTCGGCGAGGACGACACGGGCGCCGGCCGCGGCGAAGGCCTCGGCGACGGCCGCGCCCAGACCTCCGGCCGCACCGGAGACCAGCGCGACTTTGCCGGTGAGGTCGATGACGGGGCCGGTCATGCCGGGACCTCCACGGTCAGCAGGTCGCGCAGGTCGGCGTAGAGCAGCTCGCGGGCCGATGCCCCGGCCCGCAGCGCGAGGATGGTCAGGAAGCCGTGGAACAGGCGGGGGTAGGTCCGGGCGAGGACCGGCACCCCCTCCGCGGCCAGCCGGGCGGCGTAGTCCTCTGCCTCCGAGCACAGCGGGTCCGCACCGGCCACCACGACGACGGCCGGCGGCAGGCCGGCCAGGGTGCTGGCGCGGTTCGGTGCCGCCAGCTCGGGCGGCTCGGGAAGGGTGCGGCCGGGGCCCAGGTACTGCTCCCAGTACCAGCGCATCGCGGCCGCCGTGTTGAAGTGACCCTCTGCGTACGTCTCGAAGCTCGGGCTGTCGCACGCCGGGTCGATGACCGGGTAGAGGAGCGCCTGGCCGGCCAGCGCCGGGCCGTTTCGGTCGCGCGCCATCAGCGCGACGACCGCGGCGAGGTTGCCGCCGGCACTGTCGCCTGCGACCACGACGCGCGCCGGATCGGTGCCGAGCTCAGCATGGTGCTCGCCGGCCCAGACCAGCGCGGCGTACGCGTCCTCGGCGGCGGTGGGAGCCCGGTGCTCGGGTGCGCGCCGGTAGTCGACGGACACCACGACGGCGTCGACCTCGCGGGCGAGCTGGCGGCAGAACCCGTCGTGGCTCTCGACGTCGCAGAAGACGAAGCCGCCACCGTGCAGGAAGACGATCAGCGGGCGGCGTACGTCCTCAGGGCCATGAGGCCGGTAGACCCGGGCGCCGATCCGGCCATCGCCGGTCTCGATGTCGACGTCGGTCGCCGAGCGGACGTCGTCCGGGTTCGTGAGCGGGGCTCGCCGCGCGGCGACCGCCGCTCGGGCATCGGCCGCGGCCATCGTGTGCACGGGCGGGAAACCCTCGTCGAGGAGCGCCAGGAAGCGCGCGGTCTCCTCATCGAGCGCGACGCCGGCCGGGCTGCGTACAGGCTGGTTCACCGGTCCTCCTTCCGGGTGGTGCGGGACCTCGAACGTAGGGAGGCCGGGCGGCGTCCCGGGGCTCGGTCCCGGTCAACGGGACCGCCCGGCGGGTTCCCGTTGACCGGGACAGGCAGGCCCCTCGCGTGGGGCCGGACCTACCGTCGAGACATGACCCAGTTCGCGCTCCCCGCCACCCCGGAGACTCCGCCGGTCGAGCTGCTCGACCCGACCCCGGAGGGGATGCGGCGCGCTCTGGGCGCGTTCGCGAGCGGGGTCACAGTGGTGACGGCGGTCGCCGATGGCGAGCCGGTCGGCTTCACCTGCCAGTCGTTCGCCTCGGTCTCCCTCGAACCGCCGCTGGTGATGTTCTGCGCCGGCCGTGAAGGGCGTGCCTGGGGACGGATCCGCTCGGCCGAAGCGCTCTGCGTCAACGTGCTGGCCGAGGACCAGATCGATGTCTGCGGCCGCTTCGGCTCCCGCACCGGGGCCCGGTTCGACGGCTTGGACCACGAGCTGTCCGACTGGGGCGCGCCGGCGCTTCCGGGAGCGCTGCTGCGGGTGCACTGCTCGGTCACCGACGTGCACGTCGCCGGGGACCACGACATCGCGGTGTGTCATGTCCTCGGGCTCGAGCTCGGCACGGAGGTGCCCCCGCTGGTCTTCCACCGCGGTCGGTTCGGGCTGCGTACGCAACGGCCGGTGCAGGCCGCCGATCTGTGGGGATGGAACGACCGGTGGGGCTGAGAGGCCGTATCATCGAGCGTTCCGAGGAGGCGACCGATCCGTGGTGACACAGGCCAAGAGAACCCGCACCGACACCGAGGGCAAGGATGCTCCGGTCTCGATGGTGGGCCGCATCGCGCTCATCATGAGGGTCTTCGACGAGCCCGGGGCCCGGTTCCGGCTCGACGAGATCGCCGTGCGCACCGGCCTCCCCCGCTCCACGGTCCACCGGATCCTCGACCAGCTGCTGGTCACCGGCTGGATCCAGCGTCGCCCCGACGGCTACGCGCTCTCCGCGGGTGCCTCCGCGGCGCGACACTCGCTCATCGAGCACCCGGAGCTGCGTGCGGTCGCCGCGCCGGTCCTCAACCGGCTCCATCTCGACACCGGGCTGATCGTCCACCTCGGCGTGCTGGTCGGTGACGACGTCCTCGTCCTCGACCGCATCTCCGGCCGCGGCCCGACCGGCCTACCGACCACCGTCGGCAGCCGTGTCCCCGCCCACGCCACGGCGATGGGCAAGGCCATGCTCGCCCGGCTGCCTGCCGAGGAGTTGGACGCGCTCTACCCGGCCGGCGTCGCCAAGCGCAGCCCGCACACGATCGGCGACCTCGCCAGCCTCCAGCAGGAGCTCGGCCGGATCCGGACCCACCACGGGCTCGCCTACGAGAACCAGGAGCTCGTCCTGGGCGTCTCCGCGCTGGGGGCCGCCGTGCAGGACGAGGGCCTGATCGGCGCGATCTCCCTGGGTGGCCAGGTCCCGCTGCAGAAGCTGCAGCGGCTCGGCCCGCTGGTCCTGCGCGCCGCCGCGCACATCACCCAGCGCCTCGCCGGGCGCGACATGACCCCGGAGGTGGTGCGGCCGAGCACCGACGGCGTCCTGGGGCGGCTGCTGCAGACGCTGCCCGCCGACGGCTGGGTCTAGCGTTTCGCTGCCAGTTCCGCCGTCTGCCGCGGACTCGTTCTCGGCGCTGGTCTGGGCCGCGAGGCAGTCTCTGCTCGGGAGGTAGCCGGTCCGCGGTGAACGAAAATTCGTTCATTCCAACAGAACCCGGCCCCTGCCCAACCCAGATCGCCGCACCAGACCCACTGCCGCCGGTGGTCCGGCGGTTGGCGCACGAGCTGTTCGGGTGGCGGCGAACGCCGACCCCCGAACACGGCACCCGACCGACCACCACCGATCACCACCACCGGTCGGCGATATCCATCCCGTAGGCCCAGCGACCGTAGATCGACAGCGTCTCGTCGACGGCGTTGGCCGCGTTGGTGATCGCCACCTGGGCATCACGCCAGACCCGCTGCAGGGGGTGGCGGCGGTCGAGCGCCTCCTCCCCCGCGGCGTCGAGGAAGACGCCGATCGCCCGCACCGACCGCTCGGCGGCAAGGACCTGGTCGCGGCGCGCGCGGATCACCAGGCCGTTGTCGTGCGGCTCGTTGGTGCGAGCATGCTCGTGCAGGGTGCGGAGGTTGCGGGTCATCTGGAGCCAGGAGGCGTGTACGTCGGTCTGGGCCCGAGCCACGGCCGGCACGTCGGCCACCTCCGGGCAGTCGGCCACCAGGGCGTCGTAGGCACCCTCGGCGGCACCGATCAACGGTGCCGCGACGGCGTGGGTGTGCACGGTGGCGTAGGGCATCCGGTAGAGCGGCCTCAGCGTGGCGGCGGTGGCGATGTCCTGCTGCCGGGTCCGCTCGGTCGAGCCGAAGGTGCGGTAGGCCGGCACGAACGTGTCCTGGACGGCGAGACCGTCGGCGCCGACACCACGCAGGCCGGTGGGGTCCCAGGTCTGCTCGACGGTGTAGTCGGCGGCCGGGACCAGGGCGCTGACGAAGTCGACCGGCCTGCCGTCGTCGTCGAGCAGCAGGCTGCCGAGCAACACCCAGGACGCGTGCGCGATGCCCGTGGACGTACGCCACCGGCCACTGAGCCGGTAGCCGCCCGGCACCGGGACGAGCTGTCCACCGGGGGTGTAGGAGGAGGCGACATAGGTCCCCGGTCCGCCGGCGCGGACCTCGTCCTGGGCCCGATCGTCGAAGAGCGCCAGATGCCACTCGTGGGAGCCGAACATGGACGCCACCCAGCCGGTCGCCAGGCAGGCCCGGGACAGCAGACGAACGCCGCGGAAGAGCTCGACCGGGTCCGCCTCCACCCCGCCACGGCTCACCGGGCGGAGCAGCCCGAAGAACCCGGCGTCGTCGAGCGCCCTCAGTACTGTCGCGTCGACAGAGCCGTTCAGCTCGACCTCGGCGGCGCTGCGGGACAGCTGCGGGAGCATCTCCCGCACCTCGTCGAGCACCCGGTCCGATGCCGGGGCCGTGGCTGGTTCGATCATCTGTCCCCTCCTCCTTCATACCGTCGCGCGCCGCCGTGTCCCGGCGAGTGCGACAGCCCCGATGCTGTCCTGGTGGCAGCACTACCATGCCGCTCATGGAGTCCACCGTCCACGAGCGCGTCGTCGAGGTGCTTCCCCGCATCCGCGAGGAGGCCGCCCGCACCGAGGCCGAGCGCCGCATCCCCACCGAGGTGCTCGCGGCCCTGCTCGACTCCGGCGTCTTCGCCCTCGGCGCGCCTGCCGACCGTACCGAGCGTGCCGACCGCCTGCTCGACGTGGTCGGGCTCGTGGGCGGGGCATGCGGCTCGACCGGTTGGGTGACGGCACACGCGGCCGCGGTCCCGTGGCTTCTCGATCTCTTCCCTCATCAGGCCTGGACGGACCTGCGCGGCGAGATGGGCATCGACCCGCTCGTCGGCTTCTCTCTGGAGGCCGCGGGGTCGGTCCATGAGCACGAGGACGGCCTGGTCGTGCGTGGCCGGTGGTCGGCGGTCACCGGGGCCGCCCACGCCGGCTGGCTCGTCCTCGCCGCCAGGCGCAGCGCCGACGGCGAACCGGGGCCGGTCGGTCTGGTGCTGGTGGAGACCGCCGCGGCACGTCTGGAGGGCTCGGTCGACGCGGTCGGTCTCACCGCGTGGGGCGCCCAGGACGTGCACCTGAGCGACGTGGTCGTCCCCCGGCACGCCTGGGCGGGGATCGGCGACCGTGCGCCGTCCCTGGCACCCGTGGGCGCGATCGTCGCGACGGCGCTCGCAGGCGCGGCCCGCGGCGCCCTCGAGATCCACTTCACCGAGCTGCGGCAGCGGGTCGAGCTCACCCAGGCCGGCGAGGAGGTCACCTCCCGCGACCTCTCTCCCATACGCGTCGCCCGGGCGGCGTCCTCGCTGGACGCCGCCGACCTGGTGCTGCGTACGCCCACCGACACCGACCCGGACGCGCAGGCACGCAATCCCTTCGACGACCAGCTCTACGCGATCGAGCGCTCCGTCGAGGCGGTCGGCCTGGTCTTCGGCAGCGTCCGCAGCCACGCCCTCGACAACGACGACCCGGTGGCGCGGCTGTGGCGTGACGTACGGGTCGGGGCACATCATGCCCGGGCCCTGGTCAGCCGGCTGCGGATGTTGGGGGCGTGACCAGCGCTTCCCGGAGCGCGGCCAGCTCGTCCGCGCCCAGCCCGTGGCGGACCAGGAACTCGGCCGCCCCGCCGTGGGTGGTGCGCACGGTCTCGACGAACCTCCTGATGGCGGCCGCCTTCACGCCCATGACGCCCTCGGCGACGGGCGGAAGGTTGCGGTAGGCCGGGATCAGGACGAGCCGCTCCCGGACCCGGTGCTCTCGCTCGGCGGTCATGGCGTAGTCCTCGACGATCGCCTCAGGTGTCACCCCGACCGCATCGAGCAGCACCGCGGCCAGCACGCCGGTGCGGTCCTTGCCGGCCGCGCAGTGGAAGACCACCGCGTGCCGGTCGGGGTCGGCGACGTTCCGGGCGGCGGCGACGATCGACGCCGCGCTGCCCGCGAGGAGCTGCTCGTAGAGCAGACCCAGGTCCGTGGTGCGGGTGTCGGGCATGACCACGTCACGCACCGTCGAGTCGCCTTTGCGGACCGGCAGGTTGACCACGTGCAGCCCGGCCT
The DNA here is from genome assembly GCF_037137035.1 of Nocardioides sp. CCNWLW239. Lineage (NCBI taxonomy): Bacteria > Bacillati > Actinomycetota > Actinomycetes > Propionibacteriales > Nocardioidaceae > Nocardioides > Nocardioides sp. CCNWLW239. The sequence continues at coordinate 202,801 of NZ_JBBBNW010000003.1, read as the reverse complement.
CGCCGAGCAGTCCGTGGCCCTCGCGGGCCGCCTCGTCGGGCAGCCGCAGGTCCAGCAGCGTACGGATCCCGAGACCGTCCACCAGCCGCGCGACGTCGTCCGCAGTGGCCTGCTGCGGGGTGCTCGCCCGGAACGCCACCCCGAACCGGGTCCGGCCACCACCCTCGACGGGCAGCCCGCCGAGGTCGCGTACGTTGTCCACGGCTGCCAGCTCGGTCCACCTGCTGCGGCGCTCCTCGCCCACCACGCTCATGCCGCCACCTCCGTCAGTCGTCGTCGATCGTCGTCCAGGCGGGTCTCACGATCGCCTGCCGGACCCCGGTTTCCGGCGGACGTCCCGCTCACCGGGAGCGACGTCGGTCACAGCCCGCCGCCGCGCGAAGGTGGCCCGAGAAAGATCGTGATCGAGAGGAGAGCGCTGTGTCCGACCTGGACCTGCTACGCATCGTCGAACTGAAGGGCCGAGTCCGGCGGGACGACGTGGCCACCCCGCTGGGGGTGTCCACCGAGGAGGCCGATGCCCTGCTGGCGGAGGCGGTGTCGCGCGGGCTGTGCGACCCGGTCGGCCCGGCGTACCGGCTCTCCGCGGCCGGCCGCGAACACCTCGCCGCCCTCCTCGATGCCGACCGGTCAGGCGTCGACGGAGCCGCGCTGGCCGCGGCGTACGACGAGTTCTGCGAGGTCAACGCCGATCTGAAGGTCATCGTCACCGCCTGGCAGATGAAGGACGCCACCACCCCGAACGACCACACCGACGCCGCCTACGACGCGTCGGTGCTGGAGCGGCTGGCCGAGCTGCACGTCCGGGTGCTTCCGCTGGTGGAGCGGCTGGGCGGGCTCGCCCCGCGGCTCGCGCGCTACGCCGCCCGCCTGCAGCACGCCCAGGACCAGATCGCCACCGGCGCCACGATGTGGGTGGCCCGGCCGATCCTCGACAGCTATCACACCGTGTGGTTCGAGCTGCACGAGGACCTGATCCAGCTCAGCGGCCGGACCCGGCTCGAGGAGGCCGTCGCGGGCCGGGCGCACTGACCTGCCGGAATCCCTGCGGTGCCCTACCGGACGACGGCGGGGTTGAACTCGAGCGGCCCGCCCAGCACCTCCCGGTGCGAGGGCGGGCTGCTGCCGTCGACGTCGGTGACGCCGAGCTCTCGGGCGAGCTCGGCCCCGACGACGGTCCGGCCGGTCCATCGCATCCGGTCGGGGTGGGACATCAGGCCCGCCACCACCCTGCCGGTGAGCTCCGGCGACTCCATGCGCGCGGCGAGCGCACCGTATCTCTCCGGGTCCCGCGCGAGGCCCGCGAGGGTCCGTTCGGTGCGCAGGATGCCCATCCACACCGACACCACGACCACGTCGTGCGGCGCAAGGTCCACGGCCATGTCGTGGGCGAGCTTGTCGACGCCGGCCTTGACCGCGCCGTACGCCGGGCCGTGCAGGTAGCAGCCACCGCCGAAGGACGAGGTGTGCGCGACCAGCCCGCCCTGGACGGTGAGGAGCGGCGCAGCGTGCCAGGCCGCGACGTAGGACGAGCGCAGGCCGACGTCGAACATCTGCTGGTGGTCGAGCGGTTTCTCCCAGAACGGCCGGTCGTCGGTGAGCCCGTCGGGCAGCGAGATCGCATTGTTGACCAGGACGTCGAGCCGCCCGTGCTCGCGGCGGACCCGGTCGAAGAGCGCGGCGACGGCGTCGTCGTCGGCATGGTCGCAGACGACCGGGATCCCGCGACCACCGCGGCGGTCGCACTCCTCGGCGGTGGCGGCGAGACCGCGCTCGGAGCGGCCGGTGACATACACCGTCGCTCCGGCAGCAGCCAGCGCCGCCGCGATGCCCGCGCCCGCCCCGCGGCTGGCGCCGGTGACGACGGCGACGGTGCCGGCGGGCCCGCTCATCGGTCGAGTGACTCGAAGGTGGCGACGACGCGCTCGGCGGCAGGCAGCCCGGCCACGCGGGCGCGCTCGCCGTCGGGGAGCAGCGCCTCGGCCCAGCCTGTCAGCCGGCGCAGCGTCGGGTCGGCCGCGGGGTCAGCGGCGGTGGCCTCGACCCGGCCCTCCCAGACCTGGCCGGTGGCCCCGTCGACAGTGATCTCACGGCCGGACAAGAGCGCGAGGGTCCCCTCGCCGCAGCCGACGACGCAGGGGCGTGCGATCTCGCGGCTGACGACCGCCGCGTGCGATGTCGCTCCGCCGTACTCGGTGACGATGCCGCGGGCGGCGAGCATGCCGTGGAGGTCGTCGGGCGAGGTGGCCGAGCGCACCAGGATGACGTCCTCGCCACGGTCGGCGCGCTCCTCGGCCTCGTCGGGGTCGGTGACCGCGATGCCGGTGGCGAGGCCGGGGCAGGCGGCCTCGCCGGTGGCCAGCGGTTCGCCCTGTCCGACACCGGTGCCGGCGCCGAGGACGCCGCGCACCTGCTCGAGGGTGACCCGGCCGACGGCCTCCGCCTCGGTCAGCAGACCCTCGTCGACCAGGTCGACCGCGATCCGTACCGCTGCGGCCGAGGACCGCTTGGCGGCCCGGGTCTGCAGCAGCCACAGCCGGCCGGCCTCGACCGTGAACTCGATGTCCTGCACGTCGCGCGACGCCTCCTCCAGGGCGCTCGCCGCATCCATCAGCAGGGCGTGGGCGCCGGGCAGCTCGGTGGCGAGCGCCGCCAGCGGCTGCGGGGTGACCCGGCCCGAGACCACGTCCTCCCCCTGACCGCGCGGGAGCCACTCGCCGAACGGCGCCCGGGCGCCGGTGCTCGGGTTGCGGGTGAACAGGACCCCGGTGCCGGAGCGATCGTCGAGGTTGCCGAAGACCATCGCCTGGATCGTGACCGCCGTGCCGAGGTCGCCGGCGATGCCGCGCGAGCCCCGGTACGTCAGGGCGCGCGGTGACTGCCAGGAGGCGAAGACCGCGCCGACGGCCGCGCGCAGCTGGTCCCACGGATCGTCCGGCACCAGCCCGTGCTCGTCGTCCAGCACCGTCTCTCGGTACTGCCGCACGAACCGCTCGCGGGTGTCCGCGACGTACGCTTCGTCGCCGCTCTCCGCGGCGAGCCCGGCGGCGGTGGCCGGGGTGAGGCCGAGGTTGAGCACCGTGTCCATCATCCCGGGCATGCTGACCGGGGCGCCGCTGCGCACGGAGACCAGCAGCGGGTGCTGGTCGTCGCCGAAGCCGCGGCCCGTCTCCTCCTCCAGGAAGGCGATGCCGCGGCGTACCTGCTGCCACACCTCCTCGGGCACCACTCCCCCGGCGGCGTAGAACTCGGCGCAGCAGCCGGTGGTCAGCGCGACCGCCGGCGGCACCGGCAGACCCTGGGCCCGCATCGCGTTCACGCTCCACGCCTTGCCGCCGATCGCGGCCCGGTCGAGCTCGCAGGTGCCGTCGAGACGGACCACCTCGGAGGCGACCCCTGCCGCCATCGTGTCGATCGTGCTGGTGACCATTTCTCTCCTCTGAGAAGCGATTAGAAGATCGTGCCGCTGAGCGCTCCGCCGTCGACGACGAACTCGCTCCCGGTGCAGTAGCTGGACAGGTCGGAGACCAGGTAGGCCGCGAGCGGCGAGACCTCCTCGGGCCGCCCCCAGCGCGGGATCGGCACCCGGGCGAAGGCCTCCGCCCCGTCGGTGTCGCTCTGCCCCGGCGAGCGTCCGGTCATCGGGGTGGCGATGCCGCCGGGATGGATGGAGTTGACGCGGATGCCCTGTGCTCCGAGCTCCTGGGCGGCCGCCTTGGTGAGCCCGCGGACCGCGAACTTGCTGGCCGTGTAGGCGCTGAGGCCCGACGAGCCGACGAACCCGTTGATCGAGGACACGTTCACCACCGAGCCGCCCTGCCGGGCCAGCACGTCGGTGACGGCCTTGATCCCCAGCCAGGCACCGGTGAGGTTGATATCCAGGATGCGCCGGAACTCCTCGACGTCGGTGTCGGCGATCGGCCGGAACGCGAGCACCCCGGCGTTGTTGACCAGCCCGTCGAGGCGCCCGTACGTCGCGGTCGCCAGCGCGACGACGGCGTCCCAGTCCTGCGGCGAGGTGACGTCCAGGTGCGCGAAGACGGCTCGCTCACCGAGCTCGTCGGCGAGCGCCTTGCCGTCCTCGTCGAGGAGGTCGCCGATCACGACCCGAGCGCCCTCGGCGACGAAGTGGCGCGCGTGCGCGGCGCCCATGCCGCGCGCACCGCCGGTGATGATGACGACCTTGTCGTCCAGTGTTCCCATCATCGGGTCCCTTCGGTCATTCGTAGGTGACGCGTATGTCGTCGGTCAGCGGGACCGCCTGGCAGGCCAGCGTGTAGCCGTCCTCGAGGTCCTCCCTGCTGAGCACGGTGTTGCGCAACAGCTTCACCTCGCCCTCCAGGAGCAGGCAGGTGCAGGCGCTGCAGGAGCCCTCCCGGCAGGAGTACGGCGCATCGAGCCCGGCCGCGAGCAGGACGTCGAGCAGCGGCGTCTCCCGCTGCCAGCCGAGCCGGCGGGTCTCGCCGTCGAGGGTGACCTCGACGGCGGGCTCGCCGGCGACGACCTCGACGACCTCGCCGGTCGAGCCGGCGGGCTCAGGGGCCGCGAACGGGTCGCCCTCGAGCGAGACGAACCGCTCGACACGGACCCCGGAGCGAGGCAGTCCGGCCGCGGCAAGCCCCTGCTCGGCGAGGGCCATGAACGGCTCCGGCCCGCAGACGAAGGCCTCGCGGTCGCCATGGACCCGTGCCCAGTCGGCGAGGTCGTCGGCTCCGGGAAGGCCGCGGTCGCTCTCCAGCCAGTGGGTGATCGCGACCCGGTCGGGGTGACGGGCCGCGAGCTGGTCGAGCTCGGTGCGGAAGATCACCGACTCCGGGTCGCGGTTGGCGTAGAACAGCGCCACCCGCGCGTCGCCGCGCAGGGCCGCCTTGAGGATCGACATCACCGGGGTGATCCCGCTGCCACCGGCGACCAGGAGCAGGTCGCCGTGGGAGGTGCCCGGTGTGAACACCCCCGAGGGGGGCAGGACCTCGAGCTCGGTCCCGACCGTGAGACGGTCGCAGAGCCAGTTGGAGGCACGGCCCTCGGCGACCCGCTTCACGGTCACCTTCATCGGCTCGCCGCCACCGGGGTCGCTGGCCAGCGAGTAGCAGCGGGCCACGGCGCCGTCGGCGTGCGGCACCCGCACGGTCAGGAACTGGCCGGGACGGTAGCCGAACCGGCCGGGCGCCTCGCCCGGCGCCTCGAGGACGATCGAGCGGGCATCCGGGGTCTCCTCGATCACCTCGAGGACGCGCAGCCGGGCAGTCATGGCGGGTTCACCCCTCCCGGGCGGCGTGCCGGGCGGCGACGTACCCGAAGACCATGGCCGGACCGATCGTGGCGCCGGCACCGGCGTAGTCGTGGCCCATCACCGAGGCGGCGGCGTTGCCGGTGGCGTACAGGCCCTGGATCGTCGCGCCGGAGGCGTCCACGACCCGGGCGTGCTCGTCGGTGAGCAGGCCGCCCTTGGTGCCGAGGTCACCGGCCTCGATGCGTACGGCCAGGTAGGGGGCCTCGCGCACCGCGCCCAGCACCGGGTTGGGCAGGGTCGGGTCACCGTAGTAGCGGTCGTAGGCGCTCTCGCCCCGGCCGAAGTCGTCGTCGCGGCCCGTCTCGACCAGCTCGTTGTAACGGGCCACCGTCGCCTCGAGCGTCCCGGCCGGGACACCGATCGCCCGCGCCAGGGCGGTCAGCGTGTCCGCGCGATGGGCAAGGCCGGACTCGTACCAGGTCTCGGGCAGGTCCTTGCCGGGGATGACCGCGCCGAACGGGTAGCGGCGTCGGGCGGTCTGGTCCATCACGAACCACAGGTAGGGGTGCCCGCCCGTGATCTGCTCGTGCACGAAGGTGACGTAGGGCGAGGCCTCGTTGGTGAACCGCTCTCCCTGCGGGGTCACGATCAACGAGTTCGGGATGGAGCGCTCGGCGACGAGCGCGTGCACCTTGCCGTCGGGGCGGCGGATCGAGGGCATCCACCAGGCATCGTCCATCAGGTCGACGGCCGCGCCGACGGCCTGACCGGCCGAGATCCCGTCACCGGTGTTGCTGTCCGCGCCTCCGGACATGTCGTCGCGGCCGACCTCGGGCAGGTGCTCCTTGCGCATCGCCTCGTTGTGGTCGAAGCCACCGGAGGCGACCACGACGCCCTTGCGGGCCCGGACACGGACCGTCGCGCCCTCGTGCCGGACGACCGCGCCGACCACGGCCCCCTGGTCGTCGCGGACCAGGTCGAGCAGCGGCGAGTCCAGCCAGAGCGGTACGCCGGCCTCGACCAGGCTCATCCGCAGCCGCGCCACCAGGGACTGGCCGAGCGAGACCATCCGGCGGCGGCGCAGCCGGTTGAGCACGCCCTGCACGCCGAGCCGGAACGCGGTCCGCCGCCCACGCCAGGTGCGGGTCAGCATGTTGAGCTTCACGTAGTCGGCCGAGGTGATCACCAGCCCGCCGGGCACCTTCATGCTGCTGCCGCGCAGCTGGTCGGCCCGCTCGCCCAGCAGACGCAGGTCGAAGGGCGGACACTCCACCGAGCGCCCCTCGGGACGGCCGCCCGGCGCCTCGGGGTGGTAGTCGGCGTAGCCGGGGCACCAGCTGAACCGCAGGTGCCGGGTGCGAGCGGCGAACATCCGGAACATGGCCGGGCCGTGCTCGACGTACGCCGCCAGCCGGCTGCGCGGGATGCGTCCACCGGTGATGTGCTCGAGGTACTCGACGACCCGCTCGGGCGGATCGGTCACCCCGGCCTTCTCGAGGGTCGGGTTGTTGGGCACCCAGATCCCGCCGCCCGAGAGCGCGGTGGTGCCGCCGTAGACGGGCGCCTTCTCGACGAGCAGCGTCTCCAGGCCCTCCAGGGCGCTGGTGAGCGCGGCCGTCATCCCGCCCGCGCCGCTGCCCACGACCAGCACGTCGACCTCGTGCGACCAGCCTGGCGTCATCTGTTCCTCCTGCGTCTTCGGGTGCGGACACCCAAGGAACCGCGGGATCGCCCCGCGTGGTCGCGATGTCCCACCCAGCGAAACCTGCGATCCGATTCCGGTCAGCGGGACTTCGGCGGTGCCGTCATCCGGCCGTACCTACCGTCCCGACCTCCAGCACCTCGTCTGGTCACCCGGCAGGAGGAAGTCCATGACGGACGTACGCAGCCAACGGTCTCGTGGCATCACGCAGCTGGCCGAAGCCCTGGTCGAGGCGGAGCGGATCGTGAGATCGGCTCCGCACGTCGACGACGAGCGCGACCTCGCCGAGGGGCTCGACTACCTCGCCGGCCTGGTCAAGGTCGCCGTGGGCAGCGCCTGGGCCGGCGACCCGGCCGACCCGCACTTCGCCCGCCCCTCGACGCCGTGGACCAAGATGGGCCTGGACAACCCGGACACGCTCTACTTCGCCGCGCAGATCACGGGCGAGGCGGAGTACGTCGTCACCGGGACCCGCGGCACCTGCGCCGACCTGGTGTTCCAGGCGCTCGGTGGCTCGCACGCCGGCAGCACCGCCCCGGCCAGCCACCTGGCGTTCGACGACCGGGACTTCCCGGTCGCCGCCGACGGCAGCTTCGAGCTCCGCTTCGGTCCGCCGCGCGCGGACGCCGGGCCCGGTTATCTCACCCTGGCACCGGACTCGTCCCGGCTGCTGGTGCGGCAGACCTTCAGCGACTGGACCACCGAGCGGCCGGGCACGCTGCGGGTCCAGCGCACCGACCGGATCGGCATGCCGAGCCCGCCGGTCACCCTGGAGACGATCGAGTCCCGCTATGCCCGGGCAGGCGGGATCCTGCTGGGCTACGTCCGCACGTTCCTGGAGTTCGTCGAGCTCTTCTATCTCGACCAGCCGGCGAACACGATGTACGCCCCGAAGTCCACCCCCGGCGGCCTGACCAGCCAGTTCAGCTCGGCCGGCCATTACGACCTGCGCGAGGACCAGGCACTGGTCGTCACCGTGCCCGCCTCACAGATGCCCTACCAGGGGATGCAGCTGGGCAGCCGCTGGTACGTCTCGCTCGACTACGCCAACCACCAGACCAGCCTCACCACCGAGCAGGCGCACGCCGACCCCGACGGGAACATCCGGTTCGTCGTCAGCCACCGCGACCCCGGCCTGGCCAACTGGCTGGAGACCACCGGCCACGACAAGGGCTACCTGCAGATCCGCTGGCAGCGCGTCGACCGGCCGCTCACCGAGGCCGACGGACCGACCACGGAGGTGATGGCCTTCGCGGACCTCCCCGAGCGGCTCCCCTTCCATCGGGAACAGCGGGTCACCCCGGAGCAGTGGTCCCGGCGGATCGCCGCCCGCCAGGCCGCCGTCGCCGATCGGATGCTGTCATGACCTTCCCGGGCTCGGGGATCCTCGCCGGCAAGGTCGTGCTGGTCGCAGGCGCAGGCCCCGGCCTCGGCAGGGCCCTGGCCGAGCGCAGCGCGGCTGCCGGGGCGGACCTGGTGATCGCCTCACGCAGCGCCGAACGCCTCGAGGATCTGGCCGGGGAGCTGCGTACGACCGGCCGGCGGGTGCTCGCCGTCCCCACCGACCTGGCCGACCCGGGCTCCGTGGCCGCCCTGGTCGCGGCCGCCCTGAGCGAGCACGGTCGTCTGGACGCGGTCCTGCACAACGCCTACCACCCGCCTTCCCGGGAGGCGCTGCTCGAGACCGGTCTCGACACCGTACGGGCCGAGCTCGAGTCTCCGCTGATGGCCCTGGACCTCGTCCGGCGCTGCGCACCGGCTCTCGCCGAGTCCCGGGGTGCGGTCGTGGTGATGAACTCGATGATCATCCGCAACCGGCTCCCCGGGTTCGGGGCGTACCGGATGACGAAGGCCAGCCTGCTCGCGCTCGCCCGGAGCCTGTCGATCGAGCTCGGGCCGCACGGGGTCCGCGTCAACTCGGTGGCACCCGGCTACATCTGGGCCGACGCGGTGCGCGGCTCGTTCGCCAAGACGGCCCGCGAGCGCGGCACCACCCCTGAGGCGATCCATGACGAGATCGCCGCGGGCACCGATCTGCGGCGCCTCCCGCGTCCCGACGAGATCGCCGACGCGGCTCTCTTCCTCGCCTCCGACCTGGCTCGTGCCGTCACCGGGCAGTGCCTCGACGTCACCGCGGGCGCCACCCACCACTGACCTCATCGCTGACCACGGAGGAACCATGCCCGTCCCCGACGCGACGCTCGCCGAACACCTCCACGAGCAGGCCGCCGTACGCACCGGCCTGACCGACTTCGGCGGTGACGACCACTACGAGCCGCTCGCGGTTCTCCTCCAGGCCTACGCGGCCGAGGCGGGGCTCACCGAGGCCGGGTGGGCGAAGATCACCGAGACGCTGGTGCAGTCGCTCGCCTCGCGGCTGCGCACCGAGGCGGCCTGGCGCGAGCACCCCGCGCACAGGACGACACCGGTGACCCGCCCGGTGTTCGTGACCGGCCTGCCTCGTTCGGGCACCACCGCCCTGCACCGGCTGCTGTGCGCCGACCCGGCCCACCAAGGCGTGGAGCTGTGGCTCGCCGCCGCGCCCCAGCCACGCCCGCGCCGTGAGGACTGGCCGTCGAACCCGGACTTCGCCGCGATGCAGGCGACCATCGACCGGCGCAACGCCGCCGTCCCCGGGCTCAAGGGCATGCACTTCATGTCGCCCGACGCCGTCGAGGAGTGCTGGTGGCTCGAACGGCAGACCCTGCGCTCGCTCGCCTTCCCGAGCGTCGCGCACCTGCCGACGTACGCACGCTGGCTGGCCGGCCAGGACCACACCGCGACCTATGCCCGCCACCGGCGCATCCTGCAGCTGATCGGCACGACCAGCCCGGAGCGGCGCTGGGTGCTGAAGAATCCCGGCCACCTGTTCTCGCTGGATGCACTGCTCACCGTCTACCCCGACGCGCTCGTCGTGCAGACCCATCGGGACCCGCGCAGCGTGATCGCCTCGGTGAGCAGCCTGACCTCGCGTACGTCGCGGGGCCACTCGGAGGTCTTCACCCCTGCGGTCGTGGGCCGCGACAGCCTCGATCTGTGGGCGGGCGCGACCGAGAGGTCCCTCGCCGAGCGCGCGCGGCACGACCCCGGCCGGTTCGTCGACGTGCACTACGAGGAGTTCGTCGCCGACCCCGTCGGCACCGTCGCCCGCGTCTACGCCGCCCTCGGGGTGCCCTTCGAGGAGACCGCACGGTCGGCGGTCGTCGCGGCCGACGACGTCAGCCGTCGTGGCGACCGCCGACCCGATCACCGCTACTCGCTGGCGGAGTTCGGGCTGAGCGAGGGCGAGGTGGCCGAGCGCTTCTCGGCCTACCTCGCCGCTCACCCGGCCGGCTGACGCCGGCACTGGGTCAGCAGCGGTCGATGACCTCCGCCGCGAACCGGCGCACGCTCTCCAAGCGCGCCGCCCGGTCGCCGTGGGCGTGGCCGTAGAGCCGCCACGGGGCGAGATAGACGTCGGTGACCCCGGCAGACTCGAGGTGTCGGAAGCCGTCGGCGTCGCCGATGCCGACCGGGGCGACGCAGACGGAGAACGGGCGGTCCTCCGGGCGGTCCTCCGGGCGCTGCTCGGCGCGGCGCAGCTCGGCGAGCCGGTCGAGCGCGGCCTCCAGCTCGGCGAGCGGGACGTTCGCGGCGACCCAGCCGTCGCCGAGCCGGGCTGCGCGACGTAGCGCGGCGTCGCTGTGGCCTCCCACCAGGATGGAGACCGGTCTCGCCGGCGCCGGCGAGACCATCAGCCGGTCGAAGTCGTAGTGGCGGCCGTGGTGCTCCACCCAGGCCGGCCCGCTGCCGCCGCAGACCAGACGGAGGATCTCGATCGCCTCGTCGGTGCGGGCGCCGCGGGTGCGCATGTCGGTGCGGGTGAAGCGGAACTCCTCAGGCATCCAGGACACCCCGACGCCGAGCGAGAGCCGGTCGTCCGAGAGCACCGCGAGCGTGGCCACCTGCTTGGCCAGCAGCAGCGGGGCACGCAGCGGCAGCTTCAGCACGTTGGTCTGGAACCGGATCCGCGTCGTCACCGCAGCCAGCGCCGCGACGGTCACCAGCGGGTCGGGCATCGGGGTCTCGGGCGCCCACATGCGCTTGCCGTCGGGAGCGAACGGGTAACCGCCGGAGACGTGCTGGGGGTAGAAGACCGAGTCCGGCAGCGAGACGAAGTCGAAGCCGACCTGCTCGGCCAGCCGCACCAGCCCGGCCAGCTCCTCGGGTGGCACCATCGCCACCGACATTCCCCACCGCATCAGGGCAGGTCGAGCATCTGGTAGGGCGTCGCGCGTACGGCGAAGCCCGGCATGTCCTGGAACGAGACCACCGTCTCGCAGAACCGGTCGTAGCGGATCGCGGTGACCAGCCAGCCACGGTCCGGGTCGCGCCGATAGCTGTCGTGGGAGACCGACGCGCCCTCGACGAGGTAGCCGACGTCGGTGCAGATCGTGCGGTCCGACATGGTCCAGGTCGCGGTCGCCCGGTCGCCGTCGATCTCGATGCTGGGGTGGCCGAGCTGGTGCACGGTGATCCGATGCTCACCGAGCCGCGCCCGCAGCTCGGCGACCAGCGCCTCAGCCCCCTCGGTGACCAGGTCCGGCCGATAGCTCGCGGTCATCTCCGGCGCCAGGGTCGCGGCGACACCGTCCCAGTCGCGCAGGTCGACGCCGCGTACGTAGCGGTGTTTGAGCTCCATGATCGCCCAGCGGTCCGCCGACTGGTGGTCCGTCATCGCTCCTCGCTCTCGGTCAGGTGCTGCACCGCGAGGTGGCTGAAGACCATGCTCGCGGCGATCGGGTTGCCACCTGCGGGATAGGTCGTGCCGCTGACCGCCGCCATCGAGTTGCCGGCGGCATACAGCCCGGGGATCACCTCGCCGGTCGTCGCGAGCACGCGCGCGTGCTCGTCGGTGCGCAGGCCGCCCTTCGTGCCGAGGTCGGAGAGCCCGAACGCCGCGGCGTGGAACGGGCCCTTCGTGATCGGCACCAGCGGCGATCCGCCCCCGGAGAAGGCCCGGTCGTAGGGCTCGTCCCCACGACCGTGGTCGTCGTCGTGGCCCGCCTCGGCGAAGACGTTGAAGCGGCGTACGGTCGACTCCAGCTCCTCACCCGGCACCCCCAGCGCCTCGGCGAGCTCGGGCAGCGTGTCCGCGGTGTGCCAGAGCCCGGCCGCGACGTACTCCTCGTGCGGTGCCAGCGGCAGCGTCGTCGAGCGCACCGGTGGCGCCAGCCCCTCGCGGTCGTCGTAGACCATCCAGTACGTCGCGTCGACGGTGCCGGCCCGCTGCCGGTCGATCACCGCACGGCCGATCCGGTCATAGGGCAGCGACTCGTTGACGAAGCGGCGGCCGTCGCGGTCGATGAAGATGCCGCCGGTGAACCAGAGCGAGAACGAGGTGGTGCCGTCGGGGTGCGCGAGGCCGGGGGCCCACCAGGCCTGGTCCATCAGGTCGGTGTCGGCGCCGACGTCGATCGCCGCCTGGATCGCCCGCCCCAGGTTGCCCTCGGGACCCATCGCGCCGGCGACGCTGCCCGGGACCCCGTACGCCGCCCGCATCGCGGCGTTCTGCTCGAAGCCTCCCGAGGCGATCAGGACGCCCCGGCGGGCTCGGATCCGGCGGGTGCCGTCGGGCTGCTCGGTGAGGATCCCGACGACACGGCCGTCCTCGACGACCAGCTCCGCACAGGCGGCTCGCAGCCGCAGCTGTGCCTGCGGGAGCCGCGAGAGGGCCAGCAGCAGCCGGCCCACGAGAGCCTGGCCGCCGATCAGCTCGGCCGGCGCGGGCGCGCCTGCCCGGTCGACCTTCAGGGTCGGTCGCACCGTGTCCTTGAGCGGACCCAGCTCGGTGGGGTCCAACGCGAGCGCGCGGATCTGCCGCACCTCGCGAGCACCGGGCACGGCTCCGTAGTAGTCGGGCCACGGGAACGGCTCGAAGACCAGCGCCTCGTCGGTGAGCAGCTCGTCGACGAGCCGGGGGCCTGCCGCCAGGAAGGCGTCCTGCAGCGCTCGCGGGGTGCGGTCGCCGACGACCGCGTGGAAGTAGTCGCGCGCCTCAGCGGTGTCGTCCGCCGCACCCGCCTCGCGCAGCACGGCGTTGCCGGGGAACCACATCCCGCCGCCGGAGTAGGCGGTCGTGCCGCCGTAACGGTCGGTGGCCTCGACCAGCAGCACGTCCAGCCCTGCGCGTGCCGCTGCCCAGGCACCGGTCAGGCCGCCTCCGCCGGCACCCACCACCACGACATCGTGCTCTTCGTCCCAGGTCATCACGGGGCCGACCCTGCTCGCCGACAGACCGCACGGTCGCCGCTCTCCCGCTGAGTGGGACTGGACGATGTGACCACGGCCACACGGTGGAACCTCTCTCGGAACGGCCCACCGAGGGGCCCGACGAGACGCGAGGAGGAGGACGCATGCGTGTCCTGATCACGGGAGTTTCCGGACTGGGTGGCCGCGACCTGGCCCGGCTGTTGCTGGCCGGCGGGTGCGAGGTCGTGGGAACCGACTCAGACCGCCACCGATACGTCGATCCTCGCGTCGACATGGTCCGTGCCGGCCCGGCGGACGCCGCAGCGTACGACCGTGCGCTCAAGGGCTGCCAGGCCGCCGTGCACCTGGCCGCCGCCGGCCACGACACCCTGGCGAGCGCAGCGGCCCGGCACGGCGTACGCGTGGTCCTGCCGGTCCTCGCCGGTGACGACTCCCCTGCCGAGGCCGCGCTCACCGCCGCCGGAGTGCCGCTCCTGGTCGTGCGGACGGCCCCTCCGGCGGGCCGCCGTGGCGACGCCGACGCGCTGCGGACCCTGGCCGGTCTGCTGCGGTCGAGCGAGCCGTGGCAGGTCCTCCACCACGACGACCTCACCCGCCACCTCGTCACGGCGGCGACCGGCGAGACCACCGGCACCCTCGACCTGGCCGCGCCCGGCACGGTGTCCGCGGCGCAGGCCCGCGAGCTCCTCGCGGCCGCCGGGGTGCGACCGCGTCTGCGCGGCGTACGACCGCGGCTGGCCGCGCCGGGACTGACCGCCGGTCCGGCTGGCTACGGGTGGACCGCCGTCGAGGCCGTCGAGGACCTGGTGCGCGCCTTGGTCGGTCGCGTGGTGAAGAACGGCGAGACCGCCCCGGTGCCGGGCCGGTTCGCGCTGCCGACGCACGTGATCCCGATCAACCTGCCGCCCGGCGAGGGCGGCCGCCTCGAACCCGCGGGCCCGCCGGAGCTGCAGGGCGAGTTCGACACCCTGCTCGACCCGCGACTGTCGGTGCTCACCGCCACCAACACCTCCGAGGCGATGCCCGGGCCGATGACGCCGATGACCCTGGACCTGCAGGTCGCCGCGATCCGCATCTCCAACGAGGACATGGGCCAGATGCTCGCCCTCGAGGGTGAGGCGCTCGACCAGCAGTCGAGCATGGTGATGAGCACGCTCGGACACTGCGCCTACATCAACGCCTCCGTCGGGGTGAACGTGGTCGAGAACATGCCGGGCTGGGACGAGGCGTCGGTCCGCCGCGACGCCTACGGCAACATCCCCGAGGACGTGGTCTTCCGCCCGGAGGGCGGACCGCCCATGCCGACCGGTCTCGCCAAGCGGATCGCCACGCTGACCGCGACGACCAGGGTCATCAACCGGGCTCGTAGGTTCAAGGAGGAGGCCGAACGGATCCACACGGCCGCCTGCCGCGAGACCCTGGACGCGACCCGGGTCGCCGCCCTCGACGACGCCCAGCTGCACGCCCGCGCGCTGCTGTGGCGCGACCGGCTGGCCCACAGCTGGTGCGTCGCCTCGATCGGGGTGATGCTGACCAGCGCGGCCGGCGCCATCCACGAGCGGGGCAAGAGCCCCGAGCCGATCGGCATCGACGTGGACGAGCTCGAGTCGGCACGCACCATGCTCGCCGTGGAGCGTCTCGCCGCGGTGCTGCGCGACCGGCCCGACCTCATCGAGCTCGCCCGCGCCGGCCGCGTCGACGAGCTCCGGGCCGCCTCACCCGAGCTCGCCCGGACCCTCGACGCCGAGCTGGCCGAGATGGGACACCGCGGGCCCGGCGAGTGCGAGCTGGAGAACCCGGCCTTCGCCACCCGTCCGGAGATGCTGGTCTCCTCCGCCGCGGGTGCCGCCCAGCAGCCGGCTCCCAGACGGGAGCCGGTCGCGTCGCCGCGTACCCGGACCGGCCGGATGGCCGTCGGCGCCACGCTCGCCCGCGAGCGTGGGCGCGACGGCGTGGTCCGCTACACCCACGCGCTGAGGCTCGCCGTGAGCGAGCAGGGCCGGCGACTGGTCGACCGGGGTGCGCTGGCCGACGCGGCCGACGTCTTCTACCTGACGCTGGACGAGGCGTACGCCGGGCCCGGCGATCTGCGGGAGCGGGTCGCGCGCCGCCGGGAGCAGCGTGCCCGGCTCCAGGCCATCCGGATGCCCGACGTGGTCGTCGGTACGTGGCAGCCCGAGGTGGACCACGAGCAGCTCGCCGTCGGCGGCGAGCTCACCGGCATCGGCGTCTTCCCGGGCGTCGTCGAGGGTCCCGTGCGGGTGCTGCGCGGCCCCGACGACGACATCGAGCCGGGCGACGTCCTGGTCGCCTCGGTCACCGACGTGGGCCACACCGCCATGTTCGGCTACAGCGCCGCGGTCGTCACCGACATCGGCGGCGCCGCCTCGCACGCAGCCATCGTCGCGCGCGAGTTCGGCATCCCGTGCGTCGTCGACACCAAGCACGCCACCACGAGCCTGCGTGACGGTCAGCGGGTGCGCGTCGACGGCGCCACCGGCACCGTGACCCTGCTCGCCGAGGCCGGCGCACCGGAGCCGACGGAGGAGGAGACCGCGGTCGGCTGAGTCACCGAAGCGGCGATCCAGACCCTGTTCAGCTCCGCACGAAGCCGTCGCGCTCGGCCGCGACGAACCATGGGACGCGCCGCATCACGGACAGGATCTTCGGTGAGGCACCGACGAGCACCAGCCGGCGGCCCTCGGAGTCGACGTCGTCGCGGAGCGTACGCAGCATGTCGAGCAGCGGCACGGTGACGTAGGTGACGCGAGAGACGTCGAGGGTGACGGTGGGCCGGGTCGGATCGTCCATGATCAGCACCAAGGCAGCGTCGTGGGTGGCTTGGGCGTTTCCGGTGTAGAGGTTGCCGGTGACCAGGAGGGGCAGCACTGCGTCCGAGGTGGTTTCGAGGGCGTTGACCCGCGGCAGGTTCACCGCGCGGATGACGAGGACGAGCGTGAGCCCGACGCCGACCGCCACGCCGAGGAGCATGCCGCCGGTCAGCCCGAGGGCGGCGACGATCAGGGCGACACCGAGCTCATAGCGGTCGACGTGTGCATACATGAACAGGTCGCGCGGGTCGAGGAGCCCGGCCACGGCCACGAGCACCATCGCGGCGAGGATCGCCCGGGGCAGATCGGCGAGCAAGGGGGCGAGGAAGAGGGCGACCAGCAGGGCGAGCCCGACGGTGACGAGCCCGGAGAGCTGCGTGCGAGCACCTGAGCGCAGGTTGACGGCCGACTGCGAGAACCCGCCGGCGGGTGGCAGCGACTGGGTCAGTCCCCCGGCAAGGGCGCCGATGCCGGTCGCGACGAGCTCGCGGTCCACGTCGATGACGGGTTCACCGCGGCGCCGGTTCGTCCGCGCCACCAGGACGGTCTCCAGGAACGACATCAGCGCGATGGCGACCGCCCCCGGAAGGAGGGCGAGCACGTCACCACCGACCGGGAGACTGAGCGACGGGAGTCCGGTGGGCACCGGGTCGATGAGGGCCAGTCCACGATCCTCCACGGCCGTCGCGGCCACCAGCACGATGCCGGCGACCACGACCACGAGCGGCCCCGGTATGGCCGGCGCCCAGCGTCGCAGCACGAAGAGGACCGCGACCGCGCCGATCCCGACGACCGCGGTGACGCCAGAGAGGTCGGGCAGATGCCTCACCACGTCCGCGACCTGCGCGAAGAAACCGCCGCCCTCCGGGTCGGTCGGCAGGCCGAGCAGCGCGGGTAGCTGGCTGGCCAGCACGGTCAGCCCCACACCGATGCGGATGCCGGTCATCGTGGCCGGCGAGATGCTTTCGACGATCGACCCCAGCCGGGCCAGGCGCATCAGCAGCAGGCACGCCCCGACCAACAGGGTCAGCGTGAACGCCGCGCCGAGCAGCTCGGCGTCGCTGCGGTCGGACAGGGTCGCAAGAGTGCTGGCCACCAGGACCGCGATCGTCGAGGTGGTGGAGACGCTCAGGGCCCGCGATCCGCCGAGCAGGCCGTAGGCGGCCATCGGCAGGAGGCAGGTGTAGAGCCCCACCTCGACCGGCAGGCCGGCGATGGTCGCGTAGGCCATCGCCTGCGGGATCACCACGGTGCCGGTCGCGAGCCCCGCGAGCACGTCGGAGCGCGCCCACGACGCGCGGTATCCGCGCATCGTCGGTAGCAGCCAGCTCGGAGGGTGCACCCGGCTATCAGACCGCCCGACGGGTCGGCGTTGTTCACCCGAGCCGGGTGAATCGGACGACGGCGCGCCTGCACTGCCGAGGTGGTCGGACGAGTGACCATCGGACCAGTGGACATCGAAGACACCTGCCGCGCGTTCCTTGCCGTCAGCGACGCCGGCGGATTCACCCTCGGGGCGGCCAAGATCGGCGTGCCACAACCCGTCGTGAGCCGGCGCATCGCTGCCTTCGAAGCGCGGATCGGCGGCCGAGTCTTCGACCGCTCCACCCAGAGCGCTGGCCTCACCCCGCTCGGACACCGACTGCTCCCGGCTGCCCGGCGAGTGGTCGAGGCCGTGGACGAGCTCGTCACCGCGGCAGAGCTGGCCGCCCCTCAGCGCTGGCGGCTGGCGGTTCCTGAAGACATCTCCGTCCTCCGCGGTGCTGCCCTGATCAGCGACGCAAAGGAGGAGGCGGTAGACCTCCGGCTCGTCATGGCAGGGCCCGAGCGGCGCGCCGAGCTGGTGCGTTCCGGGCTCGTCGATGGTGCCCTCGTGCTCGTCGCAGACCGCGACGACGCGTGGTGGCGAGCACCTCTGGGACTCGCATCGGCTGCCCCAGTCAACGTAGCGCGAATCTATCTCGACCAGCTTCGCCCGGGTCGTCTCGCCGCCGACCCGACCCGGCGGATCATCCTCTCGACGGAGGACGATCATGCGTACGTCGGTGACGTGCTCCGCCGCCACGCCGTGGCCTCCGGGGTGCGGCAGGACCACGTGCACGTCGCCACTCTCGTCTCCGCGCTCGCCGAGGTCACCTCCAGCCAGGACCTGCTGCTGTGCACCGAGCTGCAGGCCCGCGACCTGGCGCTGTCCTGGACCCCGATCGGCGGCATCCACATGAACCGGTGCTACACGCTCGAGATCCGCGCCCGCGCGACAGCGCACGAGCTGGACTGGCTGGGCTCCGGAACGGACTGGCTCCGGGCCGCGGTGGGGCACGCGCTCGGCTCTCCCAGAGCGGGTGCCTGACCGTGGCCGCCGGTCCCGGCTCCAGCCTCGCCGACGAAGCCGCGCGTGCCAGCGCCGAGCTCGAGTCGGCGGGCCTCTCGGTCAGCCTGCTCGTCCGCGACCTCGACCGCGACCTGGAGATCGGCATCCACCCCGACCGACAGCTCCCGGTCATGTCGCTGGCGAAGATCCCCATCGCGCTGGCGACGCTGGAACGCATCCGACTCGGCGAGCTCGACGGCTCCACGCCCATCACCGTGACGCCCGGCCGGCACGACGTTCCTGGACCACAAGGCATCAGCCGCTTCCTCCACCCGGCGGCGGTCGCGATCGACGACCTCGTCTATCTCTCTGTCTCGATCAGTGACAACCAGGCCTCGGATGCGCTGCTCGCCCTGACCCCGCCCGAACAGGTCGCCGAGATCGCGAAGCGCCTCGGGGTGCCGAGCATCCCGATCCGGCACGGGCTCGGTGGGCTGAGCAGCACCGTGATCGAGCAGCTGGAGGACCACCGTCCCGGCTTGGGGTATGCGATGGCAGCCCGTGCGTTCGGAGACAGCGCCGGAAGCCCGTTCGACGGGCTCGATGTCAATCACGCGACGAGCTCATCTGCCCGTGCGTTTGTGGATCTCGTGGCGGGGATCTGGACCGACGGGTCCGGAATCCATCCCGAGGTCTCCTCCCGGCTGCGGGCCCTGCTCTCTGCCAACGTCTACCGTCAGCGTCTCGCCCCGGAGTTCGACAGCGACCTCACGACCTGGTCGTCGAAGACCGGAACCGGGCTCAACCTTCGACACGAGGTCGGCGTGGCCGAGCATCATGACGGGACGCGGATCGCGGTCGCGGTCCTGTCCCACAGCCGGGTGGAGGCCGGTGTTCAGCCGGCTGCCGACATCACGCTCGGACGCGTGGTCCGCCGGCTCCATGATGCCCTGCGCGGAGCGTGAGATGCGTCCACCGCCCTACGTCCCGTCCGCGATACGCCCCCGGACCATCGCTTCCAGGACCGCCCAGAAGCGATCGGTGCGGGCACGCCCCAGGATGTAGGGATTCTCGCCGCTGTCGTCCATCGTCGCGAGCCGTTCGACGTTCGTGTGGTTGGTCAGCACCACATCGATCCCCTCCCTCCTGGCACGGCGGGCGGTCCGCTGGACGGATGCCAGGTAGGCACGTCTACCCTGCACGGACTGCGGCAGCCCCATCCCGCCCCAGAGGATCGCTCGATGCCGACGCCCGCGCCAGTGCACCGGAAATATCGGTGACACGGTGCCGCGGGTGTGGCCCGGTGTGATCGGAAGACGGATCGACGTCGTGCCCGATCGGATCGTCTGATCGTGGAGGATCTCGATGTCCCGCTCCGGTGCCGTCTCCGGCGACTTCGTGGCGGCCAGGTCCCAGTCGCTCCTGCTCATCAGCACCCGCGCGCCGTATCGGTCTGCGAAGAACTGAGCCCCACCGAAGTGATCCGCGTGACCGTGCGCCACGATGACGGAGCCGACCCGGGCGGGATCCATCCCGACCTCGCCGAGCCCGGCCGCGAGGACGCCCTCGGCCTCGGCCGGAGACTCCAGAGCGTCGATCAGCACCACTCCGGCCGACGTGGCCAGAGCGGTGGCCTGGACGAAGTCCGTGCCCACCACCGCGACATCGTCGAAGATGCGTACGGGCCGCGGATCGGGCGCCTCCGGCGGCATCCACCCCGCTCGCTGCGCGCGCACGACATCGAGCAGCACAGGATCGTCTCCCGCGAGATCGGCGGCGTAGGCGTAGTACGCCTGTGCGTCGCGTCGGCGAGGCGAGCTTCCCGCCGAGGAGGGCCGAGCTTCTGCCGGGCTCCGCGCGGCGCAGGCTCCGGCCAGCGGCAGGGTTGCGATCGCCAGGGCAGCGCGTCGGGACAACGTCCTGCTGGAGGTCGGTGTGGTCTGCTCATCGGTCATGGATCCGATGGTGGCGACGCGGGAGCGACCGATCCAATACATCTCCCGGTGCTCCCATACGGATTCGACATCGCCGCAGGTCAGAGGTCGCGACCACGAGCTCGCAGGCACCGACAGCGGTGCCTCAGCGCGGAACCTCGCCACCGGCGCTCTCGGTGCCGGAGGACCGGGTCATCGACTCGGCCTTCGAGCCCACCCGAGCACTGAGCAGGCGGACAGCGGCCGCGACGTACACCACGTCGAAGACCATCTGCACCAGGGCCAGCCCCCGCGCCGCCTGGCCCGCAGGATGGGCGTCGCCGTAGCCGATGGTCAGCATCGTCGCAGCGGAGAAGTAGAGGGCGTCGAGCCGGGTGCGGACGCCCTCCATCTGGCCGGGGCTGTGCAGCTGGAGGGCGTAGTAGGCCAGCGCGAACAGGACCAGGACGAGAACGATGGAGGCCACCAGACCGTCCACGTGCCGGTCGAGGTCACGGGCGTGCCGCACCAGCTGGCGGCCCAGGACGACCGCGAGCAGGCACACCGCCACGACGGATCCCCCCACCCGGAGCACCATTCCGCCTCGCGGGTCTGCCGAGACGGGCACCACGAAGTAGAACGCGACCAGGAGCACGACCACGCCGACGAGCAGACCCACCCTCTCCGATCTCATGCGGTCATGGTCACCTGCGGACCGGACCCGGTGGTCGCCCGAAACGGGCCAACCCTCCCGAACGAGATCATGGGCGCAGGCGCGCCCCGGCACGTCGGTGCCGGAGCGAGGCCGGGGTGACCACGTTGACCATCTCGGCGTCGCCACCGACCGGGTCGGTCGTCGAGCAGGCGTCGGCCGCAGCCGCCGCTGCGCGCACAGCCGTCCTGGCTTTCTTGCCCTTCTTCGCGTCCTTCTCCCTCATGGTCGGGTCACAGTTGGACTCCTCCGGCCCGACCACCACATCGATAGGGCATGCAACTGTCGTCGCTTGGTGACGACGTGACCACGAGCCCCCAGGGCGAGGGCCTGGGGGCTCGTGGACGAGGTGCCGGCGGTCAGTGGCCGGCGCCGGCTTTCTGTGCGACGCGGGCGGCATCGCGGACCGGGCGGGCGAAGAGCACCAGGCACGCCACGCCGACGATGAACAGCGCACCGGTGACGAGGAAGACCTGGTGGTAGCCGGTGGCGTCCCCGACGCCGTGGGCCTCGATCAGGCGTCCGGCCAGGGCGGGAGCGATGATCCCGGACAGGCCGGTCACGGCGGTCAAGGTCGAGAGGACGGCGGCCCGCTGGACCACCGGGGTGATCTCGGCCATCAGGGTCATCCCGACGCCGATCTGGACCGCGGCGAACGAGAAGGCCACGGTGACCAGCGCGAGCTGGGGCGCGGTGCCGGGCACCACGGGCAGGAGCAGCATGCACACCGCCGCGATCGTGATGCAGGTGGCGGAGACGCCGACCCGGGCGACCCGTGAGGAGCGTCCCCGCTGCATCATCCGGTCGGAGACGAAGCCCTGGAACGGGATCACGATCGCTCCCATCAGCCACGGCAGCACGATCAGCGTGCCGGCGGTGGCGGTGCCGAGCCCGAGCGGCTTGTTGAGGTAGAGCGGCACCCAGGCGACCAGGAGCGCGAGCGCCCAGTACGCCGCGAACCCGGCGATGAAGACGGCGATGCCGGTGCCGGACAGGAAGATCGTCCGGTACGGGGCGCGCGTGGCCGCCGCGACCAGAGCGTCGCCGGTCACGGCGACCTCAGGAGCGGGCGCGGCGTCGCTGCCCGGCGCCCGCGTGCGGCCGTCCTTGCCGACCACGGCCCAGACCACGGACCAGATCACGCCGAGCACCATCATCGTGAAGAACGCCGAGCGCCAGCCGTGGTTGTCGATGAGGTAGGACAGCAGCGGCGCCATCAGCACGACGCCAAGCGCGGCGCCGAGGTTGATCAGCGAGGTCGGCAGGTTGCGCCGGTGGTCGGAGAACCAGCGCTGCGCGGCGTTGACGGCCAGCGGGTTGGCGGGGCCTTCGGCGGCACCGAGCACGGTGCGGCTCACCAGCAGCGTGGCGACACTGGCGAAGAAGATCACCGGGAGCTGGGTCAGCGCCCAGATGATGCCCATGATCAGCAGGATCCGCTTGTTGGACCGCCGGTTCGCCAGGAAGCCGACGACGACCGCGGAGATGCTGAAGAGGGCGTAGAACGAGCTCGAGACGAGGCCGTACTGCGACGGCGACATGCCGAGGTCAGCCATCATCGGGTCGGCGGCCAGGCCGAGCACGGCCTTGTCGCCGAAGTTGATGAGCATGAAGACGACCAGCAGGCCGGTGATCACCCAGGCACGGGTGCCGGGCTTCTCGGTGGACCGGGGCAGGTCGTGGGTGAGGTCGGTCATGGCCATCACTCCGGAGTGACGATCGCGAAGCCCGGGTCAGGGGCGTCCAGGACGGAGACGAGCCGGGCGAGCACGCCGGGATCGCCGTCGATCTCGCCGCCGGCGGCGGCCAGGTCCTCGGGCGCGGCGGAGCCGCCGAGGAGCAGGCCGGCCAGCACCGCCGGCGCGGGGAGCCGCAGGTTCGCCTGCGCCCTGTCGGGCTGTGGGCGTGCGGAATGGGTGAGCACACCGTTGCGCAGGGTCAGCCGGTAGCGCTCACCGGTGCCGGTGAACTCCACGTCCAGCCGGAGGTGGTCGGACCAGCAGCGGGGGCCGTCGATCCGGATCGCGAGTGCGGCGAAGATCTGCTCGGCGCTGAGCGCCCGGATGATGTCCGCCCCCGCCGAGGAGAGCGGGGTGCCGAAGCTGCCGTGGCGCAGCTCGTGGGTCCCGGCCAGGTAGACGTTGCGCCACGGTCCGCTCTCGGCCAGGTAGCCGAGCTGCTCGAAGGTGTCGGCCTGGAGCTCACGGGCAGCCTCGTGGTCGGGCTCGGCGAAGATCACGTGGTCCAGCAGGGTGGTGGCCCAGCGGAAGTCGCCCTCCTCGTACGCGGCCCGGGCCTTGGCGACGACGACGTCGGCGCCGCCCATGTCACGGACGAACCGTCGGCCCTGCTCGACCGGCGGGTGCTGCCACAGGCGGGCGGGGTTGCCGTCGTACCAGCCCATGTAGCGCTGGTAGATCGCCTTCACGTTGTGGCTGACCGTGCCGTAGTAGCCCCGGTTGGCCCAGTTCTGCTCCAGCGCGGGCGGCATCGGGAAGTCCTCGGCGATCTCGGTGCCGGTGTAGCCCTGGTTGAGGCGGCGCAGCGTCTGGTCGTGCAGGTAGGCGTACATGTCCCGCTGCAGGGCCAGGTGCTCGCGGATCGCCTCGTTGCCGAACGTCGGCCAGTGGTGACCGCCGAAGGCGACCTCGGCCTCGCGGCCCCAGGTCTCGATGGTCTCGGTGAGGTAGCCCGCCCAGGCGTGGGCGTCGCGCACCAGCGCACCGCGCAGGGTGAGCAGGTTGTGCATCGCGTGGTTGGAGTTCTCCGCGATGCACAGCGCCTTGAGGTCAGGCAGGTAGAAGTGGAACTCCGAGGGGGCCTCCGAGTCCGGCGTCATCTGGAAGACGAGACGGACCCCGTCGACCACGTGCTCCTCACCGGTCTCCCCCACCAGCACCGTCGGCGGGATCAGCGAGACCTGCCCGGTCGAGTTGGTCTGGCCGATCCCGGCACCGACCTGGCCGCGGGGACCGCGCTCCAGCGCCGCACCGAACATGTACGCCGCGCGCCGGGCCATCGCCGTGCCCGCAAAGACGTTCTCGCCGACGGCGTGCTCGAGGAACCCGCTCGGCGCGATCACCGGGACGCCGGCCGCGACGTCCTCGTCGCTGACCACACCCCTGATCCCGCCGAAGTGGTCGATGTGGGAGTGGGTGAGGATCACACCGGTGACCGGCTTGTCGCCACAGTGCTCGCGGTAGAGCCGGAGCGCAGCGGCGGCACACTCGACCGAGACCAGCGGGTCGACCACGATGACGCCGCGCTCGCCCTCGATGAAGGTGATGTTGGCGATGTCGAGACCGCGCACCTGGTGGATGCCCGGACGCACCTCGTAGAGGCCCTGCCGGCTGACCTGCCGGCTGTGTCGCCACAGGCTCGGGTTGACCGTGTCGGGCGCCTCGCCCTCGAGGAAGGCGTAGGCGTCGACGTCCCACACCACGCGCCCGTCGGCAGCGGTGATCGGGCCACCGGTCCAGCGCGCGACCAGGCCGCGTTCGCTCGCCTCGTCGCTCTCGTGGAACGGCAGTGCCGCCAAGGTCTCCTTGTGCTGTCGACGTACGTGATCGGTGGCTTCTCGGGGACTCGTCATGGTGATCCTTTCGGTGTTCGGGTGGGGGACGGCACGACCGAGACGTACCGGACCGACAGCCAGGCTCAGCCTCGTAGCGCGGAGACGAAGATGCCGGGGAGCGCGGTGACCGACGGCGACGCGGCGAACCCGGTGAGGAGACGCCCGGTGGTGCCGGCGGTGCGGTTGTCGACGAACCACGGCGGCTTCGGCGAGATGGTGAGCTCGCCGTGGAGCAGGCCGCGCGGCGCGGTGCGGAACGGTCCCCGCACGACCGTCCGCTCGGTCCGGTCCAGGAGCAGGGCGTTGTGCACGACGCCGCGACCGCTCTGCACGTCCTCGAGGGGATGTCCCGGGAAGGCCCCCCAGGTGGCGTGCGCGGTCAGATAGCCCAGACCGGTCCACACGTTGACGCCGATGGTGCCGTAGCGCAACCGCGCGATCTGCTGCTCGACGACGTCGCCGAGCCCCTTCATCGTGGCCGGGTCGACGATCAGGTTGGCGCCCAGCGTGCCGTGCAGCCGCTCGTTGGCGGCGTCCACCGCGGCCCGCAGGAAGCTCTCGCCGCGGCCGGGGAGCTCGGCCACCCCGAGCACCGGGCCGAAGTACTCCTCGGTGAAGGCGGTCTCGTCGGCGTCGGAGAGGTCGAGACCCGTGATGAGCGTACGTTCCGGGGTGCCGCCGACCGCCTCGGCCGAGGCGTGGAGACCACGCGCGCCCGCCACCCTGGTCTCGCAGCCGGGGTACCAGGCCGGCCGGTGCGGTGCCGAGGCCAGCGCCCGGCGCAGGGCGGCGAGGAACTCGTCCTTCTGCTCCCAGTCGGAGCTGAGCACGACGACCTGCCCGGCGATGCAGTTGAAGCCGGAGTTGTGCAGCCGCATCGTGGCGACGTGCTGCGCCTGGTGCTCGATGTCGGCAGCCGTCCAGGTGCCGGGCACGATGATCACCGGCGCCACTCCGCCCAGCTCGCTGGTGATCGGCTTGCCGAGCAGCGGGGTGCCGGCCTGCTTCCGCACCGAGGCCTCCTCGGCGGGACCCCAGACGATCGCGTCGTGGGTGCGCTCGCTGCCGGTCATGTGCACGGCGGCGATCCCCGGGTGATGGGCCAGCGCAGAGCCGATCTCCACTCCCCCGGTGATGATCTCGACGACACCGAGCTCGAGATAGGGCGCGAAGACGGCCCTCAGCACCGGCTCCAGCTCCTCGGCGATGGGGTTGAGCTTGAGCACCGCGACCCGGTTCTCCGCGTAGAGCTGGTAGAGCACGTCCAGCGGAGCGATGGAGAAGATGTTGCCCGCGCCGAGGACGAGAGCGCTGCCGCGGGTGGCGGCGGGGTCACGCTGGGTGAGCCCGGCCTCCCGGCGTACGTCGTCCTTCGTCACTCCCGGCTGCATCCAGACCGAGGCGGAGTAGCCGTTGAGGAGGAGCCGGTCGTAGATCGAGTGCGGCAGCACGTCGATCGCGAGCTGGTCCGTGCCGACGGTGCGGGTGTGGAAGCCGGCCAGGACGTCGGTGCCCTGCTGGAGCCGGCGCAGCGTCTCGGCCAGCGCCGGTACGTAGGTGAGCACCGCCCAGGGGCCGCTGATCCACTCCTCGCCCTCCAGCGGCGAGCCGGCCGGGAGCTGCTTGATACGGCAGGCGGCCTCGACCCAGGCGGCGGCGTGCTCGTCGACGAGCCGGCCGAACCGTTCGAGGAGGGCGACGCGCTCGCCGAGCGGGGCCGCAGCCCAGGTCTTCTCGGCCGTCCCGAGCCTGGCCGCGATGGCGTCGGCCTCCACGGCGGGGCTGACGGTGGCGGCGGAGGCCGCCGCGGACTGTGCGTGCTGGTCGTTCATCTCGATCACCGTGCCGCGCGGATCAGGTCCGCGGCCTTCTCGCCGACCAGGACGGTGGGCGCGTGGGTGTTGCCGTGGGTGACGGTCGGGAAGACGGACGCGTCGGCGACCCGAAGGCCGGCGACACCGTGCACCCGCAGCTCCGGGTCGACGACGCCGTCCTCCGGCGAGCCGATGCGGGCCGTGCAGGAGGGGTGGTAGGTGTGCTCGACGGTGCGCCGGATCTCGGCCTCGAGCTCGTCGCGGCTCTGCACCGCGGGACCGGGGTGGATCTCGGTGCCGACCAGGTCGCGCACCGGCGACGTCGCCAGGATCTCGCGGACCTTCTCCACCGCGGCGACCATGGCGTCCATGTCGTCCTGCTCGGCGAAGTAGTTGAACGTGACCGCCACCTGGTCCTTCGGGTCCGCGCTGCGCAGGCGGACCTGCCCACGGCTCTTCGAGCCGACCAGCGAGCAGCCGATGCCGATCGCCGGCTTGTCGTGGGTGCCGAAACCGTGGTCCCAGAAGTAGCCGGGGGCGAAGATCAGCTGCATGTCAGGGGCGTCCAGGCCCTCGCGGGTGCGGAAGAACGCACCGCCCTCGCCGACGTTGGAGGTGAGGATGCCGCGGCGCGCCGCCAGATAGGACAGCAGCGCCTTCGGCGACTCGGCCTCGGCCAGGTTGCCCTTCGCCGTGGTCTCGACGTTGACCAGGTACATCGGGTGGTCCATGAGGTGGGCGCCGACGTTCGGGTTGTCCACGACCGTCTCGATGCCGTGCTCGGCGAGATGCTCGGCCGGCCCGATCCCGGAGAGCATCAGCAGCTGCGGCGTGTTCAGCGCTCCCGCGGAGAGCACGACCTCGCGGTTGCAGCTCAGCAGGACGGTGGCACCGTCGACCTCGGCCTCGATCCCGACCGCGCGACCATCGGCGATGACCACCTTGCGCACATGGGTGTCGGTCAGCACGGTCACGTTGGGGCGCTTGGCCGCCGGAGCGACGTAACCGTCGGCCGTCGTCCAGCGCGAGCCCCGCTTGTGGGTCACCTGGTAGAAGCCGGTGCCCTCCTGCTCGGCGCCGTTGAAGTCGTCGTTGCGTCGCAGACCGGTGGCCGCGGCGCCCTCGATGAGGCGCTGCACCACCGGGCTCGGCGAGCGCAGGTCCTGGATGTGCTGGGGGCCGCTGTCCCCGTGGAACTCGTCGGCGCCGCGCGAGTTGGTCTCGGCTCGCTTGAAGTACGGGAGCACCTCGTCGTAGGACCAGCCGGTCGCTCCGGCCTTGGCCCAGCCGTCGTAGTCGGCCCGGTTGCCGCGGATGTAGATCATCGCGTTCATGCCGCTGCACCCGCCGAGCATCTTCGCGCGCGGGTGGTAGATACGGCGGCCATCCAGGTGCGGCTCGGGCTCGGTGACCACGTTCCAGTCACGCTCGGTCTTGAACTGCTTCGAGAACGCCGCCGGGACCTGCACGCTCAGGTGCTTGTGCGATCCGCCGGCCTCGACGAGCAGCACCGACGTACGCGGGTCCTCGGACAGGCGCGCGGCCACGACCGCACCGGCGGATCCTGCCCCCACCACGATGTAGTCGTACGTCTTCTGGGCCGCGCGGGTGCCTCGCCCGGTCTTCGTGCTCGCCATCAGCCTGCCATCCCTTCCAAGGTGGTGGTCGTGTCCGGCCGACTGTGCCAGGGGTCACACCGACGGTTCTTGGCGTGAGCCGCCAGAGTTGAACCCGATCGTTGTACCGGGGAACAATTCCGAGTGGCGGGGCTCACATCCGGCTCCCCCACAGCCCCGACCGAACCCGCGGAGACACATGCCCCAGGACAACGCCGAGCTCGAAGCCTGGCTCGAGGAGTTCGCCCACGAGGCGCTCCGGCAGGAGGCGGTCGAACGGTTCGTCCGCTACGTCGACGAAGGCATCCTGGCCCAGTTGCCGCAGCTCGCCGCGGACCCGCTGCTGACCAAGGACCTCGACCAGAGCACCGACTCGCAGTGGCGGGCCTTCCTGGAGATGGTCGTCGCCGCCGACTACCGCCATCACCTCCCCGCCCAGGCCGGCAACCTCGCCCGCTCGCTCGCCCGTCGAGGCATGGATCTCGGCGTGCTGCTCAAGGTCTACCGGGCCGCGCACCAGCTGGTCTTCGCCTATCTCTCCGAGGTCACCCAGGAGCCGCCGCTGCCGCGGCCCGGCCGTGACGAGGCGCTGGTCTTCATCTGGAGCCGGGCGGGCCAGTGGATCGACGACACCGTCGAGCAGCTCATCGAGACCTTCTACGCCGAGCGTCAGCTGCTCGTCGAGGGCGCGCTGGCGCGGCGGGCATCGCTGATCGACGGCCTCCTGCAGGAGACGGTCAAGCCCACCGAGCAGGTCTCCGCCGACCTGCGACACCGGCTCGACCACTGGCAGACCGGGTTCGTCGTCTGGCAGACCAGCGGGGTGGTCCACGACCGCGACCTGGAGATGTTCGCGGGCGAGCTCGCCCGCCTGGTGGGCGCACCGGCTCCGCTGCTCCACGTCGCGGGACACCGGGACCGGTGGGGCTGGCTGGCCACCGCGACGCCTCCCGACCTCTCCGGCGCCCAGGAGCTGTCCGGACGGCTGACCGGGAGCGGCGTACGGATCAGCCTGGGCACGTCCCAGCGCGGCGCGGACGGGTTCCGGCGGTCACACCACGAGGCCCGCGCCGCCCACAAGGTCGCGACGGCCGGCGTGCTCGCTCCCCCGGTGGTCGACTACCACGAGGTGGAGCTGCTCTGCCTCGTCGACGGCAACCGCGACCTGGTGGAACGGATGGTGCTCCGTGAGGTGGGGCCGCTGTGCGGTGCGGACAAGAACCTCGCGCAGGTCAGGCAGACCACCCTCGCCTTCCTCACCCACCGCAACCTGGACGCGGTCGCGGAGGCTCTCTTCGTCCACAAGAACACCGTGCGCTATCGGCTCGGCAAGGCCGAGGAGCTCCTCGGCCACCCGCTGACCGAGCGGGCGGCGTACGTCGAGCTCGCGCTGCGTCACATCGCGATGTTCGGTCCTCCCCCGAACCCGCGGTGATCACCTCACCGCGTCACTCTGCGGCCGGGTAGGGAGAACTGCGGAGCAGGCCGGCCAGGTGGGTCAGATGGCGAGCCAGCGTCGTGGTCGTCCCCGCGGTCGCCTCCGGCGTCGGCGTCTTGTCCTTGTAGTCCACGCCCTGCATGGCTTCCCCGACCCAGTACGTCGAGGCGGCCGCGGGGATCGTGAAGCCGACGTCGCTGAGCGCCTGACAGAGCTCGGCGGTGACGTGGTGGGCGCCGTCCTCGTTGCCGACGACACCGATCCCGGCGACCTTGCCGTAGGTCAGCATCCGGCCCTGGTCGTCGGTCTCGGAGAGCTCGGCGTCGAGCCGCTCGAGCACCATCTTGCACACCGAGGAGGGCTGCCCCAGCCAGATCGGCGTGACCAGCACGAGCATGTCGGCGGCCAGCATCTGCTCGCGCAGTCGCGGCCACTCGTCCCCGTCGCCCTCGTCGGTGCTCACCCCGAAGCGGACGTCGTGGTCGACGACCCGGACCATCTCGCCCTTCACTCCGTTGTCCGCGAGCGCCGAGAGGATCTGGGACCCGAGCAACGCGGAGCTGGACTCGGCCGGCGTGCGCTTGAGGGTGCAGTTCAGGATCAGACAGCTCAGTGACGGCATGCCATCAGGTACCCGCGGACCCTGCCCTCATGCACCGATCAGCGTGCGCCCGACCCTCAGGTGGAGGGCCTCGAGGCGGGCCAGCTGGTCGTCGGCACGCCGGATGAGCTCCTCCAGCTGCTCCGGGTTCATCCGTACGTCGCCCGCCGCGAGCAGCAGCTGCCACCCTGCCCGCTTACCGGCCACGGCGTCGCGGAGGGCCTCGATCTCGAGGAGGTCGGACAGCGGCGAGCGTCGCACCAGCCGGCCGTTCGGCTTCAGCCGACCGACGAGCTCGGCGGCCCGGCCCGTCGTCGCGGCGACGCTCGACGGGTTCGCTCCGGTCGCCAGGATGATCTGCCGCAGGACCTCCCTGTCCTCGTCCACCTCGGTCGCCAGCTGTCGGACCGCCGAAGCCACCGCGGCGTCCGAGTGCGAGCGGCCCACCCGCTCGAACAGGGCGACGCCCGCGCTCGAGCCGGCCCAGTGATGTTGAAGGTAGGCGTGCAGGACCTCGTCGTTCATCGCTGTTCCTCTCCTCGGCTCTCCGGGGTCGCCCTGGTCATCAGCGGCCGTCAACGGTCAGGGACGCAGCGGCGGAAGGTCGCTGCCGGCCTTCTCCGGGATCCCGGAGATCACCGCCTCGAGCGCCTCCATGGCGGAGTGGTGAGGGTGCCAGCCGAGCTTGAGCTCGGCGCGGGCGGTCGACATCAGCGGCAGCTGCATGACCGCGGCCAGCAGGCTGCCGGGGACCGGCGCCAGCCGGGCGTGCCAGGCGGTGTCCAGGCTGCGGCGCAGGAGGTCCGGCGGGACCTCGACGGTCCGGGCGCCGAGCAGTTCGCCGAGCTCGTCGCGCCCGATCACGCCGGGACCGGCCAGATTGAACGCGCCCGACACGTCCGTGGTCACGGCGGCGGCCAGGGCACGGCCGACGTCACCGGCATGCACCGCCTGGAAACGCAGACCGGCCGGCACCGGCACCACCGGGATCCGGCGGCGGTCCACGAACGCCGGCCGGAGCAGGGGTCCGCCGAAGATGCGCCGCTGCTCGCTGGCCGCCGAGCGCTGGAAGACGAAGGCGGGCCGGACCCGGACCAGCCGGACCTCCGGATGGTCGCAGGCGAAGGCGTCCAGGGCACGTTCGACGTACGCCTTCTCCCGGCAGTACGCGGCAGGCGAGGCACCGTCGGTGTCCCAGCCCTCGTCGACCGGGTCGTCGTGGTACGCCGGTGAATAGGCCGCCACCGACGAGGCGCACACGAGCGCGGGGACTCCTGCCCGGGCCACCGCATCGAGAACCCGCCGCGTACCCACGACGTTCGTCGCCCAGGTCTCCTCGGGGCGGTGCGTCGGCTGGAACTTCCAGGCGAGGTGGACGACCGCGTCGGCGCCTTCCAGGACCGGCTCCAGGTTGCCCGTCGAGACGTCCGCCGTGCGCCACTCGACGGAGGCATGGACGTTGGTCCGCGGGCCGGTCGGTGCCCGTCGAGCGACGGCGACCACCCTGGCGGCACCGTCTGCGGTCAGCGCCCGGATCGCGGCGCTGCCGAGGTTTCCCGACGCACCGATGACGACGACCTTCATGTTGTCCACGACCCTCCACACGCTCCTGCGACCGATCTGGCCGCGGCATGGACCACCGGTACCCACATCGCGCGGATCGAGCACCCAGCTCCCCCGGCTCGAATCGCCGGATGGGGGTACCGCACAGGTGACCCGATCCCAAGGAGGAACATCCATGAAGGCGGTCACCTGGCAAGGCAGGCGCGACATCCGGGTGGAGGACGTCCCGGACCCGCGCATCATCGAGGACGACGACATCATCGTCGAGATCACCTCGACCGGGCTGTGCGGTTCCGACCTGCACCTCTACGAAGTGCTCACCGGCTTCATGACCCCCGGGGACGTGGTCGGACACGAACCGATGGGGGTCGTGACGGAGACCGGGCCCGGCGTGCGGGAGGTGAGCGTCGGCGACCGGGTGGTGGTGCCCTTCAACATCAGCTGCGGAACCTGCTGGATGTGCCGGCGCGACCTGCACTCGCAGTGCGAGACGACCCAGAACCGCGACCAGGGCACCGGTGCGAGCCTCTTCGGCTACAGCTCGCTCTACGGCCAGGTCCCGGGCGGCCAGGCGGAGTACCTGCGCGTCCCGTTCGGGAACGAGCTGCCGATCAAGGTCCCGCGCGGCCCGTCCGACGACCGGTTCCTGTTCCTCTCCGACGTCCTGCCGACCGCCTGGCAGGCCCTGCAGTACGCCGATCCCGACCCGGAGAGCACCGTACTGGTCCTCGGTGCCGGTCCCATCGGCGACATGGCGAGCCGCTTCGCGCTCGACGCCGGCCACCAGGTCATCAGCGTGGACCGCGAGCCCGAGCGTCTCGCCCGGGTGCGACAGCGCGGGGCCGAGACGATCGACCTCGGTTCCGGCGACGTCGCCGAGCAGGTGCGCGACCTGACCGACGGACGCGGGGCCGACGCCGTGATCGACGCGGTCGGCATGGAGGCCCACGGCTCACCGATCGTCGAGGGGATGACCAAGGTCGTGTCGATGATGCCCGGAGCCGCCGGCCGAGCGGTGATGCAGACGGCCGGCGTCGACCGGATGGCCGCGCTGCACACCGCCTTCGATGCCGTACGCCGCGGCGGCACCATCTCCATCGCCGGCGTCTACGGCGGTGCGATGGACCCGTTCCCGATGATGCAGCTGTTCGACAAGCAGGTCGGCATCCGCATGGGCCAGGCCAACGTACGCGCCTGGACCGACGACCTGATGCCCTTCCTCCAGAGCGACGAGGACCCGCTGGGTGTGGAATCCTTCGCCACTCATCACCTCCCCCTCAGCGAGGCGCCGGAGGCCTACAAGTCCTTCCAGGCCAAGTCCGACGGGATGGTGAAGGTCGTCTTCAAGCCCTGAGCAGGCCCGAACAGGCCTACTCGCCGGCGGCGAGGTGATCGCGAAGGCTCAGGGGCTCACGCCCGGTGAGGCCGGCTACGGCGCCGCTGACTCCGTCGAGCTGTCCAGCGGCGATTGCCGTGTAGGTGGAGACCCAGGCGTCGTACTGCCAGTCAGGAGCCTCCCAACGGCGACGCGACGCGTAGGCCTCCTCGATCGTCTCGTCGTGATAGCGCACCTCACGCCCGAGGTGCTCGGTGAGAATGTCCGCCACCTCGCCCATCGTGAGCGCCTCGGGTCCGGTGAGGTCGTAGGTGACCCCCCGGTGATCCTGCGGCATCGTGAGCACCTCCACGGCGGAACGTGCCACGTCAGCCCGCGCAACCGCCGCGAAGCGCCCCTCGCCGGCCGGGCCCCTGATGACCCCATCCTCACCGACCAAGGAGGGGAGGAAATCGAGATAGAAGTTGTCGCGCAGCAGGGTGTAGCCCATCCCGCTCGCCTTGATCCGCTCCTCGGTCGCGAAGTGGTCGCGCGCGAGCGTGAAGACGGCATCCGGCGCGGCACCGAAGAAGGAGGTGTAGACGATGTGCTCCACCCCCGCCGCCGCGGCAGCGTCGACGAAGGTGAGGTGCTGCTCCAGACGGTCCGCCGACTCGGCGGCCGAGACCATGAGCACGGTCTGAACGCCGTCGAGAGCTCTCACCGCGGCCTCCCGGTCGCTGTAGGTGACCGAGAACGCTTCGGCTCCGGGGATCTCCGGTGCCCTCGCGGTGTCACGTACGAGAAGACGGAGTGCGGCGTCAGAGCCGCCCAGCGCACGGGCGACGGCGCCGCCGACGAAGCCGGTGGCGCCGGTGACGGCGACGGCCGGTCGGGTTGTCATGCCACGCCCCTGAGCGCGGCGAGGGCCTCGTCGGCGTGGATCTCCGCCTTGAGCATCCCCTCGACGACCGCCTTGATCCGGCCGTCGGCCCCGATGGCGAAGGTCGTACGCTGCAGCGGCCCGAGCTTGCCGAGGATGCTGGGCTTCACGCCGTAGAGGGCGGCGACGGAACCGGCGGGGTCGGAGAGCACCGGATAGTCCAGGTCGTGGTGGGCGGCGAAGCCGGCCTGCTTCTCGACCGAGTCCTTGCTGATCCCGAGCCGCTGGGCGCCGAGCGCCTCGAACTCGGCGGCGAGATCACGGAAGTGGCAGGCCTCCTTCGTGCACACCGGCGTCTCGGCGGCCGGGTAGAAGAAGAGCACCACGGGGCCCTTCTCGACCAGTGACGAGAGGGTGACGGACGTACCGTCCTGGGCAGGGAGCGTGAAGTCGGGCGCGACGGCACCGGTCTCGAGCGGCATGACGCCAACCTACTCGCGGCGCCGCTCGACCGCCCGACGAACCGGGTCACGGTCCCTGCCGGGACCGTGACCCGTCGTCCACCCAGCGGTCAGACGCCGACGTCGTTGCCGGGCCGGCGGCGGATGAGGTCCTCCATGCCCCAGAAGCATCCCCCGGCCAGGACAGCCGTCTCCAGGCCCGGCGTGCGTGTGACCTGGCCGTTGTCGTGAGTCTCGGTGTTCATCGCTGTCCCTCCTCGGCGTCGGTGGTGCTGGTGTCGAACAGCGACAGGTAGTCGCCGTAGCCCTCGGCCGCGAGCCGGTCGACGGGGATGAAGCGCAGCGCGGCGGAGTTCATGCAGTAGCGCTGGCCACCGGCCTCGCGGGGTCCGTCGTCGAAGACGTGGCCGAGATGACTGTCCGCCACGGCGGACCTGGCCTCCGTCCGGATCATGCGGTGCGACCTGTCGACCTCGGTCCGGACAGCCTCCGGCGCGAGCGGCTTGGTGAAGCTCGGCCATCCCGTGCCGCTGTCGTACTTGTCGGTCGACGAGAACAGAGGCTCCCCGGAGACCACGTCCACGTAGATGCCGGCCTCGTGGTTGTCCCAGTAGGCGTTCTGGAACGGCGGCTCGGTGCCGTCCTCTTGGGTGACTCGGAACTGGATCTGGCTCAGACGGGCCAGCGCCTCAGGAGTCTTGCTGTAGCCGTTGGACATGCTTCCCCCTTCACTGACGCCCCTGGCTGGGACGTCACTGTCACCAACGCCCGGCTAGCACCGGATGGTCCCGCTCGTCCCTTCACACAGCGTGATCTGCCACACGTCCGCAGCGGCGTTGCCGGGCCCCGCTACCGTTGCCATCGTGAACGTGCCGGTAGTGAGCGCACTCCACGTCGCCCCTGGGCGGCGGCTGCCGACCCGGTCCGTCGAGAGCGTCGAGATCGTCCAGGCCCGGGGCATCGTCGGAGACCGCTACGAGGGGGCCAAGCACCGGCAGGTCAGCATCCAGAGTCTCGAGGCCATCCGCGAGGCCGAGGCCGACTTCGGTGCACCGATCGACCCGGGGTCGACGCGCCGCAACATCACCATCTCGCACGGTGCGGTCCCGACGGAGCCCGGGGCGCTGATCCGGATCGGGACCGCGGTCCTGGAGGTGGTGCGCGTCGCGGCGCCGTGCAAGCTGTTGGACGACGCCATCGGACCCAACGCCCAGCACGCGCTGCGCCGACGCGCCGGATCGATCTGCCGGGTCCTCGAGTCCGGCGTCGTCTCCACCGGTGACGAGGTCCACCTCCCTGAGCTCGTCGGAGACGACCGCAAAATCGGCCCTCCTCGGACCAGGTGACGCGCGTCACGGCACTATTGCGCCATGCACACCGCCCCGACCCTGCCGCTCGGCGTACGTCTCGGCTA
Organism: Nocardioides sp. CCNWLW239; assembly: GCF_037137035.1. Taxonomy (NCBI): domain Bacteria; kingdom Bacillati; phylum Actinomycetota; class Actinomycetes; order Propionibacteriales; family Nocardioidaceae; genus Nocardioides; species Nocardioides sp. CCNWLW239. The sequence goes on along the minus strand of NZ_JBBBNW010000003.1, from coordinate 167,168 downwards.
TGGATCCGGGTCCGTGGCGACCGGTACGTTCGGCACGATCCCGGGGCTGATGCTGCTCCCCTACCTGACCGACACGCTCGGGATCGCGGCGCTGGCAGCGGGGTTCATCGTGTTCGCGCCGAAGGCGTGGGACGTCGTGCTGAACCCGATCGCGGGCCGGATCAGCGACCGGACGGTGGACCCGAGAGGGCCACGGCGGCCCTGGTTGCGGCGGGCCGGGATCGCGCTGGCGGTGACGTTCGCGCTGCTGTTCGCGGCGCCGTCGATGGCGACCGGGCTCGAGGCGCTGTGGGTGCTGGTCCTGTTCCTGGGCTGCGCGACGGCGTACGCGTTCTTCCAGGTGCCCTACGTCGCGATGCCCGCCGAGCTGACCGACTCCTATGACGAACGCACCCGGTTGATGACGTGGCGGGTCGCGATCCTGGCACTCACCATCCTGCTCGCGGGCGCCTCCGCGCCGATGATCCGGGACGCCGTCGGCGGCCGCGACGGATATCGGGTCATGGGCGTGCTGATGGCGGTGCTCATCCTGGTCGGCGTGTTCAGTGCGTACGTCGGCACGCGGCGCGCGCCGGTGCGCACCGTCCAGCCGGGCGCGGGCAGCCTGCGCGACCAGCTCCGCATCGTGGCGGCGGCGCCCGACTTCCGCCGGCTGCTCGTCACCTTCGTGATCCAGGCCGTCGCCTTCGGCGCGATGCTGGCCGGCGTCGACTACCTGGCCGCCGACGTCCTCGGCCGGACCGGTGCGTCGACCATCCTGTTCGTCTGCTTCGTCGGTCCGGCGCTGCTGCTCACTCCCGCCTGGGCGGCGCTGGGCACCAGGATCGGCAAGAAGAACGGGTACGTCGCCGCCTCGGTCGTCATCGTCGCCGGCGCCCTGCTCGCCTCGACCGCGCAGTCGGCGCCGGTGGCGCTCGTCTATGCCGCGGTGGTGCTGGTCGGGGTCGGGTACGCCGGGTGCCAGGTCTTCCCGATGGCGATGCTCCCCGACGCGGCCGCCGTCGACGCCCGGCGCAGCGGATCGAGCCGGATCGGCGTCTACACCGGCGTCTGGACCGCCGGCGAGACCCTCGGGCTGGCGCTTGGACCCGGCGTCTTCGCCGCGGTGCTCGCGCTGGGCGGCTACCGCTCCTCGACCGGGAGCGACGTCGCCCAGCCCGACTCGGCGCTGACCGCGATCACCCTCGGTTTCTCGGTGCTGCCGGCATGCCTGGCCCTCCTCAGCCTGCTGTGGCTGCGGCGCTACTCCCTCACCGCCGATGACGTGGACGGCGACCCAGTAGGACCCAGATAGGACATTCACCCCATGACCGACGCCCTCACCCAGCTCCGCTCGATGCAGTCCGCCGACCTCCCCGTGCACGGCGGCCGCACGCTCGCCTACGTCTACGACTCCGGCCTGCCCGAGATCGACCGGATCGGCCGCGGGGCGGTGGCCGCCTACGCCGGCTCCAACGGCCTGGACCCCACCGCCTTCCCCAGCCTGCTGCGGATGGAGACCGAGGTCGTCGGCATGGCCGCCGACCTCCTCGACGCACCCGAGACCGTGGTCGGCACCGTCACCTCCGGTGGCACGGAGTCGGTGCTGCTCGCGGTGCAGGCCGCGCGCGACGCGCACCCTGAGATCGACCGGCCGCGGATGGTGCTGCCGACCACTGCCCATTCCGCCTTCCACAAGGCCGCGCACTATTTCGGGGTCGAGCCGGTCATGGTCCCGGTCGGCCCGGACTTCCGGGCGGACCCGGCCGCGATGGCCGCGGCGATCGACGAGCGGACCGTCCTGGTCGTGGCCTCGGCGCCGTCCTACGCCCATGGCGTGGTCGACCCGGTCACCGAGATCGCCGCGGCGGCGGCCGCCCACGGGATCAGGTGTCACGTCGACGCCTGCATCGGCGGCTGGGTGCTGCCCTACGCGTCCCGGCTCGGGCGCGACGTACCGGCCTGGACGTTCGCGGTCGACGGCGTCACATCGATCTCGCTCGACCTGCACAAGTACGCCTACGCCCCGAAGGGCACCTCGGTGCTGCTGCACCGGACCCCGCAGCTGCGGCGACCGCAGTTCTTCGCCTCGGCCGCATGGCCGGGCTACACGATGCTCAACTCGACGATGCAGTCGACGAAGTCGGGCGGGCCCCTCGCGGGTGCCTGGGCGGTGATGCGCTCGCTGGGCGACGACGGCTACGAACGACTCGCCCGTGACGTCTTCGAGGCGGTCGACCGCATCCGCGCCGGCATCGAGAAGATGCCCGAGCTCACCGAGGTCAGCTCCCCCGACTCCACACTGATCGCCCTCGGCACCGATGCGAGCTGCGACCCGTTCACGGTCTGTGACGAGATGGCTGCCCGCGGCTGGTACGTCCAGCCGCAGATGTCCTACGCCGGCGCGCCGGCCACCATCCACCTGTCGGTGAGCGCGGCGACGCTCCCCCACGTACCGGAGTTCCTCGACGCTCTGGCCGAAGCGGTCGCGGCGGCCGTGGCAGCGGGTCCGGTCGCCGTCGATCCCGGGGTGGCGGCGTTCATCGCCGATCTCGACCCGCTCGCCCTCACCGACGAGGACTTCGACGGCCTGCTGCTCGCCGCCGGCCTCATCGGTGCCGGCAGCGAACCGGGCGATCCTTCGACAAGCTCAGGACACAGCCTCGCGCTACCGCAGCGGATGGCCGAGGTCAACGCGATGCTCGACCTGGCCTCCGCCGCGATGCGCGAGGCGCTGCTCGTGGCCTTCCTGGACCGGTTGACCCGACCTAGTCGGGCTCACCGCGGCTGAGCCGGCGCTTCCGTCGGGCCAGCATCAGGATCACGCCGAGCATGACTCCGGCGACGATGCCGCCTCGGATCTGTACGTCCCGAGACCTGGCCGCGACCTGCGCTTGCTCCTTGACCTCGTGGGCCTTCTGCTTCCCGCGGGTCTTCACGTCCAGCCGGGCGGCGAGCTCGTCGAGGGTGTCGGAGAGCTCGTGCCGGGTGTGGGCCAGGTCGGCCTCGACGGCGGCGATGCTGGTGTCTTCGCCGGCCTCGACGGGCCGGGTCGAGTTGTGCGTCATGGTGTCGTCCTCCCCGCGATGCGGTCCTCGGGCCGGCGGTGGTGCTTGACGGCCTCCAGATCACGCTTGAGGTTCTCGGTGGCACGCTCGGGCTTCATCGGGGTTCCCTCGGAGACCTGCTTCTTCCCGACCAGGGCGATGATTCCGGCCACTGCCAGGAGCACCACCCCGACCAGCAGCGCGGCCAGCCAGGCGTCCATGACCAGGGCCAGCGCCAGGATCGCGGTGGCGATCAGGACACCGAGGCCGTACAGCGCCACCAGGCCGGCGGCACCGAAGGCCCCCGCGCCCTTACCGGTGTGCTTGGCCTTCTCGGTCAGCTCCAGGCGAGCGAGCTCGACCTCACCGCGCACGAGGTGGGACATCTCCTCGGAGAGCCGGGAGACCAGCTCGCCCATGGAGGCGTCGTTCTGGTGGATCGCGGTCACGACTCCCACCCCCGCGGCATGTCGGTCACCGGGTCCCCGGCAGTCCCGGGGCGGGTGGCGTCGGGCGTGGTCTGGCGGGACGGCGTCGAGGTCGTCGAGGACGATGTCGACGGCGTCGTAGCGGATGTCGTGGACGTGCTGGACGTCGTGGACGTGGTGTGGCCAGGCATCTTGTCCTGGACGGCGTGCTTGGCCGTGTCCGCCTTCTCCTCGGCTACGACTCGGGCCTGGTGTGCCTTCTCCTGGACCCGCGGGTCGTGCCAGAGACCCTGGGCCTTGGCGACGATGGCGTCGTACCGCTCACGCCCAGCTCGGGCGCCGAGCAGGTAACCGATGCCGAAAGCAGTCAACAACGCTGGTTTCTTGAACATGGTCGTTCCTCCTCATCGTTGTACACCCGGCCGGTACCCACACGACGCAGGATGATGCGAGGTTCGACTCGACGCTCAGGCGGTGACCGTCCGGATCAGCTTCTTGTTGACGAACTCGTCCATCCCGAGCCGGCCGAGCTCGCGCCCGAAGCCGGAGCGCTTGATGCCGCCGAAGGGCAGCTCCGCACCCTCTGCGCCGACACCGTTGACGAAGACCATCCCCGCCTCGATCCGATCCGCCACCCGGGCGGCCTGGTCGGGGTCGGTGGTGAAGACGTACGAACCGAGGCCGTACGGAGTGTCGTTGGCGATCCGGACCGCGTCGTCCTCGTCAGCGGCGCAGAAGACCATCGCGACCGGGCCGAACAGCTCCTGGCGGGCCAGATCGCTCTCCGCGTCGAGACCCGTGAGGACAGCTGCCGGGAAGTACGCACCAGACCGGTCGCGGGCGCAGGCGAGCTCGGCTCCCTGTGCGACGGCGGCGTCGACCTGCCGGGCAAGACCTTCGGCGGCGACGACAGAGGCCAGCGGCGCACCGGTGTCCTCGGCCAGCAGCCGCTCGGTGAACCTCGCGACGAAGTCGTCGTAGAGGTCCTGGACGACCACGAAACGCTTCGCGGCGTTGCATGCCTGGCCGGTGTTCTCCAGCCTGGCTGCCACCGCCGCGGAGACGGTGGCCTCCATGTCGTCGGTGGACAGCAGGATGAACGGGTCTGACCCACCGAGCTCGAGGACGACCTTCTTGAGATGACGTCCGGCCACCTCGGCCACGGCGGCGCCGGCCCGCTCGGAACCGGTCAACGAGACCCCCGCCACCCGTGGATCGGCGATGACCTCGGCGATCTGCTCGTTGGTGGCGAAGAGGTTGACGTACGCGCCCTCGGGGAACCCGGCGTCGACGAAGATCTGCGCCAGCGCCACGGCCGAGGCGGGGCACTGCGGCGCGTGCTTGAGCACGATGGTGTTGCCGGTGGCCAGGTTGGGCGCCGCGAAGCGGGCCACCTGGTAGAAGGGGAAGTTCCACGGCATGATGCCCAGCAGCACGCCGACCGGCGACCGGCGGACGACCGCGGTGCCGGCGCCTGAAGTCACCTCCAGGACCTCGTCGGCCAGGAACTGCTCGGCATGGTCGGCGTAGTAGGTGTAGATGTCGACGCAGAAGTCGATCTCGCCCTCCGCCTCGGACAACGGCTTGCCCATCTCCTGTCGGATGATCGCAGCGAGCTCGTCGCGACGCTCGGCGTGCAGCTCGGCCACCCGTCGTAGCAGGCCTGCCCGGTCGGCGACCGAGGTCGTTCGTCCCCAGCCGGTCGCCGCGGCATCGGCCGCCTCGACGGCGGCGTCGACCTCGGCGTCCGTCGCGGTCGGGTAGGTGGCGAGGAGCTCGCCGGTGGCCGGGTCGGTCACCGCGTACATCGCCTCCGTCGCCATGGCAGCGATGTCGGTGTCGGGGTTGCTGGTCATCGGGACTCCTCCGCGGTCAGAGCAGGGCTGTCGCCGGACGCGTCCGCCGGCTCCTCGCCGGCGAGGCGGCTGGTCCACTCCCGCATCACCGCAGGGTCGGTCGGACGGGTGAGCAGGCTGACCACGACGTACGCCACGGCGCTGACGACGAGGCCCACGTAGATCGGCTCGTTGGCGAGGACGTCGCCGACGATCGCCATCGTCGACAGCGTGGCGATGGTGCCGGTGACCATCGCCGCCACCGCACCCGCGCCGGTCCCTCGGCGCCACACGAAGCCGCCCAGGATCGGCACCAGCAGACCCCCGACGAGGATGTCGTAGGCGATCGTCAGCCCCGAGACGACGTCGTTGAGGAGGGACGCGAGGACGACCACGACGAGGCCGATCACGACGACGTAGATCCGGTTGGCGCGCACGTCGTGCTCGGGGTTCTCCGACTCGTTCGTGACGTCCGCCGGAGCGCGCCCGAGCAACCGGGCGAACAGCGGCTGCACATCCGCGCGGGCCACCGTCGCCGTCGCGATCAGCGCGCCCGAGGCGGTCGACATCATCGCGGCCACCGCCGCGGCGAGCACGAGACCGCTGATGCCGACCGGAAGGATCGACTCGGCGATGGTGGCGTAGGCGTCGTCGCGGTTGTCGACGGTCATGAAGGTGGAGGCAGCGGCGCCGATCAGTGCGCCGGCCACGCCGTAGAGCAGGCAGTAGATGCCGGCCGCGGTGCCGCCCCAGCGGGCGACCTGGGCCGAGCGGGCGGTGAAGACCCGCTGCCAGATGTCCTGTCCGATCAGCATGCCGAGCGTGTAGATCACGAAGTAGGTGATGATCGTGCCGGTGCCGATCGTGCCGAGGTCGAAGACCGAGTCCGCGGCGCGCGCCTTGATCCCGTCAAGACCCCCGGCGTGGTTCCACGTGAAGGGCAGGAGCAGGAAGAAGACACCGATGGTCTTCAGGACGAACTGCACCATGTCGGTCAGGGTGATCGACCACATCCCGCCGATGCTGGAGTAGATCACCACGATGACCCCGCCGATCAGGATGGAGACGACGCGGTCGGTGCCGAAGAGGACGTTGAACACGGTCGCGTACGCCATCGTCGAGGTGACGGTGAGCATCAGCGTGTAGGCCATCATGATCACGCCGGAGGCGGCGGTCGCTCCGACGCCGTAGCGCAGCGCCAGCATCTGGGCGACGGTGAAGATCCGCAGCCGCTGGATCCGGCCGGCGAAGAGCAGGCTCAGTGCCAGGACGCCGAACGCGATCGACGCGACCAGCCACGCGCCGGAGATGCCGTACTCGTAGCCGAGCGCGACCCCGCCGACGGTCGAGGCACCTCCCAGAACGACCGCGGCCATGGTGCCGGTGTAGAGCAGCGGACCCAGGCGGCGGCCGGCGACGAGGAAGTCGGAGCTGTCCTTGGTCCGGCTCTTGCCCCACCAGCCGAAGGCGACCATGGCGGCGAGATAGATGACGATGATGATGAGATCCATGAGGGCTCCCGGTGAGGTGGGCTCGGTCAGGTCGGTGCGGTCAGGTGGCGGAGAACATGCGGAGGGTCGTCGGCAGGACGACCATCGCTGGTCCGCTGGTGGCGAAGGTGCCGGCAACGACGTCGCCGACGGTCTCGGGGGTCGCGGCGTGCACGGGGATGCCGAACGCCTCGGCGAGGCGGACGAAGTCCGGACGGGCGAGCTCGGTCGCGGTGGCTTCCCCGAACGCGCCGGTCATGTACTCGCGCAGGATCCCGTAGCCGCCGTCGTCGATCACCAGCCAGGTGAGATCGGCGTCGTGCTGGCGGGCGGTGGCGAGCTCGGCGATGGAATACATCGCGCCACCGTCGCCGGTGACCGCGAAGGTGCGCCGCCCGGTCCCCACCGCGGCGCCGACCGCCGCAGGAAAGCCCAGCCCGAGACCGCCGGACGCCTGCGCCGTGTGGAAGCCGCCGCTGCGCGGGTCCCAGGCCGACCACGCCCAGTACGCCGCGATGGTCATGTCCCAGAAGGTCTCGGTGTCGTCCGGCACGGCCGCCCGAAGGTCGGCGAGCAGACGCTGCTCGGCCGCGAGGTCCTGGCTGTCGAGCCTGGTCTGGACCCGGGCGCGCAGCTCCGCGGCCACGCTCGCGCCGGACCGCCTCGCACCCGGCCGCGCACCGGCCTCGGGAAGTGCCGCGGTGACGTCGGCCAGCGCAGCAGCGGCGTCGGCATGCACGCCGAGCACGTCGTGGTTGGAGCCGAGCACCCTCGCTTCGGCGTCGACCTGGATCACCCGGCCGCGCGGGGCGAAGGTGCCGTAGTTGCTGGTCACCTCACCGAACGAGGTGCCGAGGGCGAGCAGGACGTCGGCGTCCTCGAGCAGGTCGGTGGTGAACCGGTCCTCGATCCACGCGCCCGCACTCAGCGGGTGCGCGAGCGGGATCGCTCCGTTGCCACCGGCGGTCGAGACCACCGGGGCGTCGAGGGTCTCGGCGAGGGCGACCAGCGCCTCCGGCGCGCCCGCGGAGCGACGTACGCCGCCCCCGGCGAGGATCACCGGACGCTCGGCCCCGGCCAGCAGCCGAGCGGCCTCGGCAGCGACGTCCGGCCGAGGCCGGCGCGGTGCGGACACCTCCGCGTCCAGCCCGGTCACCGGCGGGACCGCGACCTCCTCGAGGAGCACGTCCTGCGGGATCTCGACCCAGACCGGTCCGGCCGGTGCCTCCTGAGCGGTGGCCCACGCATCGGCGAGGACACCCGGGATCGCGGCCGCGTCCCGGACCACCGCGGTGGACTTGGTGACGTTGCGGGCGCTGGCCTGCTGGTCGTCGAGCTGGTGCAGATAGCCCTTGCGCGCACCGCCGAGCCCGTCGCGCGGGATCTGGCTGGTGATCATCAGGACCGGGACGCACGCGGCGTACGCCTCCTGGAGGGCGCCCAGCGCGGTGAGTGCCCCCGGTCCGGTGGAGCAGAACACCACACCGACCTGACCGGTCGCACGGGCGTAGCCGTCGGCGGCGAAGACGGAGTTGTTCTCGACCCGGGAGGAGACGAAGCTCAGGTCGCTGCGCCGGATCGCGTCGAAGAGACCGAGCGCGTGCTGCCCGGGGATGCCGAAGACATGGGTCGCGCCGAGCGCGGTCAGGCTCTCGACGGTGACGTCGCCGCCGTTGCGCTTCATCACGCCTGACCTCCGTGCCGCATCGCGAGCAGCGAGACCAGATCGTAGGCCACGTGCGAGGCCGCGACGCCGGTCAGCTCGGCATGGTCGTACGCCGGGGCGACCTCGACCACGTCGGCCCCGATCAGGTTGAGACCGGCGAAGCCGCGCAGGATCTCCAGCAGCTCCCGGGAGGTGAGCCCACCGGCCTCGGGGGTGCCGGTGCCGGGCGCGTGCGCCGGGTCGAGCACGTCGATGTCGACCGAGACGTAGACCGGCCGGTTGCCGACCCGCTGCCTGATCTTGTCCACCACCTCGTCGACGCCCTGACGGAAGACGTCGGAGGAGGTGACGATCCCGAAGCCGAAGCGACGGTCGTCCTCGAGGTCCTTCTTGCCGTAGAGCGGTCCACGGGTGCCGACATGGCACAGCGCCTCGGTGTCGAGGATGCCCTCCTCGACCGCTCGCCGGAACGGGGTGCCGTGGGTGTATTCGGCACCGAAGTAGGTGTCCCAGGTGTCGAGGTGGGCGTCGAAGTGCACCAGCGCGACCGGGCCGTGCCGTTCGGCGGCAGCCCGCAGCAGCGGGAGCGCGATGGTGTGGTCGCCACCGATCGTGACCAGCCGGGTCCCGCCCGCGGTGAGGTCGAGCGCCGAGGCCTGGACCGTCTCGAGCGCCTCGTTGATGTTGAACGGGTTGGCCGCGATGTCACCCGCGTCGACGACCTGGGCCGCGGCGAACGGGGAGACGTCCAGCGCCGGGTTGTAGGGACGCAGCAGGCGCGAGGACTCCCGCACGTGGGACGGGCCGAAGCGGGCGCCCGGCCGGTAGGAGACGCCGGTATCGAACGGGACCCCGACGACCGCGATGTCGGCGTGCTCCACCTGATCGAGGCGGGGCAGGCGCGCGAACGTCGCGAAGCCGGCGTAGCGCGGGTTCTTGGAGGCGTCGACAGGGCCGACCGGCATGAGATGTCTCCTACGTAGAGGTTGATTGAGATCCGCGTCACTCTAAAGTCGCCGGGAGTCAACCCGCAATCACTTCGTTCTTTACTCGCCGGGCAGAAGTGTCGATATGCCGACGGATACCGATACATCCGTCACAATCACATCAGCAGACCATTTCCACCGCTCGATATGACACCGGAGACGTACCCAAAAAATGTCGAACGAAATCGCGCCCGGAGTGCTCGACGACACCGATGAGGCGATCATCACGCTCCTCGAGGAGGACGGCCGGCTCACCCACCGCGAGATCGCCGCGCGAGTCGACCTCTCCCGCTCGGCGGCCGCCACCCGGGTCCAACGCCTCCTGACCGAGGGGCACATCGACATCCGGGGCGTCGTCCACCCGGCCGTCCTCGGCCACGATGTCCTCGCGCACATCTCGGTCGGCATCACCGGCTCCGCGACCCGGGTCGCGGACGCCCTCGCGGCCCGCGAGGACACGACACTGGTCTCGATGACCAGCGGCTCCCACGCCCTGGTCGTGGAGCTGCGTGCGAGCGACATCGTCGAGATCGACGATGCCCTTGCCGAGGTGCGGGCGATCGAGGGCATCCTGACCACGGAGACGTTGCTCTACACCGAGGTGATCCGCGATGTCGCCGCCCCGGTCGGCGCCGCACCCGCCGCCGGATCGCTGGACGAGACCGACTACGCGCTGCTGCGGGCGCTGCAGTCGAACGGCCGTGCCTCGTTCGTCGACCTCGCCGCCAGCGTCGGCCTCTCCCCCGCCGGGACGCGGCGCCGTGTGGTCCGGCTGCTCGCCGGCAACGTCGTCCGGGTCGGCGCGGTCGTACGCCACTCCGGCCGGGAGCGGCGCACCGCGACCGGCATCGGCCTCCGTCTCGACGGTGCCGCCCACCGCGCGGTCGCCGCACAGCTCGCCGGTCTCCCGTCGCTCACCTTCCTCGCCCGGACGCTGGGGCGCTACGACGCCCTGCTCACGGTCAACACCGCCACCTCCGGTGGCCTGGTCGAGGTGCTCGACCGCATCCGCGACCTCGACGGAGTCCGCGAGGCCGAGACCTGGAGCCACCTCCGCTTCGTCAAGGAGACGTACGCCTCCCTCCACCTGGGCGGAGCCTGAGGCGGGGCGATCAGCCTCGGGGTGGGCGGATGCGCCGGGCGGCGACCGCGTCCAGGGTCGCGCCGAGCGCGGCCGTGACGTTCTCGGGGTTCTCGTGGGCGACGCCGAGGAAGATCGCGTCGACGATGACGAGCTGGGCCATCCGGCTGGACATCGCGCCGTAACGGAACCGGGTCTCGCGGGAGACGGTGGTGAGGGTGGCGTCGGCGAGGTCGGCCAGCGGTGAGTCGGGGAAGTTGGTGACCGCGACAGTGAACGCACCCCGGCCGGCAGCGGTGTGCAGCGCGGAGATCGCCTCCTCGGTCTCACCGGAGTGGGAGAACGCGATGGCCACGGCGTCGGTCGGGAGCACGGCGGCACTGGTGAGGGCGAGGTGGGCGTCGGCCCAGGCGTTGACCTGGTAGCCGATCCGCCGCAGCTTCTGCTGGAGATCCTGAGCGGCCAGGCCGCTGGAGGCCGACCCGTACGCATCCACGACCGAGGCCGCTGTGATGGCGGCGACGACCCGGTCGAGCTCATCGATGTCGAGCCGTTCGGCGGTCTCCTCGACGGCTCGCGCCTCCTGGTAGGCGAGCTTGCGAACGACGTCTCGGGTCGTGTCGGCCGGGTCGATGTCTCCCTCGGAGACGCCGAACTCGATCCGGCGACCGGTCTCGTTCGCACCGGCCCGCGCCAGGGCCAGCCGGAAGGCCGAGTAGCCGGAGAACCCGAGGCTGCGGCACAGCCTGGTGACGGTGGCGGTCGAGGTCTCGTGACGGCCGGCGAGCTCGGTGATGGTCAGCCCCGCGCTCGCCCCCGGGTCCACCAGGGCGGCCTCCGCCAAGCGGCGTTCGCTCGGCCGCAGCCCGGGCAGGGCCTGCCGCAGGCGTACCAGGATGTCTTCGCTCATCGTCTCCTCGATCGGCTCGACCGTAACAACCTGTCAATAATTGACCGCCCACGAGTCACATCGGAAACATTTTGTCATAGAGTCGAGAGATCCGCGGGCGACGCCACTGCTGGCACGAGCCCGATCTCGTGGCCCCACCCCCTAGGAGGATCCGTGAGCACGCAGCGACGACACGGACATCGCACCCACGCAACGGTCGCCACCGCCCTGGCCGCAGGTCTGCTCACCGCCGGCCTCGCCGGTTGTGGCAGCGGCGGCGGCGAGTCGACCGGCGACGCCAACGGCACCCTGGTCTTCGGGATCTCCGCCGACCCGGCGCAGATGGTCCCCTGGACCGCCACCTCGACCCAGTCGATCCAGGTCCTGTCCCAGATCTACAGCCCGCTGCTCAACACCGACGCCGAGGGGGTCCCGGAGGCCGGCATCGCCGAGCTGCCGGAGGTCTCGGAGGACGGGAAGACCTACACCTTCACCCTCCAGGACGGCGTGACCTTCGCGGACGGCTCCGACCTCGACTCCGCCGACGTGAAATACACCTACGAGAAGATCATCGACCCCGCCTCCAGCGCGAGCTCGGCGTCCTACTTCGCCTCCGTGGCCGGCATCGAGGCGCCGGACCCGCAGACGGTCGTGGTGACCCTGAAGCAGCCCGATGCCTCCTTCGTCTCCGGCCTGACCGGCGTGAACACCGCGATCGTGCCCTCCGACGTCGACGCGAAGAGCCTGGAGACCGAGCCCGTCGGGTCGGGGCCCTACCAGTTCAAGAGCCGTACGCCGAACGAGTCGATCACGCTCACCCGCAACGCCGACTACTACGCCGGCAAGCCCGGCGCGGCGACGGTCGAGTTCCGGGTCATCCCCGACGAGCAGTCGATGGTGTCGTCGCTGAAGACCGGCGCGGTGGACGTGGCGATCTTCGACAACCCGGTGACCGCGAAGACGGCGACGTCCGGCCAGACCACGAGCATGACCGTCGACTCGCTCTCCTACCACGTCCTGCAGCTGCGGGCGACCTCTCCGACGCTGAAGGACCCCAACGCCCGGCTCGCCATCCAGTGCGCCATCTCGCGTCAGGACGTGATCGACTCCGCGGCGCTGGGTTCCGGCAAGCCGACCGGCCCGATCACCTCGCCGGAATACCGGTCGGACCCCGAGGCCCAGCCGTGCCCCGAGCAGGACCTCGACAAGGCCAAGGACTACCTGGCCAAGGCGGGCAAGCCGAACGGGTTCACGCTGAACCTGATGACCTCCCAGGGCCTCTACTCCACGGCGGTGGACGAGGCGCAGAACATCCAGGCGCAGCTCGGGAAGGTCGGCATCGAGGTCGAGGTCGAGGCGCTCGACTCCAACGCCTACGTCGAGCGCTGGCTCGCGGCCGACTTCGACGCGGCGATCGCCATGAACGGCGGCAGCTCGGACCCGAACACGATGTACGGCCGCTACTTCACCACGTCCGGGAGCTTCAACAAGGTCGCCGGCTACAGCTCCCCGGAGCTCGACAAGCTCTTCGCCGAGGGCATCGCCACCACCGACGCCGCCGCCCGCAAGCCGATCTACGACCAGATCTCCCAGAACCTGGTCGACCAGGCGGCCTGGGTGTGGCTGTTCACCCCGGAGATGTACGTGGTCTCCAACAAGTCCGTGAAGGGCCTGGAGGAGCGTACCGACGCCTCGATCGCGACGCTGTGGAAGGCGTCGGTCTCCTGAGTGCCGCAGCGAGCCTGGGCCACCGGGTCGGCGCCGTCGGGCGTCACCCGGTGGCGCGGCGTGTCGGCGAGGCGGCGGTCACGCTGCTGGGGGTCTCGATCCTCACCTTCGTGCTGCTGCGGGTGGTGCCGGGCGACCAGATCACCGCGGCGTACGGGACGGCAGCGGGTGATCTCACCCCCGAGCAGGTGGAGGCCCTGGAGGCCTACTACGGGATCAACGAACCGGTCCTGTCGCAATACCTCGGCTGGCTCGGTGGCGTCCTCACCGGCAACCTCGGCGTCTCGGCGACCTCGCACCTGAGCGTGCTGTCGATGACCGCGCAGTCGTTGCCGAACACCATCGAGCTGGCCGTCTTCGCGATCCTGATCGGCCTGGCCCTCGGTGTCCCCGGCGGGATGCTGGCGGCCAGCCGCCCCGGGCGTGCACGCGACCAGATCAGCCAGCTGACCAGCCTGATCGCGCTCTCGGTGCCCTCGTTCCTGCTCGCCGCCGCGGTCTCGAGCTGGCTGGTGAACACGATCGGCTGGTATCCCAACGGGGAGGGCTACCGCACCCTGCTGGAGGACCCGCTCCTCAACCTGCAGCAGATGCTGCTGCCCGCGCTCGTCCTCGGGATCAGCATCGCTCCGCCGATCCTGCAGACCACGCGCGCCGCGATCCTCACCGTCCGTTCGGAGGACTACGTCCGGACCGCGCGCGCCAAGGGCGTGACCGGCCGCCGACTGCAGGTGCGGCACATCCTCCGCAACGCGCTGATCCCGGTGGTGACGATGAGCGGCCTCCAGTTCGGCTTCCTGCTCGGCGGGGCGCTGGTGGTCGAGCAGATCTTCGCGATCCCCGGCATCGGGCGCCAGGTGCTGCTGGGGCTGGAGCAGAAGGAGTACGCCGTGGTGCAGTCGACGGTGCTGGTGATCGCGGCGATGTTCGTCCTGGTCAACCTCCTCACCGACGTCGTCTACCGTCTGGTCGACCCGAGGGTGCGCGTGCAATGAGTGCTGCTGCGGACATGCACGAGGTGCCCGAGGTCCCCACGACCCGGGCCTCCGGCCGCTGGGTGAAGGCCTTTCGTACGCCGGGAGGGATTGTCGGCCTGATCCTGATGGCGATCGTGACCACCCTCGCCCTCCTCGCCGCGTTCGGGGTCGGGCAGGATCCGGCGACCCAGGAGGTCTCGGATGCCCTTCAGGGACCCAGTGCGAGCCATTGGCTCGGCACCGACCAGTTCGGTCGCGACATCTTCGCCCGGGTCTGCTCCGGCCTGGCCAACTCGCTGCGGGTCGCCGTCGTCTCGGTGACACTGGCGGCGGTCGGCGGCGTGCTGCTCGGGATCCTGGCCGGCTACTACCAAGGCGTGCTCGACCGCGTGGTCGGCGTGATCACCAACGTACTGTTCGCCTTCCCGTCGCTGCTGCTCGCTCTCGCCCTGGCCGCCACGCTGCGCCGCAGCTGGCTGACGGTGGCGATCGCGATCGCGGTCGTCTACCTGCCGATCTTCGCGCGGGTCGCCCGCGGGCCGGTCCTGACGCTGCGCCACGCCGAGTACGTGCTCGCCGCGACCGCCGTCGGCCGCAGTCGGCTCTCCACCCTCTTCGAGCACGTGCTCCCCAACATCACCGGCATCCTGGTGGTGCAGGTCACCCTGTCCCTGTCCTGGGCGATCCTCACCGAGGCAGCGCTCAGCTTCCTCGGATTCGGCACCCCGCCGCCGGCAGCGTCGCTCGGCGGCATGGTCTACGCGGCGCAGACGCTGACCAGCGTCGCGCCGTGGATGCTCTACGCCCCCGGAGCCGCGCTGATCCTGGCCGTGGTCGGGCTGAACCTGCTCGGCGACGGACTCCGGGCCGCGCTCGACCCGCGAGGAGGCAACCAGTGAAGGCAGAGGCCGTGGGACCAGAGCCCGTGCCACCAGAGGACGGATCGATGCTCGACGCGCTCGGCACCGAGGCATCGAGCACCCCGGGCGGACCCGAGATCGACCAGCTCTCGGTCGCCGACCTGATCGCGAGGATGAACGAGCGCGACGCGACGATCGCGACCTGCGTACGCTCCGCCCTGCCGGCGATCGCAGCCGCCGTCTCGGCGGCGACCGATCGGATGCGGGACGGCGGCCGGCTGATCTACGTGGGCGCCGGCACCTCGGGGCGACTCGGCGTCCTCGACGCCTCGGAGGTCCCGCCCACCTTCGGGGTCGACGGCGTGGTCGTCGGCATCATCGCCGGCGGTCCGGACGCGCTCCGCGACGCGGCCGAAGGGGCCGAGGACGACGCCGAGGCCGGTGCCGCCGACCTGGCCGTGATCGACGTCGGGCCGCTCGACACCGTCGTCGGGATCGCTTCCAGCGGACGTACGCCCTACGTTCTCGGCGCCCTCGAGCACGCTGCCGAGCGCGGCGCGCTCACCATCGGGGTGGCCTGCAACCAGGGCACGCCGCTCGGCCGCGCGGCGATGCACGGGATCGAGGTGCCGGTCGGTCCCGAGATCGTCTCCGGTTCGACCCGGCTCGGCGCCGGGACAGCCACGAAGATGGTGCTCAACATGATCTCCACCGCGACCATGGTGCAGCTCGGGAAGACGTACGGGTCGCTGATGGTCGACATGAGAGCCAGCAACGCCAAGCTGCGGCACCGCGCGGTCCGGATCGTCACCGAGGCCACCGGCGCCGACGACGCGGCTGCGGTCGAAGCCCTCGACGCATCCGGCTGGCACGCCAAGCCGGCGATCGCGACGATCCTCACCGGCCTCTCCCCCGCCGAGGCGTCACAGGCCCTCGAGCGGGCCGGCGGCCGACTGCGGACCGTCATCGAGGAGCGTGGCTGATGCGTGTGCTCGGGATGATCTCCGGGACCTCCCACGACGGGATCGACGTCGCGATCGTCGACTTCGCCGCCGACGGCGACGTGCTCCGCGCGCGGATCGTCCACCACTCCTCCGTGCCCTATCCGGAGGACCTGCGCGAACGGCTCATCGCGGCGATGCCGCCGGCACCGGTCGGCTTCGACGTGGTCTGCGAGCTCGACACCCGGATCGGGCAGGCGTTCGCCGCCGCCGCGACCCGGGCCGTCGAGGAGGCCGGCCCGGTCGACGTGGTCTGCACCCACGGGCAGACCACCTTCCACTGGGTCGAGGACAACCGCGCGCTCGGGACTCTTCAGATCGGGCAGCCCGCCTGGATCGCCGAGGCGACCGGTGCGACGGTCGTCTCGGACGTACGCTCCGCCGACGTCGCCGCCGGCGGACACGGCGCGCCGCTGGTGCCGCTGCTGGACGTCCGGATGCTGGCGCCGGTCGTCGACGACGGCGCTGTCGCCGCCGCGCTCAACCTCGGCGGCATCGCCAACATGACCGTGTGCCGGCGCGGCGCCGACCCGGTCGCGTGGGACATCGGGCCGGCCAACGCCCTGATCGACGCAGTGGTCACCGACGCCCCCGGAGCGGCGACCTTCGACCGCGACGGCGAGCTCGCGGCCGCGGGCGTCGCGGACCCGGCGCTGCTGACCGCGCTGCTCGACTCTCCCTACTTCGGGCAGCCGGCCCCGAAGAGCACCGGCAAGGAGCTGTTCAACCTCGACTACGTCCGGGCGGCGCTCGGACGCACCGGCACGGAGCCCTCGCTGCCCGACCTGGTCGCGACCCTCACCGAGCTCAGCGCGGTCTCCGTGTCCGAGGCGGTCGCCGCAGCCGGGGTCGAGGTGCTGGTGGCCTCGGGTGGCGGCGTACGGAACCCGGTTCTCATGCGCCGGCTCGGCGAGCTCCTCCCGGGCGTGCGGGTCGTCACCAGCGACGACCTCGGCGTCCCGTCCGACCAGAAGGAGGCGGTCGCCTTCGCGCTCATCGGCTGGGCCAGCGTCCACGGGCTCCCCGGCAACGTGCCCAGCTGCACGGGCGCCGCCGGACCCCGCGTCCTCGGACGGCTCAGCGCGGCCGGCGCGCTCCCGGCCCCGATCAGCACCTGGCCCGAGACGCTGGTGTTCTCGCGATGACGCCCGGGCTCCCCCTCCAGACCTACGCCGACCGGCTGCTGACGCTCGGCGAGCCCGGCAGCCATCCGGCCGGCGCCGTGGTCGGGCTGCGCACACCGGCGGGGTCCGAGGTCGTCGCCTCGGGCTGGGCCCGGCTGCCCTCGGCCGGTGCTCCGGGGATGCCGATGGTCCCCGACCACATGCTCGACCTCGCCTCGGTCACCAAGCTCGCGGCGACCACGGCGATCACGATGCGGCTGGTCGCCTTCGGTGACCTGCGACTCGACGACCCGGTGCACCGGCACCTGCCCGCGTTCCGGGGCGGCGGGAAGGAGGACGCCACCGTCGAACAGCTGTTGACCCACACCGCCGGGCTGCGTCCGTGGTGGCCTCTCTACGCCGTCACCGACGGTCCGCGCAGCGAGGCGATCCGGCTCGTCCAGCAGCTGCCTCTGGCCTACCCGCCCGGCGGCGGCTGGACCTACTCCGACCTCGGCATGATCCTGCTCGGCGCGGTGATCGAGGAGGTGACCGCGCTCCGCCTCGACGAGGCGTACGAGCAGATCGTGGCCGAACCGCTGGGCCTCTCCGCCCGCTTCGGACCGATCGTGCCGGCTCGTGCCGCCACGAGCGCGGACAGCGACGGCTACGAGTACGCGATGCTCGCCATCGACGAGCCACACCCTGTCGGCATCCCGCCGGCGCGTTTCTCCCGCTGGCGCGACCGCCACCTCCAGGGCGAGGTCAACGACGGCAACACCGAGCACGCCCTCGACGGGGCCGCCGGGCACGCCGGGCTGTTCGCGGGCGTCGAGGACCTGCTGACGTACGGGGCGGCTCTGTGCGAGGACTCCTTCGTGCCGCATGAGGTCCTCGAACGCTTCCTGACGCCCCACCCGGACCATCCCGAGCAGGCGCTCGGCGGCTTCCTCGGCCGTGCCGGCGAGGTCCGCTACCTGCACCACCCAGGCTTCACCGGCACCTACCTCGCCATCGCGCCCGACACCGGTGTCGTCGTCGCCGGCGGCGCGACCCGGCTCCACGGCCCCCTCGGCCCGCTCGACCGCAACCCCACCCGGCTCCCGGACGTCGTGCCCGGCACCGAGATCATCTCGGTGCTGCTCGACGCGGCCGGCCTCCAGGAGGATCGATGACCCCCGTCCTGTCCGTACGCGGCCTGTCGGTCGGCTTCGACACCAGCCAGGGACCGGTCCAGGCCCTGGACGACATCTCCCTCGACCTCGCCGCAGGCGAGACCGTCGCCGTCGTCGGCGAGTCCGGCTCGGGCAAGTCCACGCTCGCCTCCTGCGTCAACCGGCTCCTGGCGGACAACGGCCGGATCACGGCCGGCACGATCATGCTCGGCGACCAGGACATCACCCGGGCACCCGAGTCGACCATGACCGCGATCCGTGGACGCCGCATCGGGCTGGTGCCGCAGGACCCGATGACCAACCTCAACCCCGTGATGACGGTCGGGGCGCAGATCACCGAGGCGCTGGAGGTCCACGGCCTCGCCTCCGGGCGCGCTGCCCGCGAGCGCGCCGTCGACCTGCTCGGCCAAGCCGGCATCGACCGGCCCGGCGCCCGCTTCCGCCAGTATCCGCACGAGTTCTCCGGCGGCATGCGGCAACGTGTGCTCATCGCGATGGCGCTCGCCTGTCGACCGGAGGTGCTTCTCGCCGACGAGCCGACCTCAGCGCTCGACGTCACCGTGCAGCGGCGCGTCCTCGACCAGATGACCGCGCTCGCCGCCGATCTCGGCACCGCGGTGCTGCTCATCACCCACGATCTCGCGCTGGCCGCGGAGCGCGCCGACCGGGTCATCGTCATGCATCGTGGCCGGGTCGTCGAGAGCGGTGACGCGGCCACCCTGATCGCGGCTCCCCAGCACGACTACACCCAGAGGCTGCTGGCCGCCGCGCCGGCGATGTCCGAGGTCAAGGTCAGCGCGCCGGTCACCGCATCGACCACAGGAAAGACCGAGACCCTGCTCGAGGTCACCGGCGCCGTGCGCCGCTACCGGATCCGCGGACAACGCGAGCACCTCCACGCCGTGGACGGGATCGACCTGACCATCCCGAAGGGGCGCACCGTCGCCATCGTCGGCGAGTCCGGGTCGGGCAAGTCCACCGCGGCCCGGCTCGCGCTCCGTCTCGAGCGGGCCGACGCCGGCACCGTCCGCTACCGCGGCACCGACCTGGCCGGCCTGCGCGGCAAGGATCTCCTCGCCTACCGCCGCGCCATCCAGCCGGTCTTCCAGAACCCCTACGCCTCCCTCAACCCGCGCTACACGATCGCGCAGGTCATCGACGAGCCGCTCCGCGTCCACCGCATCGGGGACGCCGCGACCCGCCGCAAGACCGTCGCCGACCTGCTCGAGCGGGTCGCCCTGCCCGCTGCGTACGCGAGCCGGCGGCCGCACGAGCTCTCCGGCGGCCAGCGCCAGCGCGTCGCGATCGCGCGTGCCCTCGCGCTCGACCCCGAGCTCGTCGTCATGGACGAGGCGGTCAGCGCCCTCGACGTCCTCGTCCAGGAGCAGATCCTCGAGCTGATGGTGACGCTCCAGCGGGAGCAGGACCTGTCCTATCTGTTCATCAGCCACGACCTCGCCGTCGTCCACCTCGTCGCCCACCACGTCTACGTCATGCAGTCGGGCAAGATCGTCGAGGACGGCGACCCTGCCACCGTCTTCACCTCGCCCCAGCATCCCTACACCCAGCAGCTCGTCGCCGCCGTCCCGCGCCCGCGTGAGCAGGCGTCATAGACCGGCCTGAGTCGTTCCGGTCGTGGTCGCCCGGAACGGCTCAGGCGGCCGGCGCGGTTGATCCCGCTCGGCTGCTCGGCTCGGCTACTCCGGCTCGGAGACTTGGCGCAGCGTGGCGACGACCTTGCACTCAGGCCAGTGGATCGCGTGCAACCGGGCGAACTCCTCCTGCCCGGCGATCGCTTCCTCCAGGCTGTCGTACCGCATCAGCGCCCACCCGCCGACGACCTCCTTGGCCTCGGCGTACGGGCCGTCGACCCGGGTGACCTCGCCCTTCTCCACCAGGAAGTTCACGGCGTCCTCGGTGCCGAAGAGGCCGCCGCCGTCCAGGAAGTGGCCAGCGGCCGCCTGCTCGCCGACGTACGCGTCCATCGCCTTGAAGAGGGCCTCCGGCGCCGGGCCGATCCCCTCCTCCATCTTCACGAAACCCATGAATCGGGGCATGGTGTGCTCCTCACTTCGGGGCCACCGCTGATCGGTGGCCGACGCATGTGCGTCGAACACCATCCTCCGTCTTCGACATCGGCTTCGACGAGAGTTTTCAGACGCCGACGGTCTCGGTCTCCGGCTCCGCCGCCACCGCGCCCTCACGACGGGCCTTGCGCAGCGCGACGAAGACGATGACCGCAGCGACGGCGAAGAGCAGGCCGTACGCGGCCACCGACTCGGCCTCGAAGCTGCGCAGGAGCGTACGTCCGTTGGTGACCAGGATGATGCTGCCGACCAGGCCGCCGAGGACCGGCAGCGAGAGGTGCTTGACGAGGTAGGCGGCGAACGGCGCGGCGATGACACCGCCGACGAGCAGGCCGCCGACGACCCGCCAGTCGAGCGCCTCCCCGGCCAGGCCGACCAGGAATCCGACGCTCGCCGAGAGCGTGGTGACGAACTCGGCGGTGGAGACCGAACCGATCACCTTGCGCGGGTGCAGGGTGCCGCTGGAGATCAGCGTGGGCGTGGTGACCGGCCCCCAGCCTCCGCCCCCGGTGGCGTCGATGAAGCCGCCGAACAGACCCAGCGGGGCGAGCAGACCGAGCCCCGGGCGGCGACCCGGGATGAAGACCGGCGGCTTCCCGAAGACGAAGCGCGCGACGATGTAGAGGCCGAGCAGGAGCAGGAGACCGGCCACCCAGGGCGTGGCGCTCTCGGTCGAGAGACCGGAGAGGACCGTCGCACCGGCGAAGGCGCCGATGCCACCGGGGATCGCGATCTTGGCCACGACCTTCCAGTCGACGTTGCCCAGCCTCCAGTGAGCCACGCCCGAGACGAACGTGGTGCCCACCTCGGCCAGGTGCACCGACGCCGAGGCGACCGCCGGCGCGACACCGGTCGCCACCAGCAGGGTGCTCGACGTGACGCCGTACGCCATGCCCAACGACCCGTCGACCGCTTGGGCCGCCAGACCGACGAGCGCGAACACGAGCAGGCGCTCCATGCGAACCTCCTGGGGATGATCGAGAATCTCGGGCTCGTTAAATAACCTGACTTACTCTACATAGTCGGGTCAAGGTCGCCGAATCGTCTTGGAGGGTGGGCGTCCGCCGCGCTCGCCGCATGAGATCTGGCGACCTGGAGGAAAACTTCTTCGGGTTCGGTGCTTGACCCTGACGCAGCGTCAGGGCTGCACGCTTCTTTCACGGCCCCGGACAAGGGGCCGACACCGAAGCACCCAACCGAAGGAGCACCGTCATGAACAACACTCTCGCCCGCCTCATCGGGGACAAGAAGGACTGGAAGCGCATGGAGGCCCGCGCCGCCGCACTCCCCGCCGACTATCGCACCGTCTACGCCGAGATGAAGAGCTACATGTGGCGGTTCACCGCCGGCGACGGCATGGACATCGTCGAGATCCTCCGCGAGGTCCTGGACCTGTTCGAGACCGAGGCCGCGGCCGGTCGCAGTGTCGTCGAGGTCACCGGGGCGGATCTGGCCGCGTTCTGCGACGCCCGGCTCCCCGACCACGACATCTACCGGGACACCCTGCGAGCCACCCTCGACAAGGTCGCCGCCAAGCTGTCGTGACGGCGGCGATGCCCACCCGCACATCCCCTGTCGCGAGCCGAGAACCGCTCACGGCAGGGGATGTGCTCGTCGCCGGCCGAATGTCCGGATAACGCTGTGACCTACCCCTTCCACGTGGTCCACTGTGACGCACGTCTCTTCTGGCTGCCCCTGGCGGCGGCCCCGCATGCTGGAGGAACACAGTGAACGACTCGGCCCTGCTCTCGGTCGGCCTCCCCATCGCGTTGGCCATCATCATGTTCGGGCTGGGACTGAGCCTGACACCGGGAGACTTCCGCCGGGTCGTACGCACCCCGCGAGCCGTCTTCGTCGCGCTCACGCTGCAGATCCTGGTGCTGCCGCTGATCGCGTTCGCGCTGGTCCTGATCGCCGACGTGGATCCGCTGATCGCGGTCGGTGTCATGCTGCTGGCCGCGTCCCCGGGTGGGACCACGGCGAACCTCTTCAGTCACCTCTTCCGCGGTGACGTCGCGCTCAACGTCACCCTGACGGCGGTCAACTCGGTGCTCGCGGCGGTCTCCATCCCGCTCATCACCAACGCGGCGATCGGCTACTTCGACGCCGGCGACACCCTGGGCCTGCAGTTCGGCAAGGTCGTGCAGGTCATCGCGATCGTGCTCGTCCCGGTCGGCATCGGGATGTTCGTGCGGGGCCGGTCCGAGACGTTCGCGGCCCGCGCGGACAAGCCGGTCCGGATCTTCTCGATCGTCGTGCTGGTGATGGTGTCGGTCGGCGCGATCCTCGGCGAGCGGGAGAACATCGCCGGCTACGTCCAGGAGATCGGGATCGTCGTCACGTTGTTCTGTGCCGCCAGCCTGTCTCTCGGCTACCTCGGCGCCCGGGTGTTCCGGCTCGGTGAGAAGCAGGCGATCGCCACCTCGATGGAGGTCGGGATCCACAACACCACCATCGCGCTCACCATCGCCCTGAGCGTCCTCGACAACACGACGGTCGCCATCCCGGCCGCCGTCTACAGCATCGTGATGTACGTCCTCGCGACCCTCTTCGGCCTCCTCATCACCCGGACGCACCTGGCTCGGACCGCCACCCCGTAACCCGCTCGCCGCGTCGGCGCGACGCGGGAACGAGTACCAGGCCCCGACCGCGCCGAGCGCGAGCAGGAAGAGGCAGACGAGCGTGAAGGCAGCGGTGACCGCGCCGACCTCACCGGCGGGTACGTTCGCAGCGAGCACCGCCTCCCCGAGCCCGGACGGCAACAGCGCGGCGAGAAGCGTGAGGGCGATGGCGAGACTCAGGACGTTGCCGGTGTTCTGCAGCATCAGCCGGGTGGCGTTGACCACGCCGAGCGCCTCCTCCGGAGCACGCTCCAGGAGGACCGTCGCGTTGGTCCCGATGAAGAGTCCCGTCGCCAGGCCGACGATGGCCAGGGTCGCCATCACCAGCCAGGTCTGCTCGAGATGGATGGCGAGCGCCACCAGGGCGACGCCACACGTACCCACCACCGATCCGCCCGACATGATCTGGTGCGCGGTCCACCGGCGGGACAGCCGACCGAGGGTCAGCGAGGCGAGGATCATCCCGACCGGCATCGGCAGAAGCATCATCCCCGCCGTGCCGGGGGCGACGCGAACGACGCTCTGGAAGTAGAGGCTGGCGAGCACGATCAGCGGGAACCGTCCGGCGCCGGTGAAGAAGCCGGCGAGAAAGAGTCGCCCGACCCGACGGATGACGACCACGTCGACCACCGGCGCGGCTGCCCGCCGTTCGACGAGCAGCAGGACCGGGACCAGCAGCACCGATCCCACGATGCCGCCGATCACCAGCGGATGGCGCCAGCCGAGGTCCGTCAGCGATGTGATCCCGAGCGTCAGCATGACCACGCCGACCATGATCACCAGGTTGCCGGGGAGGTCGAGCCCGACCGCACGCTTGTCCACCACCGGCCGCGGCAGCAGCGCGTGCCCCGCCGCCAGCGCGATCAGGCAGACCGGCACGTTGAACCAGAACACCCACTGCCATCCGACGTGGTCGACGATCAGGCCACCGAGCGTCGGCCCGACCAGGTTGGCGGTCGGGAAGGACGCCGCGTACAGACCCATGGCGCCGCCGAGAGAGGCCCGCGGGAAGGCCTGGTGGATGAGCGTGGCGCCGTTGCCGATGAGCACCGCGCCACCGATGGCGGAGACCACCCGGAGCCCGATGAGCACCTCGACGTTCGGCGCGAAGCCGGCCAGCAGGCTCGTCACCGAGAAGATCACCAAGCCGCTCAGATAGAGGCCGCGCTGTCCCCAGACATCGCTGAGGCGCCCGAAGAGGAGCAGACAGGCGGTGTTGGCGACCATGTAGGAGAGCAGCAGCCAGCTCCCCTCCGTCGAGCTCGCCTCGAACTCCCTGCTCAGTGTCGGCAGCGCCACGTTCAGCGAACTGGCGTTGAGCGCCATCACCGCGCTGACCAGGCAGACCACGATCAGCGTGGAACGCGCTGCCGCCGTCACCTCGGTGGGTTCGGACTCGCTCATTCAACCTCCTGCGCCGCACGACCCGGCGCCACGTGCGTCGTACGCCCCGGCACGACCTGCGCCGGACGGGGGCGTCCTGGAAAGAAAGTCCGATATCCGGATTGTGACCCTTGACACACCCGTTCGGCGACCCAATGATGAATCTCATCCTAGAGCGTGATTCTAGATTGAGCCACCAGCATCGGCGACCGGCACGGGTCGCGGACACGAACGGGAGGGTCAGATATGAGAGCACCAACGGGGTCCGCGAACGAGCCACTTCTGCGCATCGAGGATCTTCACGTCGAGTTTCGGACCGGGGGCGGGACGGTCGAGGCGCTCAACGCCGTCGACCTCTGGATCGACGCGGGTGAGACCGTCGCCGTGGTCGGTGAATCCGGGTCCGGCAAGAGCGTCACGGCCCTCGCCGTCCTCGGTCTGCTGGGAAATGGCCGGGTCAGCGGCGGCCGGATCACCTGGGACGGCAGGGACATCACCGGCGCGTCCAACCAGGACATGCGCACCGTCCGCGGCAAGGACATCTCGGTGATCTTCCAGGACCCGATGACCTCCCTCGATCCGCTCTACACGATCGGCCACCAGCTCGTCGAGGCCTACCGGATCCACCACGACGTCTCCAAGCGGCAGGCCCGCGAGCGCGCAGTCGAGCTGCTCGACCTCGTCGGCATCCCCGAGCCGGAGACCAAGGTCAAGGCCTATCCTCACCAGCTCTCGGGCGGGCAGCGCCAGCGGGTCATGATCGCCGGCGCGCTCGCCTGCGACCCCCGCCTGCTCATCGCCGACGAACCGACCACGGCGCTCGACGTCACCGTCGAGGCCCAGGTGCTCGCGCTGATCCGCGACCTCCAGGAACGGACCGGGGTCGGACTGATGCTGATCACTCACGACATGGGTGTGGTCGCCGAGATGGCCGACCGGGTCGTCGTCTTCTACGCCGGGCAGGTCGTCGAGACGGGCACCGCCGACGAGATCCTCGACCGGCCGCAGCATCCCTACACCCAGGCTCTGCTCGCCGCGATCCCCCGACGAGACACCCCGCGCGACCAGGAGATGCCGGCGATCCCGGGGGCGGTCCCCGCGCTCAACGAGATGCCCACCGGCTGCCGCTTCGCGACCCGCTGCACCGAGGCCGGTCCCGAGTGCGAGGAGCCCCAGCAGCTGCGCGACCTCGCCGGGCGCCAGGTCCGCTGCTGGCGCCCGGACGAGGAGCGAGGCGTGCTCGCGTCGATGGCGGAGGTGGCCCGATGATCGTTCCGGACGCTGCTCCTCTCGTCGAGGCCCAGGGGCTCGTCAAGCACTTCGGTGACAGCAAGGGGCTCTTCACTCCGCAACGGCCGCCCGTACGCGCCGTGGACGGAGTCTCGCTGACCATCAAGCGCGGTGAGACCCTCGGTCTGGTCGGCGAGTCGGGCTCCGGCAAGTCGACGCTCGGCCGGCTGATCCTGCGGCTGATCGAGCCGACCAGCGGGTCCGTCACCTTCGACGGCCAGGACATCGCGACGCTGTCCAAGGGCAGGCTGACCCAGCTGCGCAAGCGCATGCAGCTCGTCTTCCAGGACCCCTTCAGCTCCTTCAACCCGCGGATGACCATCGCCCAGGTGCTGACCGAGCCCATGGTCGTCCACCGGATGGGCGACAGGGCCAGCCGGATCCGGCGCGCGAAGGAGCTGCTCGACCTGGTCGGGCTCCCCTCCTTCGCCCTGGAGCGGTATCCCCACCAGTTCTCCGGCGGCCAGGCCCAGCGCATCGGGATCGCCCGAGCGCTCGCGACCGACCCGGATCTCATCGTGTGCGACGAAGCCGTCAGCGCTCTCGACGTCTCGGTCCAGGCACAGGTGCTCAACCTGCTCAAGGAGGTCCAGCGCGAGCTGGGGCTCTCCTACCTCTTCATCGCGCACGACCTCAACGTGGTCCGCTACATCTCCGACCGCGTCTGCGTGATGTACCTCGGCAAGCTCGCCGAGGTGGCCCACGCCGACGACATCAGCGAGCGGCCGATCCATCCCTACTCCCAGGCGCTGATGTCGTCGATCCCCTCCCCCGACGCGCACCACCAGCTGCGGACGCCGCTCGCCGGTGAGATCCCCAGCCCCCGACGACCACCCACCGGCTGCCGGTTCCACCCACGTTGCGGCCAGAGCATCGACGGCTGCGACCGCGACGAGCCGGAGCTGCTGACGATCGGCAAGAACGGGGACGCCCGCAGCGTCGCCTGCCACCTCTTCGACCCCACTTCCGCGAGGTGATCGCATGCTTCTCTACGCCGGACGCCGCCTGACCTACGGCCTGCTCGTGCTCGCCCTCGTCGCCACCCTGGTCTTCCTCATCATCCGCCTGATCCCCGGTGACGCCGTCCGGCTCCAGCTGGCCGACGCCCCCGGCGTCACGCAGGCCCAGATCGACCAGCGCACCGCCGAGCTCGGCCTGGACGAACCGGTCCTGACCCAGTTCGGCCACTTCGTGAGCGGGCTGGTCCAGGGCGACCTGGGCACCTCGTTCGACGACGAGCGGCCGGTCACCACCAAGATCCTCGAACGCCTGCCCGCCACCCTCGAGCTCGGACTGCTGGCCATCCTCTTCGGTGTCCTGCTCGGCGTGCCGTTCGGCATGCTCTCGGCGATCCGACACCACAGCATCATCGACAACGTCATGCGCTTCCTGGCGGTCATCGGCATGTCCCTGCCGAACTTCTGGCTGGCGCTGCTGCTGATCACCTTCCTGGCCCTGTGGTTCGGCTGGTCCCCACCTCTGGTGTACGTCTCCCCCACGGAGGATCTCGGCCAGAACCTCGTCCACATGCTGCTCCCGGCGATCGCCCTGGGCGCCGCGACGATGGCCAGCATCGCCCGGATGCTGCGCTCCTCGCTGCTGGAGGTGCTGGGCTCCAACTTCATCCGGACCATCCGCTCCCGCGGCGCCTCCGAGCGCGTGGTCGTGCTCAAGCACGCCGGCCGCAGCTCCATGATCCCGGTCTTCACCGTGCTCGGCCTGCAGGTCGGTCACATCCTCGGCGGCACCGTCATCCTCGAGCGGATCTTCGCCATCCCGGGCATGGGGTCCTTGATCTTCGAGGCCGTCGGGCAGCGCGACTACCCGGTCATCCTCGGCTGCGTCATCTTCTACGGCGCCATCTTCATCCTCGTCAACGTCGTGGTCGACCTGCTCTACGCGGTCATCGACCCCCGGATCCGGTACGAAGGAGCCTCGGCATGAGCATCGCGATCTCCGGGACCGCACGCGCGGCCCGCCGCCCCAAGACCCGCAGCGGCCTGGTCAGGTTCACCACGGAACAGCCCCTCGGCGCCATCGCCCTCTTCCTGATCACGCTCTTCGTGGTGGTCGCCGTCCTGGCACCGTGGATCGCGCCGTACGACCCGCTCGCCCAGGACCGGGTCAACCTGCTGACCCCGCCGGGCGTCGGCGGCCACCCCGCCGGCACCGACGAGCTCGGCCGAGACGTGCTGAGCCGGTCGCTCTACGGCGCCCGCACCTCGTTGCTGATCGCGGTCGCCACCCTTGCTCTCGGCGGTGCGATCGGGCTGGTCATCGGCGTCGTGTCCGGCTACTTCGGCGGCACCTGGGTCGACTCGGTCCTGCAGCGGATCATGGACGCCCTGATGGCGATCCCGTCGATCGTCCTGCTGCTGTTCGTGGCCGCTCTGCTCGGGCCGAGCGTACGCAACACCGTGATCGCCCTGAGCCTGCTGGTGATCCCGTCGATCAACCGCGTCGCCCGCGGCGAGATGCTCCGCATCCGCGAGGAGCCGTACGTCGAGGCCGCTCGCTCGGTCGGCTGCAGCACCCCACGGATCCTGCTCCGTTACGGGCTCCCCAACCTGATGGCCCCGCTCTTCGTCATGGGCTCGCTGCTCTTCGCCGTCATCCTCATCGCCGAGTCCGCACTCAGCTTCCTGGGCATCGGCACCCCGCCACCCACCCCGTCCTGGGGCCGGATGCTCAGCGAAGGCCGCAGCCAGCTCGAGATCGCTCCGTGGATGACCGTCGTCCCCGGCCTGATCCTCTCCGTGTCCGTCCTGGCGTTCAACCTGCTCGGTGACGCCATGCGCGACTTCCTCGACCCCAAACAGCGCCGCTAGCCCATCCCACCCAAGGAGTCCGTGATGTCCCACCCCATCCTTCGTCTCAAGAGATCATCGGCCCGGGCCGCCGGCGCGATCGTGGCCGCCGCCTGCCTCGCCCTCACCGCCGCCTGCGGCACCGGCGCAGACACCTCCGGGAAAGGCAAGATCGTCGAGGACGCCGGACCGCCGCAGGACGGCGGCATCCTGCACACGGCGGCCACCGCAGACGCCCCGTCGCTGGACATCCACAAGGAGGCGTCCTACATGACCCATGTCGCCGTCGGCACGGTCTACAGCCGGCTGGTCGCGCCGAAGACCGGCAAGGACATCGAGTACGGCTCGAGCGAGCTCGAGGGCGACCTGGCCGAGAAGTGGTCGAAGTCGGAGGACCTGAAGACCTGGACCTTCAACCTGCGTCAGGGCGTGAAGTTCCACGACAAGCCGCCGGTCAACGGCCGCGAGTTCACCTCGGCCGACGTCAAGTGCACGGTCGACCGGATCAAGAGCCTGCCCGGGCACCAGCTCGGCCTGGTCGCCAACGTCTCCAAGCTGGAGACCCCCGACCCGTACACCGTGGTCTTCACCCTCGCCTCGGCGAACACCGCCTTCGACCAGACGATGGCCAACCCGTTCATGTCGATCCTCCCCTGCGAGGGCACTCGGGGTGAGTTCAACCTCGCCGAGGACGCCATCGGCACCGGGCCGTTCGTGCTGAAGAGCTGGAAGCGCGACCAGGAGCGGGTGATGGAGAAGAACCCCGACTACTTCATCGAGGGTCTCCCCCACCTGGATGGCATCCAGACCACCGTGCTCCCCGACGCCCAGGCACAGATCGCGGCGCTGCGCAGCGGCAAGCTCGACATGATCTCCTCGCTCTCCACCGAGAAGCGCCAGGTCGAGCAGCTCCTCAACCAGATCGACGGGCTGCAGCTGCGTACGGAGAAGGGCATCACCCAGACCCGTGTGTTCATGAACGCCGCGGAGGGGCCCTTCAGCAAGCTCGGTGTCCGTCTCGCGGTCGCGAAGGCGATCGACAAGGAGGGGATGATCAAGGCTCTCCGCTCGGGCGGGACGCTCACCGGCCCGATCACCCCGACGCTGTTCGGCGCGATGCCCCAGGACGAGGTCGACGAGCTGCTGAAGTACGACCCCGAGGAGGCCAAGGAGCTGCTGGCGGAGGCCGGCTACCCGGACGGCTTCTCGGCCGAGCTGGTCGCCACCGACGGCTACGGCGAGACGATCCTGCGCGAGGCCCAGTGGATCCAGGAGGACCTGGGCAAGATCGGCATCAAGCTGACCATCGACCAGCAGGACTACGCCACCTACGTCAGCTCGACGTGGCCCG
Source organism: Nocardioides sp. CCNWLW239 (assembly GCF_037137035.1). Taxonomy (NCBI): domain Bacteria; kingdom Bacillati; phylum Actinomycetota; class Actinomycetes; order Propionibacteriales; family Nocardioidaceae; genus Nocardioides; species Nocardioides sp. CCNWLW239. The sequence goes on along the minus strand of NZ_JBBBNW010000003.1, from coordinate 137,384 downwards.
AGACGAAGTACGACATCATGTACGGCCTGCAGACCCCCATGCTGACGGCCGACGAATACCTCACCTCGGAGTACACCAGCACCGGGACCCGCAACTGGTCGAAGGTCAACGACCCCGAGCTCGACAAGATGGTCGCCGCACAGCGCGTCATCACCGATGACACCGAGCGGGAGAAGGCGCTGCAGGACATCGAGCGCTACATCATGGAGAACGTCTCCACCCCGCTCCCGCTGTACGCGTACGACACCCAGACGCTGTACTCGGGCAAGGTCCACGACTACTACCCGCACCCGGACTACTCCTCCCGCGAGCTCCAGAACATGTGGATGGAGCAGGAGTGAGCAGCGGCCCTCCCGTCCAGGACGAGCACCGTCGCGACGACTCGTGCCGCATCCTCGCGATGTGGGACGTCGGCGAGGCCCCACCACGTCCCGAGGAGCCGGTCGAGGTCGCTGACGGTGTCCACCTGGTGCTCGCGCCGAACGCCAACCACTGGACGTACGAGGGCACCAACACCTGGGTCGTCACCGGGGAAGGCCGGGCCGTGGTCATCGACCCCGGCCCGACCGACCCCGGTCACCTGGACCGGATCGACGAGGTGGTCCGCGGGGCCGGCGCCCGTGTCGAGACGGTCCTGCTCAGCCACCACCACGGCGACCATTCGCAGGCCGCGCACGCGGTGGCCCAGCGCTGGCAGGCAGCGATCAGGCCACGGGTCCAGCGCGGGGTCATCCCCGACGGGACTCGGATCGACCTGGGCCGGCGCACCGAGATCTGCACCCTGACCACGCCCGGGCACACCGCGGACGGGGTGAGCTTCGTCCTCGGTGAACGCCGCGCCATGCTCACCGGCGACACCGTGCTGGCCCGGTTCAACCCCTTCATCTCCCATCCCGACGGCACCGTCGCGGACATGCTCGCCTCGATGGCCCGGATCGCCGACCTGGTCGACGACGACTGGATCCTGCTGCCGGGCCACGGCCCGGCGGTCCGCGAGCCCACGACGTACCTGAAGGCACGGATCGCCGACCGCCAGCGCCGGATCGACCAGATCGCCGGCCTGCTGGCGGACGGCGTGGAGCGCGAGCACGTGACCGACCACGTCTACGCCAAGGTCGACGACGAGCGTCGTCCGGCCGCCCGGGCCTCGGTCGAGGCCATCCTCCACTACCTCGACACTCGCGCCGGACGGACGCGAGGGAAAGGCAGCACCGCATGAGGCAGCACCAGATGAGAACGGCGAGCCCGGAGATCTCCCCGGAGGCGAGGTTCGCGCCGGGGGCGACCCCGGAGACCCAGCCCTACTGGGACGCCACCGCCGCGGGCCGCCTCGACCTGCCGAGGTGCCGCCGCTGCGACCAGGTCTTCTTCTATCCACGCTCCAGCTGCCCGCAGTGCGGCTCCACCGACCTCGAGTGGGTGACCTGCTCGGGCCGAGGCCTGCTGCACACGTACGTCGTCTCCCACCGTCCTGCGCCGGGCTTCCCGGTGCCGACCGTGATCGCCGTGGTCGAGCTCGAGGAGGGCCCCCGGATGATGACCAACATCGTCGACGCCGAGCCGGAGGACCTGGAGCTCGACATGCCCGTGGAGGTGCGGTTCGAGCAGCGTACGGGCGTTGCCGTGCCTGTCTTCGCACCGGTGACGGACGACGTCTCGAAGGAGAACGACGAGATGGAGGTGGCCCGATGAGCCGCGACGTCGTCATCATGGGGGCCGCCGAGACCGACATCGGCAAGCTGCCCACCACCTCGACCCTCGAGCTGCATGTCGAGGGGGCGCGGCGTGCGCTCGCCGACGCGAACCTGACCAAGGACCAGGTCGACGGCATCGCCTCGGTCTCGGTCCCCGGTCCGGTCCAGGTCTCGCACGCCCTGGGGATCACGCCGACCTACGTGGACGGCACGGGGGTCGGCGGCTCGTCCTTCCTCTTCCACGTACGTCACGCGACAGCGGCGATCAAGGCCGGCTACGCCGACGTCGTGCTGGTGACCCACGGCGAGTCCGGACGGTCCCGGGTGGGCGCACCACCGTATCCCCGTGGGAACGACTCCGTGATGGCGCAGTTCGAGATGCCGTACGGGATCGTCGGTCCGCCGACCAGCTTCACCGTGCCCGCCCGCCGGTTCCTGCACGAGACCGACAACACCCTGGAGCAGCTCGCCGAGGTCGCGGTCGCGCAACGCCGCTGGTCCTCCCGCAACCCGCGGGCGATGTTCCGCGACGAGGTCACCGTCGACGAGGTCCTCGGCGCGAAGATGATCGCCGACCCGTTCACGCTGCTGATGTGCTGCCTGGTGACCGACGGCGGTGGTGCCCTGGTCGTCGCCTCCCGCGAGTTCGCCGAGGCGCACGGCAGCGACAAGCCGCTGGTCCACATCCTCGGCACCGGCGAGGCGGCCACGACCCCGCTGGTCTCACAGATGGAGGACATGACCCGCTGCAAGCAGTTCACGCTGTCGAGCCAGGCGGCGTTCAAGGAGTCGGGCACCTCCACGGCGGACATCGACCACCTGATGATCTACGACGCCTTCGCCCACGTCCCGCTCTACGGCCTCGAGGACATGGGCTTCGTCGGCCGCGGCGAGTCGGGGGCGTTCGTCGCCGAGGGTCACACCTCCCCCGGCGGCCGGCTGCCCATGAACACGAACGGCGGCGGCATGTCCTACACCCACACCGGCATGTACGGGATGTTCGCGATCCAGGAGTCCGTACGCCAGCTGCGCGGCGAGGCCGCCGCGCAGGTCGACGGCGTCAGCACCAGCCTGGTGCTCGGCAACGGCGGCATGTTCATGAGCGCGGCGACGCTGATTCTCGCCAACCAGCCCTGACCAGCCCTGACCAGCCCTGACCAGCCCTGACCAGCCCTGACCAGCCCTGACCAGCACTGACCAGCACTGACCCCACCACCCGAAGGAGCAGACCCATGACAGACACCGACCGACAGGTCGTCATCATCACCGGCGCCGGGCGTGGCCTCGGCCGCGCGCACGCGCTCGAGTTCGCCCGGCGCGGAGCCGCCGTCGTGGTCAACGACCTCGGCGCCGGCCTCGACGGCACCGGCAAGGCCGAGGACCCGGCCCAGCAGGTCGTCGAAGAAGTACGTGCTCTCGGTGGCGAGGCGATCGCCAACGGCAGCGACATCAGCGACCCGGAGGGCGCCCAGAAGCTGTTCCAGGACGCCCTCAACGAATGGGGCAAGGTCGACGTGCTGGTCAACAACGCCGGCATCCTGCGCGACCGGATGCTGGTGAACATGTCCATCGACGAGTGGGACGCGGTGATCAAGGTCCATCTCCGCGGCACCTTCGCACCGATGAGCGTGGCCGCGCAGCACTGGCGTGAGCTCTCCAAGAAGGGCGAGGACGTCGATGCCCGGATCATCAACACCACCTCCTCCTCCGGTATCTACGGCAACCCCGGACAGATCAACTACGGCGCCGCCAAGGCGGGCATCGCGGCGATGACCGTGATCGCCGCCCAGGAGCTGCGCCGTTACGGCATCACCGTCAACGCGATCGCCCCGGCGGCGCTGACCCGGATGACCGAGAACCTCAACCCCCACCGACCCCAGGTGGCCGAGGGCGAGTGGAACCCGGGCGCACCGGAGAACGTCTCCCCGGTCGTGGCCTGGCTGGCCTCGCCGGCCGGGCGCGACGTGACCGGGCGCGTCTTCAACGTACGTGGTGGGCACGTGAGCGTGGCCGAGGGCTGGGTCGCCGGGCCGACCGAGGAGAAGGACGGTCCGTGGACCGTCGAAGAGCTCGACGTGGTGCTCCCCAGCATGATCGCGGAGGCCCGCGCCAACTCGCTCACCAGTGGAAGGACGCCCGAGGAATGAGTCTGGACCGGTCCGTCATCGGCCTACGCTCTGAGCCCGAGGAGCGCTCCTGGACCAGCGCCGACACCCTGCTGTACGCCCTCGGGGTCGGGGCCGGGCACGACGACCCGCTGGCCGACCTGCGCTACACCAGCGAGCACGGCGACGACGCGTGCCCGGAGCAGAAGGTGCTGCCGACCTTCGGGGTGATGGTCACCTGGGGCACCCGGCGCGGCGGCCGGAAGATGGGCGACTTCAACCCGGCCATGCTGGTCCACGCCGAGCAGGAGGTGGTCCTGCACCGACCGTTGACCCCGGAGGGAACCGTATCGCTCACCTCCCAGGTGACGGGCATGTACGACAAGGGGTCGGGCGCCCTGGTGGCGAGCGAGTCCGAAGCGGTCGACCCGGCGACGGGAGAGGCTGTCGTGACCACCCGCAGCTCGGTGTTCATCCGTGGTGAGGGCGGGTTCGGCGGCGACCCGGGTCCCAAGGTCGCCTCGCCGATCCCGGAGCGTGAACCCGACGAGGTGGTGACGATGCCGACCTGGCCGGGCCAGGCGCTTCTCTACCGCCTCAGCGGCGACCGCAACCCGCTGCACTCGGACCCGCGCTTCTCCGCCCGCGGCGGGTTCGAACGGCCGATCCTGCACGGGCTCTGCACCTACGGGGTCACCGGCCGGGCGCTGGTCCGCACGATCACCGGGGGTGATGGCGACAGGCTGGCGTCGATGAGCGGGCGGTTCTCGGCGCCGGTCCTTCCCGGGGAGACCCTTCAGGTCGCGATGTGGCGGGTCGACGACACCACGACCGCCTTCCAGACCAGGAAGGAGGACGGCACCGTGGTCATCGACCGAGGCCTGGCCACTTGGCGCTGACCGTCGGGACGCCGTCGGCGGCCTACTCGGGCGCCGGCGGCGAGTCCGTCGCGATCTCTCCGTCGAAGAGCCGCTGGGCCAGCGCGATCGCGTGCCGCGCGACCCGCCTCGCCTGGCGCTTCGTCTCGCAACCGGCCGTCATCCGGGCCGCCTCGCCGATGAGCGCGGTCAGGATCGCACCGAGCAGCTTGTCCTCGTCGCTGGCACCGAGACCGAGCACCTGCAGGTTGCGGCGGATCCATTCGGTGTTGCGGCGTCGGCGCATCACCTCGAACCCAGGAGGACCGTCGCCGGCGTAGAACACCGGAAGCAGCTCGCGGTCCTCCCAGACCGCGTCCAGATAGGCCAGCGCGCCGGCCTCGAACTGGTCCAGCGGCGACTCGACCCCGCTCTTGCGCACCTTCGCCACGCTGGCGGCAGCAGCGGCAGCGAGCCGATCGACGTACTCCTCCCACAGGGCGAGGTAGAGCTGCTCCTTGCCGCCGAAGTGGTGATAGACACTGCCGACGCTGGAGTCGGCGCGGGCAACGACGTCGGACACGCTCGCGACCGTGTAGCCCTTCTCGGCGAAGACCTCGCGGGATGCGTCCAGGAGCTGGCGGCGCGTCTCCTCGGTCCTGGCCCAGCGCCGCCCGCCGGTGCGCTGCGGTTCGACCTCTAGCGACATCTTCACTCCTCGTCGTCCTGCGGGATCTTCTCAGAATATGCGCAATTCCTCTTGACGACGAACCGCGACTGCGTGACGCTTCTCATAGTCCATTCTAGAAAATGATTCTAGAAACTCACTCTATCTGAAGGAGCGGGCAATGATCGACTTCGCACTGGGAGAAGAGCATCGAGCGGTCAAGGAGGCGGTGCGCCAGTTCATCACCAAGGAGGTGATGCCACTGGAGGACCAGGTTCTCCTCAACGAGCGGAACGGGAAGCCGGCCCTCGAGCCCGGACAGCTCAAGGACCTGCAGGCCAAGGCCCGCAAGTACGGCTACTGGGGCATCAACACGCCTGAGGAGTACGGCGGCATGGCCGCCGGCGCGCTGATGTCGGCGATCATCACCGGCGAGTCCGGCCGCACCTTCGTGCCGTTCCGCTTCGGCGGCAGCGCCGACAACATCCTCTACGCCGGCACCGAGGCCCAGAAGCAGGAATACCTCATCCCCACCATCGAGGGCGAGCGCCGCAGCTGCTTCGCCATCACCGAGCCCGGTGCCGGCTCCGACGCCCGCAACATCCGGACCCGGGCGGTCCGCGACGGCGACGACTGGGTGATCAACGGCGAGAAGATCTTCATCACCAACGGCAACGAGGCCGACTTCGTGATGGTCTTCGCCGTCACCGATCCGGGGAAGGGTGCCGACGGCGGCGTCACCTGCTTCCTGGTCGACCGCGCGATGGGCTGGGAGTCCACGCCCATCCCGACCATGGGCGAGTGGGGACCGGCAGCGCTGAGCTTCCAGGACGTACGTGTCCCGAACGATCACATCCTCGGCGAGGAGGGCAAGGGCTTCGAGCTGGCGATGCAGTGGATCGGCAACGGTCGCTTCATGATTCCGGCCGGAGCCATCGGCGCCGCCGAGCGCATGCTCGAGATGGCCATCGAGCACGCCAACAACCGGCATTCGATGGGCCAGCCGATCGCCAACTACCAGTTCATCCAGGGCCACATCGCCGACAGCGCCGTCGAGCTCGAGGCCGCGCGCTGGCTGACGCTGCACGCCGCCTGGCAGGTCGAGAACGGCGTGGACGCCCGGCACGCGTCCTCGATCGCGAAGCTCTACGGCACCAACATGGCCAACCGTGTCGTCGACCGTGTCCTGCAGATCCACGGTGGCATGGGCTACACCAAGGAGCTCCCGCTGGAGCGCTGGTACCGCGAGCTGCGCCTGCTCCGCATCTTCGAGGGCACCGACGAGATCCAGCGCCGCACGATCGCCCGAAACCTCCTCAAGGGCCACGTCAAGGTGGGAGCGTCGCTGGCATGAGCGAGCGCAAGCGAGCGACCATCGAACACGTCAGGGCGCCGCGTCCGTATTCTGGCGCCTGCGCTACGGAGGAGGCGCCATGAGCATGCTCGACGCCGACAGGCTGCAGGAGTTCTTCCGCCCGAAGTCGGTCGCCCTGGTCGGGGCGACCGACAAGTCGGGCTGGTCCACGAGCACCTACAACAACCTGCTCCAGCACGGCTTCGCCGGAGACGTGCACCTGGTGAACCCCAAGACGCCTGTCGTCCACGGCGTCGAGACCCACCGCAGCCTCACCGACATCCCCGGACCGGTCGACCTGGCGTACGTCATGACGCCGATCGAGGTCGTTCCCCGGATCCTCGAGGATGGCGCAGCCCGGGGCATCCGCAACTACGTGATCCTCACCGCCGGCTACGGCGAGGTCGGCGGTGAGGGCGCGGTCCGGGAGCAGGAGGTCGCCGACATCGCGCGGCGCCACGACCTGACGATCCTCGGCCCCAACGGAAACGGGTTCATCAACGCGGCCGACTCCGTCACGCCGTACGGACTGCCCATCCCGCCCCCGCTGCTGGGTGGTTCGGTCGGCGTCGTGCTGCAGAGCGGTGCGCTGGCCAGCAACGTGCTGGCCTTCGCCCAGGCCCGCAACATCGGGATCTCGCTGCTGGTCTCGATGGGCAACGAGACCGTGATGTCGGTGACCGACGTGATGAACGCCTTGGTCGACTCCCCCACGACCAAGGTGATCGCGCTCTTCCTGGAGAGCATCCGACACCCGGAGGAGTTCGCCGAGATCGCCCGGCGGGCACTCGCGGCCGGCAAACCGATCGTGGCGCTCAAGATCGGTCGCAGCGCGAAGGCGTCTCGGACCGCGCAGGCCCATACCGGCGCCCTCGTCGGCGACGACAAGACCGTCGACGCCGCCTTCCGGCAGCTGGGCGTGATCCGGGTGGGCTCGCTGGAGGACCTCATGGTCACCGCCGGCATGCTCGCCGAGACCGGCCCGCTGCCGGGCAACCGGATCGGCGTCGTGACCCCCTCGGGCGGCGCCTCCGAGATCATCTCCGACCGGGCCGAGGACGAAGGTCTGGAGCTGCCGGAGTTCGCCGGGGCGACGACGACAGCGCTCCGGGAGATCCTGCCGCCGTTCGCGACGCCGAACAACCCGCTCGACGTCACCGGCTACGTCCTGCTCGACCGCCAGCTCATGTCGAAGGCGCTCGACGTCGTCGCGGCCGATCCTGGCGTCGACGTGATCATGCTGCTGCAGGACATGCCACGGGCGACTCCGGACTTCGACCTCGCCGTCGAGACCTACCGGCACACCGGACAGGTGATCCGCTCCTCCCCGAAGCCGGTCGTGATCGTGGGCAACGTCCTGGTCGACGTGAGCGAGACCGGGCGGGCACTGCGGGAGGCGGCTGACTATCCGCAGATCGCGGGTGGCATCGAGCACGGGATGACCGCTCTGGGGCATGCGGTCCGCTGGTCGCGGACCTACCGGCGCCATCAGGCGGGCGTGGACACGCCGGTCTCGGTCGAGGTCACGGTGCCGGACGGGCTGCCACCGCGCACCGGAACCTGGACCGAGCGTCATGCCGCCGCGTTCCTGTCCGCCAACGGGATCCCGATGGTGCCCTCCCGGGTCGCCACCTCACCCGACGAGGCTGCGCGCCTCGCGGAGGAGGTGGGCTTCCCGGTGGTGCTCAAGGCGGCTGCCGACGACCTGGAGCACAAGAGCGATCTCGGTGGCGTGGAGCTCGGCCTGCGCGACCAGGAGTCGGTCCGAGCCGCGGCTGCGCGGATCGCCGACGCCCTCGCGGAGGCCGGTCACGACGGCACCACGACGATCGTCCAGCCGATGCGCTCAGGTGGCACGGAGCTGCTCGTGGGGGTCGTCCGCGACCCCTCGTGGGGCCTCACCCTGGCAGTCGCCATGGGCGGCGTCTGGGTCGAGATCCTCGGTGACTCCCAGCTCCGGCTGCTGCCGGTCTCGGAGACCGAGGCCAGGCAGGCGGCCGAGTCGCTGCGCAGCGCTGCGATCCTCCGGGGAGCTCGGGGCCAGGCCTCGGTCGACATGGATGCGCTCGCCGGTGTGGTGGCCAGGATCGGCGCGATCGCGGTGGCGCTCGGCGACGACCTCGAGTCGCTCGAGGTCAACCCGCTGCTGGTCTCCGGAGAGCGGATCGAGGCACTCGACGCGCTCATCTCCTGGCGCAGCTGACCCTCGCGACCGTGGCCCGGGATGCACCCAGCATCCCGGGCCACGGTGACGTCCGGCCCGGACCAGCGCTCCGGGTCCGCTAGATTGCTTCCCGGTCCGCCGAGAAGGAGCTCAGGATGCCCACACAAGCGATGCGTACGTCCCAGATGCTGGCGATCGCGGTCATGTCCACGCTGGTGGTGCTGGGGGTCGTCGTCGCCCTCAGCGTTCCCGAGGCCGACCTCACGCTGCCCTCGGCGTACATCATCGGCGGGCAGGTCGCGGCCGGTGTCGTGGTCTTCGTGCTCTGCTCGACGATCGGGTTCCGGGTCGAGCCGATCACACCCGGCACGGATCCCGAGCGGGCGACGAGAGAGGCGCTGCAGAGGCAGCAGAGCTCGATGTTCCTCCGGCTCGTGCTCAGCGAGCTCGTCGCGCTCGTCTCGCTCGCGCTGGCCTTCGTTCTCACCGAGGGCCAGCTGATGACGTACGCCATCGGGGCCCTCATCTCGCTGGCGCTGATGGCCTACTTCGTCTATCCCTCTGCCCGCACCATCCGCCGGGTGGAGGCCAGCCTCGACAGCGCAGGGGCGCAGTCGAAGCTGGCAGAGGCGTTCGGCGTGCTCTAGGCCGTGTCTCCCAAAGACACGGCGGCCGCGAGCGGCGTTTCGGGCAGATCTGGCAAAGGCCACTTCGTTCAGACCTCCGGCGGGAAGGCATCCTGACGGCTTTCGAGTGGCGGCAACGCAGCCAGATCGGATGCGAAACGGCGCGTAGCGGGCGTGGATTTGGGAGACACGGCCTAGGTCGATCCCCTCGGCCGCGAGCACGCACCGGACGCCTCCGGTCACCGCTTCGCGGTCGCCATCCACTCCCAGATGCTCTGGCCCGCGTGGCTCGGGTCGTTGCGCGCGACGTAGATCCACGACCAGTGGCCGGGGAAGGTGTTGCCGTCCCAGGTGACGCCGTCGTAGAGGCTCATGATCGATCCGTCGATCCGCTCGTGGGCGTAGACGGTGTTCGCCTGCGGGTCCAGCGTGGTGTCGTCGGCGGAGGCGACCAACCAGGTCGGCGTCGTCATCGCCTCGAGCTCGGTGTCGGAGATGAAGTAGGTGTTCGACCCGTCGCGCGCGCCGATGCCACAACAGATCGGCGTCGAGGTCGCGAACACCTCCGGATGCTCGGCGACCATCTTCAGCGACATGTAGCCACCGTTGGAGCAGCCGACCACGTGGATCCGTCGCCGGTCGATCCGGTGGGTCGCGACGACCTCCTCGATCGCTTCCATGACGAGCGGTGCGAATCGGTCGCCGTCCAGCATCCAGGCGGACGTCGACTGCGGTGCGAGCACGTACGCTCCGCCGAAGTGAGCCTGCGCCTCCGGGGTGGCGAACCCGAGCGCACCTCGGTTGGCGCGCAGCTGCGTCTCGTTGTCGTAGTAGTCGTGGCCGTCGGTGAGCAGGCCGCCCTCGCCGCCGCCGTGCAGCCAGACGACCAGCGCCGCACCCGCGGCGCCGGCGGTCGGGGCAGGCGAGAACAGCCGGTAGTTCAAGCCGGACGCGGTCGCGTGATGACCGAACGCGTCGACCTCCGGGTCGGAGAGCCCACCCTGCCGGAAGGAGTCGATCACGACCCGGCCACTTCCTCCAGCGCCCTGCAGGGGCTCGACCTGGGTGATCGTGTAGTCGAGGTCCAGGAGGACGTTCCGCCCGTAGGCTCCCAGGTAGCTCAGCGTGCCCCCGCCGGCGATGCCCCAGCCGTGCTCCAGGGTCAGGGTGACCTCGTCGCGGCGGGACCAGCCTGCTGCGGTGACCACCCGGTCCTGCTCGTAGGCGACCTCGCCGGTCAGCGGGTTGGTGGCCGCGACGTGCACGGCGAACGTGCTCGCCGTGAGCGACGACCGCTCGGCACGGGCCAAGGCTGCCGACGAGATCCGCAGCGAGGTCACCTGCTCGCCGCCGTCGAGAACCTCGGCGACCGGCGTCACCAGCCCGTCACCCCTGGCGCTCGGGGCGCTCGGGGCGCTCCCGGCGGCGACGGCAGCAGGAGTGCCCAGGAGTGCCGAGGCTCCGGCTGCGGCACCCGAGACGAGGACGGAACGACGCGTGATCGAGGTACGCATGGGGGCTCCTTCGCGCAGGGAACAGGAAGCTTGTGATCTGCATCACAATCACCTCGACACTAGTGACCGCCCGATGACGGGCCAACCGTCGCGGTCCGGTCAGCGGTCCGAGCCGTACGCCGCTCCGCCGTGTGCTGTACGGGCTCCCGGTTCGGGTGGTCGGCCGAGAAAATGAGCTCGGCCGCCGGAGGAGATCCTCCGACGGCCGAGCCGTTCCTCTGAGCGCCGTTGATCAGAGACTCAGGTCGATCCCCTCGGCGGCGAGCGCCGCGCGGTAGGCCTCGACGTTGCGCATCTTCACGTTCTCATAGCCGCGCACCATGTCCGGGAGCTCCGCGAGGCGGACCGCCCGGGCGTACGACTCCTCGGTGAGGTCAGTGGCGAGACCGGTGACGAGCTCGGTGTAGTGCGCGAGCAGGGCGCGCTCGGTGCGGCGTACGTGGGCCCGACCGAACGGGTCCAGCGCCGTGCCGCGCAGGAACTTCATCGTCGCCAGCATGCGGAGCATGAAGTGGGAGCGCGGACCGAAGGTCATCTTGCGGCCCTTGAGGAAGGCGCCGAAGACCGGCGGGGAGAGCTTGAAGCTGATCTTGCCCTGGACCTCCGCGCGGACACCGTCGAGAGCGGCCGGCGCGGTGAGGAGCCGGGCGACCTCGTACTCGTCCTTGTAGGCGGTGAGCTTGAACAGGTAGCGGGCGACCGCCTCGGAGAAACGGGTGTCCGCGGTGACGGCACGCTCGGCGTTCCAGATCCGGTCGACGAGCTCGACGTAGCCGCGGGCGGTCTGCTGGTTCTGGAAGGCGACGAGCTTCGGGGCGCGGAACTCGACGAGCCGGCGCACCTCGCCATCGAGCTTCGCCTCGTCCAGAGCCGGTACGACGATCTCCTCGACCGGCGCGGTGGCGGTGCCGGTGGCCTGGGCGAACTCGTCCGGCGCGGCGACCGAGGCACGGCCCCAGCGGAACGCGGCGACGTTGGCGCTGACCGCGACGCCGTTGATGCCGATGGCCTCCTCGATGGCCTCGGCCGGGATCGGAAGCGCGCCGGCCTGGTAGGCGGCACCGACCAGCAGAAAGTTGGCCGCCGCGGTGTTGCCGAAGAGCGTCTCCGCGGCGCTGAGCGCGTCGAACGCGCGCAGCGAGGAGGTCACGCCGTTGACCCGGGTGAGCAGCTCGTCGTCGGCCGGGTAGGCGATGTCCTTGTCGTAGACCATCGGACCCGTCGGCGTCTTGCTGGTCGACACCACCGCGCGGGTGCGCGCCGGGTCGCCGTAGGCGAGGTTCTTGCCCTCGGCGAGGGTGAGCAGGTCGAAGCCCAGCAGCGCGTCTGCGGAACCCGGGGTGACCCGGTTGGAGGGGTCGATCGCACCCGGCCCGAACCGCAGGTGACCCGTCACCGGGCCCGCCTTCTGGCTCATCCCGACCTGGTCGAGCGACTCCACGCCGAAGCCGGCACGCAGCGCCGCGGTGGCGAGCACCTGGTTGACGGTGACGATGCCGGTGCCGCCGATGCCGGCCATGAAGACCCCGTAGGTCCGGTCCAGCGCGTCATAGCCGGGGTCGGCGACCTCGGGCGGCGTCGGCGTGGACTTCTTGGCCTTCTTGGCCGTCGGGTCGGTCTCGACCGCCATGAACGAGGGGCACTCCCCCTCGACGCAGGTGTAGTCGGTGTTGCACGAGGTCTGGTCGATGCGGGTCTTGCGGCCCAGCTCGGTCTCGACCGGCTGCACGGAGAGGCAGTTGGACTTCACGCCGCAGTCGCCGCAGCCCTCGCAGACGGCCTCGTTGATCACGATCCGGGTGTTGCGGGGCTCGATCGTGCCGCGCTTGCGCTGGCGGCGCGCGTCGGCGGCGCAGTGCTGGTCGTAGATCAGCACGGTCACGCCCTCGATCTCGCGCAGTTCGCGCTGGGCGTCGTCGAGGCGGTCGCGGTGCCACAGACGTACGCCGGCGGGGAAGCTGGCGCGACGGTAGCGCTTGGGCTCGTCGGCGACCACGATGATCGCCTTGACGCCCTCGTTCATCAGCTTGTGGGTGAGCTGCGCCATCTCGACCTCGCCCTGACGCTTCTGGGCACCGGTCATCGCGACGACGTCGTTGTGGAGCAGCTTGTAGGTGATGTTGACGCCCGCCGCGACGCACGCCTGGATGGCCAGCTGAGCGGAGTGGAAGAACGTGCCGTCGCCGACGTTCTGGAACGTGTGGCCCGCATGGCTGTAGGGCGCCTGGCCGATCCACTGCGAGCCCTCGCCACCCATCTGGGTGATGCCGACGACCGCGCTGTCCTCACGCTGGGAGGCGGTGACCAGGGTGTGGCAGCCGATGCCGCCACCACCCAGGCTCCCCTCCGGGAGCGCGGTGGAGCGGTTGTGCGGGCAGCCGGAGCAGAAGTAGGGCGTGCGCGAGGTCGACAGCAGCGGCAGGTCGATCCGGGCCGGGCCGGCGGCCTTGAGCTCGGCGTGGCCCTTCAGCGCACGGCGCAGCGGCGCGAGCAGGCGGCCGGCGGTCAGCTCACCGTCGAGCGGGACCAGCGGGACCCCGTTGCGGTCCTTCTTGCCGATGATGACCGGAGCGGTCGGCTCCCCGTAGAGGATCTCGCGGATGCCCTGCTCGATGAAGGAGGTCTTGTCCTCGACGACGACGATCTCGTCGAGCCCCTCGGCGAACGTCGAGACGATGGTCGGCTCGACCGGCCACATCATGCCCAGACGCAGCACTCGGATGCCGGCGGCCATCAGATCGTCGTGGTCGAGGCCGAGGTCCTTGAGCCCCTGGCGCATCGAGTCGTAGCACGAGCCGGAGGCGACGATGCCGACCTTGGCGTTCGGGGCCTTGACCTCGATCCGGTTGAGGTGGTTCTCGGCGGCGTACGCCTTGACGACGTTCATCCGCGGGCCGTAGAGCTTGGCCTCGGCGCCGACGATCCGGTCGGGGAAGAGCTCGATCTTGGTCGGCTCGTAGGTGTAGGGGACGCCCTCCCACTCGGTCTTCGGCATGATCGGGTCGAGGACGCCGATCTCCGGGTTGACCACCCAGGCGCCGTCGGCGACGTCGGCGACGATCTTGAGCGCGACCACGCAACCGGAGGCGCGGGAGAGAGCGATGCCCTCCATGCCGTACTCGACGATCTCGGAGGCGTTGCGCGGGAACAGCACCGGGATGCCGAGGCTCGCCAGGGTGCGCTCGCTGACCGCCGGAACCGTCGAGGACTTCGCGGCCGGGTCGTCGCCGACCAGCATCAGCATGCCGCCCTGCGGGTGGGCGCCGTACATGTTCGCGTGCCGCATCGCGTCCAGGGCGCGGTCGACGCCCGGACCCTTGCCGTACCAGACGCCGGTGACGCCGTCGTAGCGCTCGGTGTCGAGGGTGACCGCCGACTGCGAGCCCCACACGGCGGTCGCGGCGAGCTCCTCGTTGAGACCCGGCACGACGGTGATGTCGGCGTCGGCCATCTCCTTCGGCAGCCCCAGCAGGAGCTGGTCGAGACCACCGAGCGGGCTGCCCGGGTAGCCGGAGATGAAGGTGCCGGTCCGCATCCCGCGGCGCTGGTCCAAGGCGCGCTGCTCGACGAGCATCCGCGCGATCGCCTGGATCCCGGTCAGCAGCACGGGGCCGGCTCCGACGCGATAACGGTCAGCCAGGTCGTACGCCTCGAACGAGGTCCCGGGCTCGAACACTGCGGTCATGTGGTGACTCCTCAATCTGCCGGGCGGCACAGGTGGTCCGTCTGGAGGGTGGTGCTGGGACCGCCGGGGTGAGGCTGTCCCACAGAGCCACCCGCAGGGTGTGCGGGTGGCCTGGGTCACATCATCACGGATAGGGCCTGCGTGACGCCAATCACGGCACGGTCACGGCACGGTCACCAGGCGACGCTGAGGTATTGCGTCTCCAGGTACTCCTCCAGCCCGACCCGGGCGCCCTCGCGCCCGATGCCGCTCTGCTTCACGCCACCGAACGGCGCCGACGGGTCGGAGACGAGTCCGCGGTTGACTCCGACCATCCCGGCATCGATGCGCTCGGCGACGTGCAGCGCCTCGCCCATCTCTCCGAAGACGTAGGCAGCCAGGCCGAACTCGGTGTCGTTGACCGCGGCCAGCAGCTCCTCGGTGTCGTTCCAGACCACGATCGGGGCCACCGGGCCGAAGATCTCCTCGCGCAGCAGCGGCGAGTCGGCCGGTACGCCGGTCAGCACCGTCGGCGCGTAGAAGTAGCCCTCCGAGTCGGGTACGTCGGCGCGGTGGGCGATCACGGCTCCCGCGGCCACGGCGTCGTCGACGAGGCCGGTGACGGTGGCGTACGCCTTCGCGGAGATGAGCGGGCCGATGTCGCTGCCCTGGTCGGCCGGGCCGACCTTCAGGCCCTCCACGGCGGCACCGAGACGCGCGGTGAACTCCTCGGCGACGTCCGCGTGGACGTAGAACCGGTTCGCCGCGGTGCAGGCCTGTCCCCCGTTGCGGAACTTGGCGACCATGGCGCCCTCGACCGCGGCCTCGAGGTCCGCAGAGGACGTCACCACGAACGGCGCGTTGCCGCCGAGCTCCATCGAGGTGTTCACGACCCGGTCGGCCGCCTGGCGGAGCAGGATGCGGCCGACGCCGGTGGAGCCGGTGAAGGAGATCTTGCGGACCCGCGGGTCGGCGAGCCAGGTGCTGACGATGCCGGCGGCGTCGGTTCCGGGCACCACGTTGACGACGCCGTCCGGGATGCCGGCCTCGGCCATCAGCCGGGCGATCGCGAGCGCCGTCAGCGGCGTCTCGGAGGCCGGCTTGAGCACGACCGTGCAGCCGGCGGCGAGGGCCGGGGCGATCTTGCGGGTCGCCATCGCCGCCGGGAAGTTCCACGGCGTCACCAGCGCGGCCACGCCCACCGGCTTGTGGGTGACGATGGTGCGGGTGCCGCCGGCGGGCGAGGAGCCGAAGTCGCCGTGCGGGCGCACGGCCTCCTCGGCGTACCAGCGGAAGAACTCAGCCGCGTAGCCGACCTCGCCGCGGGCGTCGGAGAGCGACTTCCCGTTCTCGAGCGCGATCAGGGCGGCGAGCTCATCGGTGTCGCGCAGCATCAGGTCGCGTACGCGGCTGAGCAGGTCGCTGCGGGTCCGCGGCGGCAGCGCCGACCAGGCCTGGAGCGCCGCTGCGGCGGCGTCGACGGCCGCGGTCGCGTCCTCTCCTGCGCCGTCGGCGACGTCGGCGACGACCTCACGGGTGGCGGGGTTCTCCACGGTGAAGACACCGGCGGAGCCCGGGGTCCAGCGGCCGCCGACGAGGATGCCGTTGACCGGGTCGAGCGCGTCGAGGTAGGTGGTGTCGAGACGGGTGGTCAGGTCGGTCACGGGTAGAGGCCTCTCACTTCGTGGGCTCGGTAGACGCGCTCGACGGCCATACAGGTGGCCGCCAGGCGCAGGGACAGCTGGTGCTGGGTGGCATAGGCAAGAACATCGTCCCAGGCGCGGTTCATCCGCTCGACGAGACGCTCGTCGACCTCCGCCTCGCTCCACCAGTAGGACTGGTTGGCCTGGACCCACTCGAAGTAGGACACGACCACGCCGCCGGCGTTCGCGAGGATGTCGGGAACGACGAGCACGCCGTTCGCCGCCAGCACCTCGTCGGCAGCCGTGGTCACCGGGCCGTTGGCGCCCTCGACCACGACGCGGGCGCGCACCTGGCCGGCGTTCTCGGCGTGGATGACGCCCTCGACCGCGGCGGGAACGAGGAGATCGACGTCCGCGGTGAGCACCTCCTCGCTCTCGATCGGGGTGCCGCCGGGGAAGCCGACCACGCTGCCGGTCTCGTCGACATGCGCCTCGAGCGCGTCGATGTCGAGGCCGCCGGCGTGGTGCACCGCGCCGTTGACGTCGCTGACCGCGAGCACGCGGACGCCCTCACGGGCCAGGAAGCGGGCGGCTCCGCGGCCGACCTTGCCGAAGCCCTGCACCGCGGCGGTGGCGCCCTCAGGAGCGATGCCGACGTGGCGCAGCGCCTGGACGGCGACCGCCACCACGCCGCGCGAGGTGGAGCCGGCCCGGCCCAGCGACCCGCCGACCGAGATCGGCTTGCCGGTCACCACACCGAGGACGGTGTGGCCACGACCGACGGAGTAGGTGTCCATCATCCAGGCCATGGTCTGCTCGTCGGTGCCGACGTCGGGGGCGGGGATGTCCTGGTTCGGGCCGATCAGCGGTGCGATCTCGGAGGTGTAGCGCCGGGTGATCCGCTCGAGCTCGGCGGTGCTGTAGCCACGCGGGTCGACGCGTACGCCGCCCTTCGCGCCGCCGTAGGGGACGTCGAGCAGCGCGCACTTCCAGGTCATCCACATCGCCAGCGCGCGGACCTCGTCCAGGTCGACGCGGGCGTCGAAGCGTACGCCGCCCTTGCCGGGGCCGCGCGAGTAGTTGTGCTGGACGCGGTAGCCGCGCAGCACCTCGACCGACCCGTCGTCGCGGCGCAGCGGGATGCTGACGCTCACCTCGCGGCGGGGCGCGGCCAGCATCGCGTGCACCTCGGGGCCGAGCCCCAGCACCTCGACCGCCTGCGCGAGCTGCGCGCGGGCGTCGTCGAGGACGCTGGTCTCGGTCGACGCCGGCCTCTCGATCGTGACGGTCACGACACCTGCTCCAGGCCGGCCGCGAGCACGTCCAGGGCGTCGTCGAGCAGCTCGTCGGAGATGCTCAGCGGCGGCAGGAAGCGGATGACGTTGCCCCAGGTGCCGCAGGTCAGGGTGATGACGCCCTGGCTGTGGGCGTACGCGGCGACGGCCTTGGCGGTCGCGCCGTCCGGGTTGCCGGTCGCCGGGTCGACGAACTCGGCGGCGATCATCGCGCCCCGGCCGCGTACGTCGCCGATGCGCGGGTCGGTCTTCTGCAGGTCGCGGAGCCGACCGAGCAGGCGCTCCTCGATCTCGCGGGCCCGGGCGAGGAGGTCCTCGGCCTCGATGGTCTCGATCACGGCCAGCGCGGCGGCGCAGGCGAGCGGGTTGCCGCCGTAGGTGCCGCCCAGGCCGCCGGGGTGGACCGCGTCCATGACGTCGGCGCGACCGGTCACCGCGGCGAGCGGGAGGCCGCCGGCGATGCCCTTGGCGCTGACCACGAGGTCCGGGACCACGTCGTCGTGCTCGACGGCGAACCAGGTGCCGGTGCGGCCGAAGCCGGACTGCACCTCGTCGGCCACGAAGATCACGTCGTTGGCGCGGCACCACTCCGCCAGCGCGGCGAGGAAGCCCGGCGCCGGGACGATGAAGCCGCCCTCGCCCTGGATCGGCTCGATCACGACGGCGGCGAGATTCTCGGCACCGACCTGGGTCTCGATCTGGGCGGTCGCGCGGGCGGCGGCCAGCTTGCCATCGATCTCGGGGGCGTCGCGGAACGGGTAGGACATCGGGGCCCGGTAGACCTCGCCGGCGAACGGCCCGAAGCCGTGCTTGTAGGGCATGTTCTTCGCCGTCATCGCCATGGTGAGGTTGGTGCGCCCGTGGTAGGCGTGGTCGAAGACCACCACCGCGTCCTTGCCGGTGAACGAGCGGGCGATCTTGACCGCATTCTCGACGGCCTCGGAGCCGGAGTTGAACAGCGCGGTGCGCTTCTCGTGGTCACCCGGAGTGAGCCGGGCGAGCTGCTCGGCGACGGCCACGTAGCCCTCGTAGGGCGTGACCATGAAGCAGGTGTGCGTGAAGGCGGCGACCTGCTCGGAGACCGCGTCGACCACCTTGGCGGCGCTGGAGCCGACCGTGGTGACCGCGATGCCGGAGCCGAGGTCGATGAAGCGGTTGCCGTCGATGTCCTCGACGATCCCGCCGGCCGCACGGGCGGCGAAGACGGGCATGGTGGTGGCCACACCCTGGCTCACGGCCGCGACCTTGCGGGCCATGAGCTCCTGGGAGCGGGGGCCGGGGAGCGGCGTACGCAGGAGGCGGGACTGTTCAAGGGGCGTGAGCTCGGTCATGGGATCAGCATGAACCCCGGCAACACATGTCGTCCAAGACCTTTTGACTACTACAATCATGCTTCATGAGCATGGATCTGCGCCTGCTGCGTTACTTCGTCGCGACTGCCGACGCAGGCTCCGCAACCCGCGCAGCGGAGGTGCTGCACGTGACCCAGCCGGTGCTGTCGCGACAGCTGCGCCAGCTCGAGGCCAACCTGGGCGTGCCGCTGTTCGCCCGGGAGGGCCGACGGCTGCGGCTCACCCGCACGGCCGAGGACCTCCTCCCCCGCGCCCGCGACCTGCTCGCGCACGCGGACGACCTCGAACGAACCGTGGCCGTGCTCGCGTCGGGCCGGCTGGACGAGCTGCATCTGGCGGTCCCGTCCACGACGCTCACCGACGTCCTCGCCCCGTTCCTGGCGACGCTCGGGCCCGACGACCCGGTCGCGATGGTCCGCGAGCTCGATCCACGCGGCGCGGTCGCCGCCGTCCGCGCCGGCGCCGACCTGGCGATCGTCACCCGGCCGCCGGGCCGTTCCCTGGCCTCTCGGGCGCTGGCCGTGCTGCCGGTGTGGGCCTACGTCCGTCCCGACGACCCCTGGGCGGACCAGGCCTCCGTCGACGTACGCGACCTGGTCGGCCGTCCGCTCGTGCTGCTCACCGAAGACCTGCGGCCGCGACCGCTCCTGGACGCAGCCGTCGAGGACGCCGCCGTCGGCTACGGTGACGTCCTCGAGGTGTCCAACGCCCAGGTCGCCCAGGCGCTCGCCGCCTCGGGCCGTGGGATCGCGGTCGTCTCCGACGACCCGCGCTTCGGCCTGGTGCCGCTGCACATCGAGGCGCCGGCGGGCAGGGTCCGGATCAGGCTGTACGCCGCCTGGGACCCGCACCACCACGCCGCCGACGCCCTCACGGCCCTGGCCGACCGGCTCTCGGCCTTCTGCGTCGCACGCTACGGCGCGGACGTCGCCCCCGCCGAAGCGTGAGCCCTGCCTGCCGAAACGTCAGCCCCGCCGACCGAAACGTCAGGCCCGTCGGCCGAGTTGGCCGCACGTGACATCTGGGTCGACGCAGGCGACGCCTCGGCCGACGTAGGTGACGCCTCGGCCGACGTAGGTGACGCCTCGGCCTAGGTGAGGATGCTCCGAGCGATCTCGTCCCCGACACGTACGGCACCGTCGACGTGCTGGAAGCCGTGACCGGCGACATCGCTGCTGCCGAACTCGATGGGCCCGAGGGGCTCGCGGAGGACAGCGCCCCAGCGGGTCAGGCCGCCGAGGTCGAAGCTGGTCCCGTACGCGCCACCGGTGAGCTCCTGGTGCTGCCAGTCGCTCTCGACGTAGGTGAGCGGCTCGAGCGCTGCCTCCCCGAAGTAGGAGGCCAGCGACTCCAGCACCTGAGTCCGCCGCTCCTCGTCGGAGAGCCGCCCGACCGCGTCCGCGCGCTCGTCGGAGACGAAGCCGACCAGCGTGCCGCGCGGCTCGCCCTCGGGGGTGTTGTCGTAGACCTCGTGGACCAGCTGCCAGGGCGCGAAGCCGGTGCCGCTGAGTCCGTCGGCGCGCCAGAACGGCGTGGCGTACTGCGCCTGCACCTTGATGACCAGTCCGAACGACTGGTGCTCGCGGGCGATCCGGTGCTCGGCCGGAAGCTCGGGGCTGAACCGGATCCGCTTGACGAGGGTCGGCGGGACCGCGAGGACCAGCCGGCGCGCGGCATGGATCTCGGTGCCGACGTGGACGACGGCACCGTCCTCGTCCCACTCGATGTGGGTGACGTCCTGACCGAGACGTACGCGATCACCGAGGCGCTCGGCCAGGGTCAGCGGCACCCGCTGGAGCCCGCCGACGACCCGGCGGTCGAGGATGACGTCGGCGTCGACGAGGTTGCTGAACGAGCCGGCGCTGGCGGCCATCTGCACCGCCTGGAGGGCGGAGAAGGAGTGGGCGGGCTTGGTCAGCATCGCCGGCCCGATGTAGAGCGCGACGTTGTCGACGGCGACCGGGTCGTCGCACTGCTGCTCGAGCCAGGCGCGGAACGAGACGCTGTCGAGGTGGTCGGCGTCGTCGAGATCCCACGGCCGGGCCGGGTCCATCGCGGCGGCCAACCCGTCGAGGGTCTTCGTCAGCTGCGCGATGGCGGCCGAGGTGGACTCCTCGACCGGGAGCTCGTCACCGAAGCGGTGCACGACGCCCGCCTTGTCGACGTAGAGGGACTCGCCCTCGCGGAAGCGCGGGTAGGTCGACAGGCCGAGCTCGTCAAGGATGCCGATGAGGGCGTCCTGATCGGGCGAGACCCACTGGCCGCCGATCTCGAAGTCGGCCTCGGCACCGGGGGCGCCGTGCGCCTCGGTGCGCAGCCGGCCGCCGACGCGGTCGCGCGCCTCCAGGACGAGTACGTCCTGGCCCGCCTGCGCGAGCCGCCAGGCCGCGGTCAGACCGGTCACGCCGGCGCCGACCACGATCACGTCATGGGTGGTCATGTCAGTTCTCCTGGTTGTCGGTGGGACGCCGGTCCGGGCGCTGGGCGAGCAGCGGGAGGCTCGGGTCCCAGCGGGTCCCGTCGGCCTGGTCGCGCTTGCGCCGGGCGATGCCCGAGAGCGCCTCGAGCACGACGCGGTTGGCGAGGAACGAGGTGATGTCGGCGTGGTCGTAGGGCGGGGAGACCTCGACCACGTCGATGCCGACCACCGGCAGCTCGTAGGCGATCCGGCGGACCGCGTCGAGCAGCTGGCGGGCGGTCAGGCCGCCCGGTTCCGGGGTGCCGGTGCCAGGTGCATGGCCGGGGTCGCACACGTCGATGTCGACGGAGAGGAAGACGCCGTCGCACTCGTCGGTGGCGATGGTGAAGGCCTCGGTGAGGCACTCCTCGAGGCCGCGGTGGACGATCTCGGTCATCTCGTAGGACCGCATCCCCTGCTCGGCCATCCAGTCCAGCGTCTCGGGCTCGGGCCAGTAGCCGCGCAGCCCCATCTGCAGGAACCGGTCGCCACGCAGCGCGCCGGACTCGATGAGCCGGCGCATCGGCTGACCGTGGCCGATCAGCGAGCCGAACTCGATGTCACCGGTGTCCGCGTGGGCGTCGAAGTGGATCATCGAGACGCGTCCCTGGCCGATGTGCTGGGCGACACCCGCAGCGTCAGGCCAGGCGATCGTGTGGTCGCCGCCGAGCACCAGCGGGATGGCACCGTTGCTCGTCACCGCGTGGACCGCCTCCTGCAGGTCGCGCACCGAGCGCTCGGCGTCGCCGGAGAACATCTCCACGTCGCCCGCGTCCAGCACACGGATGTCCTGCAGGGCGTCGACCCGCATCGCCAGCGACGGCCGTGAGCCGTCGTGGGCCAGGTAGCACGTCTGCCGGATGAACTGCGGGCCGAAGCGGGTGCCCGACCGGTGCGACGTACCTCCGTCGAAGGGGGCACCGAGGATGACGACGTCGGCACCCTCGTACGTCGCGGGGTCGGCCCAGTCACACCGGTCGACACCCAGGAAGGTGATGTCGGGGCCGAACTGGGTTCCGTAGCGAGCCATGGTGTTCTTCTTTCTCGTTCGATTCTTGTGGTTCGATCATGCGCTCATTCCTCGGTCGGGTCGACGACGAGGAACCGCTCGCCGGGGCGGCGGGCGAGGTAGAGGTAGTAGTAGGCGAGCGCGGCGACCACGACTCCCGCCGCGATCAGGACGTCCGTACGCGCCGAGCCGACCAGCGCGTAGCCGATCGCGCCGATGACGACCAGCGGCGGCAGCGGCCACAGCGGCATCCGCCAGCCCTGGGCGGCCGAACCCTGACGGCGGGCACGGAGCGCGGCGATCGCGACGACGACGTACATCGTGGAGATGACCACCGAGGTCACGCCGAGCAGCGCCTCGATCTCGACGGCGCCGGCGAGGATCGCGCCGGGGATCCCGATCACCAGGGTGGCGAGCCACGGGGTGGCGTAGCGCGGGTGCAGCTTGGTGAGGACGCCGTTGATCGGCGACGGCCAGGAACGGTCACGCGCCGAGGCGTAGACGACCCGGGCGTTCTGCAGCACCATCACGATGACGGCGTTGAGGATCGCGATGGCGATGGCGACGTTCACGCCGACCGCGACGCCCTCGCCGCCCCAGGCGGCGACCCACTGGGAGAAGTTGCCGGACGCGAGGTCGCTGAGGTCGTCGACAGCGAGGACCGTGGTCACGGTCGGGACGAGGATGACCAGGCCGCCCAGGCCGAGGGTCCAGAAGATGACGCGGGCGACGTTGCGACGCGGGTCGACGATCTCCTCGGAGAGGTAGACCGTGGTGCCGAAGCCGCTGACCAGGAACGTGCTCACCGCGAGACCGGAGATGAGGATCGCCAGGGTGAACGGCTCCAGGCCGTTCTCGCCGATGACGTGCGGCGAGACGAGCTCGCCGGGGCCACGCTGGACGTGGCCGAGCCCGAGGACGGTGACGACGACCGCGGCGATCAGCTCGAGGGCGAGGAAGGTGCCGGTGACGACCGCGTTGGCCTTGATGTTGAGGATCGCGGTGGCGGTCGAGACGAGCATGACGATCGCACCGGTCGCGGCCCGCGGCAGCTCGACCAGGTCGGCCAGGTAGTCGGCGGTGCCGAGGGCGAAGATCGGCGGGATGAGCCAGAGCAGCACGCCCGCCAGGGAGAACGTCAGCCAGCCCATCGACCTGCCGAGCGTCTGAGTGACCATCGCGTACTCACCCCCGGAGCTGGCGGTGCGGGTGCCGAGCTCGGCGTAGCAGGCGGCGATCGCGACCGAGACCGCGAAGCCGGCCACGACGGCCAGCACCGCACCGCTCCCCTGGGTCGCGAACAGCTCGGGGACGATGATGAACAGGCTCGAGGCGGGTGTGATGCACGAGAGCACCAGCAGGACCGCCGCACCGGGGCCGAGCACCCGCGCAAGCCGTCCCTGCTCATGCTCCGGCTTCACCCCGTCCGGGGTCACCTGCATGGATTCGATCATCGCGGGTCTCCTTGGGGAATCAGGGTACAGCGGGTTTTGAACGCCGTACAAAACTTTGAACGATGTTCAAAGTGACCCAGATCACCGCTAGAGTCAAGGGGCCGGACCAAAAATTTTGCGAAGCGAGCATGAGGGGACACTGGTGAAGTGACACGCACACGCTCCAACAGACGCTTGGAACGACCGCGCGAGCAGGTGCTCGCGACCACGCTGGAGATGGTGGCCGAGCAGGGGCTCGCCAAGGTCACGATGGCGTCTCTCGCCGCTCGACTCGGCACCAGCGGCGGCCATCTCCTCTACTACTTCGGCACCCGCAACGGTCTGCTGCTCGAGACCCTGCGATGGAGCGAGAACGAGTACGCCGCCCAGCGGGCGCCCATCCTGGAGAAGGTCGAGCAGGACGGCTCCGGCGGGGTCGACGCACTGCTGTCCTTCACCGACGTCTACCTCGCCCTCGACGAGCGCGACCCGCGCTGGCTGCTCTGGCTGGAGCTGTGGGCCCGGGCGCCGTACGACGCCGAGCTCGCCGCCGCACAGCGCGCGATGGACGACGAGTGGCACGCCGACCTGGTCCGGCTGTTCGCGGCGGCGCTCCCCGACGTACCCGACCGCGAGGGCGTCTCCGAGCGCCTGCGCGCGATGTGGGACGGCTTCAGCATCGGCATCGTCACCGGCGGCGGCACCGCCCTGCGCGAGCGAGCTGTCGAGCACACCCGAGCCGCAGTGGCCGGCCACGCGAGGTGATGGGCGGGGCGATCGCACCCTGATCCCCGAAGGGTCAGCCCGACTACGCCGAGGTCCCCTCGTCGATCGGCGGGCGCCGGGTGCCGGTCGGATCAAGACGCTCGAGCACGCTCCCCGCGATCTCGGAGAGCTGGTCGACCTGCTCGGGACTCAGCGCATCGAAGACGTACTCACGCACCGCGTCCACGTGGCCGGGGGCCGAGGCAACCATCTTCTGGTGGCCGGTCTCGGTGAGACGTACGTTGGTCGCCCGGCGGTCCCCCGGGCAGGTGTGCCGCTCGATGAAACCGCGCTCGACCAGGCGCTTGACGACGTTGGAGAGCCGCGGCAGCGTCGCATTGGTGTAGCCGGCCAGCTCGGTCATCCGAAGGGTCCGCTCGGGCGCCTCGGACAGCATGGCCAGCACCCCGTAGTCGAAGTGGGTCAGGCCGGCGTCGCGGCGTAGCTGGGAGTCGAGGGCGCCCGGGAGCAGCTCGAGCACGGCGATCAGGCGGACCCATGCCGCCCGCTCTGCCGGCGACAGCCAGTTGCCCTCCACGCCCACGGAGTCTGCCGCAGAAAGTTGCCCGGAACAAACAGTGGTCGCCTAGAGTTAGTTCAAG
The DNA here is from genome assembly GCF_037137035.1 of Nocardioides sp. CCNWLW239. Classification (NCBI taxonomy): domain Bacteria; kingdom Bacillati; phylum Actinomycetota; class Actinomycetes; order Propionibacteriales; family Nocardioidaceae; genus Nocardioides; species Nocardioides sp. CCNWLW239. The sequence continues at coordinate 112,182 of NZ_JBBBNW010000003.1, read as the reverse complement.
CAACAACTATTGTGCTGAGCCGCAGGAGCCACCATGACCACCCCTCCCGAGAGCACCACCGCCGCCGCGGACGCCCGCCTCCCCCAGACGCATCCGTTCGCCCAGCACCTGCGTGCCGTCGAGGCACGCGAGGCGACCGACCCGCACCGCGCCTGGACCCCGGAGGACGGACCACTGCCGAGCCTCTATCTGTCCCACGGCGGCGGCCCGTTGCCGCTGCAGAGCCCGGAGTGGCTCGACCCGCTGCACGCCTGGGCGCGCTCGCTGCCCCGCCCGAAGGCCATCCTGGTCGTCTCCGCTCACTGGGAGTCGGCACCTCTGTCGATCAGCGCGACCCGCCCCGACGAGCTGGTCTACGACTTCGGCGGCTTCGACCCGATCTACCACTCGGTGCGCTATGACACCCCCGACGCGAGCGAGCTCGCCCGCACCACCGCCGCACTGATGCCCGACGCCGAGAGTGCCCACCAGCACACTCGCCGTGGCCTCGACCACGGTGCCTGGGTGCCGCTGAAGATCATGTACCCGGCCGCCGACATCCCGGTCGTCCAGCTCTCCCTGCCCACCGAGGACCCCGACAAGCTGCTCGCCCTCGGCGAGCGCCTGCGGCCGCTGCGCGAGGAGGGCGTCCTTGTGGTCGGCTCGGGCCACATGACCCACGGGCTGCCGTTCATCACCCGCGAGATGATGACCGAGAACAAGCCCGCCGGCTGGTCCGCCGACTTCGACGCCTGGGCCGCCGACGCATTGGACCGCGGCGACGTCGCCGAGCTGGCCCGGTTCCGCACCGCCGCCCCCGGCATGCCCTACGCCCACCCGACCGTCGAGCACTTCACTCCGCTCTTCGTCACGCTGGGCGCGGCCACGGACCCGACGGCTCCGGTCACCACGACCCTGGACGGCTACGGCCTGGGACTCTCCCGGCGCTCGTTCCAAGCCGCCTGAGCCCCCGCGGCTCCGCCGGCAGTAGGCAAGGCTACCCTTAGTCCCAACCCGATCTCAGGGAGCCGTGCGTCAGGCACGCCCCAGCGGACGGTTCGTTCTCTCAACCATCCCCCAAGGAGCCCTGATGCGTCATCTCGTCCGCACGTTCGCGGTCGCCGCCGCCGGTGCGCTGTTGCTCACCTCATGTGGCAGCACCGAGTCCGACGGGAAGAACCAGTCGGGCGTGGCAACCGGGCAGGAGGGATTCGCGAGTGTCGAAGAGCTCGCCGCCGAGCTCGGCACCGATGCCGCCCCCGGCGAGTTCCCCCGCACGATCCGCAACATCGTCGCCAACGAGACCGTCGGCGAGACCGAGATTCCCGAGCGCCCGGAGCGGGTGATCGTGCTCGACACCGGTGAGCTGGACAACGTGATCTCGCTCGGCGTCGAGCCCGTCGGCATCGCGCACCCGGCCGAGGCCGAGGTGGCGCCGTCCTATCTGAAGGTGGGCGATGCCGTCGACCTCGGCCCCTACGACGCCCTCGACCTGGAACAGATCAAGAACCTCGAGCCCGACCTCATCCTCGGCACCTCGTTGCGGATCGAGGACGACGACCTCAAGAAGAAGCTGCAGGAGATCGCTCCGACCGTCCTGGCGCCGCGGCCTGGTGTGCTGTGGAAGGAGAACTTCCTGCTCAACGCCGCGGCCCTGGGCGAGGAGATCAAGGCGCAGGAGCTGCTCGACGCCTACGAACAGCGCGCGGCCGAGATCGGCACGACCATCACCGAGGCCAACGGCGGCACGGCGCCGACCGTCTCGATGCTGCGGTTCATGGCCGGGAAGATCCGGCTCTACGCCAACGACTCCTTCATCGGCATCATCCTCGCCGACGCCGGGCTACCCCGGCCCGAGGCCGAGTCGATCGACGACCTGGCGGTGGAGATCTCCGCGGAGGAGATCACGATGGCCGAGGGTGACTGGCTGCTGTGGGGCACCTACGGCGACCCGGCCGGCACCGAGCAGGCCACCGTCGTCGACGGGCCGCTCTGGTCGCAGGTCCCTGCGGTCGCGAACAAGGGCGTCGTCCATGAGGTCTCCGACGAGACCTGGTACCTCGGCCTGGGGGTCCGCGGCGCCGAGCTCGTCCTGGACGACCTCGAGTCGTTCGCAGCCGAGCAGTCTTGACGATCCGTGCGACCGGCGCCCGCTCGCGGGTGCCGGTGACGGCGTTCCTCCCCATCGGGCTGGCGGCGCTCGCGCTCGCGGTCCTCGCCAGCCTGCTGTTCGGGGCACGGGTCATCTCCGTCGGCGAGGTGCTCGGCGCCCTGGGCGGCGACAAGAGCGTGGCCGCCACGGTCATCTGGGAGCTGCGGGTGCCCCGCACCCTGCTCGGGCTGCTGGTCGGCGCCTGCCTCGGCGCAGCCGGGGTCCTCGCCCAGTCGGCTACCCGCAACCCGCTCGCGGACCCCGGCCTGCTGGGCATCTCCTCGGGCGCCGCCGTCGCGATCGTGGTCGGCAGCGCCTTCTTCGGGATCGCGGCTGGGCCGGCCCGGGTCGGCCTCGCTTTGGTCGGAGCGGCGTTGGCCACGATCGCGGTCTACGCCTTCGCCGCCCGCTCCCCTGAGGGCATCACCCCGGTGAACATGACGCTGGCCGGAATGGCGTTGACCGCACTGCTGGGTGCCGTCGTCTCCGGGGTCGTGCTCTTCGACGCGGCCACCATGGATCAGTATCGGTTCTGGGTGGTCGGCGCGCTGAGCGTGCCGACGCCGGCCATCTTGATCCCGGCGACGGTGTGCGCCGCGGGCGGCGCGGTGCTCGCCGTCGCCATGTCCGGTTCGTTGAACACGTTGGCCCTCGGCGATGACACCGCCGCCGGACTGGGCGTGAAGGTGATGCGTACGCGGGTCCTGGCCGGTGCCGCGGTCGTGCTCCTCTCCGGCACCGCGGTAGCGCTCGCCGGGCCGATCGCCTTCGTCGGGCTCATCATCCCGCACATGGCCCGCGCCATCGTCGGCCAGGACGTACGCCGGGTCCTGGTCACGGCCACGGTGCTGGGGCCGGTGCTGCTGTTGGCCGCCGACGTGCTCGGCCGCGTGGTCGCCCGGCCTGCCGAGGTGCAGGCCGGCGTGGTCACGGCCCTGGTCGGCACCCCCTTCTTCATCTGGTTGACCCGTCGGCCGCGGCGCCGGGAGCGTCTGTCATGACCGGCCTCCTGACCCCACGCTGGCGCCCGCGCCGCCGCGTCGTCGGCGCGATCTCGGTGACCTCTGTCGTGCTGCTGGTCGTGGTCGGGGCCGCCCTCAGCGTCGGTGACCGATGGACTCCGCCCATGCAGCTGTTCTCGGCTCTCCTCGGCCACGGCGCCGAGAACACTGTCTATGCCGTCGTGGACGTCCGGCTCCCGCGCGTGGTCATCGCGCTGGCGGTCGGAGCAGCGTTCGGCATCGCCGGTGGACTGAGCCAGAGCGTGCTGCGCAACCCTCTGGCCAGTCCCGATGTGCTCGGCATCGGTGCCGGCGCCTCCTGTGCGGTCGTCGCGGTGATCGCCATCGGTTCGCTGGGAGGCCCGATCGGGGCGGTCCCGGTCCCCTTCGCCGCTCTGGCCGGCGGGCTCGCCGCCGCGGCGTCGATCGCCGCACTCGCCCGTGACGGCGCGCTGCGCGGCCAGCGGATCCTGCTGGTCGGGATCGCACTCACCGCCGCGCTCACCGGGCTCACCCAGTACCTGCTCACCCTGGTCGACATCTACGACGCCCAGCGGGCGGCGGTGTGGATCACCGGCAGCCTCAACGCCCGCACCTGGACCGACGTGGTCCCCGTGATGATCGGGTTGGCCGTGCTGGCTCCCGCCGCCCTCGTGCTCGCGCACACCAACCGTGCTCTGCTCTTCGACGATGACGTCGCCTCCGGCTGGGGCGTACGCACGGCGCGCTCGCGCGTCCTGCTGGTGGTCATCGCCGTGTGCCTGGCCGCGTTGGCCACCTCGGCCGCGGGTCCGGTCGCGTTCGTCGCCCTGGTCTCGGGGCAGCTGGCTCGCCGGATGGCTGCTGTTCCCGACATCCCGCCGGTCCTGGCCGGCCTGACCGGTGCCCTGCTGGTGCTGGTGGCCGACACGCTCGCGCGCACGCTCTTCCCGTTCCAACTGCCCGTCGGGGTGCTCACCGCTCTCGTCGGTGCGCCCTACCTTCTCTACCTGCTGCAGCGCAGCAAACCCCGGAAGTCGGTCGTCTGATGAACATCTCCAGCTCACGCCTGGTCGCAGACCGGATCACCCTGTCCTACGGCGAGCGGGTCGTCGTCGAAGACCTGACCCTGGCCATACCCGACCAGAAGATCACCGTGGTCGTCGGGCCGAACGCATGTGGCAAGTCGACGTTCCTGCGCGCCCTCGCGCGGCTCCTGGCGCCGGCCGCCGGCACCGTGCTCCTCGATGGCAAGGCGATCTCCGAGCGCCCCTCGCGTGAGGTCGCCCAGATCCTGGGAGTCCTGCCGCAGACACCCATCGCCCCGGAGGGCATCACCGTGCGCGACCTCGTCTCGCGCGGGCGGCACCCCCACCAGAGCTGGTGGCGGCAGTGGGGCGACGCAGATGCCGACGCGGTCGCCCAGGCCCTGGAAGCCACCGGAACCACGGAGATCGCCGACCGGGACGTCGATGAGATCTCCGGTGGTCAGCGTCAGCGCGCCTGGATCGCCATGGCCGTCGCCCAGGGCACCGACCTGCTGCTTCTGGACGAACCGACCACCTACCTCGACCTGGCCCACCAGCTCGACGTCCTCGAGCTGGTCGCCACCCTCAACCGCGAGCACGGCCGGACGATCGCTCTGGTCCTGCACGACCTCAACCTCGCCAGCCGCTACGCGCACCACATCGTCGCCATGCGTGCCGGCCGGATCGTCGCTCAGGGGCGGCCCGACGAGGTGATCACGACCGATCTGCTGCGCGAGGTGTTCAACATCGAGGCCACCATCGTCACCGACCCGATGAGCGGCGCACCGGTGGTCCTGCCCCACCGCACCGTCGCCTGAGGCGGGACCCCCGGGACGGCCGGGACGACCGGCGACCCGGGTGCTACGGCCTCCGGTCCGCCTCGCGCAGCTGCACCGACAGCACCGGCGCCAGCGGCATCCGGGCGAGCAGGAGCGCCTGGTAGGCGTGGTAGACGTCCGGCTTGCCGTGCCAGATGACGTGCGAGGGACGGTTGTGCTCGTCCAGCTCGTGATGCCAGCTGCCGAGGTCTCGGTCGACCAGAAACACCTCGATGTACGCCTCGAACCGCTGACGCCACTCGTCATAGCCGGCCTCGCCGGTGCGGGTGTGCAGGGCTCCGGCGGCGGCGAGCGCCTCGGCGGCCACCCAGTGCAGCCGCAGCCGGGTGACCGGTGTGCCGTCCCAGGAGGTCGTGTAGACGAAGCCGGTCTCGCCGTCGGCGGACCAGCCGACCTCGACCGCACGCGCGAAGAGCGCCCTGGCGTCCTCGACCAGCCACGACGGCGGATCCGGCAGGGACGCGTCCAGGTGCAGCAGCAGCCGCGACCACTCCAGCAGATGGCCCGGCGTGCAGCCGTAGGGGCGGAAGGGGTCACCGGGACGGTCCGCGTTGTAGTCGAGCACCGGCGACCAGGAGAGGTCGAAGTGCTCCGGCAGGTCGTAACCGTGCGAGCGGGCGACCCCGTGGATCAGGTGCTCGGCGATCACCAGTGCCCGCTGATGCCAGGCGGCGTCACCGGTGACATCGCCCGCAGCCAGGAACGCCTCCACCGTGTGCATGCTGGAGTTGGCGCCGCGATAGGCCTCCCCGGAACCCAGATCGCGCTCGAGACTGTCGACCACCCGGCCGGAGTCGTCGAGGAAGTGCTGCCGCATCACGCCCAGCGCCTCCTCGAGCAGCGCGTCTGCACCAGGAACACCGGCCGCCACGCCGCTGCTCGCGGCCAGGACGACGAAGGCGTGGGCGTACGCCTCCTTGAGGGTGCCGACCGGCTCCCCCTCCGCCGACACCGAGGCGTACCAGCCACCGAGCTCGTCGTCGCGCAGGGCACCGCTCAGCGCCCGGATGCCGTGGGCTGCGAGCTCCGCGGCACCGTCGACGTCCCCGCGCAGGTGCGCGAGCGCGAAGACATGGGTCATCCGGGCGGTGATCCAGGTGTGCACCGGCTCGGCCGGGTCCGGGCGGCCCGACTCGTCCAGCCACCAGAAGCCCGCGGGCGAGGCCGCCGACGCCCGGGCGAACCCGGCCAGCCGACGGCACTCGACGTCCGTGTCCATCAACGGTCCATCATCCCTTGACCGATCCGGCCATCAGCCCGCCGACGAAGTAGCGGCCGAGCAGGATGTAGATGATCAGCGTCGGGACGGACGCGATCAGCGCGCCCGCCATGCTGGCGGAGTAGTCCTGCAGCTGACCGCTCGCCAGGAAGTTGAGCGCGATCGTCACCGGCCCGTTGCGCGAGGTCGAGAAGAAGAGCGCGAACAGGTAGTCGTTCCAGGCCGAGGTGAACTGCCACATCAAGACCACCACGAACGCCGGTGCGGAGATCGGCAGGATGATCGAGGCGTACGTCCGGAGCATGCCGGCACCGTCGACCCGTGCGGCCTCGACGAGCTCGACCGGGACCGCCGCGTAGTAGTTGCGGAAGATCAGCGTGGTGATCGGCAGTCCATAGACCACGTGCAGCACGATCAGGCTCGGGATGCCGTTCGGGACACCGAGGTTGCCCATCAGCTGGACCAGCGGCACCATCACGGCCTGGTAGGGGATGAACATCCCGAACAGGATCAGTGTGAACACCACGTCGGCGCCCGGGAACCGCCACTTCGAGAGCACGAACCCGTTCATCGAGCCGAGCACCGAGGAGATGATCGAGGCCGGGATGACCATCGCGAACGTACGTCCCAGCGCCGGCCCGAGCTGCTCCCAGGCGCGCGACCAGCCGGCCGTCTCCCAGGACTCGGGAAGCTTCCAGGCGTTGGCGGGAGTCGCGTCACCGAGCCCCTTGAAGCTGGTGACGAACAGGACGTACGCCGGGAGCAGGACGACCAGCGCGAAGCCGATCAGCAGGATGTACTTGACGGCGCGCCAGATCCCGCGCGAGCGCTCGCCCGGGATCCTGGTTGCGACGGCTGCCGGGATGGCATCAGTAGTCATCGGCGGCGCTCCTGACGGTAGGTGGAGACGAGGTAGGGAACGATCAGGATGGCCACGATCACCAGCAGCACGGTGCCGATGGCGGCCGACTTGGCGTAGTCGCCGCGGGTGAACTCGATCCACATCTGGGTGGCCGGCACCTGGGTGGTGTAGTTCGTCTGGCCCGCGATGGCCATGATCAGGTCGAAGACCTTCAACGACATGTGGCCGATGATGATGATCGCGGAGAGGGCGACCGGGCTCAGCTGCGGGAAGATCACGTGCCGGTAGAGCTGCCACTCCGAGGCGCCGTCCATCCGGGCGGCCTCGCGCAGCTCCTCGGGGATCCCGCGGAAGCCGGCCAGGAACAGCGCCATCACGTAGCCGCTGAGCTGCCAGATCGCGGGGACGGCGATCGCCAGGATGCCCCACCGCTCATCGGTCCACCACGGGTTGGCCAGAAAGCCGAGGTGGAGCGACTCGAAGAGCCGGTTCAGCCCCGAGGCACGGTCGCCTTCGGCGTTGTTGAGCAGCCAGCGCCAGACCACACCGGAGGCGACGAACGAGACCGCCATCGGGAAGAGGTAGATGGCGCGGAACAGCGACTCGCCGCGGGACTTGCGCTCGAGCAGCCAGGCCCACAGGAACCCCAGGCACAGGGTGCCGACGAGGAACGTCGCCGTGTAGAGCAGCAGGTTGCGCAGCGAGTAGATGAAGTCGTCGTCGGTGAACAGGTCGCGGTAGTTCTCCAACCCCGCGAAACCCTGGGACGGCCCGATGGTGTGCCGGTCCTGCAGGGAGGTGTTGATGTTGGCCCCGATGAGGCCGTAGACGAAGACGCCGATGACGATGACGGTCGGCAGGATCAGGAGTACGGGCGCGACCCACCCGTGGCCGCCGATGCGGCCCTTGGGTCGTCGTGGCCGCTTGACGGCGCTCGGCACCGTGGAGGACATGTGTCCGTCCTTTCACAAGGGCGGCCGAGAGGCTGCGGCGGCAGGTGCGACCGCAGCCTCTCGGACCGGATGACGCGCTTACTCGGGCTTGTTGTCCTCGGCGGCCTCGACGAGACCGTCCTGGAGCTCGGCGGCGTCGTTGTTGCTGCCGAACTTCGCGACGGCCGCGGTGATGTCGGTCAGCCAGTTGACCGAGGTCGCGGCGCCGTGAGCGAGCGAGGAGACGATCTCGTCCTCGCCCCACGACTTGATCGCGGTCTGCTGGTATTCACCGAAGTCAGCGGTGTCGGCGGTGGTGCTGGCCGGGATCGAGCCCTTCGCCTTGTTGAAGGCCACCTGGCCCTCGTCGCTGGCGATGGTCTCGAGCCAGGCCTCGGTGCCCTCGGGGTTGGGGCCGTCTACCGGCATGGTGAACGAGTCCGCCAGGAAGTCGAAGACGCCGTCGGTGCCCGGGACCGGGACCGCGGTGTAGTCGGTGCCGAGCGTCTTCTTCTGCTCCTGGAAGGCCGCCTCGGCCCAGTCGCCCATGATGTTGTACGCGGCGTCGCCGTCGATGACCAGCTGGGTCGCGTCCGGCCAGTCCAGACCCTGACGGTCGGTGTTGGTCAGCGAGAGCAGCGTGCTGTAGTCCTCGATCGCGGCCTCGACCTCGCTGCCGCCCCAGTCGGTGGTGCCGTCCCAGAGACCGTTGTACGCCTCGGCGCCCAGATCGGCGAGGAGCACGGTCTCGAGGAGGTGGACCTGGGTCCAGTCGGTCGCGATCGAGAGCGGGATGATGCCCTTGGCCTTGATCTTCTTGAGATCCGCGATCCAGGCGTCGAGCGAGTCGTAGGTCGTGTCGGCCTCGATGCCGGCCTTCTTCAGGACGGCCGGGTTGGCCCAGAGCACGTTGGCGCGGTGGATGTTCGAGGGGACGGAGTAGATGCCGCCGTCCTGCTTCAGCCGCTCGAGCAGACCCTCCGGGAAGTGCTCGTTCCAGCCCTTCTCCTCGTAGAGGTCGGTGAGGTCCTCGATCTGGCCGGCGTTGATGTAGTCGGTCAGCTCGGCACCCGCGTGCGCCTGGAACGTGGCCGGCGGCTCACCGTTCTGCAGGCGCGACTGGAGCACGTTCTTCGCGTCGCTGCCCGCACCGCCGGCGACGGCACCGTTGACGAACTTCAGGTCGGGGTTCTGCTCGTCGAACACCGTGACCAGGGCGTCGAGCCCGGCCTTCTCACTACCTTCGGCCCACCAGGTGAAGACCTCCACCTCGTCGGTGCTGCCGCTCTCGCTGTCGCTCCCGCAGGCGGAGACCGCCAGCAGGCTCAGGGCGGCCAGGCCGGCGGCCAAGGCCTTACGCGTTGCGTTCATGTTGTCCTCCGGTTTGCGCGACCGCCACGTCGGGGGTGATCTGGGTTACTCCGCGGCCGCGTGCCGGGACAACGTACGCCTGCGCTTTCTGTGTAGTCAATGCATAACGCAGGACGTTTCCAACCTGAGATCTGTCGCAAATCGACATAATCACCTACAGTCACGGCATGACCACACCGGAGTCGCGGATGCGCGTCGCCAATCGCACCCAGGTGCTGGACCTTCTGGGCCGGTCGGCGCCGGTCAGTCGCGCCGAGCTCGCCCGACGCACCGGGCTGTCCCGCAGCACCGTGTCGAGCATCGTCCAGGAGCTGCTCGCAGCCGAGCAGATCGTCGAGACCACGGACGCCGCGGTGCCGCGCAGCGGCGGCCGGCCGCCGTCGCTCCTCACTCTCAGCGGCGCTCCCGGCACCCTCGTCGGCGTCGACATCGGCCACCGCCACGTCCGGGTCGCGGTCGCCGACCTGGCCGCGAAGCCCCTGGCCGAGCACGAGATCCGGCTCGACGCCGACAACTCCCCCGTCGAGACCATCGACCGAGCCGCGGCGATGGTGCGCGAGTGCCTGGCCGAGGCGGGCATCGACCCGAAGCGTGACCGGGTCCTCGGCGTCGGCATGGGGATCCCCGGGCCGGTCGACCCGCACAGCGCCGTCGTGGCCTCGCCGATCCTGGCCAACTGGATCGGGCTCGCTCCCGGCGAGGAGCTCGCCAGCCGTCTCTCCCTACCGGTCCGGGTCGAGAACGACGCCAACCTCGGCGCCCTCGCCGAGGCGACCTACGGCGCAGCACGCGACGTCGAGGACGTCATCTACGTCAAGGCATCGAGCGGCATCGGTGCAGGCCTCGTCCTCGACGGCAAGCTCCACCGCGGGATCACCGGGATCGCCGGCGAGATCGGCCACGTACGTTTCGAGGACAACGGCCCGATCTGCCGGTGCGGCAACCGCGGCTGCCTGGAGAAGGCCTTCGGCGGGACCCGGCTGGTCGAGCTGCTGCAGCCGGCCTACGAGGAGACCCTCAGCGTCGAGCGGCTGCTCGAGCTCGCCCAGGAGGGCGACATCCGGGTCAACCGGATCCTCGACGACGCCGGTCGTGCGGTCGGCCGCGTGCTCGCCGATCTCTGCAACCACCTCAACCCGGCGCTGATCGTGGTGGGCGACACGATGCGCCACTCGGAGTCCTTCGTCCTCGGCATCAAGGACTCGATCGACCGGTTCACCCAGCCCGACACCGCCGCAGCGCTCGACGTCGTCCCGAGCGAGCTCGGCGACAACGCCGGCGTCATGGGGGCACTGGTCATCGCCGACTCAGCCTCTGCAGCACAGCCGGGAACAATATGAGCAACCGCTCAGTTGAGCGCGACATGACCTCACTCTTCTCCCCGCTGAGCCTGGGTTCGACGACCCTCCCCAACCGCGTCCTGATGGCGCCGCTGACCCGGATGCGCGCCAGCCAGCCGGGCGACGTACCCAACGCGCTGATGGCCGACTACTACCGCCAGCGCTCCTCGGCCGGCCTGATCATCTCCGAGGGCACCCAGATCTCGCCGCAGGGCAAGGGCTACATGGACACCCCGGGCATCTACTCGCCCGAGCAGGTCGAGGGCTGGCGGCGGATCACCGACACGGTCCACGAGGCTGGCGGCCGGATCGCCGCGCAGCTGTGGCACACCGGCCGGGTCTCCCACGAGTCCTTCCACGACGGCGCCCTCCCGGTCAGCGCCTCCGCCCTCCCCTACCGCAACCGGACGACCGTACGCGGCGAGGACGGCACCCCGACCCGCGTCGACTGCCCCACGCCCCGCGCGCTGGAGACCTCCGAGATCGCGGGTCTGGTCGACGACTACCGCCGCGCCACCCGCAACGCCCGCGAGGCCGGCTTCGACCTGGTCGAGGTCCACGCCGCCCACGGCTACCTGCTCCACCAGTTCGCCAGTGCGAGCAGCAACGAGCGCACCGACGCCTACGGCGGCTCCCTGGCCAACCGCGCCAGGATCGTCCTCGAGGTCCTGGACGCGGTCATCGCCGAGTGGGACGCCGAGCACGTCGCCATCCGGATCTCCCCGATCGGCTCCTTCAACGGTGTCGAGGACCCCGAGGGCGCCGAGATGGGCCTCTACCTCGCCGCCGAGATCGGCAAGCGCGGCATCGGATTCCTGCACCTGTCCGAGCCCGACTGGGCTGGTGGCCCCGAGCTGTCCGACGACTACCGCAAGCAGCTGCGCGCCGCTCACCCCGGCCCGATCGTGGCTGCCGGCGCCTACACCTCGGAGAAGGCCGAGAGGCTCATCGAGGCCGACCTGATCGATGCAGCCGCCTTCGGACGTACGTTCATCGCCAACCCGGACCTGCCCCGGCGGCTGCAGGAGAAGCTGCCGCTCAACGAGCAGAACCCGGCGACCTTCTACGGCGGTGGCGAGGCCGGCTACACCGACTATCCGGAGTGGAGCGCCTGAGGCTCCCCCGACGACGGCCGTGCGCCCGGTTCAGCTGATCAGTGAGAACGATCACCTGAGACCGGGCGCACGCCGAGGCGGCTACCCCATGGACCTCCAAGATCTGCAAAGATTCCGCCGTGAGCACCTCGACCTCGTCACGTACGAACGCCGTTGACCGGTTTTTCCAGATCAGCGCACGCGGCTCGACCGTCGGGCGCGAGGTCCGTGGTGGCGTGGTCACCTTCTTCACGATGGCCTACATCGTGGCGCTGAACCCACTGATCCTCGGCTTCGCCGAGGACGTGAACGGCGACCTCCTCGGCGGCACGAGCGGTGACAACCTCGCGGCGATCGCGGCCGGCACGGCGCTCGTGGCGGGCGTGATGACGATCCTGATGGGCGTCGTCGCCAACTACCCGATGGCGCTGGCGACCGGGCTCGGGCTCAACGCGTTCGTGGCGTTCTCGATCGCCAGCCAGATGACCTGGGCCGACGCGATGGGTCTGGTGGTGATCGAGGGTCTGGTGATCCTCGTCCTGGTGCTGACCGGCTTCCGGGAGGCCGTCTTCCACGCCGTGCCACGTGAGCTGAAGACGGCGATCTCGGTCGGGATCGGCCTGTTCATCGCGGTGATCGCCTTCGTCGACGCCGGCTTCGTACGCCGCATCCCCGACGCCGCGAACACCACCGTCCCGGTGCAGCTCGGCCCGACCGGGCAGCTCGCGGGCTGGCCGGTGCTGGTCTTCGTGATCGGCATGATCCTGGTGATCACCCTGTGGGTGCGCAAGGTGCGGGGCGCGATCCTGATCTCGATCGCGGCGACCACGGTGGTGGCGATCATCGTCGAGGCCATCGCCGACCTCGGCGCGAGCAGCGCCGAGAACCCGACCGGCTGGTCGCTCAACGTACCGGCCATGCCGGAGAAGATCATCGACTGGCCTTCGTTCGCGACGCTGGGCGAGTTCAACCTGCTCGGCTCCTTCGAGAGCGTCGGCATCGTCACCGCGGTCCTGCTGGTCTTCACCCTCATGCTCGCCGACTTCTTCGACACCATGGGCACGATGACCGCGATCGGCACCGAGGCCGGACTGCTGCGCGAGGACGGCACCCCGCCGCGTACGCGCTCGATCCTGGTCGTCGACTCGCTGGCCGCCGCGGCCGGTGGTGCCGGCGGCGTCTCCTCCAACACCTCCTACGTCGAGTCCGCCTCCGGCGTCGGCGAGGGCGCCCGCACCGGACTGGCGGCTGTCGTCACCGGTGTGCTGTTCCTGCTCACCACGTTCCTGGCGCCCCTGGTCACGGTGATCCCGTCGGAGGCGGCCGTTCCCGCCCTGGTGCTCGTCGGTTTCCTGATGATGCAGCAGGTCAAGGACATCGACTGGGCCGACCTGGACATCGCCATCCCCGCGTTCCTGACGATCGCGCTGATGCCGTTCACCTACTCGATCTCGGTCGGTATCGGCGCCGGGTTCCTCGCCTACGTCCTGATCAAGGTCGTACGCGGCAAGGCCAGGACCATCCACCCGCTGATGTGGCTGGTGGCCGTCCTGTTCGCCGTCTACTTCGCGATCCACCCGATCTCGAGCTGGCTGAGCTGACGAGCCCGGGCCCGGACCCGCGTCAGCCGAGCATGTCCTTGACGAGCGGTACGACGCGGGTCCCGTAGAGCTCGATCGAGCCCATCAGGTCCTCGTGGCGGACCTGGCCCTGGTCGTACTTCAGGTCGAACCGGTCGACGCCGAGCACCTTGATGGTGCCGGCCAGCTTCCGGGCGACCGTCTCGGGCGAGCCGACGTAGAGGGACCCACCCTCGATCTCGCGCTCGAAGTCGCCGGGGCTCGGCGGCGGCCAGCCCCGCTCGCGGCCGATCTGGGTCCGCATCGCCAGCCAGCCCTCGTAGACCGTCTCGCGGGCCTGCTCGTCGGTCTCCGCGACGAAGCCCGGCGAGTGGACGGCGACCCGCTGCCGCGGTTTCCCGAACTCGTCCTGGGCGCGCTCGAAGAGGTCGATGTAGGGCGCGAACCGGTCGGCCGGTCCGCCGATGATGGCCAGGAAGAGCCCGAAGCCGTGGCGGGCGGTGCGTACGACCGACTCCGGGCTGCCGCCGACGCCGACCCAGGCGGTCAGGCCGTTCTCGGTGCGCGGGAAGACCTCCTGGTCGGTGAGCGCCGCGCGGGTGCGGCCCTCCCAGGTGACCTTCTCCTCCTTCAGGAGCGCGGCGAGCAGGTCGAGTCGCTCCTCGAAGAGCTCCTCGTAGTCGGCGAGGTCGAAGCCGAACAGCGGGAACGACTCGGTGAACGAGCCGCGGCCGGCGACGATCTCCGCGCGGCCGTTCGAGACCGCGTCGAGGGTCGCGAAGCGCTCGAAGACCCGCACCGGGTCGTCCGAGCTGAGCACGGTCACGGCGGAGCCGAGGCGCAGCCGCTCGGTGCGGGAGGCGACCGCGGCGAGCACCATCTCCGGGCTGGAGACGGCGAAGTCGCGGCGGTGGTGCTCGCCCACGCCGAAGAAGTCGAGCCCGACCTGGTCGGCGAGCACACCCTCCTCGACGATGTTCCGGATCACCTGCGCGTGGTGCTGCGGCTTGCCCTCGGCGTCGCGGGTGACCCCGCCGAAGGTGTCCAGGCCGAACTCGATGTCAGTCACGCCCGTTGAAACATCAACCAGTGGTGGCGCATTCCCAGGGCTGATGCGGGACCTCATGGGACTCGGAGGCCAGGTGACGCCACAGGGTGCCGCCGCGCTCCAGGTCGAGGCGACCGTCCGGGTACGCGTCGGACGGGATGTCGCGCCCGAGCACCGTGACCGACGCGAGAACGCGGTGTCGGCCGAGGAGTCCTGGGGCCAGCGAGCTCGCGCCCAGGTCGAGGGACTCGACCAGGAGCGGGCGCCCGTCGTGCTCGTGGGCCGACCAGGTGGTGCTCACCCGGCCGGGGCGCTCGCCGTGGCGGCCGAGGACGAGGCTCTCGCGCAGGGCGAGCCTCGCTCCCGGGGCGAGGGTGACCCGGGTGTCGCGGGTGACGTCGGCGCCGGCGGAGACGACGAACGGCTCGCCCGCCCAGACCAGGGTGGCGCCCGCCGCGAGCGAGATGCGCACCGCCCAGGACGCGCGACCGCCGTCCATGTCGTACGCGACCGTCCCGGCCGGCTCGACCAGGGTCAGGCTCGCCCCCTCCCCCACCTCCACCTCGACGGTGACCTGGTCACCGGCCAGCAGCATCGCGCCGTCGGGGACCAGCGAGATCCGCGCCGAGCGGGCGTCGCTGGCGAGCAGCATCGGGCGCAGCGCCGGCGCGGTCGCCGGGCCGGTGACGTCGGTCTGCACCCGCACGCGCGTGCCGTCGACCGCCCCGACCCGCACCCGGGTCAGGGAGCCGCTGGCCAGCTCAGACGTGCTGATGGTCGTGGACATGCTCGGCGTCGTGCTCGTGGGCATGGCTGGTGCCATCGGCGTGGAAGTGCGGTGCCATCGGGCCCGGGTCGGCCGGCACCAGGTCGCCACCGCGGTGCCGGGCCAGCTCGGACCTGACCCAGTCGACCAGCGCCTCGACGGAGGTCGGGTCGGTCCGGGAGAGCGCGATGACCGGACGGCCCTCACGGACCGACCCCGCGTCGGAGACCATCGCGATCGGGTCGACACCGACGTACGGCGCCAGGTCGGTCTTGTTGACGATCAGCAGGTCGGCGCGCTCGATGCCGGGTCCGCCCTTGCGGGCGACGTCGCCGCCCCCCGCGACGTCGATCAGGAAGATCTGGGTGTCGACCAGCGCCGGCGAGAACGTCGCGGTGAGGTTGTCTCCCCCGGACTCGACCAGCACCACGTCCAGCGGCGCGAAGTCCTCTTCGAGCTCCTCGACGGCGATGAGGTTGGCGGTGACGTCGTCACGGATCGCGGTGTGGGGACACGCGCCGGTCTCCACGGCCCGGATGCGGGCCGGGTCGAGCACGCCGGCGGAGCGGAGGAAGCGGGCGTCCTCGTCGGTGTAGATGTCGTTGGTGACGACACCGATCTCGAGGTCGGCGGCGAGCTCCCGGCAGAGCAGCGCGATCAACGAGCTCTTCCCGGTCCCGACCGGCCCGCACACCCCGATGCGCAGTCCCCTGCCGTTCTCCGTTCCGTTCTTCGTCTGAGTTTCAGGCACTGAACAACCTCCTGGTCGTGTCGGCGTGGGCGAGTGCCCACAGGTCGAGCTGGGGTGCGCTGGGCGCGGGGATCTGGTCAGGATCGGTGAGCGGGGCGACCTCGGTGGCGAGCCGTTCGGCCTCCGGGAGCAGGTCGTGCACCCACGTGGTGGCGTCGAGCGGGTCGAGAGGCAGCAGCTTGAGGGCTGCCGAGGCGACGGTCTGCAGGTCGTCGTACGCCACCAGCCGGGCCAGCGACGCCGGCGCAAGGCCCCCCGTGGCGGCCGCCGCGGCCAGGACGAGCGGACGGCACGGCCGCTGGAGCGCGGCCACTGCGTGCACGTGCGGAGAGTCCGGAAACACCCTCTTGACCAGCCGCAACAGTGCCCGGCCGAGGGTGCGCGAGGTGTCCCGCATCGGCGCCGCCGGGGTGCGGGCCGCCCAGGCGTCCAGGACCGGCTCCAACGGCAGCCCGGCGCGCAGCCGGTGCAGCGCGACCGAGGCCGTGCCCGCCTCGACCCGCACCACGCTGGCCAGTCGTGAGCGCATGAAGGCGGTGACCTGCTCGGCGGTGAGGCCGGAGCGTACGGCTGCCTCCAGCTGGCCCGACTGGGTGTGGCCGGCGACCGGGAGGCGGGCGTCTGCCAGCAGCATCATGAGCAGTTCCTCGGACATCGCGCTCAGAACATCGAGTAGAGCTGCGTCAGGGGCAGCTCGGTCGCGGGGGCGGGCGCGATCAGCTCTCCGTCGACGTGGATGCGGAACGTCTCGGGCTCGACCCGGATGTCCGGCGTCGCCGAGTTGTTGATCATGTCGGCCTTGCCGATCTCCCGGGTCGGCTGGATGCCGACCAGGCGGCGGCGCAGGCCGAGGCGCTCGGCCAGCCCGGCATCCAGCGCAGACGGTGCGACGAACGAGACCGCGTGGTCCGCCCCCGGCCCCACCAGCGTCGGTCGCATCAGCACCGGCTGCGGGGTCGGGATCGAGGCGTTCGGGTCGCCGAGGGCACCCCAGACCAGGGCACCACCCTTCATCACGACCTCCGGACGGATGCCGAAGAACCGTGGGTCCCACAGGACCAGGTCGGCCATCTTGCCGGGCTCGACGGAGCCGACCTCGGCGGCGATCCCGTGGGCGATGGCGGGGTTGATCGTGTATTTCGCGACGTACCTCTTCGCGCGGATGTTGTCGGCAGGACCACCCAGCGACCCGAGCCGGGCCTTCATCGCGTGGGCGACCTGCCAGGTGCGGCAGACGACCTCGCCGATCCGGCCCATCGCCTGGGCGTCGGAGGAGGTGATCGACAGCGCGCCGAGGTCGTGCAGGACGTCCTCGGCAGCGATCGTGGTCGCCCGGATCCGGGACTCTGCGAAGGCCAGGTCCTCGGGCACCCGCGGGTTGAGGTGGTGGCAGACCATCAGCATGTCGAGGTGCTCGGCGACCGTGTTGACGGTGTGCGGCAGGGTCGGGTTGGTCGAGCCGGGGATCACGTGCGGCAGCGAGGCCACCGAGAGGATGTCGGGCGCGTGCCCTCCCCCGGCACCCTCCGCGTGGAAGGCGTGGATCGAGCGGCCGGCGATCGCGGCGATGGTCGACTCCAGGTAGCCCGCCTCGTTGAGCGAGTCCGAGTGCAGGGTGACCTGCAGACCGTGCTCGTCGGCGGCGCGGAGCGCGGCGTCGATCGCTGCCGGGGTCGAGCCCCAGTCCTCGTGGACCTTGTAGGCGGCGGCCCCGGCCAGCGCCTGCTCGGCCAGCCCGGCGGCGGAGACGGTGTTGCCCTTGCCCATCAGCAGCAGGTTGAACGGCATGTCGTCGAGCGCACGGTGGATGGTCTCCAGGTGCCACGGTCCGGGGGTGACCGTGGTGGCCTTGGAGCCCTCCGACGGCCCGGTGCCACCTCCACCGACGGTGGTGATCCCGGTCGAGATCGCCTCGACGATCTGTGACCGGGACAGCAGGTGTACGTGGACGTCGATCGCCCCGGCGGTGAGGATCTTCCCCTCACCGCTGACCACGTCGGTGCCCGGTCCGATCACCAGGTCGGGGTGGACGCCGTCGGCGATGTCCGGGTTGCCGGAGCGACCCAGCGCGACGATCCTCCCGCCGCGGATGCCGACGTCGGCGCGGACGATGCCCCAGTGGTCGAGGACGAGGGCGTTGGTGATCACCGTGTCGAGCGCACCGTCTGCCGAGGAGACCGTGGACTGGTTCATCGACTCGCGGATCGACTTGCCACCACCGAAGACCGACTCCTCGCCACCAGCGGTCAGGTCGTCCTCGACCTCGATCCACAGGTCGGTGTCACCGAGGCGCACCTGGTCGCCGGTGGTGGGGCCGTAGAGCGCGGCGTACTCGGTCCTGCTGATCTCCACCATCACGCTTCCTTGACCTGGATGCCGGGCACGCGACGCGCGCCCTTGAACGCCACGATCGCGACCTCTCGGGACGCGCCGGGCTCGAACCGGCGCGAGGTCCCGGCGGCGATGTCGAGCCGGAACCCCTCGGCCGCCTCACGGTCGAAGTCGAGAGCGGAGTTCACCTCGGCGAGGTGGATGTGGGAGCCGATCTGGACCGGCCGGTCGCCGGTGTTGAGGACGACCAACATACGCCGCTCCGACTCGCTCCGATCGGCGTTGAGGTGGATGGTGCCCTCGGCGACGCGTACGGCTCCGGGTCCTCGGGACTGCACAGACATGGGGCCTCCTCAGGCGATGGGCTGGTGGATGGTGACGAGCTTGCGGCCGTCGGGGAAGGTGGCCTCGACCTGCACCTCGACGAGCATGTCGACCACGTCGGGCATGACCTGCTCGCGCGCCAGCACGGCACGTCCCTGGGTCATCAGATCGGAGACCAGGGCGCCCTCACGCGCACGCTCGATCACCCAGGTGGACAGCAGCGCCACCGACTCGGGGTAGTTGAGGAGCACCCCGCGGGCGAGCCGGTCGCGAGCGACCATCCCGGCCACGGACAGCAGCAGCTTCTCGGTGTCGGACGGAGTCAGATGCATCGGTGGATCCTTCTAGACGGCCAGCTGGGATCGGACGTGCTCGCGAGCCTCGGCCCCGCCGTCACCGCGCGCGGTGATCCGGCCGGACTCGAGGATGTAGTAGGCCGAGGCCGTACGCAGCGCGAACCCGACGTGCTGCTCGACCAGCAGCACGGTGAGGTCGCCGCGCCCGGTGAGCTCCGAGATCACCCGCTCGATCTCGGCCACCACGTTGGGCTGGATGCCCTCGGTCGGCTCATCGAGGATCAGCAGCCGCGGCCTGGTCAGCAGCGTCCGCGCGATCGAGAGCTGTTGGCGCTGACCGCCCGAGAGCAGCCCGGCACGCCTGCCGAGCAGGTCCTTCAACGCCGGGAACAGGTCGAGCATCTCGCTGATCCCGGCCCGGTCGCCGACCAGCTGGAGGTTCTCCAGCGCGGTCATGTCGCCGAAGCTCTGCTGCCCCTGCGGGA
The DNA here is from genome assembly GCF_037137035.1 of Nocardioides sp. CCNWLW239. Taxonomy (NCBI): domain Bacteria; kingdom Bacillati; phylum Actinomycetota; class Actinomycetes; order Propionibacteriales; family Nocardioidaceae; genus Nocardioides; species Nocardioides sp. CCNWLW239. The sequence goes on along the minus strand of NZ_JBBBNW010000003.1, from coordinate 92,805 downwards.
CGTAGCCCAGACCGCGCTTCACCCGTGCGCTCGGCCGTAGCGCGGTGACGTCCTCGCCGTCGAGCAGCACCCGGCCGGTCTTGGCCTTCACCAGACCGACCGCCACCTTGAGCAGGGTCGTCTTACCGGCGCCGTTGTGTCCCATCAGCGCCACCGCGGCGCCGGTCGGCACCTCGAGACTGACCTCGTGGAGCACCGTGGTGCGGCCATAACCGCCGGTGACCGACTCGATCCTCAGCATCAGGCGTCCTCTCCTAGATAGACCAGCTGCACCTGGGCGTCCTCCCTGATCTCGGCGGCGGTGCCCTCGGCGATCACCTTCCCGGCGTGCAGGACCGTGACGACGTCGGCGAAGCGTCGTACGAAGTCCATGTCGTGCTCGATGACCACGACGGTCCGCCCGGGGCTGATCCGGCGCAGCAGCTCGCCGGTCTCCTCGCGCTCCTCGGCCGACATCCCGGCCACCGGCTCGTCGAGCAGCATCACCGACGAGTCCTGCACCAGCAGCATGCCGATCTCGAGCCACTGCTTCTGCCCGTGCGAGAGCACCCCGGCCGGCCGGTCCGCCAGCTCGGTGAGCCCCACCGTCTCCAGCACCTCGGCGACCTGCTCGGGCGTACCCCGCCGCGGCAGCATCAGCCGCCACCGCGCCCGGTGCACCCCGGCGGCGATGTCGAGGTTCTGCAGCACGCTCAGCTCCTCGAAGACCGTGGCGGTCTGGAACGTACGTCCCACCCCGAGGCGAGTGATCCGGTGCGATGCCAGCGCGAGCAGGTCTCGTGTGCGATAGCGCGCCTCACCACTCCCCTTCGCCAGACCGGTCAGGGCGTCGACCAGCGTCGTCTTCCCAGCGCCGTTGGGCCCGATCAGGAAGTGCAGCCGGCCCGGTTCCAGAGTCAGCGTCACTCCGTCGATCGCCACGAACCCGTCGAACTCGACCCGCAGGTCGCTCACCGTGAGGGTCATCGCGCTGCCACCTCCTCGGATGCTGACCGAGGTACCTCGGTCACGCTGTGCTTCCCTCGTGGAACTCCGCGAGGAGAGCGATCGCCCACCGAGTTACCTCGGTGAGCATTCAGCCGGCCGACCAGCCCCAACAGCTGTGCCAACCCACCCGGCAACAGCAGGATGACCAGCACGAACAGGGCACCTTGGAAGTAGGACCACGACCCAGGGAAGGCCTCGGAGAGCGACGTCTCCGCATAACCGACGAGCAGCGCACCGACAGCCGGGCCGAGCAGCGAGGCCCGCCCACCCAGCGCCACCCCGGCGAGCAGCCCGATGGAGGCGACCACGCCGACGTCGTCGGGCGAGACGATCCCGGCGATCGGCACGAAGAGCGCACCGCCGATGGAGGCCAGGACAGCCGCGATGACGTACGCCGCCAGCTTGACGTTGGCCGGGTCGGTGCCGAGGAAGCGGACCCGCTCCTCGCCGTCACGCACCGCGACGAGCAGCTCGCCGAAGCGGGTGTTGTAGAGCCAGGCCATCGCCAGGATCGAGACCAGCAGGATCCCGGCGGCGAGGAAATAGAGCATCCGCTTGTTGGCGGGGTCGAACAGGGCATACCCGAAGAAGCCTTGGAAGTTGTTGAGCCCGTTGGCGCCGCCGGTGGTCTTCACCTGGCCGACGAGCAGGATCGCGAAGGCTGCTGCCAGCGCCTGCGACAGGATGGCGAAGTACGCCCCCTTGATCCGCCGCTTGAACACGGCCAGGCCCAGCAGGCCCGCGACGAGTGCCGGCAGGACCAGGATCACGACGAGCGCGAGGCCGCCGTTGCGCAGCGGCTCCCACCAGCCCGGCACCGTGGCGTCGCCGTAGAGCGCCATGAAGTCCGGCACCCCGCCGGGACCGGCGTCGGCGAGCTTGAGGTGCATCGCCATCGCGTAGGCGCCGATGCCGAAGTAGAGCCCCTGGCCGAGCACCAGCATCCCGCCACGGCCCCAGGCCAGGCCGATGCCGACCGCGGCGATGGCGTAGCAGCAGTACTTGGCCAGCAGACCGAGCCGGAAGTCCGAGAGCACCGCCGGGGCGAGGACGAGCAGGGCGACCGCGAGCAGCAGCCAGCCGACGTACGGAGAAATCTTCGGGGTCTTCATGCCAGGCTCCTGGTCCGGACCGAGAGGATGCCCTGCGGGCGCACCTGCAGGAAGGCGACGATCGCCAGGAAGACGATCACCTGCGCGACCGAGCCGGTCAGGGCGTGAGCGAAGAACGCTTGCAGCAGACCGATCCCGAGGGCGGCCACGATGGTGCCCTTGAGATGGCCGATGCCACCGACGACGACCACCAGGAACGCCTGCACGATGTAGGAGGTGCCGAGGTTGGGGCCGGTCGAGCCGAGCAGCGTGAGCGCCACCCCGGCGACGCCGGCCAGGCCGGAGCCGATGAAGAAGGTGGCCCGGTCGGTGCGCCGGGTCGAGATGCCGATGGTCTCGGCGAGGTCGCGGTTGCCGACGGTCGCCCGGATCTGCCGCCCGAGTGCGGTGAACCGGAGCACCGCCAACAGCGCCGCGACGCACGCCCCGGCCAGGACGAGGATGAAGAGCCTGGTCAGCGGGAAGTCGTAACCGAGGATCGGGATCGAGCCGTCGAGCCAGCCGGGCGCGGGCACCTCCTTGGCCGGAGCCCCGAAGACGTCGCGCGCGACCTGCTGCAGGACGAGACCGATGCCGTAGGTGACCAGCAGCGTGTCCAGCGGACGGGCGTACATCCACCGCAGCACGCTCGCCTCGAGCACCAGCCCGAGCAGGCCTCCGATCACGAACCCCGCGGGGAGCGCGATCAGCAGGCTCAGCTCGGTGCTGGCGACGATGGTCGAGACGACGTAGGCGGTGTACGCGCCGGCCATGATGAACTCGCCGTGGGCCATGTTGATCACGCCCATCTGACCGAAGGTCAGGGTGAGCCCGAGGGCGATGAGGAGCAGGACCGCACCGGCGGAGACGCCGGTGAAGACCTGGGCGAGGAACGTGTCCAACGGGCTAGTTCTTCCACCAGTCGTAGGACTTCAGGTAGGGGTCCGGCTCGATCGGCTTGTCGCTCGACCAGACCGTGTCGATCAGTCCCTCGGAGTTCACCTGGCCGATGAGCGCGGTCTTGGCGATGTGGTGGTTCTCGCCGTCGACTTCCACGGTGCCCTCGGGCGCGTCGTAGGTGACGCCGCCTGCGGCATCGATGACGTCCTCGACCGCGAACGAGTCGGCCTTCTCGACCATGCCCTTCCACAGGTGCAGCGAGGTGTAGGCCGCCTCCATCGGGTCGGAGGTGACCGCCTTGGCGCCGTTCGCCGCCTTGAAGTCGGCCACGAACTCCTTGTTCGCCGGGCTGTCGATGGTCTGGTAGTAGTTCCAGGCGGTGTACTGCCCCTCGAGGTTGCCCACCCCGACGCCCGGCACCTCCTCCTCGGCGATCGAGACCGAGAGCACCGGCATCGCCGAGGCGGTCAGGCCCTTGCCCTTGTACTCCTTGAAGAAGGCCACGTTGGAGTCGCCGTTGAGGGTGTTGAAGACGGCGTCCGCGCCGGCGGCCTTGACCTTGTCGACGACGGTGCCGAAGTCGGTCGAGCCGAGGGGCTGGTACTCCTCGCCGAGCACCTTGATGCCGTTGGCGGCGGCGTACTGCTCGATGATCTTGTTCGCCGTCCGCGGGAAGACGTAGTCGGAGCCGACCAGGAAGATCGACTCGATCTTCTTCTCCTGCTTGAGGAAGTCCAGCGCAGGGATGATCTGCTGGTTGGTGGTCGCGCCGGTGTAGAAGATGTTGTGCGAGGACTCCAGGCCCTCGTACTGCACCGGGTAGAAGAGCAGCGCGTCGTTGCCCTCGAAGACCGGGAGCATCGCCTTGCGCGAGCTGGAGGTCCAGCCGCCGAAGACGGCCGCGACGCAGTCGTCCTGGATCAGCTTGGTCGCCTTCTCGGCGAAGACGGTCGGCTCGGACTGGCCGTCCTCGCTGACGATCTCGAGCTTCTTGCCGAGCACGCCACCGTCGGCGTTGATCTCCTCGGCCGCCATGGACAGGGACTTGAAGACGGTCGTCTCGCTGATCGCCATCGTCCCGGACAGGGAGTTGAGGAAGCCGATCTTGATGGTGTCGCCGCTGGTGTCGACGCAGCTCTCGCTGGTCGCGGTGTCGCCGGTCTTGGCGCCACCGCAGGCTGTCGCGGTCAAGCCGAGGGCGAGCACCGAGCTGGCCGCGAGGACGCGGCTCGAGAATTTCGTACGCACGGGGTGGGGGTCCTTCCATCGGACAGTTGCTCTCGAATGGAAGGAATCTAGGGACGGGTTGTTTCACCGATGTGTCAGGCCCGGCGAGGATTTGTTTCCAGACGGAAACTGCCCTCAGCGGCAGAGCTCAGGGTCGGTCGAGGGCGCTCCGGAGGTCGCGGACGACCCCGGCGACGGCGTCGGTCTGCTGCCGGGCGCGGATCTCGCGGGCGACCGAGGCACCGACCGGCGAGAGCGCGACGACGGCACGACGCTTGTCCTCGGCGTGGATCCTGCGCAGCACCAGCCCGCGCTCAGTGAGCCGGTCGACGTGGCGCGTCAGGGTGCCGGCCGGGAGCGCGGCGCCGTCGGCGAGCCTCGTCATCGTCTGACCGGGCTCGTCGAGCAGCACGCTGAGGATGCGCCACTGCTCCGCGGTGAGGTCGAAGTCGGCGTACGCCTCGGCGAGCGCGCGCTCGATCCGCCGCTGCGCCCGGGCGAGCAGCACGGCCGGATCCGTGCCGGCCGTCTCGGCAACCTCCATGAGTCCTCCCCACGATCGCTGTCTGCCGTACCCTAACCATCCAACGGCTCAATGGTGAGTCATCAGGACAACATTCCGTTCGGGAGCAGGTGTCGATGACTCCACCGTCGTTCACCCCGTCCTCCCACGCCCTGCTGGGCCTCGCGACCCGCCCGCCGGGGGCGGTCTCGATCGCGTTCGTGGTGCCGATGCAGGGCCCGACCGGCATCTACGGCCCCGGCTGCTTGGCCTGCGGCGAGCTGGCGGCCGACGACCTCAACACCGGCGGCGGCATCACCGGACGACCGGTCGAGCTGGTGGCGGTCGACGCCGGACGCTCCCCTGACGAGGTCGCCGCCGAGGTCGCCCGACTCGTCGACCTCGGCCGGGTCGACGCCATCGCCGGCTGGCACATCTCTGCGGTACGCCAGGCGATCACCGCCCGGATCGGCGGCAGGGCTCTCTACGCCTTCGCCGCTATGCACGAGGGCGGCGACGACACCCCCGGTGTCTTCATGCTCGGCGAGCGCCCGGTCAACCAGCTGCTCCCGGCCGCCGCCTGGATGCGGGCCAACCACGGCGTCTCCCGCTGGGCCGTGGTCGGCAACGACTACGTCTTCCCGCGGGTCACCGGGTCGACGGCCCGCGCCGCATTGCGCGGGACGCCTTCGGAGGTCGTGAACGAGACGTACGTCCCCCTCGGAACCCGCGACTTCGCCGGCGTGCTGCGCCAGCTCGAGAGCGGTGACCAGGACGGGGTGATCATGCTGCTGATGGGTCAGGACGCGGTCTGCTTCAACCGTCAGTTCGCCGCCGCCGGGCTGAGCTCGTCGCTGACCCGGCTGAGCCCCGCGGTCGAGGAGAACACCCTGCTCGCCGGCGGCGCGTGCGCCAACGAGAACGTCTTCGCGGCCGCCGCCTACTTCGACGGCCTCACCACCCCCGAGTCCGCCGGCCTGGCCGAGCGCTACTACCACCGCTTCGGCGAGTACGCGCCCGCCCTCAACGCCGTGGGTGAGTCCTGCTACGAGTCCCTGATGTTCCTGCGTCAGGTCGGCGACGCCTGCGGCGGGCTCGAGGTCGGACCCGCGCTCCAGCTCGCCGAACGCCACAGCTACTCCAGCCCGCGCGGCCTGATGCGGATGCACGGCAACCTCGTGGACCAGGACGTCTACATCGCCGCCGCCGACGGCCTCCGCTTCGAGGTCCAGGAGCAGATCGCGTACGCCTGCTAGCACCCGCGTCGTCCTGGACGTCCCCTTCACCGCCAGGAAGACCTTCGCCGAACGCGGCCTCTTTCCGTCATGTGCCCCCATCTCCGGGAAGGTCGGCCCGGAAGTCGCTCACCTCGACGTCGACCGACGTCGTCGACCGACGTCAAACCTTCCGGGGACATTCGCCCACCGTTCGACCAACGCCGCAGATCCGCCGGAGCACGCGCGGTAGAACGACAGGACATCACGTACGTCACCACTGATCCGCTCAGGGAGAGACGATGAATCCGCTGCTGCTCCCACTGGTCGCCGCAGAAGCCGCGTACGTCCGCCGCACCATCGGCAAGGAGCCTCGCCCGGAAGGCCCGACCACGGGCCTCGTGGACGCGCCGACCCAGGACGACCCCGATCCGCTGCGGCTGCTGGTGATCGGTGACTCGTCCGCGTCAGGGCGCGGGGCGCCGACCCACGACCTCGCCTTCGCCGGGGCGATGGCCCGCGCGATCGGGAAGCGCACCGAGCGCCCGGTCGAGTGGCGGGCGCTGGGGAAATACGGCGCGACGAGCGAGCGGATCCGGCACGGCGTCCTCACCCAGGTCACCGGAGAGTGGGACCTCGCCGTGCTCCTGGTGGGCGTCAACGACATCCTCGCGCGCCGCTCGGCCGAGGCCTGGACGCGTGATCTGACCGCGATCGTCGAGACCCTTCAGGACCACGCCGCCCACACCGTCGTCCCCGGGATCCCGGAGTTCGGCGCGTTCCCGTCGCTCCCCCGCACCCTGCGGCGCTACCTCGCCGAGCGCGGGAAGGTGCTCGACGTGGCAGCGCGACTGGTCTGCGCCGGACGTACGTCTGTGCAGTGGGTGAGCTCGGCCGACCTCGGTCCCGCCGAGCCGTCCTTCTTCGCCGCCGACGGGTTCCACGCCTCGCCGGCGGGCTATGAGCGCTGGGCCCAGGCGATCTGCGACCACCTGGACCTCTAGCTCACTGCACTCCCTGCTGCGGCACGACGAGCTGGGCCAGCGGCACGTGATGCTGGCCGGCGTGGACGTCGCGGTCCCGCAACGAGCCCTGCGAGACCGGGCGCGGATAGGAGATCTTGACGACGTTGAGCGACGGGATCCGGAAGAGCTGGACCGACGCGGGGTCGACCCGGTAGAGCTCGGCGACGATGTCCTCGTTCAGGTACGTCTCGTCCGCGGCGATCCGGTAGCCGTCGTCGTCTTGCATGAACAGCTCCATCGTGATCCAGAACGGCCCGGCGTTCTTGGAGCGGACCTCGATCGCGAGGTCCCCCAGGGTGGTCTCAGGCACGGTGCTTCTCCCTCTCGTCGAGCTCGGTGCGGAACATCGCGGTCGGGGTGAGGCTGTCGACGGCGTGGTTGAGCACGAACTCGTACGCAGCCCCCCGCTCGACCTCGGCCGGCGACCCGGGGAACGCCAGGCTCGGCAGGTAGTCCATGTCCTGCGCCGGCAGGTGCAGCATCAGCGGGTTGGCGACCTTGGCGACGGCGGTGGCCAGGTCCTGGTCGGCGGCACGGACGAGCAGCATCACGCCGACCTCGCGCGGCGGCTCGGTGGACGGGTCGAGATCGCCGAGGACCGCGTCGTAGCCGTAGAGACGCAGGTCGTAGTCGTAGTCGTCGCTGGTCAGGCCGAGGGTCTGCTCGACGCGCTGGGTGAAGACGACGTGCATCAGCGAGGCCCAGCCCTCGATGTCCTTCAGGATCAGCGGGTCCCGGATAGCAGAGAAGGACATGGTCTCGTAGCCGGTGATCCGGGCGCCCTCGAGCTTGATCGTGTGCTGCTCGGCGTGGTGGAACAGCGATCCCTCGACCCGCACCCGGCGCTCGTCGAGCGCGGTGTAGACCGCATCGCGCACGTCCAGGGTCCCGTCCGGCTCCCGCATCTCGAACGGGTTCGCCGTCTCGTACAGCATGTGGGCGGCCACCGAGATCGGCGTGCACGCAGCGGTCTCGTCGAGCGGCTCGATGGTGAACCCGGTCCGGTCGATGGTCGCGAAGACCCCGCCCGCCCGTGGGTTGGTCGTGCACTGGCCACCGCACTCGACGATCTTGGCCGCGTGCCAGGTCGGCCCGGCGGGCATCCCCTTCAGCAGCGCGTACGCAGCGGCGTTGGCCGTGTCGGTCGCCCGCCCGGCCAGCACGACCTGGGCCCCGGCCGCGAGCACCTCGGCGATCGGCTCGTGGCCCATCATGGCGACGATGTGGGTGCAGTCCTCGAGGGTCGCCGCGTCGAGGTCGCCCAGCGGCGGCAACGGATGGATCCGGCCGGCCTCGAGCGGCTCCTTCAGGTCCGCGGCACGCTGCTCGCTGTAGATCCGGGCGACCTTCATCGACAGGCCCTCCTCGGCGAGCAGGCCGGCGACGATGCCGGCGACCCAGTCGACGCCGTCGTCGGTGCCGCTGGTGCCGCAGGAGCCGACGATCAGCGGGATCCCTGCGCCTGCGGCAGCACGGAGCAGGATGCGTAGATCCCGGGCGACCGCCGCAGCCGTGGTCTTCGGCTTCGAGGCGCCCAGGTAGTAGGGACCCGAGTCGGTCGAACCTCCGTCGACGGCGATCACGTCGGCCCCCAGGGCGATGCCGCGGGCGATCGTCTCCTCCGGGAACCCGGCGCCGAGCATCCCGCTGGGCACCAGGATGCTGACGGAGTCAGCGGTGTCGCTGGTCATCTGTTGTCTCTCTTCTCGATCAGGTGGGCATTGACAGCGTGGTGCGGGCGGCCGGCCAACGCGTCGAGGAGCTCGTGGGCTCCCTCGATCCCGGCGGCCCGACGGGCCTGGACGGTCTGCCCGGCCAGGTGGGAGTGGACGACGATCCCCGGCACCCCGCGCAGCGGGCTCTCGGCCGGCAGCGGCTCCTCGGCGACCACGTCGAGCACGGCCCCGGCGATCCGTCCCGCCCGGACTGCGGCGGCGAGCGCGTCCTCGTCGACGATCGCGCCGCGAGCCGTGTTCACGAGCACCGCGCCGGGCTTCATCCGCGCGAACGCGGCAGCGTCCAGGAGTCCGCGGGTCCGCGGCGTGAGCGCGGTGTGCACCGACACGAAGTCGGCAGCTGCCAGCAGCTCTTCCAGCTCCACGAACTCGACGTCCGCGTCGCCCCGCTCGGCAACGGGCACCCCGGTCGTGCACAGCACGCTCATCCCGAACGCCCGGGCCAGCGGCACGACCGCACGAGCAGCAGCGCCGTAGCCGATCAGCCCCAGCGTCGAGCCACGCAGCTCGCGGCCGCTCTTGCGCGGCCAGTCGCCAGAGGCGACGCCGGTCGCGCTCTCGACCAGCCGGCGGGAGGAGGAGAGGAGCAACCCCATCGTGTATTCCGCGACCGCGTTGGCGTTGATCCCCGGCAGGTTGCTGACGGTGATCCCGGCGCGGGCGGCCGCCTCGACGTCGATCGCGTCGAAGCCCACGCCGGTGCGTACGACCGCTCTCAGCCGGTCCGCGGACGCGATCATCTCCGCGGTGAGCGGGTCGTGCCCGACCAGAGCACCCTCCACCGAGGCGAGGTCCGCGACCAGGTCTCCGGAGGCGAAGCGGGTCTCGTGGCCCCGGGAGCGGAGGAGGTCATCGACCTCGTCGCCGGGCCGCAGGTAGTCGGTGGTGATCAGGATCCGAGCCACCGTTCACACCGCCCTCTCGGCATCGGCACGTCGCTGGAGCCGGTCGATCCGCACCACGATGACGACCGCGACCGCCGCGACGACCGCGATGTCGAGGAGCATGGTCGGCCAGCCCAGGACGTCGACGGCCCCGCCGATCAGTGCCGGCCCGAGGAAGGCGCCGCTCTGCCAACCCACGGCGTAGAGAGCTGCGTACGTCCCGAAGACCCGCGCCGAGGGCGCCAGGTTCCACAGCACGACGACGGCGTTGACCAGAAAGGCCGAGGCACCGGCGGCGCCGATGCAGAAAGCCACGACGGTGCCGGTCGGCGTCTGGACGAGGGTGCCGAGGACCATGGCGGCCGCGAAGATCGCCATGCCGACGATCATGGTGCGCAGCCGGCCGAAGCGCTCGGCGAACAGGGCGGTCGGGTAGGCGGCGAGCAGGAACGCGACACCGCTCGGCAGCGTGAGCCCGCCGGCGTCGCCACGCGACATCCCGAGGGTCTCCATGCCGTAGGGCGTGACCAGGGCGCGCGAGCCGGCCCAGGCGCTGCCGAAGATCAGGATCGCCACGATCAGCAGCAGGCGGCTCCGGTCGGCGTCCCGCACGATCTCCCAGATGGTGTCACGGATCCGTGCCTGCCCCACCGACGTCGACTCCGCGTCGGCATCCTCCGCGGCGTCCTCGGCCACCGCAGCCTGGTAGCCGGGTGAGGAGCTGTCACGGATCGAGAGGCACAGCACGGTGACCGAGACGAGAGTGATCAGCGCGATCACCGCGAAGGAGAGATCCGGGTGGTCGTCGACCAGCACGATGCTGACCACGGCCGCCACGATCACGGTGAGGCTGGAGGCGATCTTGACCGCGGCGTTCGCGCGGCTGCGCCGCTCGGGGGCGATGAAGTCGGGCACCAGCGCCTCGCCGATCGGCTTGAACGAGTTCGACACCAGCGCGAAGGCGACGATGACGACGATGAGCAGCGGCAGGCTGTCCGCGGTGTGCGGCAGGATCACGAACAGCACCACTGCCAACGGCATGCCGACGGCGAGGTAGGGCATCCGCCGCCCCCAGCGGGTGCGCGTCCGGTCGGAACGGTTGGCCATCCACGGCTGGATGAAGATGCCGAGCAGGTTGTCCATGCCCATGATGAAGCCGACCAGCGCGGCGCTGGCCAGGTGCTCGCGCAGCAGCGGCGGCACCTGGTTGTCGTAGAAGTTCCACATCGACTCCTGCGCGAAGACCGCGAGTGCGACGAGGAGGGTGATCCGGCGAGGCCCGAGCTGCCGTGACGGTGCGGTGGGGATGGTGGTGCTCACAAGACGGACCTCCGTGATCTCTGCATGGCCCCCGCATGGACCCTGCTGGGTGTGGCGGCGCTCACAGTAGTTTTGCTACAGCAAAACAGTCAAGAGGTGGCACTGTTGGAAAAGTGGCTTAGGATCAGGGTCATGTCGCTCTCCTCCCCTGAGACCACCCCGGAGACCACGACCATCGCCGAACGCGTCTACCAGGCGTTACGCAGTCAGATCGGCTCCGGCGAGCTCGAGCCCGGGGCCAAGGTGACCGAGCGAGGCATGGCCGAGCGCCTGGGCGTGAGCCCGACCCCGGTCCGCGAGGCGATCCGCCGGCTCGAGCTCGACGGTCTGGTGGAGCGCGTCGGGCCGCGTACGACACGGGTGGCCCGGATCGAGGAGGACGCCAGCCACGACCTCGCCGAGGTCGAGGTCGCGCTGCGCGGCCTGGCCGCCAGGTTCGCTGCACGGCATGCGACCGACGGCGAGCTCGACGAGCTCGACCGACTGCTCGACGAGGCCGACGACCTGGTGATCGTGATCCAGGCTCGCCACCGCGACGGCAAACCGGTCGATCGGCACGCCGACCGGTTTCTCGACGTCCTCGGCCGCTTCAACGAGCAGGTCAACGCAGCGGCCCACAACCCGGTCCTCGTCCGCCTCCTCGAGCAGTCCCGCTCACTGACCCGGTCGCGCCAGCGGGAGATCTCCCGGTCGCACCTGCTCGCCGGAGACGACTTCGGCGCGGACCGTTACGCCGAGCACCGCGCCCTCGTGCTCGCGCTGCGCGCCCGCGACGCCGCCGAGGCCGAGCGCATCGTCACCGAGCACGCCGCTCGCGGCCTCCTCGACCTGCGACGCGAGCAGTAGGCCGTGGCGGGGGTCTTCACCGGATTCGCCACGATCAGCGTCCTCATCGCACTCGGCGCCCTGCTCGCCCAGCTGCGGATCCTGGACGAGCGCGGACAACGGACGCTCTCGACGGTCGCGTTCTACGTCGCCAGCCCGGCGCTGCTGATCACGGTCATGGACGACAGCGATCTCGGCTTCGTACTCTCCGGGAACCTGGTGGCGGTCGCCGCCGGCGTGCTGGTCGCGGCCACCCTGGTGGCCACCGTCGAGACGCTTCGGCACCGCGGACTGGGCAACACGGTCGTCGCGGTCCTCTGCGGCTCCTACGCCAACGCCGGAAACCTCGGGCTGCCGATCGCGGCGTACGTCCTGGGCGACCCGGTCCTGGTCGCGCCGACGCTGCTGCTCCAGATGCTGGTGCTCCAGCCGCTGGCGCTGGTCCTGCTCGATGTCGACGCGAGCACCACGAGGCTGTCGGTCTGGGAGATCGTCCGCCGCCCGCTGACCAATCCGATCACGGTCGCTTCCGCGATCGGGGTCACGCTCTCGGTGAGCGACGTCGATCTGCCCGAGCCGGTCTCGGCTCCGCTGGAGCTGGTGGCCGGGATGGCGGTCCCGTCGATGCTGATCGCCTACGGCGTCGCACTGCGCCTCGGCCCGCTGCCCGGGCGCGGCGTACCGGCGCTCGACCTGGCCGCCGTGGTCGCGACCAAGCAGATGGTGCAGCCCGTCGCCGCGTACCTCGTCGGTCGGTTCATCCTGGGCCTGGATGCCGACGCCTTGCTCGCCGTGACCGTGCTCTCCGCCCTGCCGACCGCCCAGAACGTGTTCGTCGTCGCGCAGCGCTACGGCCGTGCCACCTTGCTGGCCCGTGACGTCATCTTCGTCACCACGCTGGGCACGGTGCCCGCGATCCTGCTGGTCGTGCTGCTGCTCACCTAGCCCAGAACCAGCGCCGCCCGACCAAAGTCACTTGCGGAGGCCTTCCTTCAGGCGTACCCTCGCGATATATCGAGACACTACGCCGATAGTCGAAGCGCGCCACAAGGGAGAAGGACATGAGCAACCTCGACAACCTGCGGGTGAGCGAGGCCGAACGGGAGGAGGCGTCGGCGAGGCTCGCCGAGCACTACTCGACCGGCCGGCTCTCCGACGACGACTACTACGAGCGCCTGGACGCGGTCTGGTCCGCGCGGGTGCGCGCCGACCTGGACATGCTCTTCACCGACCTTCCGAAGAGCATGCCGCAGCCGGCTCAGGTCGCCCGGAGGCCGCGCCCTCGCCGGGGAAGGCCCCGGGCGTTCCCGCTGATCGCGTGCTTCCTGCTGGTCGCGATCGGCCTGATGGTGATGGGCGTGCCGTGGTGGGTCTTCGCCGCGATCGCGATCGGGGCGATCGTCTTCCGCAAGGGGCGCCACCACGCGCACCACCACTCACACGGCCATCACCAGCACTTTCGCAGCTGCTGACCGTTCGCCGAGAGGGCTACTCGCCCGCAGGCGCGAAGATCCAGACGGCGGCGTCGGTCGGGAGGTCACCCACCACCGGGTCGCCGCTGTACATCACGATCTCGCCCTCGGGCAGCGGCGTCGGCTCCATCCCGCAGTTCAGCACGACGATCAGGTCGCCGTTCGTGCCGTCGGCCAACTCGACCCCACTGCGCCGGAAGGACACGACGCCTTCGGGCGCGTCCAGGATCGCGACGTCCTCGTCGGCCCCGAGCGCATAGGTACGCCGCGCCGCCAGCGCCGCCCGGTAGAACTCCAGCGTGGAGTCCTTGACGCCGTTCTGGGCGGCCACGGTGAGGTCCACCCACTCGGCGGGCTGCGGAAGCCACGGCTGGGTCGGCAGGTCCTCGTCGGGAAGCCGGCTGAACCCGAACGGCGGCTCGAACCCGCTCCACGGCAGCGGCACCCGGCAGCCGTCACGACCGCCCTCGCCGGTCTCCGACCAGGGATCCTCCTGATACTCCGGCGGCAGATAGACCTGCGGCAGACCCAGCTCCTCACCCTGATAGAGGTAGGCCGACCCCGGCAGCGCCAGCATCGCCAGTGTCGCCGCGCGGGCCCGGTGCAGCGCCTGCAGCCCGTCGCCGTAGCGCGAGCGGTGACGTACGACATCGTGGTTCGACAGGACCCAGGTCGGCGCCGCCCGTGAGGGACCGAGCGCCTTCAGCGTCGACTCGATCACCTCGGTGAAGGCCTCGGCCGACCACGGCGCCTGCAACCAGGAGAAGTTGAACGCCTGGTGGAACTCGTCAGCGCGTACGTAGCGCCGCATCTCGGCCGGACCGGAGGTCCAGGCCTCGGCGACCATCATCCGGTCGCCGTCGAAGGAGTCGATCAGCGTGCGCCAGGAGCGGTAGATCTCGTGGATGCCCGGGTTGTTCCACATGGGTGCGTCGGTGACGCCCCGCTGGTACATCACGGCGGCGTCCGACATCAGCGGGAGCCCCTCAGGGACGACCTGGTCGCGCAGATCCTTGAAGAGCCCATGAGCGACGTCGACCCGGAACCCGTCGACACCACGATCGAGCCAGAAGGTGAGGATCTTGGTGAACTCGGCGACGACCTCCGGGTTGTGCCAGTTGAGGTCGGGCTGGTCGTCGTCGAAGAGGTGGAGGTACCACTGCCCGTCCTCGACGCGGGTCCACGCCGGACCGCCGAAGACCGAGCGCCAGTTGGTCGGCGGCTCCTCCCCCGCCTCACCGCGGCCGTCGCGGAAGATGTAGCGATCCCGCGCCGCCGATCCCGGTGCCGACGCGCGCGCCTCCACGAACCACGGGTGTGCCGAGGAGGTGTGGTTCGGCACCAGGTCGACGATCACCTTGAGGTCGAGCTCGTGGGCGCGTGCGATCAGGTGGTCGGCATCATCGAGCGTCCCGAAGATCGGGTCGACGTCGCAGTAGTCCGCCACGTCGTAGCCGTGGTCGTTCTGCGGCGACGTGTAGAAGGGGCAGATCCAGATCGCGTCGACGCCCAGCGCCGCGAGGTAGCCCAGATGATCGGTGATGCCTTGCAGATCGCCGAGTCCGTCGCCGTTCGCGTCCGCGAACGAACGCGGGTAGATCTGATATGCGACGGCCTCGCGCCACCATGGCTGATCCACGTGTTCTCACTCTCGTCGGTTGACTACCACTACCCCGATCTTGACGATCCGATGCTCGGGGTTGTCAAAACCGTACGGTCCGCGTGACCGCTGATCCGGACGGACCGGCGCCTGAAACGCCGAGATGAGGGGGATGCCCAAAGTCGGTCCGTGGCATGTAGGCTTGTCGGCGTTGAAGGAGGCGTCCCCACGCGCTTCGCGGTTGCTCTCGGTGACCGTTCGTGCAGCACTTGGTCTTCCGCAGAAGCAGAAATCAGGACTCGTGGATTCAACGCCCAAAGGGCGGCACGGAGTCGCCCTGTTTACACAAGGATTAGATTCATGACTCAGGGAACCGTGAAGTGGTTCAACGGCGACAAGGGCTTCGGCTTCATCGCCCAGGACAACGGGGGCGACGACGTCTTCGTGCACTTCTCCGCGATCCAGACCCAGGGCTACAAGACCCTGGACGAGAACCAGCGCGTCGAGTTCGACGTCACTCAGGGCCCGAAGGGCCCGCAGGCCGAGAACGTCCGTCCTGTCTGACGTCTCCTAGCCTTTACGGCGGCCCGTCCTGCTTCGGCAGGGCGGGCCGTCCCCCATTTCAGCGCACGGCATTTCAGAGCACGGTGTCAGGCAGCTTGGTCACGTCGACCCAGCCCCGCGCACCGCTGATCGTCTCCAGGTCCCCGAGCGTGAGCTCGATGGTGGTGTTCGCCTCGCCCGCCGCCGGATAGACCACGTCGAACCGCTTGAGCGAGGCGTCGAGCCAGACCTGCGCCGAGTCCGGGTTGCCGAACGGGCAGACCCCGCCGATCGCGTGGCCGGTCATCGGCTCCACGTCCTCGGCCGCGAGCATCCGCGCCTTGACGCCGAAGTGGGCCTTGAACTTCGCGTTGGCGATCTTGGCGTCTCCGGAGGCGACGACGAGGATCGCCGAGGACCGGTCCTCGGTGTAGAGGCTGATCGTCTTCGCGATCTCCGCCGGGGACACACCGAGGGCGGCCGCAGCGAGCTCGACGGTCGCCTTCGACTCCTCCGACTCGATGATGTCCCCACCGCGTCCGAATCGGTCCAGGTGGGCGCGGGCCAGCTCGATCGACATGCGCGCCAGCCTAACGGCGCGAACCGCCGCCGAAGGAGTCGGCAACGGCTCGACCGGTGAAGACGCGGTAGTCCATCGGGGACGGCGATCCGAACGGCGCTGCCGGCAGCCCACCGCAGACGACCACCAGGTTGCCGGCGCGACGGCCCTTCATCGTCGCCGGCTCGACCCCGATGGCCACGTCGCCGAGATCGCGGGCGACGGCGACGAAGTCCCGCACCCGGGGGAACGGCGCCCGGTCGACGAGGTTGGCGACGAAGAGCCCGGAGGGGGCGAGCACGCGGCGTACGTCCTCGACGAAGTCCGCGGAGGTGAGCTCGTCCGGAGTGAGACCGCCGTCGAAGGCGTCGAGGATCACCAGATCGGCGAAGTCGTCACGTACGCTGCTGATGCCGCTCCGGCCGTCGACGGGACGCACCTTGATCCCGCTGCGCGGCGGCAGCGGTGCCTCGCGGCGTACCTGCTCGATGATCTCGACCGACGGCTCGAGCACGATCTGGGAGGAGCGCGGCCTGGTCGCATGGACATAGCGCGGCAGCGTCATCGCGGCACCGCCGACGTGCAGCGCACGCACTGGCCCTGGAGGCAACGTGTCGATAACATCGCCGATACGCCTCATGTAGTCGAAGACGAGGCGAGTCGGTTCCCCCAGAACGACGGCCGACTGCTGCATGTCGTCGTGTTCGAGCACATATACATCACTGGGCATAGCGGAGCCACCCTACCCCCGCATGGAAATAGGGGACCTGTTCCTCTATTGTGACCTGCGCGACAGCGGCACCATAGCCCGTTACGACTGCGCCAGATACCCCTAAGGGTATCTATGCAGATTCCAGATCCACCCCGCCGATCCCCCATACCCCCGCGGCGAGGAACGAGAGGAAATCAGACAGCGTGACAACCATTGAAGCAGTCACGATCGGAGCCTTCAGCCAGCCTCTGGTCGCGATGTCATTCATCATCTCTGTTCTCGGGTCATGGGTCGGCCTGACCTGCGCCACCCGCGCCCGCAAGGTCGGCGGCGGCAGCGGATCCTGGCTCTGGCTCTTCGGTGCGGCCGCCTCGATCGGTGGCGGCGCGATCTGGTCGATGCACTTCATCGGCATGCTCGCCTTCGACAGTCATGTGGCCTACGCCCTGGACATCGGCATCACCGTCATCTCGCTGGTGGCGGCGATCGTCGCGGCCATGGTCGGCATGCTCATCGCGACAGCCATGCGAGGCAACGCGGGCTACATCGTCGGTGGCCTGGTCACCGGGACCGGCGTGGTCGCGATGCACTACACCGGCATGTACGCCATGGACATGAACGCCGACATGGTCTGGAAGCCCGCCATCGTCGTGCTCTCCGTCGTCATCGCGCTGGTCGCCTCGGCGCTCGCGCTCTTCTTCACCTTCAACGTCACCACGCCGCTGATGCGGGTCGGGGCTGCTGTGATCATGGGCATCGGCGTGTGCGTCATGCACTACACCGGCATGCTCGCCCTCGAGATCCACAGCTCGGCCGACGACAAGCTCGGGCACGTCAGCGGCGCCGACCCGGTCTACCTGGCGATGCCCATCTTCGCGATCTCGGCCGGCATGCTGATCGTGATCGGCTTCGGCACCATGTTCGCCGGCATCAACGACGACCTCGACGACCCCTGGACCCCGAACCAGGCGACCGGTTCAGGTCCCCACCCGACGATGTCGCAGGACTTGGCCACGGGATCGGCGGGCATCGCCGGTCAGCAGCACGCCATGCCACAGCAGCCCCGGCAGTCGCTGCAGCGACTGCCGACGCGCCAGCCCGCCGCCTCCGGCAGCCCGCAGGCCGGTCAGGCCCTGGACGACGGCGTCGGCAACATGTTCACCCCGCGTCCTCGACCCACGCAGCTCCGGCCGCAGAACGGCCGTTGGACCCCTCGGCCCTACGCCCAGCAGGCCTCCGGCGCGATCCCCGAGCGTCAGGTGGACATGTTCAACCCTCAGGGCGGTCAGCCGGACAGGACCGGCGACGAGCCGCCGGCGCAGCCGCGGGCGCAGCGTCCTCCGGGCTGGCTGCCGCCGCGCAACAACAACCTGTAGGAGCGCCTGCTCGCGGTCACTCCCAGAAGACCCGCTCGACCACCCCGTGGGCGAGACGGGTCATCCGGAGATAGTCGTTGACCAGCTCGTCGGTGGCTCCTGCCGGATAGCCGAGGATGGCCGCGACGGCGTGCTGCTCGACCGGCCCGGCGGGCAGCGAGTCCGCCGGGCGGCCGCGCGCGAGCGTGACCGCGTTACGGACCCGGCTGACCATCCGCCATGCGTCGATGAGCGTCTCGGCGTCATCGGCCGCGATCAGCGAGGCGTCGCGGGCGGCCTGCAGCGCCTCGACGGTGCGTGGCGTACGCAGCCCCGGGACGGCGTACGCATGCCGCAACTGCAGCAGCTGGACGGTCCACTCGATGTCCGCGAGCCCGCCACGGCCGAGCTTGAGATGGGTGTTGGGGTCGGCGCCGCGGGGCAGCCGCTCGTGGTCGACGCGGCCCTTGATGCGGCGCACCTCGATGACGTCGTCCTCGCTCAGCCCACCCTCGGGGTAGCGCAGCGGGTCGATCATCTCGGTGAACGCCTCGCGCACCTGCGGGTCGCCGACGACGGCATCGGCGCGCAACAACGCCTGCGACTCCCAGATGCCCGACCACTTCGCGTAGTAGGAGGCGTACGCCGGCAGCGTCCGCACCAGAGCACCCTGCCGCCCCTCGGGGCGGAGGTCGGCATCGATCTCCAGGGCGGGGTCGGCGCCCGGCAGGGCCAGCAGCCTACGCAGGTCGGCGATGACCTTGAGCGCGAACTGGGTCGCCTCTCCGCTGTCGGCGCCCTCGACCGGCTGATGGACGAAGAGCACGTCCGCGTCGGAGGCGTAGGAGAGCTCGAACCCGCCGTAGCGGCCCATCGCGATGATGGCGATCCGCGTCGGCGGCTCCTCGATCCCGAGACGGGCGACCTCCTCGGCCACCACCGTGCGCAGGGATGCCTCCAGGGTCGCGTCGGTCAGCCTGGACAGGGCGGCCCCGATGGTGTCGATCCCGGCCTCGCCGAGGAGTTCTGCTGCCGAGATCCGGAACAGCTCGCGCCGGCGGATCGCCCGGATGTGGCGTACGGCCTCCTCCGCAGAGGTGGTGGTGCGTCGGCGGGCGGCTCGGGCCACCATCTCGTCGGTCAACGCCTCCGCGGACAACGGCGCCAGATCGTGGCCGAGCAGACGAAGCGCCTCGGGCTCGCGTTCGAGCAGTGCTGTGGTGTAGCGGGATGTGGACAGGATCGTGGCGAAGTGCTGTGCGACCAGGCCCTCGTCTCGCAGGGAGCGCAGATACCAGGGCGTGGCGCCCAGCGCGTCGGAGATGCGGCGGAACCCGAAGAGCCCGGCGTCGGGGTCGGACCCCTCGGAGAGCCACTGCAGCATCACCGGCAGCAGTGCACGCTGCAGCGCAGCGCGGCGGGATACACCGGTGGTGAGCGCCTCCAGATGACGCAGCGCGGCCTTCGGGTCGGCGTAGCCCAAGGCGGTGAGCCGCTCCTCGGCGGCCTTCGCCGAGAGGTGGACCTGCCCGGACGGGATCCGGGCGACGGCGTCCAGGAGCGGGCGGTAGAAGAGCTTCTCGTGGAGGCGACGCACCTCGATCCGCTGGTGGTTCCACTCCTTCGTCAACCGCACCACCGGGTCGCGCAGGTAGCCGAGCGAACGCGCCAGCAAGCGCAGCGACGCTTCGTCGTCGGGGACGACGTGCGTGCGCCGGAGCCGGTGGAGCTGGAGCCGGTGCTCCATCCGCCGCAGGAACGCGTAGGCCTCGTGCATGGCCTCGCCGTCCTCGCGGCCGACGTAGCCGGAGCGGGTCAGTGCCGCGAGGGCGGAGAGCGTGGTGGGCTGGCGGATCCCGGTGTCGGTGCGACCGTGGACGAGCTGCAGCAGCTGCACGGCGAACTCCACGTCCCGCAGTCCCCCGGCACCGAGCTTGAGCTCACGGTCGGCCTCCCGGGACGGGATGTGGGCGATCACCCGGCGGCGCATCGCCTGGGTGTCGGCGACGAAGCCGTCACGCTCGGCGGCCTTCCACACGAACGGATTGACCGCGTCGACGTAGGCCTGGCCCAGGGCGAGGTCACCCGCGGCCGGCCGGGCCTTGAGCAGCGCCTGGAACTCCCAGGTGCTCGCCCAGCGCTCGTAGTAGGCGACGTGGCCGGTGATCGTGCGGGAGAGCACACCCGCCTTGCCCTCCGGTCGCAGCGCGGCGTCGACCGGCCAGATGGTGCCCTCGCCCGTGTGCGCCGAGCAGACCTGGATCAGGTTGCTGGCGAGCTGGGTGGCGATGGGCAGCGAGACCGCGTCCTCGACGTCGTCGACGGCCTCGTGGACGAAGATCACATCGACGTCGGAGACGTAGTTGAGCTCGTGGCCACCGCACTTGCCCATCGCGATGACGGCCAGTCGGACCTTGTCGGCGTCCTCCCCCACCCGCGCGCGGGCGACCGCCAGCGCGGCGTCGAGCGTCGCGCAGGCCAGGTCGGAGAGCTCGGCGGCGACATCGTCGACCGGGAGCTGGTGGGCCAGGTCGCGCGCGGCGAGCCGGAGCAGCCAGCGCCGGTATTCGACCCGCAGCGAGTCCACCGCGTCCGCGTCCGGGATCGTCGCCGTGGGGCACTCGTCGTCCGCCTTCGCGCCGACGGCTTCGAGCAACGATGCCCGGAAGACGTACGCAGCGGGCCTGGTCGTGCCAAGGGTCGGGTCCGCGAGATCGCGCCAGTGACCGGGATGGCGCGTCAGGTGGTCGGTCAGCGCGGGCGAGGCGCCCAGCACCGAGACCAGGCGCATCGCGGTGCCCTCGTCGTCGGCGAGCTCCTCGACGAACCCGTCACCCTGCGACTCGGCGAGCATGACCAAGCCGGCCAGCGCAGCGTCGGGGTCGGCGGCCTGGCCCAAGATCGCCAACAGCTCCTGGGCGCCGGCACCGAGGCCGGCCAGATCCACCAGGGCCGTATCCGGATCGTTGAAGCCGAGCCGGAGCAGCTCGCCCTTGCCTGGCAACGTCATGGCGACGATTCTGTCACCAGGTCACCAGCGGCGCTCAGGCACTCCAAGGCCTGGGAGCCGGGACGGCGCCTCCCCGGGTGCCGCCGGGCGCGACGGCCGCGGCGCGCTCGCGCACCAGGCGGGCGAAGCCGTAGGCCAGCGGCTGCCAGGTCTTGATGAGCTCCTTCTCGGCGAAGGTGGCTGTCGCGACGACATCCTCGACGCTGCGCCCGATCTGATGGAGCTCGTCGACGGACTCGTCGGCCCAGACTGCGACCGCGGCGGCGTCGACCTCGGGGTGGAACTGCACGCCCCACACCGTCGGAGCGAACCGGGCCGCCTGGACCTGCCCGTCGATCGAGCTGGCCAGCTTGACGGCGCCCTCGGGCAGCTCGCCGACGATGTCACGGTGCCAGTGCAGCGCGCGGTCGTCGCCCGCCAGCAGGCGCATCAGCGGGTCGAAGAGGACCTCGGGCTCCCAGGTCACCTGGCGCACGCCCACGGTGAGCCCGAACGGGCTGCGCTCCACGGTCCCGCCGAGGGCCATCGCGGCCAGCTGGTGGCCCAGGCAGATCCCCAGCGTCGGGATGCCGGCGCCGGCGGCCTGGGCGATCCGCTCGCGGGTGACCGTCAGCCAGGGATGCTCCTCGTCGGAGTCGGCGTCCTTCGAGCCGCCCATGACGAGCAGCCCGGAGTAGGAAGCGTCCAACGACGAGAGCTGCGGGATCGGCTCGGTGTCGGCGCGGCAGATGTCGACGCAGATGCCCGCCTCAGCCAGCCAATGACCGAACAACGCCGGCGGACATGTCTCCTCGTGCTGGATCACAAGCACTCGGGGAAGACTCAACGACATCACTCCCACTCTCCCGTTCGATCCAGTGTGGCAGCACCGGATCGGAAGTAGGGAATCGCCCCCTCAAGAGGTTGTCAACGCAACTTCTTGTTGTCAACTGGCTCAGAGATCGCGCGGGTAGGAGCGCCGTCGCGAGCGTCGCGAGACGGGTGTGCTGGCAAGGCGGAGCCTCGAAGGCAGTCTGGTTGCACCGTCGAGAGGCGACAACGCCGCCAGCGCGCCCGTATCGCGGCGCGCAGCAGGCGGTCCTACCGGCGCGATCTCTTAGATGACGGGAAGCATGCGGGAGCGCTCGTAGGCGGTGACCTGCTCGCGGTAGGCGGCCCACTCGGCGCGCTTGTTCCGCAGGAAGAAGTCGAAGACGTGCTCCCCGAGCGTCTCGGCGAGCAGCTCGGAGTCCTCGGCCATCCCGATCGCCTCGTCGAGGTTCTCCGGCAGCGGGTCGATGCCCAGGCTCTTGCGCTCGCGCTCGGTCAGTGCCCACACGTCGTCCTCGGCCTCGCGAGGCAGCTCGTAGCCCTCCTCGATGCCCTTCATGCCGGCCGCCAGGATCACCGCGAAGGCCAGATAAGGGTTGCAGGCGGCGTCGAGGCTGCGTACCTCGATACGGGTCGACTGTCCCTTGAGCGGCTTGTACATCGGCACCCGGACCAGCGCGGAGCGGTTGTTGTGACCCCAGGCGACGTGAGCGGGCGCCTCTCCCCCACCGATCAGCCGCTTGTAGGAGTTGACCCACTGATTGGTGACGGCGGTGATCTCGGGTGCGTGGCGCAGCACCCCGCCGATGAAGCTGCGGCCGGTCTTGGACAGCTGGTATTCGGCGCCGGGCTCGTAGAAGGCGTTGGCGTCGCCCTCGAACAGGCTCAGGTGAGTGTGCATGCCCGAGCCCGGGTGCTCCGTGAAGGGCTTGGGCATGAAGCTCGCCCAGACGCCCTGGCTCAGCGCGACCTCACGGATGACCGTACGGAAGGTCATGATGTTGTCGGCGGTGCTCAGCGCGTCGGCGTAGCGCAGGTCGATCTCGTTCTGACCGGGGCCGCCCTCGTGGTGGCTGTATTCCACCGAGATCCCCATCGCCTCCAGCATGGTGATCGCCTCACGCCGAAAATCGGCGCCCATCGACTGCGCGGTGTGGTCGAAGTAGCCGCTGGAGTCGACCGGGGTCGGCTCGGAGCCGTCCCGGGGCATGTCCTTGAAGAGATAGAACTCGATCTCGGGGTGCGTGTAGAAGGTGAAGCCCTTCTCCGCGGCGTGGGACAGGGTGCGCTTGAGCACGTAGCGCGGGTCGGCGTAGGACGGCGACCCGTCAGGCATCACGATGTCGCAGAACATCCGGCCCGTCGACGGGCCGTCCGTGCGCCACGGAAGGATCTGGAACGTGCTCGGGTCCGGCAGGGCCAGCATGTCGGCCTCGGTCACCCGGGCGAACCCCTCGATCGCGCTGCCGTCGAAGCCGATGCCCTCGGCGAAGGCGCTCTCGAGCTCGGCCGGCGCCACCGCGACCGACTTCAGATAACCGAGCACGTCGGTGAACCACAGTCGCACGAAACGTACGTCGCGCTCTTCGAGTGCCCGGAGCACGAAGTCCTGTTGCTTGCCCATGTGTGAACACTAACGGGCGGACGTTACAGCCGAGATCGCCACGCCAGACTCAGCGGCCGGGGCCCCTGAAGACCGAGATCACCAGGGCCACCCCGAAGCCTGCCAGGGCCGCGCCGATGACCGACCAGGCGGTGCTCGTGCCGCCCCCACCGAGGTAGCCCATGCCAGTCAGCGCCAGCGCGCCTCCGGCCACGAGCAGCACCGCAGCGAGAACGAGTCCGATGGCCTTACCGACAGTCATGACACCGCAATCTAGTGGTGGGTCAGGTGATGACCAGCGCAAGGGTCACCAGCGCGGTCATCCAGGAGACGAAGCTGCCGACCAGGAAGTATTCCGTCACGTCGTTGATGCTCGGCCCCTCGCTGTCGTCACGGAACGACTGCAGCTCCGGCCAGCGGATCAGGCCCTTGGCCGCGACCACCAGACCGGCAGCGGCGAGGCTGCCGGTGAGCCCGAGCCCGAAGATGGTCAGCCGCTCGAGCGGCCCGAGGAGTCGGCCGCCCTTGAGATTGTTGCCGGCGACCCCGTCGAGCGGATTGGCCACCTTGGCGACGTCGAGGACGAGCTGCACCACGACGTTGCCGGTCGAGACCTGGACCAGCAAACCCCCGAAGACGAGCAGCACCGCTTCCGGGCGCGCCGCCGTGACCCAGGCCCACGGCGCCTGCTCCGTCCAGGCGGCGACCGGACCGGCGACCTCGCCGGCCACCGGGGCCAGCAGGATCCCGAGGAAGATCGTCCCGCACAGCAGTGCCAGCGGGCGCCCCGGGTGAGGGTTCTTGTCGGGGCCCTGCGGCGGGTGGGCGAGGATGCCCCACAGCACCGTGATCCCGGCGATCACGATCACCGCCGCCAGGTCGCCCCCGAAGAGGGCCGAGAGCAGGCCGAAGGCGATCACGACCCCGGCCCCGACCGCCTCAGGGACCCAACGGACCCACTTGAGCGGGTCGATGACGGTGTGGGCGAGGTCGACCGTGCCCACACCGATCAGGAGCAGCGCGATCCAGCTCATGCCGCCGCCTCCGTAAGGTAGATCTGAGAGTACGGACGCGGCGGCACGAGATTTGTTGCCGATCGCTTGCGCTCATTCATGCCACGGCTCCCAACAGCTCGTCGGCGCGCAGGATCGTGACGATGCCGTCGCGCCGGATGCGCTGGGAGACCGCGGACGGGGTGATCTCGAGGTCGGCGGCGATGGCCTTCTGAGACATGCCGGAGAGCATGCCAGAAAGCACCGACACCGAGGAACGATCCAGGCGGAAGAAGAGCTCGTCGCGCGCGATGAGTGCCGCGTTGACCGCCGCCTGGTCCGGTCCGCCCGCATCCTCCACGGGTTGATACCAGGTCCGTACGCTGCGCGACGCCGCCTTGTTCTCGGCCCTCTCCGCCTCCTCGATCGCGGCCCGCGCGGACCACCACGCCGGCCCGTCCTCGACCCGAGGGTCGTCGCTGAGCACGCGGGTGGCGCCCCAGCTGATGCCGTGGCGGATGCCGACGACGGGATCGAGTGCGATCCGCAGCCGGAATGTGGCCTGGACCGCGACCCCCACGGTCTCGAAGGCCCCCTGGTATTCGTCGCCGACCGTGATCCGCAGCGGCGTGACCGGCTGCCAGGTCTCGTTGATCTCCTCGACGGCCTCGGCGAACGCCTGGTGGACTTTCGCACGGTCGGACTTCGTGCGTGAGCCCACGAGGTCACCGATCACGGTCGCCACAGACACCATATGAAGATCATACCTTCATTACGACCGAATACAGATATTTGCTTAACTTCGCATTTGTGAAGTCTTTTTCTTCATCGAGATGCGGCCTGCACCACGGCCGCTCCGGGGCCCACGAGCTCGCCCGGCCGCACCGGCCGGCCGGACAGCGCGAGGACGAGCGCGATCGCGGGGCCCCGGACCTCGGGACCGGTCCCGATCACGGCGTCGGCGTCGGTGGCCACAAGACGTACCTGCTGGGCTCGCTCCTTGCCGCCACCCCACTTCTGCGAGGTGTCGGCGAGGTAGCGCAGCGCCGTCACCACGTGCTCGACCGGATAGTCGCGCTGGATCCCCAGCGGCCGGCGGATGTCCTCACCGTGGGCGAACTCCTCGACCAGACGGGTGGCGAGCGGGGCGGGCGGCGTGGCCGTCCGCCCCGCGACCCGCCGGTACGCCGCCAGCGTCTCGGCCGGGTCGTCGGCCCGCTCGCGATCGACGCCGGTCTGGTTGTCCCGGTCGAAGTCACCACCGGCGGCGATCATGCGGCGTACGAATCCCAGCCGGGTGGTCGTGGCGACGTCGATCATGTGGGCGAGCACGTCGTGGACGGTCCACCCGGCGCACAGCGACGGGGTGGTCCAGCGCTCCGGGGCGAGGGTGTCGAGATCGCGGATCAGCGCCTCACGCTCGGCGTGCACCACGGACCAGATCGCGCTCTTGGACGACATGGTCCGGACGCTACCGCGACTCCGCGCCCCTCGCCCCGGCATAGATGACCGCTACCGCACCGGCTGCTGGAGCTCGGCGACCCAGCCGTCCTGGTCCTCGGGCGTCTCCAGATAGATCTCGCGGCACGGACCGGCGAACTCGAGCCCCGCGTCGGTGACGTGGCGGGCCAGCTCCTGCCAGGCGTCGCCGATGCCCGTCACCGGGCCGCGGTAGATCGTGGTGACCGCCCGGTCGTACGCCCGCAGGGTCCCGACCTCGAGGCCGTCGACGGCCTTGCCGCCGAGGTCGGCGCCGGCCCCGAAGGTCATCCCGTCGCCGACGGCGTCGTACCAGCCGATCCCGGGTCCAGACGGCTCGATCTCGGCTGCCGCGAACGCGCCGTAGACGCGGTCGAAGAGCGGGCCGACGCGCTCGCCGACCTCGCCGGTCTCGTCGACGTGGTCGGTGAGCTGGGTCAGGGTGAGGGCCGCGAGCGGCTTCTCGGTGTAGGTGAGGGTGGACATGGCATCTCCTTCCAGAAGTCGGAGACGTCGCTCCACCTCGCCGAGGCGCTGGCCGTCGGCCTCGATCTGGGCGCGCAGCTCGTCGCGGCGGCGGTGCAGCAGCGCGGCGAGCTCGGCCGGCGTACGGCCCTCGTCGAGCAGGTCGCCGACCTCCTCGAGCGAGAAGCCCAGCGACCGGAACGCGACCAGGGCGTCGGCCCGGGCCAGCAGCGCCGGCTCGTAGAACCGGTAGCCGCTGTGCGGGTCGACGCGGGACGGCGAGAGCAGACCGAGAGCGTCGTAGTGCCTCAGCATGCGCACCGACACCCCGGTGAAGCGGGCGAAGTCTCCGATACTCAACATGACGCCTTCAGCCCATCGCCTGACACTGTGTGAGGGTCAACTACTCCACGGGAACCCGGGCCTCGATCTCCGCGAGCCAGGCCGCGGGCGAGGCGTCCGAGGGCATCCGCCAGTCGCCGCGGGGCGACATGGTGCCGCCGTTGGAGACCTTGGGGCCGTTGGGCAGGGCGCTCCGCTTGAACTGGTTGGCGAAGAAGCGCTTCACGAAGACCTCGAGCCAGGCCCGGATCTCCTTCATCTCGTAGGCCGTCCGCTTCTTCTCCGGGAACCCCGGAGGCCATTCGCCGGCCTCGACGTCGTGCCAGGCGTTCCAGGCCAGGAAGGCGATCTTCGAGGGCGTGAAGCCGTTGCGGACGGTGTGGAAGAGGGTGAAGTCCTGCAGGGCGTACGGACCGATCTTCTGCTCCGTCGACTGCAGCTCCTCCCCCGGCACGAGCTCGGGTGAGATCTCCTGGTCGAGGATCGCCTGGAGCACCTCGTCGGCGGTGCCGTCGAACTGCTCGGTGGTGATCACCCAGCGGATCAGGTGCTGGATCAGGGTCTTCGGCACGCCGGCGTTGACGTTGTAGTGCGACATCTGGTCGCCGACGCCGTAGGTCGCCCAGCCGAGCGCGAGCTCGGAGAGGTCGCCGGTGCCGAGCACGATGCCGCCGCGCTGGTTGGCGATCCGGAAGAGGAAGTCCGTACGCAGCCCCGCCTGGACATTCTCGAACGTCACGTCGTAGACCGGCTCGCCCTCGCCGGCCGGGTGGCCGATCTCCTTGAGCATCTGGGTGGCGGTCGGCCGGATGTCGAGCGTCTCGTAGGTCGTGCCGAGCGCCTCCATCAGCTTGATCGCGTTGGACTTGGTGTCGTCGGAGGTCGCGAAGCCGGGCATGGTGAAGGCCAGGATGTCGCTCGCCGGGCGGCCGAGCCGCTCCATCGCCTTGGCGGCGACGATCAGCGCGTGGGTGGAGTCGAGCCCGCCGGAGACGCCGATGACGATCTTCGTGTCCGGACCGATCGACTGCAGCCGTTTCTCCAGGCCGGAGACCTGGATGTTGTAGGCCTCGTAGCAGTCCAGCGCGAGCTTCTCCGGGTCGTCGGGGACGAACGGGAACCGGTCGACATTGCGCCGCAGCCCGTCGCCGACCAGCGGCGGGCTGAGCTCGAACTCGATCTCGGAGTGGTAACCGCCCTCTGCCCGACGGTTGTCGTCGAAAGTGCTCTGCCGGATCCGCTCCGCGCGGATCCGTTCCAGATCGACGTCGACCACGGTCCTTCTGGCGCTGTCGGGGAACCGCTCGGTCTCCCCCAGCAGCTCGCCGAGCTCGTACACCATCGTCTGCCCGTCCCACGACAGGTCGGTCGTCGACTCGCCCGGCCCGGCGGCGGTGTAGACGTACGCCGCCGCGCACCGCGCGCTCGCCGACTGCACCAGCAGGCGGCGCGCTTCGGAGCGCCCTACGGTGACCGGGCTCGCGGAGAGGTTGAGCAGAACGGTCGCCCCGGCCAGTGCCGCCTTCGCGCTCGGCGGCACCGGGACCCACATGTCCTCGCAGATCTCGACGTGGAAGACGAGATCCTTGACGTCGGTGCAGCGGAAGAGCAGGCCATTGCTCAGCGGCACCTCCTCGCCACCGAGCATGATGGTGCCGTCTGCATCGTCGCCGGTGCTGTACCAGCGCTTCTCGTAGAACTCCCGGTAGTTGGGGAGGTAGGACTTGGGCACCACGCCCAGCACCTCGCCGCCGTGGATCACCACCGCGGTGTTGAGCACCCGGTCACCGTGGCGCAGCGGGGCACCGACGACGATCACCGACAGCAGCTCCTCGGAGGCCACCACGATCGCGCTGATCGCGGCGTGCACGGCGTCGAGGAGGGTCCGCTGCAGGACGAGGTCGTCGATCGAATAGCCCGAGAGGCACAGCTCCGGGAAGACGGCGACGGCCACTCCCTCGTCGCTGCACTCACGCGCCTGCGCGATCACCTCGCGCGCGTTGGCCGCCGGGTCGGCGACAGAGATCGGGATGGTGCACGCCGCGACCCGTGCGAACCCATGGGAGTAGGCGGAGTAGAAGTCCACACCCCCGAGTCTAGGGTCCTGGCCACGCAGCCATCCGATGCCCGCCGCCGACCGCGTACGCGTCAGGACAGTTCGCGGATGCGGACGTTCCGGTAGGACACCACGTCCGGGGTGCTGCCGTGGGCCTGGATCCCGACGTGGCCGATCAGCCCTCGGCTGCTCGAGTCAGGGTCGTTCGGACGGCCGGGGAACGGCAGCCCGGGCAGGTTCTCGAACTCGTTGATCACGACCCCGTTGCGGATCACGGTGTAGTGCTGCCCGACGACGCGGATCTCGAGGTCGTTCCAGGTGCCCTTCGGGGTCGGTCGCGCCCGGGCCAGGTCGAGATCGGCGAAGCCGTAGACGGACCCGGTCTTGCGGGGGTCGTTGCTGCCGCCCTCCGGCGAGTCGTTCACCTGGATCTCGTGGCCGCAGTTGACCGCGATCCAGGAGAGGTTGCCGGTCTCGCCGCCGTTGAACGTGGTCGGGCAGCCCTCGACCGGGCCCCACAGCTCGGGGAAGCGCACCTGGACGCCGCTGTTCCCGCGGGCCGTCCCGGGCGCGTCGTCACGGAACTGCAGGCGCAGGGAGAAGTCTCCGAACTCCTTCTCGGGATACCACAGCGTCCCGAATCCGCCACCCGCTCCGGCGCGGCTGCGGATGGTGCCGTCGGGAAGCAGGTCGAAGCCGCCGTCACCGGCGTAGGCCCACTTGGCGAAGGACGCGGCCGATCCGTCGAAGATCTGGTCATATCCCTCGACCTTCCCCACCTCCGAGCGGGCCGCCGCGGACTGCAGCCGGCCGGCCTCTTCCCGGGTCACCTCGCCGGTCGCGAGCAGATCGGCGGTGACGCTGCGTACGTGCGTCACGAAGGCCCCGTGCGTCGGCCACGTCCGCTCGTCGTCGATGACATCGTTGATCGTGCACCCGGAGGTCAGGGTGCTGTTGGCCACGCCGCTGTCGAGATCGAGGAAGAGCACGTTCGGGCGGGCGTCGGGGGCCGGACATGTCGAAGGTGCCTCGGCAGGGATCGCGGAGGCAGCTGCCGGACCGCCCAGGCACAGGGTGGCGATTCCGAGGACTGCCGACCCGACGGCGAGCCGGGTCCGCGTGCGGCGTGAGGGGAGGAAGTGAGACATCGAGACTCCGTACGTCGGGACGCCGAATGGAATGTGATGCGCGTCACGCCGGATGCTAGTGCGAGGAAGGAGCGACTTTCAACCGCCTCTGGACGACTTTCGCTGGTTATCTTCGAAAGTCCGACGCTCGAACTTGGCGTAGGTGCGTCAACGACGGACGGCCGGCCGCTCCATCTCGATCTCCTTCGGGCCGCCGTCGATGGGGCTGGACACCTGGGTCGTCTCGACGAACCCGAGTCGCTCGTAGACGGCGTGAGCGCGGTCGTTGCCGACGAGATGGGTGAGGCGGACGGGAAGATCCCCGGCTCTCGCGATCACTTCGTCCATCAGTGCGCGGCCGGCGCCGGATCCTTGGGCCTCGGGGAGGACGTAGAGCTTCCAGAGCATCAGGTGGTCCTCGAAGAGCGAATAGCCGGCCATCGCGACGACCCGATCGCCGACCTCGGCGACGAGGATTCGGCCGGCCTCGATCCCCGGGAGCACCGCGTCCCGGGTCCACCACTTCGCGATTCCCTCCTCTACGTACGCATCGCCGGTGATCGGCGGGTACGTCGCCCGCCAGGTCGTCACACCGACGCGGATCACCGCGTCGAGGTCCTCGGTCGTCGCCTCTCGCACCCGCATGGGCGCGACGATAACCAGGAGCGCGACGGTTGTCGTTCCGTTTAGCGTGGACCTCGTGCTGATCCGACGTGAGCGTCCCGAAGACACTGCCGATATCCGTGCGGTCACCGCCGCTGCCTTCTCCGGCGTGGAGCACTCCGCTCCACCGATCGAGCCCGACGGCGCGCCCGGGGAGGCAACCCTCGTCGGTTGGCTGCGCGACGACGCCGGCTGGATCCCGGAGCTGTCACTGGTTGCGGAGATGGACGGCGAGATCGTCGGCCACGTCGTCGCCACGCGAGGCGACCTCGCCGGGCGGCCGGCGCTCGGCCTCGGACCGGTGAGCGTCTCGCCGTCGAAGCAGCGGGCCGGGGTCGGCTCCGCCCTGATGCACGCGGTCCTCGGCGCCGCCGACGCCATGGACGAGCCGGTCGTCGTGCTCCTCGGCTCCCCCGACTACTACAGCCGCTTCGGCTTCGTCCCCGCCTCCTCGCTCGGGATCGAGGCACCCGACCCGGCGTGGGGCGACTACTTTCAGGCCCGGCCGCTGGCTGCGTACGAGGAGAGCGTCCGCGGAAGATTCACCTACGCCGCGCCTTTCGACCGACTGTGATCCAGCCACTCCAGAGTGACCAGGGCCACAGCGCGGACGGCCGCTGATCGGCCTACGCTGGAGGTAGTCCGTGGACTCCATCAGGGAGCTGCGAGATGACACCAGAAAGGCTCGATGATGAGCACGAACCCCTCTGCCGAGGAGACCGCGCCCTACGGCTCCGGCGCTGCCGGAAGCGCACCGGCCAAGCCTGTACGCAAGGTGCGCACGCATCATCTACGCGAGATGAAGCAGCGTGGCGACAAGATCACGATGCTGACCTCCTACGACATGTACTCGGCCCAGATCTTCGACGAGGCCGGGGTCGACCTGCTGCTCGTCGGCGACTCCGCCTCCAACAACGTCCTCGGCAACGAGACGTCGCTTCCGGTGACCGTGGACGAGCTGCTGCCCCTGACCCGCGCGGTCTCGCGCAGCGCGAAGCGGGCGATGGTCGTCGGCGACCTGCCGTTCGGCTCCTACCAGGCCTCCCCCGAGCAGGGTTACCTGACCGCGGCGCGGTTCATGAAGGAGGGCGGCGCCCACTGCGTGAAGCTCGAGGGCGGTGCCGAGATGGCCCCGGTCATCAAGAAGCTGACCGAGGGCGGCATCCCGGTCATCGCCCACATCGGCTTCACCCCGCAGTCCGAGCATGTCCTCGGTGGCTACCGTGTCCAGGGCCGCGGCGACACCTCCGACCGGATCATCGACGACGCCAAGGCCGTCCAGGCGGCAGGCGCGTTCGCGGTCGTGATGGAGATGGTCCCCGGTGATGTCGCCGCGCAGATCACCAAGGAGCTCGACATCCCCACGATCGGCATCGGCGCCGGCCCCGACTGCGACGGCCAGGTGCTGGTCTGGCAGGACGCCTTCGGGATGCGCAGCGGCAAGATGGCCCGCTTCGTGAAGCAGTACGTCGACGTGAAGTCGGTCCTCTCCGAGGGCGCCGAGGCCTACATCGCCGACGTCAAGGGCTCGACCTTCCCCGGCCCCGAGCACACCTTCTAAGGATCTGTTCCACGAAGTGGTCGATCTGGGCCGTCCAATGGCTCAGCGTCGGGCCCAGATCGACCACTTCTCGGATCCTGCTCCCACAGGGAGCCCCGCCATAGGGCGTTCGAGGACCGTCTCGGCGACCGTAGCGATGCGCACACCGCCGATCCCGTGGCTGTGTGGCGGCAACGGGTGTCTGCTGACCTCGACCTGCGGCCTGCGCACCCGTACCCCGAGCGGGACCGAGATCTCGATCCGATGGTCCTGGGCCAGCGGCGGCAGCCAGAGGTCGTACGCTGCCGCCGCGGTGAGTCCGGTGAAGATCGTGCCGTCAGGCAGTCGCTCTGCCCAGGCCCGCATCCGGGCCCAGAGCGGATCCTCTTCACCGAGATCCTTCGCGATCCGGACACCGGCGCCGAGCCCTATCCAGCGGCCGCTCCGGCGTCGTGGTGCCCGCCGCGTCGTCGTCTCCCCCATGTCCTCACCGTGCCGCGGAGGCGGTGCGTTCGCCATCGCAATGGCAGCCACCTGTGGATAACTCGCAGCGCGAACTGGTCACTTCGGGCTCGATCACGGGCCCGTCTCGAGCCCAAAGTGACCAGTCTGTCCGCGGGCTCCTAGAAGCGGCGCGACCTGGCAGCGGCCAGGCCGACCAGGCGGGCGACGACCATCGCGACGTAGAAGACTCCGGCGATCTGCTCGATCATCACGATCGAGCGGGCATGAGAGAGCACGGGGACGATGTCGGAGAGACCGACGGACGTCAGCGTCGTGAAGGAGAGATAGAGCAGGTCGAACCACTGCCGATGGTCCCCGAAGGAGCCCGGCCAGATCACCTGCACGGCGGCGTACAGATAGGCGAAGGCCCACGCCACCACGGTGAAGGCGGCTCCGGTGGCGAAGAGCTCGTCGCGGGTCACCACGTCGTCGTGGAAGAGGTAGCGGATCATCGCGTAGGAGACGAACAGGTAGAACGGGACATGGAAGAAGGCCGAGGCCAGCACGACCCAGCCTTCGTCGGGCGCGACCGACTCCCACACCGCGAAGATCGTCGCCGGACCACCGAAGAGGCAGGCGGCCCAGGAGAAGGCCGGGGTGAGACGTACGGCCGCGACTGCCGCCAGCAGGAGGAGCAGCTGCAGCACGCCCAGCCCCGCGCGCCCGGCGGTGGAGCCGTCGAGGAAGGGGTAGGCCAGGATCGCCACGACCTGGCCGAGCAGCAGCACCGCGGAGGGATGGTCACCCATCGCTCTGATCACGTTCCTCACAAGCGCACACCCTAGAGCGTGACCACACCGGAGCGTCGAAGCGCGCGCCCGGCCGGGTACGACCCAGTAGCGTCATCACCATGCGCGCTGCCCTGGCCCTCGCTTCCGTGATCGTTCTCGGGATCTCGACCGCGGCCTGCTCCGGCGACTCCTCCCCCGCCACGACGCCGCCGCCACTGAACCCGTCGGGCACGGCGAGCACGTCCGCGGGCGCCTCCCCCGGCACGTCCTCGTCGCCGCCCGCAGTGATGCCGACCTCCGATCGGGTCCCCCAGCTCGACGTCGAGGTCCTCGACGACGAGCTCGATCACCCGTGGGACGTCGCCGACATCGGCGAGGACCGGTTCCTGCTCACCGAGCGCGAGCGGGCGGTCCTCTCGCTGGTCGAGGGCGGTGAGCGGCGCGAGATCCCGCTCGAGGACAACGACATCTGGGTCTCCGGCGAGACCGGGCTGATGGGTCTCGAGATCGATCCGGGCTTCGCCGAGAACCGCCGCATCTACACCTGTCAGGGGTGGAACGGCGGCGAGGACGTACGTGTCATCTCCTGGGTCCTCGATGCCGGACTGACCCGGGCCACCCAGGAGCGGACCCTGATCGACGGATTCCCCACGAGCTCGGGGAGGCACGGCGGCTGCAGGCTGCTGATCAGCGCGGACGGCGCGCTGTGGGTCGGCACCGGCGACGCCGCCAACGAGGAGAACCCGCGCAACCTCGACTCGCTGGGCGGCAAGACGCTCCGGCTCGACCCCGAGACCGGCCGCCCCTGGCCGGGCAACCCGTGGGCGGGCGACGAAGGGCCCCGACGGTTCATCACGAGCTTCGGCCACCGCAACGTCCAGGGGCTGGCCCAACGCGCCGACGGCACCATCTGGGGGATCGAGCACGGCTCCGACCGCGACGACGAGGTCAACCGGATCACCCTGGGTGGCGACTACGGCTGGAACCCGGGCGCCGGCTACGACGAGTCGGTGCCGATGACCGACCAGGGGCTGCCCGGGAAACAGATCGAGGCCGCCTGGTCCTCGGGGAACCCGACGGTCGCCACCGGCGGTGGTGTGTTCATCCCGGTCCAGGAGCGGTGGGGCGCCTACGGCGGAGCGCTCGCGGTCGCCGTGCTCAAGGACCAGGAGCTGCGGATCCTCGCCTTCGACGAAGCCGGGAAGCTCACCGACGACAGCTCGCCCGAGGTCATGCACGACCACGGGCGGCTGCGTACGGTCTCGCTGGCCACCAACGGGGACCTCCTCGTCACCACCGACAACGGCGGCGGCGAGGACGCCCTCCTCCGGGTCAGCCCGCGCTGAGGATCAGCTGCTCCTCGATCACTCGGTCTCGGTGCCGGCGTCGCCCTCCCACGCCTCGTCTTCCTTCTCCCAGCGCTCGTTGTTCTCCTGCACCTTCTCCAGCGCTCGGGAGGCCTCGGCGTGAGATGAGTAGGGGCCGAGACGGTCCTTGGCCTTGCAGCCCTCGTACGGCTCGACGGTCTGGTGCTTGAGGCAGTAGTAGTACTCGCCCGCGTGCTCGTCGCTCATGCTGCCAACCTACCGCTGCCGACGATGCTCGCGCGGGAACTGCGCTGTCATCCCGCGCGAGCAGTCAGAGCGAACTCTCCGCCGAGAGCCCGTTGATCACCTTCGCCAGCGCGATGTCCCGGCTGGTGACGCCACCGGCGTCGTGGCTGGTGAGCCGGATCTCGACGTACGGATAGCGCAGGTCGATGTCGGGGTGGTGGTTGGCCTCCTCGGCCTTCGCCCCGATCGCGTTGACCAGCGCGAGACCGGTGATGAAGTCACCGGTCTCCACGCGGGCGACGATGCTGTCGGCGTCACCGGAGGCGTCGAACGTCCAGCCCGCCAACTGCTCCTGGGCGACCTGCTCGGCGTTGAGGGTCGTGGTGTCAGGTTCCATGACCCCACCCTGCCATCGTCGTGGTCGCCGCGTCACATGACCCGGGTCACTCCTCGCGCTGCGCCAGCCGGTTGCGTACGCGGAAGACGGCTGCCTGGTGGTCGTAGTCGTCACTCATCACGGCCGCCAGGCGCAACGGACCGAG
This sequence comes from Nocardioides sp. CCNWLW239, assembly GCF_037137035.1. Lineage (NCBI taxonomy): Bacteria > Bacillati > Actinomycetota > Actinomycetes > Propionibacteriales > Nocardioidaceae > Nocardioides > Nocardioides sp. CCNWLW239. Next base: position 57,436 of record NZ_JBBBNW010000003.1, on the reverse strand, counting down.
CGCCTCCTCGAGACGGTCCTGGCGCTCCAGCACCCGACCGAGCGAGTGCTGGCTCCAGGCGTCGCTCGGGTCACGCTCGACGAGCCAACGCAGCTCGGTCTCGGCCTTGGCGAGCTGCGCGCGCAGCATGTAGGCCCAGGCCCGCATGCTCCGCAGCCCGATGTTGTCCGGGTCCTCGGCCAGCGCAGGCTCCAGGATCTCCAGCGCCTCCACCGGGAACCGCCGCGAGAGCAGATCGTGCGCCGTGCGGTAGGCCGCTTCGTGCGCCGCCTGGCCCGGGAAGATCACCGCCGGGGCCACGTACTCGAACTCCTCGTTCTCCGTCATCACACCCTCCGAACGTCATACCCCTAGACGGTATTCCATCGATGCCTCTTCAGGGAGGACCATGGTGACCGATAGGAGGTGAACTCGCATGCAAGCAGCAGTTGGAGACCACCTGGTCGTCATGGGACAGCACGTCGGAGACCACGTACGCGACGGCGAGATCATCGAGGTCAGCCACCCCGACGGCAGCCCGCCCTACCTCGTACGTTGGAGCGACAGCGATCACGAGTCGCTGATCTTCCCGGGTCCGGATGCGCATATCGAGCCCGCCGACCACTAGACTTTTGGTGCGGACGGGCTGGCCGGGCGATCGCGTCGTAGAGATACGTCGAGGAAAGTCCGGGCTCCACAGGACAGGGTGGTGGCTAACGGCCACCCGGGGTGACCCGCGGGACAGTGCCACAGAGAACAGACCGCCGTTACCCTCCAGGTAGCGGTAAGGGTGAAACGGTGGGGTAAGAGCCCACCAGTCCTCGTGGTGACACGAGGAGCTAGGTAAACCCCACCCGGAGCAAGACCAGACAGCGTACGTTTGAGGGCGGTCCGCCCGAGTGCGCGGGTAGGTTGCTAGAGGCCATCGGCAACGATGGTCCGAGATGGATGGTCGCCGACTACAGAACCCGGCTTACAGGCCAGCCCGTCCGCTTTCCCGGCCCTGACCAGGTGTTTTGCTTTCCGAGTTGCTCTACTGTCCGGTTACTGTCCGGTCTGGAAGTAAAGCAGGTTTGGGATCGGGCACAGACCGGAGCGTTGGACCACCTCCGAGCGCCGATTGGAGAACAGCCCGCACGGCCTCATCCTCGTCGCCGATCAGGTGGCCGTAGGTGTCCCATGTCTCGGCAGCGTTCTTGTGCCCGAGGAGCGCCTGGAGTGCCTTGATCGACGTGCCTGCACGGATGTGCATCGAGGCGAAGTAGTGCCGCAGATCGTGCGGTGTGGCATCGGTCTTGACCTTCTTGGCCGCGGTGCTCCAAGCCATCCACAGGGTGCTCTTGCCGATCGGGTTGCCCGAGGAGTTGGTGAAGATCAGACCGCTCTCATGGATGCCGAAGGTCTTCTTCTGGTCCTCGATCGCCTCGAGCACGATGTCGGGCACGGCCATGGTTCGGACGCTCGACGGCGTCTTCGGCGATTTCCAGGTTGGCTCGGTCGTGCGCAGCTGGCGGTCGACGCGGATGGTGTTGAAGTCCTTCGACACCCTGTCCACGGTCAGCCCGAGGATCTCGCCGCGGCGCATCCCGGTGCCGGCCAGGACGGTGATCAGGTTCATGTAGCGCGGGTAAATCGTCTCGCTCAGCTCCTTGACCACGTCGGTGGTGATCGGAACCAGCGCCGACTTCGGGTCTAGGCGGGGCAACCGGGTGCCCTCACATGGTGAACCGGCCAACACCCGCTCCTTGGCGGCCGCCTTCATGACGATGGCGAGCACTCCGTAGCGCAGGTGCACGGTGGTCGGAGCCGCGGTGGCTGACCACTTGGCGACCAGCTCCTGGACGTCGGCCTGCCGGATCGAGTCGATCCGCCAGTCGCCGATCTTCGGGTAGATGTGGGCGTTGAGGGCGATCTCGAAGGTCGTTCGGGTCGACTCGGCATGGACCTGTCGGGCACGCCAGGCTTCGGCGTACGTCTTGAAGCTTTGCTTGCCGAACTCAGGGTTGACCCAGTCGCCGCGGACCAGACCTGCGGTCTGCTCGTCAATCCAGTCCTGGCCCTCGGCCTTACGGTCGAAGTGCTTGACGTGCTCCTCGCCGGCTCGGTCGACGTAGACCGCGCGCCAGCGGACCTTGGTCCTGACCTCGCCTTCCTTGGTCGTCCACCTCGCGGTGTGCTTGCGGATCGTGGCCATTGCTCACCCGCTCTCCTCGTGGTTGGCGTTCTCATCCATGTCCCTCAGAGTAGGCGCCCTCCCGAACAGTCGTTCGAGATGACGCCTACCTGTTGGAGATCACCGGATCAGCGGCGTTGCGGCTCGGCGCTGATCCCGCATGAAGGTGCGCAGGTCACCGACGGTCGTGACCAGCCGGCGACCGATCTTGAAGAACCTCGGCCCGGTCTTGCGCTGTCGCCACCAGCGCAGGGTGTTCTCCGACGTACGCAGGATCTCCGCCGCCTCAGCGAAGGTGAGGATCTCCTCGGTGTCCCGCTCGGAGAACGGGATCTGACTTGTCGTCATGTTCATCTCCTGTCATCGATGACCGCTGCCCGGTTGGCAGCGGCACACGCGTGCAAGAGGTAGGTGTGCAGGGGTCCCCAAAGGGCCCCTGATTTAGATCCGATCGAATGTACAGGTCCGATCGGATATTCTGGTCCGATCGAGGGAACCAGACTTCTTCAGGCGGCCCGACGGGTTGCTGGCCTCTCCCAGGCCGAGCTCGCCGAGCGGGCTGGCACGTCCCAAGCCACCCTGTCTGCGTACGAACGCGGCGCGAAGTCTCCGGCCCTCAAGGTCGCCGAGCGGATCCTTCACGCCACCGGACTCGAGCTCTCGGTCCGGACCCACGTCGACTTCAAAGAGCGCACCGCGCCCGGCGTCGAACCGTTCTGGGTCCCGAATATGTTGTGGAACGTGGGCCCGCCCACATGCTTCGTCATCCTCCACGTTCCTGACATGGTCAACCACACCAGCCAGTCCGACTGGGACCTCAGCGACCGGGTCGATCGCGCCCGGGCGTACGAGATCCTGATCCGCTGGGGACTCCCCCAAGCGATGCTCCGCTGGCTCGATGGCGCTCTGCTCGTCGACCTCTGGGACGAGCTCGACCTGCCCGAGGAGATCCGGACCTGCTGGACCCCCGCGATCGTTCACGCCACCCCTACCAAGACCGTGGACATCTTCGACTTCTCCTTCTCACGCGTTCTCGGCCCCGAAGGTACGGAGAATGCCGAGATCCGCAGATTCGAGGCGTTGCCGCCACAGCCTCCGAAGCCCACGCAGCGCCGCAAGCGTCGGGTTGATCCCCTCAACGGCCATCCCTGGGGATAGCGCGCCGCCGTCGAGCGGTTCGACACGGGTACAGACAGCGGCATCGATCCCGCCGAAGCACTGGCCATGCTTGCCGAACTGCGTGAAGAACGCCGGCGGCCTTGAGAGCATGACAGCTGCCTGTTCGGTGTTCGGTATTGATCGAACACCGACCTCGACCTGGTCGCTGACCTTCTCAGCTCCTCCGCGCAACGGCCGGACTGACTGCCTACATACCGACGCTTGGACCGCGCATCGACGCTGACGTCGAAGCAGGTCGACCGAGTCCAGGCATATCCACCGGTTGCCGCGACGCGTGCCTGGAACCGCGAAGCCCGGCCGACGCACGCTGCTTCGCGCGCGGACCGAAGCGCTCGATGTCGTCGGCCGCCCGCTGTGCTGCGTGGGCAGGCCCGAGATCGGCACGGTCGCGACTGAAGACCTGGACCCACTGGAGACGGGCCTCCTCGACTGATTCGGCGACCACGTGGGCGACGTTGCGGTCTCGGCCTCGCGTCATGCCGACATAGGCCGCTGTAGCAGTTGTGTGGGTGCCGACCGCGACGTGGGCGACCGAGACGGTCTCACCCTGGACGCCGTAGGTCGTGGTCGCATAGGCAAGTTCGAGATGCTCCCGGGCATAGTCCCACGACACGCGGCGGCCCACGTCCCGGCCATCGACTTGGCCTCGGAGGACGACGCCCTTCCGGTCGGCTTTGCGTACGGTCCAGGTCTCCCGGTTGGCAACGTCCGCATCAGGGTCGTTGCGACGGGTCGCGACCCGGTCGCCGACCTCGATCCGCTCCCCCGACCTCGTGCCAAACCTGCTCTTCGGGTCGAGCACGGCGGCCCGTTCTCGGTGGGCCAGTGCGCTGATCCTGGCGACCTGGTCGCGCGTATCGCTCACCACCGCGACACTTTCCTCGGTGTCCGCTGCGATCACGGCCAATGCGGCGATCTGTTCGACCTCGGAGGCGTGCACGACGATCTCTCCACGCGCGATCAGCCGGTCGAAGACTGCCTCCGGCCGCTGCCCGGCCCGCATCCGGAGACTGAGCTCGGCATACTCCGGGTCCGCGAACCGGCGCACCGAGCCCAGATCGACACGACTGTCTCTGGCGTAACGACACGCAAGATCGAGAACGCCACCCCGGCCCACCGCAGGCAGCTGATGCCGATCACCGACCAACGCCAGACGAGCCCCGGTCACATCGGCAATCTGCACGAGCGCCACCGCGCTGTCCTGATCCAGCATGCCCGCCTCGTCGACCACCAGCAGGTCGCCTCGGCGCAGCCACGCCGCTCGGTGCGGTGTCGTCTCTACCTTGTGCCAATGCCCCTGGTCGTCCCATCGGAAGCCGTACTGCCGCAGCACCCAGGCCACCGAATACGCCGACGTGCCCACCTGACCGGCAGCAACCTTGGCGCCCTTCAAAGTCGGCGAGACCACCAGCATCCGCCGCCGCTTCATCTCCTGAATCCTCCGCGCGGCCACGAGCGCCGCCGTCTTGCCCGCGCCTGCTGCGCCCTCGACGATCACCAACGGATCGCCGCCTGCGAGGTATGCCACCGCTGCCGTCTGGTCCCGTCCCAACCCGGCGATCGTGCGTCGTGCTCGCCGCAGATCGACCGGGCGCCCGGGTCCTTCAGCCCGGCCGGTGAAGCGCCGCACGAGATGCCACTCGACCGCCACCACCTGCTGCGACGTCAACGCACGTACGTCGACGGGCACGTCCTCCCGACCGAGTAGCGGCACCGAGGCTGCGACGATCCGCGCGGTCAGGTCCTCAGTGAATTCGCTTCGGACGCCGGCCGTCACAACAAGCCCGCTCTCTGCGATCAATTGCTCAGCTTCGCCCCGAGCATCTGCCCGGCTCCACGCCGACCGACGAGCGCCCAACCGGCACAGCGCCTCGGCCGCCAACTCGTCCTGGTCGAGCATTCCGGGCAGCGGGGTGCGCAGTTCGACCCCATGGCGAGGTGTACGGAAGCCCAGCTCGGCGAGCTCGTCGCGCCAGTGCTCTTCCAATGCCTTACCGGAGGTCGGCATCACCTTGTCGGGACGCTCATCTGCCCACGCCCGACGGTCCCACGCCTGCCGCAGCCTGGGTCCCGGTTCCTCCCCCGGATGCTCGCCTCGCCACTGGGTCTCGTACCGATCGATGTTGTGCCCGATCTGCTTCGATCTCGCCGAGAACGCCTCCCCGTACGCCTCGAGCTCGACGATCTCCCCCGACCCCGGATCCAGGTGATAGCCGTGCGCGGCCAGCGCCGCTCTGAACCCCGGATCGGTCATCACCGCCGCATGCCCGACCCCGTTGATCGCCCCGATGCTCTCTCGGAACCCGACCGTGTGCAGTCCCCGCCACTTCCCCGCCGCCCACACGCGAGCGTTGACCTGGAGATGCAGATGCCAGTGCGGATCACCCGCCCGCGACGTACGATGCGCCACCACCGCCGCCTCCAACTCCCCCACCGGCACCTGTACCTGTCGCCCCATCGGCCCCACCCGCGTCGTCGCGTGCTCCCCCACCCACGACAGGATCTGTTCCGCCGCGCACCGCTGAGCCGTGTCGTACGCCAGTGACACGTCAGGATGCAGCGCCGCGGCCAGCGACCACGACTTCGGCCCGTTCACCGTGACCTCGACGAACTTCACCCCCGCCTTACGCAGCCGCCCCTTCGCCTCTCCCGTCATGACGTCGAAGCCGCCGACCCACCGCTCGTACGTCTCCGCATCCATCGCCGGCGCCCGCCCGACCCGGCGACCAGAAACGACATATCGGTCGGCCACCCCCGAGCCCTCGCCCAGGTAGTAGTCGTCAGCCCCGAAGCTGTCCGCCTCCACATAGCGCCGCGCATCGACCGCACGTCCGGTGTAGAACTTCACCCCACCGTGCACGCCCGATCAGTCCCTCCATCAACAACCGTCGACAACCACATAAACGCAGGTCATAAGGTGGTTTTCTACTGACCTTGATAGCATGCGTGCCGAGAGTCTTGAAGGGTACGGAAGGGCGGTTGGACGGATTGATTTTCCGTTCAGCGGGGTCCGTCGGTGATCGTCGATTCGGTTATGGAGCGCAGGCAGTTGCTGCGGCCGGACCGTGACGAGCTTGAGGCCGAGCTCGTCGAGGAGGGCAAGGACACGGTCCTGACGGGAACCGACCTACTCGCCGCCGCCCCCCGGTGATCACTCCGGGAAGGACCTCCTGGTTGAGCAGGGCGACCGCCGGCGTGGTCGCTGGCCTCCAGCACGGCCACGGACTGGACCCCACCTAGACCAGGCTCCGGGGCGATGAGGCCCGAGATGCCGGCACCGACGATGACGACGTCCGCCATTATGGACGCAGGCGCCGAGCCAGCCGTGGCAGCGCTGGCGGCCGCAGACACACCTCGTCAGATTGCCCGGCCGGTGATTTCCTTCTCGTGCATGCGATCTCCTTCTCGAGGGGTGTCTGCTCCAGGAGCCCGAGACGTGCGTCGAACGATCAGCTCGTTGGCTCTACGAGCGGGGCGCCGCGACGCGCGTTGCGCCGACTACCATTGACGCTGTCGTTGAACCGGTCAACGGCCCAGATCATGCGCAGGCCGAGACGGCCCATCATCATCGGCGCCGGAAACTTCGGCTTGTCCTGCCAGAGCGTCTCCAGGTCCTCGTGGCGGTGGCCGTCGACGATCGCATCGGCAATGAGCGTGCCGACGTACGGTGCCTGGGCGAGCCCGTGCCCATTGCAGGCGATCGAGTAGTAGATGTCGTCGCTGACCTGCCCCGCGACCGGTAGCCAGGACGAGGTGATCGCGATCCAGCCGCCCCATGCCCGCTGGACCTTGACGTCGGCCAGTGAGGGGAACCGGGTGGCGAAGGCTCCCGCGAGCTCCTCGACGAGACCGGGGTCGGGCACCTTCTCCGGGAGCGGATAGCTTGTGCCGCGCTCGAGGCGGCGTACGCCGAACACGATGGTGTTGCGCGGCGTCAGCCGGTAGTTCTCCATGATCGCGTGCTGGGTGACCAGACCCATGCCGCTGGTCCAGCCCAGCGCGGCCAGCCGGTCGGGTGCGATCGGTTCGGTCTCCACCTCGATGACGTAGATGGGCACGGAGAGGTGCTTCGGGGTGATGTTCCACTCCCCGGCGAAGGCGTTCGTGGCCATCACCACCCGGTCGGCCCGGACCCGGCCCTGCGGTGTCGTGAGCACGACCCGGCCGGCCTCGCGCGTCACGTCGGTGACCTTGGTCTGCTCGAAGACCCGTGCGGACGAGTCGAGCAGGACTTGGCGCATGCCGAGGCTGAACCTGCCCGGGTTCATCCGTCCGCCGACGACCTCGCGCATGCCACCGACGAAGCTGCGTGGGATCCCCAGCTCGGCGGCCGTGCCGACCTCGACGTGGCCGCCGGCACGGGTCACGATCTTGGCGACCCGTCGCACCCGGCCCATCTGACCTCGCGAGACCGCGGCGAACGCGTTGCCGGTCGCCTCGTACTCGCAGTCGATGTCGTGCTTCGCGATGAAGTCCTCGACATGGTGGGCGGCCCGCTCGGCGAGCCGCATCATGCCCGGCATCTTCTTGCGCGACAGCAGGTTGAGCAGCTGGATGTCTCCGCCCGGTGCGCCGGCCAACTGCCCTGCGTTGCGCGAGCTGGAGCCGTGGCCGCAGAACTCGGCCTCCAGGAGCACGACGTCCTGGCCGCGCTCGACGAGCCGCAGTGCGGTCGACATCCCGTTGATGCCACCGCCGATGACGGCGACCCGACAGTCGAGGTCGGCTTCGAGTTGGCCCTGGACGTCGGCCGGTGGGTCGACCCACCCGGTGAAGGCGCTGTAGGTGACGTGGTCGGTGTTCATGCGCGGACCACCTTGCGGTCACCGCCGGCCGGCTCGAGACCCGTGGCGACGTTGTGGTCGTTCAAGGCACCGTAGGCGCGGAAGTAGACGAACATCTGGAAGCCCCAGGTGCTGAGCGCCAGGATGTAGAAGACGGTGCGGTGCGCGTCGTCCGGGAACGGGAAGAAGTCGTACATCAGGGCGATCGCCGTCGCCGCGGCGCTCGCCAGTCCGGCGGCGACCGCGTGGCCCCGGGCTCCGATGGTCCACAGACGCCACGAGAAGTAAGCGAGGAACGCAGTGGTGAGCAGATTGACGACGAGGTAGTACGACGCGGGCCCCACGTGCAGCTCGTGGCCGCGGAACTGCTGCAGATACAGCCCTGCGGCGATCGCGAGCCCGAAGACGCCGACCTCGACCGTCACGCTGGGCTTGTAGCGGTGGGTCACACGCATCAGGCCGAGGACGGCGATCAGCGTGATGCCCACCGATCGCGAGAAGGCGTCGAAGAAGTAGGCGATGTCGTACAGGACGTGGCCCTCGTCGCCGCTGATGAGCGACCAGAGCAGGAAGTTCGACCCCGACGTGGCGACGACCATCCACTCGAGGCCGAGCAGGTAGTTGTCGTAGCGCCGAATGAACTTCCATCCGCAATAGAAGCCGACGACGATCATCCACAGATCGGCCAGCAGGAAGAGCAGCTCTTTCATGTCAGATTTCCTTTGGGTGAGTTGGAGAGGACCAGATCAGGCAGCGACCCGGCTGGTACGCCGGCGCGAGCGGACGCTCGAGACCAGCACGGTCACGACGACGAGCAGGGACAGAACGCCGGAGATCCAGTAGCCAGTGCCGTAGAGACCCTCGGCAGCCACCTCGAGCGTCGTACCGGGCACCGGGACCAGGGAGGCGCTGAGGTCAGCGCTGACTAGCGCCGTGCCGAACGCGAAACCGACCGCCATGAAGGTGCCTGCGACGCCGGCCGCCATCCCGGCCTTCTCCTCGGGCACGGCCGTCTGCACCAGAGTGAAGCCGGCGGCGTACCCGATGCTGCAGCCCAGGCCCATGACGGCGGCGCCGACCAGGTAGTGCCACTGCTGGTCGTGCATCATCGCCAGCCAGGCCAGGCCCGCCGCGCTGATGAGGGCACCCACGACGAACACGGGCACGCCGCGACCGTTGGCGACGGGACGGTCGACCACCGCGCCGCCGACCAGGAACGTCACGGCGAAGGGCACCATCAGCAAGCCGGTCTGGAGGGCCGAGAGCCCGAGGCCGTATGCGTCGACCGGGCGGAGCGCCTCGGGAATGACCTGTGCGTAGGTGCTGAGCAGGAGCAGGAAGGCCGAGTTCACCGCTGCGAACAGGGCGATGGACAGGCACGAGGCGGTGACCAGCGGCGCCCGCATCAGGGCCACGTCGAAGACGGCCGTCGACGACCGGCGCTGGGCGCGCATCCAGGCAATGCCGCCGACGACGCCGATCGCCAGCGGGATGAGGGCCGCGTTGCCCCAGACGAGTCCTTGGGTCAGGGTCAGCAGGATCGCCGCGACCCAGCCGATCATCCAGACCGTGCCGACCACACCGATCCGACCGGTGCGCTCGGCCGGCGGGGCGTGCGGGACCAGAAGGTACGTCGCGAGGGTGGTCACAGCACAGGCGGCGGTGAGGATCGCGAAGAAGCTGCGCAAGGACAGGGTCTCGACGATCAGTCCGCCGCCGATCATGCCGACGACGATGCCGGCGCCCGTGGCGATCACCAGGACGGCGACGCCGATGGTGATGCCGGACTCGCCGAGGTTGCGTCGCAGGAAGCCCAGCGGCAGCAGCTGCGCCGCGCAGCCGAAGCCCATCAGGGTGCACCCGACGAGGAGCGTCGGGTAGGAGTCGCCGACCGCCGGGACCGCCGCGCCGACCGCGAGGAAGGCGGACGCGGCGACGGACGCGTTCCGGTCGCCGTACAGGTCTGCGAGGCGCGGCAGCAGGATGAATCCCGCTCCCCCGCCGAGCGTCAGGGCGGTGTAGAGCCAGGTCGTCTCGGCGACCGTGGCGAGCCCGTACTGCGCCTGGATCACCGGCAGCAGCGGCGGAAGGATGAAGATCACGGCGTTGGTCAGCACGACCATCAGCGCGCCGATGCCGATGAGCAGACCCCTGCCGGGCCCGTGTCCTGCCGTTGCCCGGCGGCGTGCTGCCGCTTGCTGGTTGATCTGCGCCATGGGTTGTCTCCGATCCGGGGATGTGTGATCCGGCTCATACGCTACGACTTAGTTAGTCATGTGATCAAGATCTATGACTAAGATGTTTGACTAAGTTTTCTGAGGCGAGAATCCACAGGACGGCACTGATATAGTCGGGGTGACTAAATCAAGCGCCCAACTCGGTAGGGACGCACCTACACCCTCGGAGGACCTGATGGCACGCATCCCCGTCGCCCAGCGACGTCGCGACTTCATCGAGGCCGCCGTCGAGGTCATCGCCGCCCACGGCATCGACGGCGCGACGACGCGCCGGATCGCCGAGCAGGCCAAGGCCAACGTGGCGATGCTGCATTACTGCTACGACTCGAAGGAGGACCTCTTCGCGGACGTCTACACCTTCGTGGCCGGCAAGTACCGCGACGTCATCGAGGGCAGCGATCCGCACACCACGCTGCCCGAGGCGGCCCGACAGATCCTGCGCGGCGTGATGGAGTGCTACCTCGAGTCGCCGAGCTTCACCGCCGCGACCTTCGAGCTCGTCAACTGGGCCCGGCGTCAGCACGGCGACCGTGGCATCGCCGTCTACGACCAGGCCTTCGAAACGGTACGCAAGGCGCTCCAGGAGGCGTCCGCCGGCGACCCGGTCACGCCCGACCTCATCGACGAGGTCGCCTACGTCCTGGCGACTCTCGCCGACGGCTTCGGCGTCAACTGGCTGACCTACGGCGACGCCACGGTCGCCCGGGCGCAGATGGACCTCAACTGCTCCGTGCTCGACACCTGGCTCACGACCAGGCTCGCGGCGGCGCCGGCCAAGGCCTGAGCGCCGCCGCGCCGGCTCTCACAGGGGCAGGTCCGGGGAGTCCACACCGACAACCCGGTCGCCGCAGAAGACGCGTACGGACTCGGCCGGCCCGTGGCCGCCGATGCCTGCCGGGCCCCAGAAGCTCTGGGCCGAGTCGTCGCCGAGGTCGGCGATCTTCGCGCCGTTGATCCGCACCTCACCGGCCACGATTCGCGAGCCGACCTCGATCGCCCGATCGGTGTCGGTGCCGAACACGTACGCATCTAGGCCCGAGGGACGGGCGTTCGTGATCCGCAGCGCCTCCTCGTCGGAGTCCACGGCGTGCAGCGAGACGAGCGGACCGAACAGCTCGGCCGTCGCCCGGGCCGGATCAGCACCGGACGCGACGGTCGGCGAGAGGAAGTAGCCGCCGAGCTCGGGGAGAGCTGCGGGCTGGTGGATCCTCGCCCCGAGCTCACGCAACCCCTCGATGCGGCCCTGCAGGGTCTGGAAGTGCAGCCCGTTCGAGATCGGTCCGACCTGGGTGTCCTCGTCCAGCGAGTGGCCGACGGTGAGCTTGGAGATCCGCTCGGTCAGCGCGTCCAGCAGGGGGTCGACCAGGCTGCGGTGGGCGAGGATCTTGCCGGGCCCCTCGCACCACTGACCGTTGAGCTTGGTCATGCCGTCGAGGATGCCGTGGGCGGTGACGTCGAGGTCGGCGTCGTCGAGCACGAGAACCGGGTTGTTGCCGCCGAGCTCCAGCTGCAGCACCTTGAAGTCCTCCGCCCCCGCGCGGGCGATGGCGCGGCCCGCTCCGGGTCCGCCGGTGAACGAGACGACCTTGATCCGTGGGTCGGCGGTCAGTCGGGCGCCGACCTCACCGGCGCCGTGGACAAGCTGCAGCGCACCCGACGGGAGGCCGGCCTCCACGAAGCACTCGACCACGATCTGGGCGCTGCCCGGCGCATGCTCCGAGGGCTTGAGGATCACCGGACAGCCGGCCGCGACGGCGCTGACGACCTTGGCGGCCGGGATGAAGCTCGGCCCGTTCCACGGGGTCAGGACCGCCGCCGGCCCCCACGGAACCTTGTAGAGCCGTACGTCGCGGCCACCGGCCGCCAGGGCGGTGACCCGCGGGATCTCCCGCAGGTCAGCGGCCGTGGCCCGGATGCGGTAGGGCAGGAAGGACGCCACCGTGCGGGTGGCGCTGATCGGCGTACCGCTGGTGAGCGCATCCGTGCGCGCGATGTCCTCGGTCCTGCTCTCCAGGAGCTCGGCGACGCGCTCGAGCATCTCGGCCCGCTCGTGCCTGCCCTCCTCGTCCCAGGGGCCGACGTCGTACTTCCGTTCCGCATGCCGCAGGGCGCGCTCGACGTCGTCGAGCGGGGTGCTGACGGTCCGGTGGACGGGCTCGAGCGTGTTGGGGTCGAGGTTCCATGCGTCGTCGACCGTGGTGCACTCGCTCCACTCGTCGGCGATGTAGTTGACCGGCTGGGCGATCGTGATCTCTTTGCTGGACATCAGACTTCCTCTACGGATTCGTGGGTCAGGATCGGAGGTCGACGACGATGCGGGTGACATCACCGGACGTCATCGCCTCGAAGCCCTCGTTGATCTCGGCGAACGGGATGACCCGGGTCACCATCTCGTCGAGGAGGAGGCGTCCTTGCTGGTAGAGGCGGGCGAACTGGGCGATGTCTTCTCGCGCCTGGCCCGATCCCATGTAGGAGCCGATGAGCCGCTTCTCCTCGAAGAAGAAGTCCAGGGCGGGCACGCTGATCTCGGTGCCTGCCGGCGCGATGCCGACGAGGCACGCGGTGCCCATCGGCCGAAGGAGGGCGAGTGCGGTCTCCGCTGTCCGAGCGGAGCCGACCGCCTCGAACGAGTAGTCGACGCCGTCGCCGAGCTGGCGGCGGAGCTCGGCGACCGTGTCGCCGTCGCCGCCGTTGATGACGTGGGTGGCGCCGTACGTCCGGGCGGCCTTGAGCCGGTCCTCGTCCAGGTCGATGGCGACGATCGCCGAGGCGCCGGCCAGCCGCGCACCCTGGATGATCGCCGACCCGACGCCACCGCAGCCGACGACCGCGACTGTGCTTCCCGGGCGCACCTGAGCACCACGGAAGACAGCGCCGACGCCGGTGACGATGCAGCAGGACAGCAGGCACCCGACGTGCAGAGGGACGTCGTCCGGCAGTCGTACGAGCGCGCTCTCCCGCAGCAGGATGTGCTGCGAGAACGCTCCGATGGCGGCGAGCCGCTCGATCGGCAGCCCGTCGAGCGTCTCGAACGCGGAGCGGTGCCGACGGCGTACGTCGTCCAGGCGCAGACACTGGGTGGAGCGTCCGGCGTCGCAGTTCACGCACCCGCCGCAGGAGGGGGTGAGGGCGCCGGTCACCCGGTCGCCGGGACGCAGCGAGGTCACGGCCGAGCCAACGGACTCGACCACACCGGCCACCTCGTGTCCGACGACGACCGGGACTTCCGTCGGCACGGTCCCAGTCATGTAGTGGAGGTCGCTGTGGCACAGCCCCGCGTGACTGACCGCTACCCGGACCTCGTGCGACTCGGGGTCGTCGACGCGGATGTCGGTGAGCTCCAGCGGTGCTCCGATCTCGTTCAGCACGGCGGCTCGGGTGGTGATCATGCGGTGGTCTCCCTCGTGTTCCAGAAGCCGGCGACGCCGGCAGTGAGCAGTCCGCTAGCCCAGGCCTCGTGGGCTGCGTGGTCCTCGCGCTCGAAGGCGGCCTCGACCTCAGCGGGCAGGGGCCGCAGCAGCGCGAGGTGGAGCGCCGTGGTGTTCCCCTCGGGGGTCCAGGCGTGCACGATGTCGACGGCGCGCTCGATGAGCTGGTCAGGCTCGACCACCTCGTCGAGCAGACCGATCCGCAGCGCCTCCGCCGACGGGACCCGCGGGGACCCGAGGACGATGCGCATCGCGTGATTGCCGACCAGACGCCGGAGCAAGAGGCTGGTCGCGTTGGAGATGGTGAGGCCGCGGGCGTTCTCCGGCTGGAAGTACTCGGTCGCCGGCGTGCCGATCCGGGCGTCGCAGCACAGCGTGATCTCGGAGGCTCCACCGACGGCGATGCCGTTGACCGCCGCGACCACGGGGACCCGTGTCTGCAGGATCGCGCGGGTGACGTCGTGGAAGCTCTCGAACGCCTCGTGGACCTCGGCCTCCGTGGTCGGCGCTTGCTTCAGGTCCTCGCCGGCGGAGAAGGCGCGCCCGCGGCCCGTGAGGACGATGCCTCGAGCGGACTCGCCGGTGCCGAGCTCCCGCACCAGCGCCGCCAGGCGCAAGCGCGTGGCCACGGTGAGAGCGTTGAGCTTCTCGGGACGGTCGAGCGTGAGCACCGCGACGTCGCGCACGATGGCGACGTCGAGGTGGTCCTCACCGGTTGCAGGGATGGTCATGGTCAGCTCCTCGGTCTGGCGAAGTCGTAGGTGGTGCCGGGCTCGGCGGCGGCCCGGGCCCTGAGCGCGGGTTTCGAGACCCGCTCGGAGGGAGTGCGCGGGAAGTCGGCGACGAACTCGACGTAGCGGGGCACCTTGAACCGCGCGAGCAAGGCGCCCGCGCGCTCGAGGAGCTCCTGGGCGGTGGCCCGGTCCTCCGACACCCCTCCCCTGAGCTGGACGAAGGCCTTGACCTCCTCGCCCATGACCTCGTCGGGCACGGCGACGACGGCCGCCGCCACGATCCGGTCGTCACGCTCGAGGGCCGCCTCGACCTCGGCGCAGGCGACGTTCTCGCCACCGCGCCGCACCATGTCCTTGATCCGGCCGACCAGCTGGATGCCGCCGTCGGGGCGACGCACGACGAGGTCGCCGGTGTGCAGCCAGCCCTCACGCAGCACGTCGGCCGTGGCGTCGGGGCGGTTCCAGTAGCCGTTCATCATCGGCGCGCCCGAGATGACGAGCTCGCCCGGCTCACCGGGTGGGACCTCCTCCCCCGGCTCGACCGGATCCTCGACGCGCACCTGCTTGGTCGGCACCGGCCGCCCCAGGCTGCCGCTGCCCACGGCAGCGGCGTCGTCGAACGAGCTGACCAGGTCGATCCCCGACTCGGTCATTCCGTAGACCTCGCGCCACGGCGCACCCCACCGCTCCTCGAGCTGGGCGTGGAGCGCGACCGGGATGCCCGAACAGAGCACCATCCGCAAATCGTTCTCCCGGTCCTCGGCCGTGGGCGGCTGCTTGAACAGCAGGGTGGGCATCGAGCCGAGGACGTAGAAGAAGGTCGCCCGGTGGCGGCGTACGTCGGCCATGAAGGTCGACGCGGAGAACCGCGGCAGCACGACCAGCGGGGCGCCGAGCGTCAGGGCGAGTGCGGTGTTCCACTGCGGGTCCATGTAGGAGAACGGCTGCGAGGTGAGGAGCACGTCCTCGGCCCCGAGGCCCGAGGCGGCCGCGCAGATCCACCCGAGTCGGACCCAGTAGTCGTGGCTGAGCATGCATGCCTTCGGGAACCCGGTCGTGCCCGAGGTGTACTGCAGGTTCGCGAGGGTCTCCCCCGCGATCGGCACCTCCGGCGCCGTGGCCGGGAACGGCTCCGACCCGTCGTCGGCGACCTGGACGACGCGGACACCGGCCAGGTCGGCCTCGGCCTCCAGCACCTCGGCGACCAGGCCGGAACGTACGGCGTCGGTGAAGATGACGCTGGCGCCCGAGTCCTTCAGGACGAAGGTGAGGTCGGCGCGCTGGTAGGAGCAGTTGATCGGCACGGCGACCGCGCCGGCCTTCAGCACGGCCAGCCAGGCCACCGGCCAGTGCACGACGTTCGGGAGCATGATCGCGACCCGGTCGCCCGGGCGTACGTCGTCGACCTCGATCAGCCTGTGGGCCAACCTGGAGGTCCAGGCGTCGATCTCCGCGAAGCTCCACGACCGCTCGTCGAAGCGCAGGAACTCCCGAGCTCCTGAGTCCTCTGCGCGCCGCGTCAACAGCCGGCTCAGCGTCGGAACGTCGGGGTCCTCCTTCATCCGTTCGGCCGCGACGACGGGTCCGGCCGTGACGTGTGTGCTCACTGGGGGCTCCTCTACTCTCGTCCGACGGATTGGTGGTTCGCGAGCCGCTGCACCGCCTGCTCGACGACCCAGGTCAGCGCCGGGTCGTTGCTCTTCATCCACTCCGGGTGCCACTGGACGCCGAGAACCGGACGCCCCGGGATCTCGATCGTCTCGACCACGCCGTCATCGGCCCGACCGGTCACGATGACCCCGGCGCCGCACCTGTCGACGGCCTGGTGGTGCCAGGAGTTGGTGATCGTGTCCTCACCGAACAGGTCCGCGGAGATCGAGCCTTGTGCGAAGCTCACGACGTGGTCGACGGTGCCATCCGTGGGCGCGATCTCGGCCGAGAGATGGCTCACCGGACCGTCCGGAAGATGGGGCACGAGGGTGCCACCGAGGGCGACGTTGATCACCTGCAGGCCACGGCACACGCCGAGCACCGGGATCTCCCGCTCGATCGCCGCGCGGACGAGCGCGATCTCGTACCTGTCTCGCTCGGCGTCGTGCACCATCGGGTTCGTCCGCGGGTCGACGTCGCGCACCACGGAGGTGTCGCCTCCCCAGCAGGCGGGGTGTACGTCCTGGCCTCCGGTGATGACGACGCCGGAGAGCCAGGCGCAGACCGCGGCCGCGTGGGTGTCGTAGGACAGGTGCACGGGCAGTCCACCGGCCTCGGCGACCCGGGTCGCGAAGTCCGACATGGACGTGTCGATACAGCGGTCGCCGTAGCGCGGGTCGGCTCCGTTCAGCACCGACAGCTGGAAACGGCGTCCGGTGATGCCGATCAGCGGCCGCATCACCCCGGCCTCCTCGCGCGCGCTCACGGGAACTCGAAGTATCGCTGGGACTCCCACGCGGACAGCTCGACGAACGGGTCGCCACCCTTGGTGTGGAACTCCATCCACTCCCATCGGCGGGAGGCGACCCAGAAGTCCACGAACTCGTCGCCGAGGTACTCGCGAAGCAGCGGATCGGCGTCCAGCGCCGCGCCGGCCTTCGACATCGTGTCGGGGATCCGCCTCACCCCGGCGCTCTCGGGGAGGCACCAGGCCATGTCCGTGACCTGCTCGGGCGGCTCGATCCGTCGCTCGATCCCGGCCAGCACCCCGGCCAGCACGCCGGCCAGCGCCAGGTAGGGGTTCACGTCGGCGCCAGGGAGCCGGTACTCGAGGCGCGAGTACTTGGAGTGGCCGGTGATGGCCCGCACCGCGGTGGTCTTGTTGTTCACGCCCCAGCTGACCGTCGTCGGCGGCCCGGTCAGGTCGACCAGCCGTCGGTACGAGGTGATCTGCGGCAGCGCGATCGAGGTATTGCCCTCCATCGTGGCGATCAGCCCGCCGACCGCGTGCCGCATGAGCTCGGAGGGACCGTCCTCGGCGAAGAACCGGTTCACACCGTCGCTCTGGAGCGAGACGTTGATGTGCGCCCCCTGACCGAATCCGGCGGTCGGCTTGGCCATGAACGAGACCGTGTGGCCCCGCTCGAAGGCGACCTCGCGCATCACCTGACGGGTGCGCGCCCAGCTGTCGCCCAGCCGGACCGGGTCGGTCGGAGCGAGGTTCAGCTCGGTCTGGCCCGGGGCGGCCTCGTCTGTCCAGGCCTCCCACGCGATGCCGACGCTGTCGAGCCTCTCGACGACCGCCTCCATGTAGTCGACCCAGTCCTTGGAGCGGGCAAGGTGGTACGTCGCCCCTGTGCTGCCACCCAGCGGCGTGAGGTCGCGATAACCGCGTGCCCGGGCCTCTTGGATGGACTCCTCGAACAAGGTGGCCTCGATCTCGACGGCCACCGTGGCGGCGTACCCGTTGTCGGCGAGGCTGGCCACCAGCTTCCGCACGAGGTTGCGCGGACAGATCGGGACCGGGGTGCCGTCCTTGAGCCAGTAGTCACCGATCACCGAGTCCAGGCCGGGCTTCCACTCCACCAGGGTCGACATGTCCGGGATCATCTGGATGTCGTAGAGGTTGCCTCGCCACTCCGGGAAGGCGTCGCCGAAAACGATCTCGTTGTTGAGGTCGATGGCGAACAGGATGTCGGCGAAGGCGAAGCCGGCGTCCTTTCCTGCCTCGAACTTCTGCGGCGAGACGTTCTTGCCGAGGAGGCTGCCCTCGTGGTTCGTGGCCTCGAGGCGTACGGCCCCCCGGGCTTGTGCGAGCTCAGACATCGAAGCGGACCTTCCAGGAAGCCGCCGTCATGACGGACAGCTGGGACAAGGTGCCCTGGACCCGCAGCCCTTCGGCCAGGGAGGCGAGGAAGTCGTCGGCGCCGCTGAAGACACCCGCGAGAAGGTCGGCAGGACCGGCGATCTGGTACGTCGTCGTCCCCTCCCCGAACCGGCCCCGCTCGATGCCGTCCGGCCCAGCAGCCTCCACGAGCAGGACGTCTGGGATTCCGGCGATGTCGCGGGTCATCTCCCAGAACCGCACGGCGGCGTCGCGCCAGTGCGGCAACGGCGGGCGCAGTGCGCGCAGCACGCGCGCTGCCAGGTCGGCGTCACCGGCCGGCTCCTGGGTCGGCGCGAACCGGGCGTGGAGGTCGACCACGAGTGTCGCGTCAGGCTCGACGAAGACTCCGCTGGTCACCTCCACGACACCGGCGCCGAGGGTGACGGTCGCCGTCTGCGGGGTGTCGTGGGATCGGATCGCGACGGTGCCGGCAAGACCGGCGGTCAGATCCTCGGCGGGACGCCCCGGTCCCGAGGCTCGGCTCAGGGTGCGCCCGATCAGGCGGACCAGCGGCGTCGCGTCGTCCTCGATCGCGACGCGTGTCGCGTCGAAGCGCACATCTGGCGCTTCGATCGTGGTGCTCTCGGTCATCTCTCGGCCCTCCTGGGTCCGCCGATGTCATTCTTAGTCACATGACTCAATCGGTTGGCTAAGATCGTGGACCCGGAGAACTCCCTTGTCAACAGCCTGAGCGAGATTGATCGATCGGCGAGCAACGCCACCCGACCCCTTGACGCGACGTGATCCCTGACACACACTTAGTCATCCGACCCAATCAAATGACTAACTTCTTTGCCAGAAGGGACCCGGGATGACGCCCAGCAACGCACCAGCCGAGGAGCCGGTCGCCCCGGCGGACGTTCCTTCGGTCGACGGCCTCGACCGGGAGCACCTGAGCCGCAACCAGCTCGTCGGGCTGGCCCTGGCGTCGTACGTCCCGCCCGTCGGGCTGGCCTCGGTCCCGGCCCTGGTGCTGGTCACCGCCGGCAACGGCAGTTGGCTGGGGGCGCTGATCGCCGCGGTCGCGACGAGCCTCGTCGGCCTCTCGGTCATCGCCTTCGCCCGGCGCTACGTGGTCACCGGGTCGCTCTACTCCTACATCCCGCACGTCTTCGGGCCTTGGGCACGCATCCTGGTGGGCGCCACGCTCTTCCTCGGATATGTCGCCCAGATCGGCGCGATCGCCTTCCTGGTCGGCCTCTTCTCCGGCAGCTTCCTGCTCTCCCTCGGCTTCGAGGCGAGCTTCGACGTCGGCGTACAGATGTTGATCTACGGCGTCGCCGTGCTGATCGCCGGGACGCTCGCCTACCGGGGACTGGACACCTCGGTGCGCACCGCGGTCACCTTGGCCGTCATCTCCGTGCCGCTGATGCTGGTCATCACCGTTGCCGCCGCTGCGAGCGCAGGTCTCGACCTCGGCACCCAGCTGTCCCTCGAGGGAGCCACGCCGAGCGGCATCTTCCAGGGGGTCGCCGCAGGCGCTGTGTTCCTCGTCGGCTTCGAGAGCAGCACAGCGCTCGCCGCCGAGACCCGAGACGCACGACGCTCCGTCCCACTCGCCGTCATGTGCGTGCCGGTGGGCCTGGGCGCCCTGTACGTCGTGGCGACCCTGCTGCAGGTGCCCGCCCTCGTCGCCGCGAGCGACGCCCTGGCAACCGGCACCTCCCCCGCTGCCGCACTCGCCGTCGAGGGCGGGCTCGGCAGCACGGTGGCGACCGCGACCGACCTGGTGCTCGCGATCGCCACCTTCGCGGCCCTCATCGGGTTCGTCAACTACGGGTCACGCTTCGTCGCCACCCTCGCAGCCGACGGCCTGCTGCCCGCCCGCGCCGGCCGGATCCACCCACGCCACCACAGCCCCGCGGCCGCCGTCGTCACGATCTGCGTCCTCGGCCTGGGAGCGATCCTGATCATGGTCGCCCTCAATCCCGACAACATCGTCGGCGTCTACAACTCGGTCGCGACGCTCATCGTCTACTTCTGGGTCGTCCCGTACCTGCTCATCTGCGCGGGCGCGCTTCGGCTGCTCCGGCGCGAGGGACGTCTCGGACCGCTCACCGTCATCGGAGCCGTCCTCGGTGCCGCCGCGATGGCCTGGATGTATCTCAACGGCATCGTCAACCCGCCCGCGCCACCGCTCGACGCGATGTCGTACGTCGCGGTCGTGGCCGTGGCCGTGGTGTTCGTCGCGTTCATCGCCGTCGACCGCCTCGCCCACCCCCGTCGTACCACCAGTCACCAGACCCACCACTGAGAAGGAAGTGCAGCAATGAACCAGACCATCGCGACGGAGTACGCCGACATCGTCGTCATCGGCGCCGGCCTCTCCGGCATCGGCGTGGCGAAGCACCTGACGGAGGCGTTCCCCGACAAGGACTTCCTCCTGCTCGAGGCCCGCGCCTCGGTCGGCGGCACCTGGGACCTGTTCCGCTACCCGGGCATCCGCTCCGACGACTCGGTGCACACCTACGGCTACGACTTCAAGCCGTGGCTGCACAAGGAGGCGATCGCTGGCGGCGACCTGATCCGCGGGTACATCCGGGAAACCGTCGACGAGTTCGGTTTGGACAAGAGCCTTCGCCTGGGTCACAAGGTCACCGCTGCCGACTGGTCCAGCGAGGACGCGGAATGGACCCTGCACGTCACCGTGACCGACGAGGCGGGCAATGAGTCCGAGAAGGTCGTCCGGGCCAGGTTCGTCTTCAGCGGCACCGGCTACTACAACTACGACGAGGGCTTCGAGCCACGGTTCGAGGGCCGCGAGGACTTCCGGGGCGACATCCTCCACCCGCAGCACTGGCCCGAGGACTACGACTACAGCGGCAAGCGCGTGGTCATCATCGGCAGCGGTGCGACCGCCGTGACGATGCTCCCCGCGATGCTGACCGGCGATGGCGCAGCCGCCCACGTCACCATGCTCCAGCGCACCCCGAGCTACGTCGCGTCGATGCCCCAGGTGGACGAGATCGCCCAGTTCCTGCTGAAGGTCTTCGGCAAGAAGCTCGGCTACCGCCTCACGCGGTTCAAGAACATCTGGCGCGACCACTTCCTCGTGACGGTTCTGGTGAAGTTCCCGAACTTCGGGCGCAAGCTGCTGCGCAGCATGACCGTCAAGGAGCTGCCGAAGGGGTTCGACGTCGACTCCCACTTCGCACCGCCGTACAACCCCTGGGAGCAGCGCCTCTGCGCGACGCCCGACGGCGACTTCTTCGAGGCGATCCGCAACGGGAGCGCCGACGTCGTGACCGACCAGATCGAGCGGTTCGTCCCCGAGGGCATCCAGCTGTTGTCCGGCAAGACGCTCGAGGCCGACGTCATCGTCACGGCGACCGGCCTGATCATGCAGATGCTGGGCGGCATCCAGCCGACCGTGGACGGCGCCCCGATCAAGATCGCAGACCAGGTGCTGTACCGCGGCGCGCTGATCTCCGGCGTGCCCAACTGGGCGATGATGCTCGGCTTCACCAAGGCGACCTGGACCCTCCGCATCCGCAACGTCGCCCGCCTCGCCATCGAGGTGATCCGCGAGATGGACGAGAAGGGCTACGACATCGCCCTGCCCGTCGCGCCGGAGGGCATGCCCAAGCAGGACCTCTTCGATCTCTCGGCCGGCTACATGCAGCGGGCCCGGGCGGAGCTCCCGCGCCAGGGCACCGGCCTGCCCTGGCAGATGCACACGACCTTCGTCAAGGACAACCGACTCTTCAAGGGAAAGCTGCTCGACCAGGACATCCAGTTCTCCGAGAAGCGCCCGGCGCCGCACCTGACCAACGTCGAGGTTGCCTCATGAGCGGGGAACACTTCACGTTGAGCCAGCGTATCCAGCGGGCCTTCCTCGTCTTCCTGAGCCGTCTGCCCGCGAGCCTGCAGCGGATGCTGGCGCGGCCCGCGACCAACACGGCCGGCGACACCATGGCGCCCGACGTCGCGCTGCTCATGAAGCTGGGCGAGTCCGGACCGGACTACAGCGACCTTCCGCCCGCTGAGGCCCGCGCCACGACAGAGCGTGACCTGATCCTCTTCGCGTCCCACGTCGAGCCGTGCACCGTCGAGGAGGAGATCGAGGTCTCAGACGAGGTCCAGCTCACCCGCTACAGCAACGGCACCCCGTCGCGAGGGCTGATCCTCTTCTTCCACGGCGGAGGCTTCGTGATCGGCAGCCGCGCCAGCTACACCGCCCCGGCGCGCATGTTCGCGCACGGCACCGGAGCAGACGTCGTGTCGGTCGAGTACCGCTTGGCGCCCGACGCCCCCTTCCCGGCAGCACAGGACGACGCGGTCGCTGCCTGGCGGTACGTCGTCGAGCACGCTGCGGACTGGGGCGTGGACCCGCATCGCGTCGTCGTCGCCGGAGAGAGCGCCGGCGGCAACATCGCCGCCGTCCTGTGCCAGCAGGTGCGGGGCGAGAACGTGCAGCCAATGCTCCAAGTGCTCATCCAGCCGGTGACCGATCTGGTGGAGCACCGCCCCTCCCAGGACGAGTTCGCGGGATCCCCCGCGCTGTCGGCCAAGCAGGTCACCTGGTTCGTCAAGAACTACCTGCCGGAGGGGACCAATCCGGCGGACTCGCGCGTCTCGCCGTACCGGGCCTCCAGCCTGGCCGGACTTCCGCCCGCGATCGTCAACCTGGCTGGATTCGACCCGCTGCACGACGACGGAACGGCCTACGCGACCGCGCTGCTCGAGGCCGGCGTACCGGTCGAGGTCACGCGCGAGGCGGGACTGGTGCACGGCTACATCTCCTACACCGCGGTCAGCCCGAGCTGCCGGAAGGCCACCGAGCGCCTCGTCGCCTCGGTCTCGTCGGCGCTCGGCCGCAGCGAACACTCCGCTACGAAAGCGAGCTGAGAACCATGGCCACATCACGCAAGATCCGGGAAGAGACCCACGAGGTCGTCGTGATCGGCGCCGGCATGGCGGGACTCATGGCAGCCACCACCCTCGCCGACCGCGACGTCGTCGTGCTCGAGGCGTCCGACCGCACGGGCGGACGCGTCGACACCGTCCGCAAGGGCGACTACTGGATCAACGTCGGCACCCAGTTCACCGAAGGCACCGGTCCCCTGATCGAGGCCCTTCACCGTCACCGGGTGCCGCTCGGGACTCTGGAGGGCAAGTCGGTCGCCCTGCACCTGGGCGGCAAGCAGGTCGACACCTCGAACCCCTTCGCCCTGATGTTCCGGTCGAAGATGACCTGGCGCGACCGTTACGGCCTGGCCGTGGTCGGTGCCCGCATCCTGGCGAACGTGCCGTTCCTCGAGATGAGCGAGAGGAATCGGTGGGCCAACCGCGTCCGCGCCAAGCTCGACCGCCGTCGGGCCGACTTCGTGCTGCAGGGCGTCTCCTCCGACCTCACCCGCGAGATGGTGCGGTCCTGGTCGGGTCAGTGGATGGGGTGTGAGCCCGAGGAGACCGCCGCGCGCCAGTTCGTCTTCTCGATGGGCCTCCTGCTCACCGATCCCGAGAAGGTGCCGAACCTGACGCTGCCGTATGGCGGCAACCAGACGCTGACCGACATCCTCACCGAGGACCTCGGCGACCGGATCCGGCTCAGCTCGCCGGTGAACTCCGTGGAGTGGACCGCTGACGGCGTGGTCGTCGACTACCAGGACTCCGACGGGCCAGCCCGCCTGAGGGCGCGCCGGGCGATCGTGGCGGTGCCCGCGGACGTCGCGGTCAAGATCATGCCCGGCCTACCGGCGGCGTACCGGACGGCCTTCGAGTCGATCCGCTACGGCCGCTACGTGGTGGTGGGATTCTTCACCCACGAGGAGGGCAAGCCCCAGCGCTGGGACGACTTCCTCGCGGTGTCGACCCCGGGCCGCTCGTTCCAAGCGGTCTTCAACCATGCGGCCGCCGTACGCCGCGGGAACGTCCGCAAGCCCGGCGGCGCGCTGGCCTGCTTCGCGGGCGGCGCCGAGGCCGACAAGCTCTTCGAGCTCAGCGACGAGGAGATCGTCGCGCGGTTCACCGCGGACCTTCTCGAGATCTATCCGGAACTCGAGGGCAAGCTCGACGCGGGCATCCTCCGTCGACACCCGCGGGTCGTGCCGTTCTGGGGACCCGGCGGCCGTGCATCGCTCAAGACCCTCAAGCAGAACCTCGGGCCGGTCCATCTCGCCGGCGACTACGCCCTCGACATGCCGTCGCTGGCCGACGCCGCCGCGTCGGGCGAGCAGGCCGCCCACAGGGTGCTGGCAAGCCTCTCCACCCACTGACATCACCACTCCACATGAAGCCACCGAGGAAGTCACCATGCTGAACCTGTCGATTCTGCTTGAGGAATCGTCTCGCGCGTACCCCGACCGCGTCGCCCTGGTCCTGGGCCCCACCCGCCTGACGTACAGCCAGGTGGACGCCGCTTCGAACCAGGTCGCGAACCTGCTCGTCGAGCGCGGGATCGAGCCCGGCGACAAGGTCGCCCTGATGTGTCCGAACCTGCCGTACTTCTCGATCGTGTACTACGGCATCCTCAAGGCGGGCGCCGTGGTCGTCCCGCTGAACGTGCTGCTCAAGGCGCGCGAGGTCGCCTACCACCTGGACGATTCCGATGCGAAGGCGCTGTTCACCTTCGAGGGCACCACGGAGCTGCCCATCGGCATCGAGGCCAAGGCCGGCTTCGACCGGGTCGACGCGTGCAGAGAGCTCTTCGTCATCACCGGCGACCCAGCCGCGTCCTCCTCGATCGCGGACACCGAGACCTTCGCCCGGGCCATGGCCGGCCAGCCGACCTCGTTCGAGACCGTGGCCACGGACGAGGACGACACCGCGGTGATCCTCTACACCTCCGGCACGACCGGGCAGCCGAAGGGTGCGGAGCTGAGGCATCGCAACATGCGTGACAACGCGCTCGCGAGCAAGGACCTGTTCGGCTGCAACGTGACCCGGCCGGACACGTACCTGTGCGTGCTGCCGCTGTTCCACTCCTTCGGCCAGACGGTCATCCAGAACGGTGGCTTCGCCTTCGGCGGAACGGTCGTGATGCTGCCCCGGTTCGAGCCGGGTCCTGTGATCGAGACGATGCTGAGAGAGTCGGTGACCGTCTTCGCGGGAGTGCCGACGATGTATTGGGGGCTGCTCGGTGCGCTCGAGAGCGGCACGGAGGTGAAGACCCTGGCGAAGAACCTTCGGATGGCGATCTCCGGGGGAGCCGCGCTTCCGGTCGAGATCCACCGCGATGTCGAGAAGCGGTTCGGCGTCACGGTCGCCGAGGGATACGGCCTGTCCGAGACGTCTCCGGTGGCATCGTTCGCGCCATACGGCGAGGCGCCGCGCACCGGCTCCATCGGCAAGCCGATTCCCGGTGTCTCGATGAAGCTGGTCGATCCGGCCTCTTGGTCGGAGATCGAGTGGTCCCCTGACGCGATCGGCGAGATCGCGATCAAGGGTCACAACGTGATGAAGGGCTACTACCAGCGCGAGAAGGCGACCGCCGAGGTGATCGACGAAGACGGTTGGTTCCGCACCGGCGACCTCGCCCGACGCGACGAGGACGGCTTCTACTACATCGTCGACCGGTCCAAGGACCTCATCATCAGGGGCGGCTTCAACGTCTATCCCCGCGAGATCGAAGAGGTCCTCGTGACGCACCCGGACGTGAGCCTGGCCGCCGTCGTCGGCGTACCGCACGAGAGCCACGGCGAGGAGATCAAGGCGTTCGTCATCCTCCGGCCAGGCTCCACCCTCACCGCAGCTGACCTCGTCGCTTGGGCCAAGGACCAGATGGCCTCCTACAAGTACCCACGTGTGGTCGAGTTCGTCGACAGCCTGCCGATGACCGCGACCGGGAAGATCCTCAAACGCGAACTGACGCCGACGACCTCGACGGTCCCGGCGTCGGCCCCGGTCGCGCACGGTTGAGCATCCAGCGAGAGCGTCGCGAGCACTGCGTCGAACTGCTGCGGCTCGACCGCGCCACCCTCCCTCCAGCAGCTGCTCTTCTCCGCGCTCACCGACCTGTTCGACGACCCCACCCTGCGGGTGCTCGTCCTGTCGACCACGTCCACCGACGCCATCTGTGCAGGGAGCCGACGTCGTCGAGCCGCTCGACACGGAGGCCGGCGGAGCGAGGATGGAGGCGTTCGCGGAGCTGTACCGCTGCCTCGAGGAGATCCCCGTCCCCACCGTTGCCGTCTGTGTGGGCGCCTGTGTCGGGTCCTGTGCTTTAAGAGCAACCCCGGAAGGCGCCCAGCCGAGCGCCAGGGCTGCCTTCTGGCGCGGCCGGCTCCGCGAATGGGTTGCAGACCACCCCGGCCGGTCACTACTGTCCGGTTACTGTCCGGTCGAGAGTCACTCCGTGCAGCTCACAACCATCGACGGCCACCGTGTTTTCGCAGGTCAACCGCATAATGCCGTCGACGGCCATCACCAACCCTTCCCACGGGACCACTCCCCGGCTTACAGGCCAGCCCGTCCGCTTCATGACCTCGCCGGACGAACCGTTCGGATTCGCCTCTCGGTCACGCGTCCTGCTGTGACCAGCTGATCGGCGCGCCCATGACACCGTCCGTGGTCCCGGCATCCCCCTCGCATGTCGGGGCCACGGACGGGTCGATCTCGACACGCGCGTCGTGGACGGTCGAGCACGGGCGAGGCGCCTGGGGCGACCCGCTATGGGTGACCTCCGCTGCCTGCGGAGCAGAGCAGCACGGACGCGCCTGCGCGGCCGTCGAACGAGCCACGGCCACTCCGGTCTCGGTGCCGTGAGCTCCGGCGGCCGAGACCGTTGCGCTCGTTCATGGATCCACCCTCATTCGGCGAGGGCGCTTCGCGACAGGGACCCTGGACCCGATCCTCGGGGCCTTTGGTCGTCTCTATGACCCCAGGAACCGAGGCGTACGCCTCGTCGAGCTCGACCAGGCGCGACCCGTCTCAGCAGGGCCGGCCACCGTCACTTCTCCGGATGGACCATCGCGTCGACGGCGACGGTCACCGCCAGGACGAGGGCGGTGTTCTCGCCGGGCGCGACCTCGACGCCGTAGGTGTCCCGGATCCGGAACCACTTCTTGGACACTTCGGCGATCTTGCGCCCGTCGGCCTCGATCTCGTACTCGTGGTCGACGATGTTGCCCTGGACCTTCCAGTCGTCACCGTGCTCGATGTCGACCTTCCAGCGGTCGCGAAGCGGCGAGACGAGCGCCTTGTGCACGAGAGCGAGCTTCTCGCCGTCCGCGTCCTCGATCGCCATCGAGTCCCGAATGTGCAGAACTCTGGTCTGGATGCGGCAGAGCTTGGTGCCGTGAGGGTCCTCGAGGTCGAAGGTCTGGCGCAGACGTAGCGCCTTGCCGTCGACCTTGAACGCGCGGTCGCCGGATTCGTCCTCGATCCAGTAGTCGTCTCCGATGGAGATCATCTTCTGGCGCATCTGGAAGCGCCTGGCGGTCCCGCCGCGCCCGAAGGCCTCCCGTTCCTCCTGGCGCTGCTCACGTCGGTCTCGAAAACCCATCGTCATCTCCCTCTCAGTGGACCATCCCAGACTCGCCCTGGACGGTGCGGATCGGCTCACACGTTTAGGGTGAACGCGTGGGCTGCTCGATGCTCCTGGGGACGACGCGGCCCCCGCCCCCGCTCGGCGCCGCGCCGCCACCAGGAGCATCGAGCAGACCGACTGCCTACTTCTTGAACGCGTCCTTGACGTTCTCGGCGGCCTTCTTGATCGAGGCCCCGGCCTGGTCGCCCTTACCCTCGGCCTCGAGGGACTCGTCGTCGGTCGCCTTGCCGGTGGCCTCCTTGACCTTGCCGGACGCGTCCTGCGCGGCGTTCTTGGCCTTGTCACTCATACTCATTTCCCTACTCCTTCTCTGTGTTGTGATGGATGGTGCGGGATCTCGACGACCGCGATCAGCGCACTCGTACGTTGGACTGGCGCCTGGCCCTGCCGCGCCGCGGTGAGTCGACCAGGATGCGGCAGGTGACCGCGCCGTCAGGGAATGCCTCGGCGAGGTCCTGCGAGCAGGTCTCGGCGGCTTCGGTGATGGAGGTGACCGAGGCGACGGGGTCGATCCGCCCACGCAGCTGGATCACCGGGCGCGACCGGATCGTGACGACCGTGCCGGTCACGGCCGTGACAGCGGCGAGGTCCTCGAGCCTGGCGGCGGCCGCGTCCGCGACCGACCGCAGGTCGGCCTGGACCCTTCCGGACTGGTCGCTGGTGCGAAGGCGCAGCGTCGAGGGGCCGCGGCGGCGAAGGTGGGCCACCAGCCACACCAGGCCGATCAGCCCGAGAACGACACCCGCGGCGGCGAACGCCCACGGGAACCACGCGGCGGTCACGACCTCGGTCGCTGCGTCGGTGGACACCTCGGCCGGGTAGTCCTGGAGGACCCACTGGTAGTGCCAGTCGATCATCAGCAGACCCAGGGCGACCAGGAGCACGCCCACCAGCAGCGTCAGTCCGCGATCGAATCTGATCACGCGCGGCGTCATCGGGGCACCTCCGTGGCGCGTACCTTGATGGTCGATCCGGTCAGCCAGCCGACCTCGTCGGCGAGGACCGCGTCGACGTGCTCGACGACCCCGGCAGCACCGTGCGGCCCGTCAGCGGCGTCGCGCGGAGCAGCGACGATGTCGACGACGATGCGGCGGCGAGTGCTGCGGGACGAGTCCGCGGACATCACCCCGGGGAGCCGGTCGGCGGTCTCCTGGGCCAACGCGGCGACGGCGCCGGGCGAGAGCCAGAGGTCGGCGTCGCCGGTCACACGAAGATGCGTACGCCGGCCGGGCTTGATCGCGAGCCAGACCAGCACCAGCCCGAGGAGCGCGACGACTCCCCCGGCGATGGCCAGCCCGACCGACGAGCGCAGGCCGTCGCTGCCGTCCACGACGGCAGGGGCCACCTGCGAGCCGGTGGCCCACCCCTGGCTGATCAGCAGGTCACGGACGGCGACCACGGCCAGCGCGAGCAGCACCAGCGCGAGCAGCGCAGCCATCAGGACCACCACCGGTGCCCGGCGCGGCTGAGTGCGCGGCGCCGACGGACGAGAGCTCGAACTCCTCGGCTCGAGCCTGTCCGTCTGTTCGACGGTGTGTGTGGTCATTCCACTCTCCTACCGGTGTCCTCGGCGACCGACGGGTCGACCGCGTGCACGGTGACGTCCACGCTGCGGATCTCGATGCCGGAAAGGCGGAATGCCTCCCTACGTACGGTTTCCCGTGCGGCCGTACCTATGCGCGAGATGTTTCCGGGCCAGGTGATCGCGATGTCCAGCTTCACCCGGACGGCGCGACCTTCGGCCGTGACATCGGCCTTCGGCAGCGCCATCCCGGTGATCCGGCCGAGGGTGCTCTGCCGAGCCACCGTGCCGGGGAGCTGCAGCGCCAGGTTCTCGACGATCCGCTGGACGGCCCTGTTCCGGACGTCCAGCGTCCCGCGATCCGCCGTCGGGTCATCGGGCCCGGTGTCGGTGTCGATGGCGCGCGTCGGGGACTCAACCACGGCGTCCTCGCAGCATGCTGCGGAGGTCGAGCTCGCCGTCGACATGGCCCCCGATGAGGTAGCCGGCTCCGCCCAGCACGATGGCCAGGAGCAGGCCGACGAGCCCTCCGGTGACGATGGCGATCGTGAGCAACAGTCCGGCGACCAGGCCGAGTGTCGA
The DNA here is from genome assembly GCF_037137035.1 of Nocardioides sp. CCNWLW239. Classification (NCBI taxonomy): domain Bacteria; kingdom Bacillati; phylum Actinomycetota; class Actinomycetes; order Propionibacteriales; family Nocardioidaceae; genus Nocardioides; species Nocardioides sp. CCNWLW239. Next base: position 27,511 of record NZ_JBBBNW010000003.1, on the reverse strand, counting down.
GTTGGTCATGGCGTGTTCTCCTCAGAAAGGTCAGAGCGGCTCGTGGCCGAGCCGGGGCTGTCGGGCAGGACGATGTCCTCGACCGTGACGTCCACGGGGCCCGCAACGTACGGCCGGACGGCGTCACGCACCGCGTCGGTGGTGGCGAGGACCGGCCGGCCCCACTCGAGGACGACATGGACCGAGCAGCCGGTCTCCCGCAGCCGCAGCCCGTTCACCCGGCGGCCGGGAAGATAGGTGGCCACCTCGCCCGCGGCTCCGGCGTGCAGGTCATGGACGCCGGGCACCGCGAGCACCGCGGCGGCGACCACATCGACGACCTCGGGCTGGGTGCCGTCGTCCCGCGGTTCGGGCGCGGCGTCCACGGTCACTCCACCCGCCGGCCGGCGTCCTGGTCGGCGTCGCTGGACTCGTCCTCGAGGTGGACGTCGTGCACCGTGATGTTGACCTCGGTCACCTCGAGACCCGTCATCCGCTCCACCGATGCCTTCACGTTGCGGCGGATCGCGGTGGCGAGGTCGGGGATCGAGGTCCCGTACTCGGCGACGATGTCGAGATCGACGGCGGCCTGGCGCTCGCCGACCTCGACCGCTACGCCCTGGCCGAGATTCGTACGCGAGCCCGGAATGCGCTCACGGATCGCGCCGGCAGCACGGGCGGCACCGCCACCGAGGTCGTGCACGCCGCTGATCTCGCGAGCAGCGATGCCTGCGATCTTGGAGACGACGGTGTCGGCGATCGACGTACGTCCGTGCTCACTCACCAGGACACCCGAGTCGCCGTCCGCGGACTGTCCGCTGGTCGTCGTCACGCTGGTGCTTCCGGCCTTCGTCTGCGTCATGAGAAGTACCTTTCTGATCCTGTTCGGTGGTGTTGACGCCCGTTAGTCGCGTCTTCCCATCGAAATGTCACAAGAAAAGCGGTGTGTTCTGGATCACATCCTTTTCCGAGGGAATGGTAGAACTCTCCTATCCGCACACCGCACGGGTGCGGTGGCAGAAGAGAGACTCGGGGGCGATGTCGAATCCGCAGGCGTCAACGGAGCCGTCGGCGACCGACGAAGCGTTGGTGCGCGCGGCCCGGCTGGGCGACCAAGAGGCCTTCCGGGAGATCGTGGACCGCCACGGCCCCGCGATGTACCGCTACGCCGTGCGCCTCGTCGGCGACGCCACCGATGCCGCCGAAGCGACCCAGGACGCGTTCGTCTCGGCATGGCGAAGCCTGTCCGGCTTCGCGGGGCAGTCGTCGCTGCGTACGTGGCTGATCCGTCTTGTGCACCGCCGCGCCGCCGACCTCCAGCGTCGCCGGCGCGCGACTCCGATCGATGACGGGCTGCTGTCGCGGCTCAGCCCGGTGGCCGCCGACAACCCGCTGCAGTCCGTGCTCGACGCCGAGCTCTTGGAGGCGCTGCAGCTAGCATTGAACGAACTACCGTGGCATCAACGGGCGACCTGGTTGCTCCGAGAGATCGAAGAGATGAGCTACGAAGAGATCTCCATCGCCCTGGCCATGCCGATCGGCGCCGTCCGTGGACACCTCTACCGCGGGCGACGCACACTTGCGGAGAGGATGGCACGATGGCGCTAGATCCCAGCCCGCTCGATCGCGCCGTCCGCGCCGCCCGAGCCGACGAACCCGCCGGGTGGGTCGACCTGGCCGACTCGATCATGGCGCGCGTGCGCCGGGTGGTCGTCCCGTCGGAGCCGATCCTGACCTTCACCGCGCAGGGCACGACCGCGCGCGACCAGGAAGGATCGAGGACCTTCGTCTCCGCGCGCGTCATCACCGCGGCGCTGCGCCGGCTCCTCCAGGAACACCCGACCCATGCGCCGGAGACCATCGACCTGCACGTCGACGACAGTCGCCTGACCAGCATCGACATCCGTCTCGTCGCCAGATACGGCGTCGAGCTCCATCCGCTCGCCGACACCTTGCGCCCGCAGATCCTCGCGATCGTCAGGGAGTTCCTCGGGCCGGATCCAGGGATCGCCCTCTCGACGATCGAGATCGAGTACGTCGACGTCACCCGCGGTGACCCGAACCGGACCTGACCGGGCTCGCTGTCACCGCAGCAGCGCTCGGTCGCCGATCACCTCGACCAGCTCCTCGGTCTGCTGATCGGTCCAGCCCGGCGGCGGCAGGATCGCGGCCCAGGCACGCACCGGTGCCGTGCCGAACTCATGGCCCTGCCCGTCGGGCACCGCGCTGGCGGAGAACTGATCGACGCCCAGCTGCAGCATCGTCACGCCCGGGATCCAGCGTACGTTCGGAGAGACGTCGCGCCCCCGCTCCTCCGCCAGCCAGTCCGGGCGCTCGAGGGCCACCGACGGGGACCACCAGGTGATCGGGTCGTTGGCGTGCTGGAGGTAACCGATCCGGGTGCCGTCCCAGGCGGCGGGTTTCGTCCAGTCCTCGGGCTGGTCGGCGAACCGGACGATCTCGCCGTCGTCGAGGACCGGCAGCACCTGCGGGGTCCCGGGCTCACGTTCCTCAGTGAACCGGTCCCAGAGCCGGTTGTCAGCCGTCGGCCCCACGAACAGCGCCCCGTCGGTGCGGGTAGCGAGGTCCTGGGCGCCGCTGAAGGCGGCCTCGCCACCGAAGCTGCCCAGGCTCTCACCGCTCACCACCAGCAGCGGGCGATCGGCCTCGGGGATCTCCAGCCAGCGACCGTAGACGGCGTCGAAGAGCGCAAGGCCCGCATCCTGGGCCCGCTGCCGGTCGAGGACGAAGGACATCCAGCTCGGCAGGTAGGAGTACTGCAGGCTGACGGTCGCGGTGTCGCCACCCCACATGAACTCCAGCGCCTGCGCCTGGTTCTCGTTCACCCAGCCCCGGCCGGTCCCGGTCGCCACGTTGACCACGGCGCGGTCGAAGCCTCCGAGCGCCTCGAGCTCTGCCACCGCTTCGCGCGCTTCGTCGCGGATGTCGACGCCCTCGGGGCCGGCGCCGACGTACGCCCGCACGGGCTGCAGGGCAGGCTTCTGGGTGAACGCGCCGATGTCGTCCGCCGAGGGTGCGTTCGCCACGAAGACTCGACCCTGCCTGCCCAGGTCCTCCCAGTCCTGGGCCGAGACCGGGCCGGCCGTGAGCTCGGGCGCGGTCGGCGGCGGCATCTCGGTGCTGAACTCCTCGTTGATCGCGGCGAAGGAGGAGTCGAGCGCACCCAGCAGCCGGTTGCCACCGACCCCGATCGCCAGCCAGTAGAGCAGGAGCGCTGCGATCAGGCCGCCGATGACAGCCGATGCCGCAGCGGGGAGGAAACGGCCGACGAACCGGCCGATCGTGCGACCCAAGGCCCTGCTCCCCCGTGCGAGCGAGAGCAGCAGCGCGAACAGGACCGTGGTGATCAGCACGGTGAGCACCACGTGCAGGAGGCCCACCCGGTCGACCTCGACCAGGTCGCGCACCTCGTTCTCCCATCTCAGCGACAGCCCCAGCACGATCAGCGTGCCGATGCCACCGACCGCGGCGAGAACGCGCCAGGCGATCACCCGCGCCCGACCGGCGAGCCGACCGCCGCAACAGCGCACCAGCCATCCGGCCAGCCCGCCGGCGCCATAGCCGGCGAGCATGCACAACGCGGTCAGCAGCGCCTGGAAGACCGCCGTGCGGGGCATCAACGACGGTGTCAGCGACGCCCAGAGAAGCACCACGGTGCCGGCCGTCGCCGCGAACGACGCTCGCAGCTGCCCCCGCGCCAGGTCGACCGCGCGGGCGATCCATGCCCGCCGTACGTCGCTCATGCACCGACCCTAGCCGCCGATCCCCTCCGTCGAATCCCGATCCACCGCAAAATCGGGCACGTCCTCCGATAGCCCAGATGTGCGCCGAAACCTGGGCCAAAAGCCCTATGACGGCCTCGTCCTGGACTGTAAAGATCCGAACTGCTGCTGTCGATGACAACTGGCCTCATCCGCCAAGAAAATACGGGAGTCAGCATGAGTTCTGACGCTGCCACCAAGGAAGCCCCCGCAGCAGCGACGATGAGCCTTCCCACCCTGACCGCCATGGTCGTGGGCGGGATGGTCGGTGCCGGCGTCTTCTCGCTCCCGGCCCGGTTCGGGGTCGCCACCGGCATCCTCGGCTCGCTGATCGCCTGGGCGATCGCGGGTGCGGGCATGCTCATGCTGGCGTTCGTCTTCCAGAACCTCGCGATCCGCAAGCCCGAGCTCGACTCGGGGGTCTTCATCTACGCGAAGGCCGGGTTCGGCGACTACATGGGCTTCAACTCGGCGATCGGGTTCTGGGCCAGCTCAGTGGCGGGCAACACCTTCTACTGGGTCTTCATCGGGGCCACCATCGGCGCGTTCTTCGACGGCTTCGGAGACGGCGACACCGTGCTCGCGGTCGCGGTCGCAACCGTGGGGGTATGGCTGTTCCACTACCTGATCGCGCGCGGCGTCCGGGATGCCGCCGTGATCAACCGGATCGTCACGGTCTTCAAGGTCCTGCCGATCCTGGTGTTCATCGTGGTGCTCTTCATCTCCTTCGACGCCGGTGTCTTCGCCGACAACTGGGTCGCCACCGGCTACGGCGATCTCGGTGGCCTCGACGAGCAGATCCGCAACACGATGCTGATCACCACGTTCGTCTTCATCGGTATCGAAGGGGCCAGCGTCTACTCGCGCTACGCCAAGAAGCGCGAGGACGTCGGGAAGGCCACCGTCCTGGGTTTCCTCAGCGTGCTGTCGATCTTCGCGCTGGTCACCCTCTCCAGCTATTCCGTGGTCCCGCAGCCGGAGCTCGCCGCCACCCGGCAGCCGTCGATGGTGGGGGTCTTCGAGTCGGTGGTCGGGGAATGGGGAGAGGTCTTCATCAGCGTCGCGGTGGTCGTGTCGGTGCTCGGTGCCTACCTCGCCTGGACACTGATGGCCGCCGAGGTCATGTACATCCCGGCCCGCGCCGACGACATGCCCGCCTTCCTGGGCCAGGAGAACCGCAACGGCACCCCGATCACCGCGCTCGTGGTCACGTCGCTGGGCGTCCAGGCGCTCCTCGCCCTGACCCTGTTCGTCAACGACGCGCTCAACTTCATGCTCGACCTGTCGACGAGCCTGGCGATCCTGCCCTACCTGCTCGCCGCTGCCTACGCGCTCAAGCTCGGGCTGACCGGCGAGGCCTACGAAGGGGTGCCGGTCGGCGTACGTCGCAAGGAGACGATCATCGCCGGCATCGCGACGGCCTACACGATGTTCCTCTTCGACGCCGCCGGGCTGAAGTTCGTGCTGCTGATGACGGTGATCCTCGCGCCGGCGTCGCTGCTCTACATCAAGGCTCGCAGCGAGCACGGCCGGAGGATCTTCAGCCCCACCGAGATCGCGCTGTTCGGCGCGATCCTCATCGGAGCGGCGATCGGCGTCTTCGGCCTGTGGTCCGGCCGGATATCCCTCTGACCTCCGTCATCGACAGAGCCATCGACAGACCCAACGACAGAGTCCACACCAGAGTCCACGACAGAAAGGCACTCCATGTCCGAGCAGGGGTCCGCATACGGCGTCCACTCCGAGGTCGGCAGGCTCAGGAAGGTGCTCGTCTGCGCACCGGGCCTGGCCCACCGTCGGCTCACTCCCAGCAACAACGACGAGCTGCTCTTCGACGACGTGATGTGGGTCGAGAACGCGCAGCGCGACCATGCCGACTTCGTGAACAAGCTGACCCAGCGCGGGGTCGAGGTCGTGGAGCTGCACGACCTGCTGGCCCAGACGCTCGCGGTCGCCGGTGCGAAGGACTGGATCCTCGACCGCAAGATCGTCCCGAACCAGGTCGGTCTCGGGCTGGTCGACGACACCCGGGCGTACCTCGAGTCGGTGTCGGACCGCCAGCTGGCGGAGTTCCTCATCGGCGGCCTGGCGACCAACGACCTGCCCGGTGACTTCCGCTCCGACTACGTCGGTCTCGCGCGGGAGTCGACCGGTGCCCGGGAGTATCTGATGCCGCCGCTGCCGAACACGCTCTACACCCGTGACACGACCTGCTGGCTCTACGGCGGGCTCACCATGAACCCGCTCTACTGGCCCGCACGCAAGGAGGAGACGCTTCTCTACAAGGCGATCTACCAGCACCACCCCGACTACGTCGGCTCGACCGTGTGGTGGGGCGACCCCGAGCAGGATTGGGGTCAGGCCAGCTTCGAGGGCGGCGACGTGATGCCGGTGGGAAACGGGGTGGTGCTCGTCGGCATGAGCGAGCGCACGTCGCGTCAGGCGATCACCCAGGTGGCGAAGGCTCTCTTCGAGCAGGGCGCCGCGGAGAAGGTGATCGTGGCCGGGATGCCGAAGCTGCGGGCAGCCATGCACCTGGACACGGTCTTCACCTTCGTCGACCGCGACATCGTGACCCTGTACCCGACCATCATGGGCGCCGTGCACACCTTCACGCTCGTGCCCTCGGACCGGTCGCCCGGGGTCGAGGTGATCGATCACGGCGACGCGGCCTTCGTCGACGTCGTGGCCAAGGCGCTCGGGCTGTCCGAGATCCGGGTGATCGACACGGGTGGGGACGTCTACCAGTCCGAGCGACAGCAGTGGGACAGCGGCAACAACGCGGTCGCGGTCGAGCCCGGCGTGGTGTTCACCTACGACCGCAACACCCTCACCAACACCCTGCTGCGCAAGGCGGGGGTCGAGGTCATCACGATCGTGGGCGCCGAGCTGGGCCGCGGTCGCGGCGGCGGTCACTGCATGACCTGTCCGATCTCCCGAGACCCCGTGGACTACTGAGCCACCGCGGCAGCAGTGATCACACCGGAGAGTCCCGACGTCGGCGCTGCCCGCCCCGGAGGGCGCGCGTGGGTCTCGCGCGTCGTCCTGCTGCTGGTTGCGGTGATCAGCACCGTCATCGTCGTACGTCTGGTCGGGCAGGTCGACTGGGAGGCGGTCTGGGCCGCGCTGACCCACCTCAGCTGGTGGCAGCCCGTCGTGCTGGTCGCATTGGTGCTGGTGCGTCAGATCCTGCTGGCGATGCCGCTGAGATTCTTCATCCGCGGGGTGACGTTCTACCGGGCCACCATCAACGACCTGGGCGCGACGCTGATGTCGATGATCGCGCCGACGCCGAGCGACATCGCGCTCCGGGTTGCGATGTTCAAGTCGTGGGGAGTCAGCGCCGCCAAGGGCCTGGCCGGCACGGTGATGAACTCGCTGACCTTCTACATCGCGAGGTTCTCCGCGCCGCTCCTGGGCTTCGTCCTGCTGTTCGCGGTCGGCGAGTCCCCGTCGTACCGGTGGTTCGAGCTGCTCAGCATCGCGGTCGCGGTCGTCATCCTCGTGACCGTGCTGTTGATCGTACGCAGCGACCCGCTCGCTCGGGCCGTCGGAACCCGCTCGGCCCAGGTCGTCCGCCGGTTCCGGAAGACGGTCGACCCCGATCGGTGGGCCGATGCCTGCCAGCGCTTCCGTGCCGACATCTCCGAGCGGTTCCGGGGCGGATTCGTCTGGGCCGTGGCCTCGCAGGCCGGCATGATGGTCGTCGACCTCGCTCTGCTGATGCTGTGCCTGCGCTTCGTCGGGGTCTCGGCCGACCAGGTCGGCTTCGTGTGGATCGCGATCGCCTACCTGTTCGCGTTCCCGCTCACGGTGTTCCCGCTGTGGGGCATCGGGATCGTCGACGCCCTGATTCTCGCCGCCCTGGTCGAGGCTGGCGGGCCCGAGGTCGAGGCGGCGGCCGTGGCCGCGCTGATCGTGTGGCGGGGGTTCACCGTGGGCCTCCCCGTGCTGCTCGGCGCGATCGCCGTCCTGATGTGGCGGCGTGAGGTCGCCACGACCGACGTCACCCGAGGCACCCCGAACCGGATCTGACGCTCGCCGCCGGAGACGCGGCGTCGGTCTCGTCGACCGGTGCGGACGGGGTGCGGCCTCCAGCCCGTTCTGCGCCCACACCGGCCGCGACCACGAGCCCGATCCCGAGGACGGCGACGGAGTTGGGCACCTGGCCGAGGGCGAGGAACCCGATGACCAGTGCGATCGCCGGCTCGAGCGCCATGAGGGTCCCGAAGGCGCCGGCGGTGAGGCGACGCAACGCCAGCATCTCCAGGGCGAAGGGCACCACCGGGACCAGGAGCGCCAGGCCGAGGCCGGCCAGCAGGAGCTCGGGCGTGAGCTTTCCGACGATGTTCGGTCCGACCACGAAGGTGGCGACGAGTGCCGCGACCGGCATGGAGATCGCGAGTCCACCGATGCCGGTGACCGCGTCACCGACCCGCTGGGTGAGCAGGATGTAGCACGCCCAGCAGGCGGCCGCGCTCAGCGCGAACGCCACGCCGACCGCATCGACGGCGCCGTCCCACGGCTGGGTCAGGCACACCACCCCACCAGCGGCCACGAGTGCCCACGCCCGCGCGATGCCGCGGCTGCGGACGACGGCCACCCCGAGCGGCCCCAGGAACTCCAGCGCCGCCGCGGTGCCGAGCGGGAGCCGGGTCAGCGCCGCCATGAACAGCAGCGTCAAGCCGGAGGTGACGACGCCGAGAGCGACACCGGCCGTCAGCGTCTCTCGGCTGAACGAGGAGAGCCGCGGCCGAACGAGAACGAGAAGCACCAGCGCCGCCCAGAACAGGCGCAACCAGGCGACACCTGCTGCGCCGAGCTGATCGATCAGGCCCACCGACGCAGCCAGCCCGAGCTGTACGCAGAGCATGGCCGCCATCGCCATCGAGGCACCGGTGCGGGCGGAGGGGGCGGGACGAGCAGCCGGTCTGAACATGGGTCCAGTTGATCGCATCCCATCCGTTCGCGTCCACGTGACAATGCTGGACAATATATTCAGAATTCCGAAACAATGAACAGATGGACGTGCGTCGGCTCCGGATGTTGCTCGAGCTCTCTCGCCTCGGCTCGATGCACGAGGTCGCCGCTGAGCTCGGCACCACCACCTCGACCGTGTCCCAAGCCATCGCCGTCCTCGCTCGCGAGGTCGGCACCGCGCTCATCGAGCCCGACGGTCGGCGCGTCCGCCTCACCCCCGCGGGCCATCGCCTGGCCGAGCATGCCGTCACCATCCTGGCGGCCGTGGACGCCGCACGTCTGGACCTGGATCCTGACGCGGAGCCGGTCGGCGTGGTCCGGGTGGCCGGGTTCGCCTCCGCGATCAGGCGGTCCCTCCTGCCGGTGATCGACGAGTTCCGCCACACCCATCCCGGCATCGAGATCCGGGTGCGTGAGCACGAGCCGCCCGAGTCTCTGGCTCTGCTCGCGCGCGACGACGTCGACCTCGCACTGGTCTATGACTACAACCTCGCCCCGGCGTCGTGGGACAGCGAGCACGAGACCATCGCGCTGTGGGAGGTCGAGTGGGGCCTCGGGATGCCGCGACACGAGCCGCGCGCCCCGCTCGCGGCCTTCGCCGACAGGGACTGGATCGTGAACTCGCGCCACACCGCCGACGAGGAGGTGCTGCGCACTCTGGCCTCGATGGCGGGGTTCACGCCCCGGGTGGTCCACCGCGTCGACGCGCTCGAGCTCGTCGACGAGCTCATCCTCGCAGGCCACGGGCTCGCGTTGCTGCCGCAAGGGCGCCCCTCTCGCCGCGGCGTCGCGGTTCGGCCGTTGACCGATCCGACGGTCCGGCTGCGCGGCTATGCCGCGACGCGCCGCGGCCGAGACCGCTGGCCACCCCTCCGAGCTCTCCTGGACGGGCTGGCTCGAGCCTGACCGAACGTCCGAGCGCGATGCACTGCTTGCCTCTCCCCCGGGGAGAGAGGCAAGGATGGCCGCATGAGCGAGCCGCTGCTGTCCATCGGGACGTTCTCGCGCGCAGCCAGCCTGTCCGTGAAGACGCTTCGTGCCTACCACGCCCAAGGCCTGCTCACCCCGGCTGCGGTGGACCCGGAGACCGGCTTTCGTCGGTACGCCGCCGGGCAGCTCGCGGATGCCGCCGCGATCCGCCGGCTCCGGGAGCTGGAGGTGCCCCTCGCCGACGTCGCCACGATCCTGGCGGCGCGGGATCCGGAGGTCACCGCGGCGACGCTGGCCCGCCATGCCGACCAGATGCGCGAGCGCGCGCGGCGGGTCGAGCAGATCGTCCACGACCTGCACGCGGCACCACCGGAGTCCTGGACCCCTCCACGTCTGGTCGAGCTCCCGGCAGCAAGCGCCGTCGCCGTGACCGGCGTCGTCCGGGACAGCACCTACGATGCCTTCCTGGTGGGGGCGTACGGGCGGCTCGAGCAAGCCTGTCAGGACGCAGGCGTCGAGATCACTGGGCCGGCGTCGGCCCTCTACGACGCGGAGCTCCTCGACGACGCCGAGCAGGAGGTCACGGCGTACTTCACCGTCCGGGCCGACGCCTCCCCGGCGGGCACAACCCTGCTGCGCCTGCCACCGGTGACCGCCGCCGTCGTCACCCATGTCGGGGATCACGAGACCCTGCCCGACACCTACAGGCTCCTCGGCACATGGGTCGCCCACCACGGAACCCCGAGCGGGCAGCCGCTCCGGGAGGCGTACGTCACCAGCGACTCCGACGGCGTGCCGCCGTCGGCCTACCAGACCGACATCGTCTGGCCACTCATCCCTCGAAAGGACACACCATGACCTTGACCCTCGGCGCGATCACCTTCGACTGCTCCGACGCACTGCGCACCGCCGGCTTCTGGGCCGCCGCCCTGCGCCGGCCGCTCGACGAGGACAGCACCGAGGAGTTCAGCTCCATCGGGCTGAAGCAGCCCACCCCCGGCGTACCGGCGTGGTTGTTCGCACGGGTTCCCGAGCCGCGGCAGGCGAAGAACCGCGCTCATCCCGATCTGATCGCACAGGACCGCCACGCGGAGGTCGCTCGCCTGGTCGGTCTCGGCGCCACGATCGTCGATGAGCACAGCGAGTTCGATATCCACTGGACCGTGCTGCGCGACGTCGAGGGCAACGAGTTCTGCGTCGCCACCGCCCACTGACGTCTGCTATCCGGCTGCCCGTGCCCAGGAGCTCGGAGTCTGGCCGAACTGACGGCGGAAGGCACGTCCGAACGTACCGACCTCGCTGAACCCGCTCGCACGACAGGCGTCGGAGACTGCAGCCCCGCGGGCGAGCAGCGTGCTGGCGAACTCGAGGCGGACACGCCGGATCTCGGCCGCGGGCGAGCGACCTTCCTCCGCCAGCAGGGCCTGCACCGAACGTAGGGACAGATGCAGCTCCGAGGCGAGGTCGGCCGCGGTGAACTCCGGGTCTCGGAACCGCTCGCGTACACACTGGTCCACCGCTCTTCGGAGGGCGTCGCGCGTGATGACGTCTCCCTCGTCGTGCGCGTCGAGCACGAACCCGGGCGCATCGGTGGCCAGAGCGAAAGAAAGCAAGGTGGCCCCGGTCGTACCGACCTCGCGAGTGGACCAGGCGACCGGCAACGGTCGGCCCTGGCTGGTGAAGAACCACTCCGGCGCTGTCACGGTGGCCGCCCCCGGACGGTCGAGAATCGGGCAGGCCTCGGAGGGGTACGCGGTCCCGTCGGGGCGGTGATCGTGAAGTGTCTCGTGGCTGGGCGCACCGATGATCTCGTCGGCCGAGCTGTAGCCGAGCAGGGACAGCGCGGCCTGGTTGGCCAGCTGGACGGTGCCGTCGCCGCCGATCACCCACAGCGCGGTGGGGGTCACGTTGACCACCGCGGCCAGCAGGTCGTCGTCGAGCGGTTTCATCCCCTCCAGGTTGGCTTCGGCTGGTTTCGGCCTTGTTCGCCTGCCTGTATCGCTTCGGTTAACCCGGTCCGGTGTCGCGCAGATCGCCGCAGATCGTGCGCGGATGGCCTACCCGGGTGGTCGCCGCGGGTGGTGGCATGGGCCGTGGGTCAACGGCGACCCGAGGTCCCAGTCGTACGTGCCCACTTCGTCCCCCAGGAGGCGACCCATGTCCTATGTGACCCCGAAGGACCTCGCCGGCCGCATCGTCAGCGCTGGCGAGTCCAAGGTCTTCATGTCGACCAGAGATACGTTGATCCGTGCCTACATGGCGGGCGCCATCTTGGCGCTGGCGGCCGCGTTCGCGGTCACGATCGGCGTCAAGACCGGTGAGCCGCTCGTCGGCGCGGTGCTCTTCCCGGTCGGCTTCTGCATGCTCTACCTGCTCGGGTTCGACCTGCTGACCGGCGTCTTCACCCTGGTTCCGCTGGCTTGGCTGGACCGGCGCCCCGGCGTCACGTTCGGCGCCATGATGCGCAACTGGGGCCTGGTCTTCGTCGGAAACTTCGCCGGCGCGCTGACCACAGCGGTGATGATGGCGATCTACTTCACCTACGGATTCTCCGTCGAGCCCGACGCCGTCGGCCAGGCGATCGGCACGATCGGCGAGGGCCGGACGCTGGGCTACGCAGACCACGGTGCCGCAGGGATGCTGACCCTCTTCGTACGCGGTGTGATGTGCAACTGGATGGTCTCCACCGGTGTGGTCGGAGCGATGATGTCCGACAGCCTGCCCGGCAAGGTGATCGCGATGTGGATGCCCATCATGGTCTTCTTCTACCTGGGCTTCGAGCACTCGATCGTCAACATGTTCCTCTTCCCCTCCGGGCTGATGCTCGGTGGCGACTTCACCGTCGGCGACTACCTGATCTGGAACGAGATCCCGACCATCCTCGGCAACCTCGTCGGTGGCCTGACCTTCGTCGGCCTGGTCATCTACGCCACCCACCACCGAACCGGCACGGAGCGTACGCGTCCTGAGCCGGTGTCCCCTGGCAAGTCGACCGTCAGCACGTCGACCGTCGTGAGCGAGGCCTGAGCAGATGACCCAGCCCATCTTGAGCAGGACCGAGGCCGCCGCTGCCGTCACCTCCGCCCGGCTGCGTGCCGGCATCACCTGGGCCGAGATCGCCGAGCGCGTCGGCCGGGCGCCCGTGTGGACCACCGCCGCCCTCCTCGGCCAGCACCCGATGAGCGCCGCCGAGGCGGAGGCGGCCGGCGAGCTGCTCGGCCTCGAGCCCGAGGTCGTCGAGGCGCTGCAGGTCCAGCCCTACCGGGGTGCTGCACCCGGGGTGGCCTCCGACCCGACGATCTACCGCTTCCACGAAGCCCTGGCCGTCTACGGCCCTGCCCTCAAGGAGCTGATCCACGAGGAGTTCGGCGACGGCATCATGAGCGCGATCAACTTCAAGGTCGACATCGCTCGCCGCTCCGACCCCGGCGGCGACCGGGTGGTCGTCACCTTCGACGGGAAGTTCCTCGACTACAACTGGTGAGGATCCTCCCGGCCGACTGGCAGCCGTCCCGGGCGAACGAATTCTCGTTCACCCGGGACGGGGTGCGTGGCCACGCCGCCGTGCTCACGGCACGACCGTCGGCGGCGAACCGCCGGGCACTTGGCCCCAAGCCAGGCCAGGAACGCTAGAGACGAAGGTCCCGTCCACCCCAATATTGGGTAGGTGAAGACAACTACCTCGACCCGCTGAGACTGCGCCGGGAGACCCTCCTCTCACAGGCCTCGCCGAGGCGGCCCACGCGCCGCACCTGCTCCACGGTGTCAAGAGGTCTCCACGATCCACCCGAGATCGACCCAGGCCGACCGCGACAGGCGTCCCTGTCCGCCTGACCGGTCCCGGGTATCTCAGCCCTGCCTGCTGACCACAGACACGGACCACGACACGCCCTGAAGGAACCAGCCCATGAACATGCACAGCTCCACCAAGTTCGGCCTCGCGGCGGTAGCCGTAGCCGGAGTCGCCACGGTCGTGGCAGCCCCCGGGGCCCAGGCCGCGCAGGCCTGCACGACGACCACCGCGACCTCTCAGGTCAAGGTCGCCGACGAGAAGACGACCACCACGGTCACGCCTGCGGTCACGCACGTGGAGCACACCGACGCCGTGTCCCACGAGGAGTCCCGCTTCTCGACGGTGGTCACGGGTGAGAGCCACGAGGCCGTCACCGAGGACCAGTTCCGCAACTCGGTCTACACCCGGACCTACACGCCCGGCACCGACGCGGTGACCAGGACCATCGAGCACCCGGCCGAGACCCGCACCGTCGAGCACCCCGCCGAGACGCACACGGTCGAGCACCCCGCCGAGACGCACACGGTGGTGCACCCGGCCGTGACCCGCACGGTCGAGCACCCCGCCGAGACCCACACGGTCGAGCACCCCGCCGAGACCCACGTCGTCCACCACGAGGCGGTCACCCATCAGGAGACTCGCGTCCAGGGCCGTGGTTACGCCTACCGGCAGAAGGAGACCGGCAAGATCCGCTACCTGGACACGCCGAACTGGAACGGCGAGGACGTGCACGGCGACAAGGGCTGGGTCCGCTTCGCCGAGGGCGACCTGACCGAGACCGTCACGGTCGTGGACCAGGAGGCGTGGGACGAGACGGTCGTGGACAAGGAGGCCTGGACCGAGACCGTCATCGACAAGGAAGCCTGGACCGAGACCATCGTCGACAAGGAAGCCTGGACCGAGACCGTCATCGACAAAGAGGCCTGGACCGAGACCGTCATCGACAAAGAGGCCTGGACCGAGACCGTCATCGACAAGGAAGCCTGGACCGAGACCATCGTGGTCGAAGAGGCCACTCCCGCCGTCTTCGGCGCCTGGCAGTGGGACCACTTCACCGCCTGGACCTCCATCCCGGACGCCCCTGCCGACGAAGACGGTCAGGACGGCGCGGACCACCCGCTGAACCTGTCCCAGATCGGAGAGCAGTTCACGCAGACCGTGACCCTGAAGGAGGCCTACACCGACCCCGACGTCACGCTCTACTTCGTCACGGACGGGGAGCCGGCCACGAGCCTGGCCGACGCATCCTGGACCGCGGACGAGCCCGAGGGATGGGATCTGGTCGACAGCCGGACGGTGGAGGACAGCCCCGCATCGGACGTCACCGTGGTGGACTCGCCGGCCTCGACGGTCACGGTCGTCACCCCCGCTGCGTACGAGACCGAGACCAGCACGTCGGAGAAGTGCTCGGCGATCGTCAAGGACGTCAGCACCACGACCGCCTCCGAGGTCCCGAACCGGGTCGATGCCGGTCTGACCGGAAACCTGCCGAAGACGGGCGGCCCGAGCGGAGCGCTCCTCGCCGTCGGCGGGCTGCTGGCCGGCATCGGGGGCACCGGGGCTTTCCTCACCCGTCGCCGGAAGAACGCCTGACCCACACCTCCAGGCAGGCCTGGCTCCGTGGTCGTGTCCCGGGCGAACGAGTTCTCGATCGCCCGGGACATCCCGTCGGACGCGTACGTCGCGAGGTTCAGTGCACGCCGGCCATCAGCCGGCGGATCGGCTTGTTGCCGATGAGCAGCAGGACACCGACGACCACCGAGGCGAGGCCGACCCACCAGAAGAACCCGCTGTCGTCGCTGACGTCGTAGAACTCTGCCAGGCGCCCCGACATCGCGGTGCCGAGCGCGACCGAGAGGAAGAAGAGCGCCATCATCTGGGTGCGGAAACGCTCGGGGGCGAGCTTGGTGGCCAGCGAGAGACCCACCGGGGACAGCAGCAGCTCGGCAACGGTGAAGAGCAGCAGGATGAACGCCAGGCCGATCAGCGGCACGGTGTGCTCGCCGCTCGGCATCAGCAGGAACACCCAGAACGCGATGCCCATCAGGATGGTGCCGATCGCGAACTTCACCGGTGTCGACGGCTGCCGCGAGCCGAGCTTGGTCCACAGCGCCGCGAAGACCCCGGAGAGCAGGATGATGAAGACCGGGTTGATCGAGTTCACCCAGGAGACCGGCATCTCCCAGCCGAAGATGTCGCGGTCCAGACGCTGGTCGGAGTAGACGACCATCACGGTGAACTGCTGCTGGTAGAGCGACCAGAAGACCGCAGAGGCGATGAAGAGCGGGACCATCGCCCAGACCCGGCTCCGCTCGACGGACGAGATCATCCGGCTCGAGAGGATGACGGCGAACAGCGCGATCGCCGCGACCGCGCTGATGCCGATCACGATGTTGGCCAGCCGCGGAGCCGTGATGACCCCGGTCAGGCAGAGCACCACGATCACCGCGACGACGCCGACGGCGATGGCGATCCAGCGGCCACGCTCGGAGGCGGGGAGCGGGTTGGGGACGACACGGCTCGACTCGGGGAGCGCCTTACGGCCCAGCGAGTACTGGATCAGGCCGAGGATCATGCCGATCGCGGCCAGGCCGAAGCCGACGTGGAAGCCCCACTGCTTCTGCAGCAGGCCGGTCAGCAGCGGGCCGACCAGGGCACCCAGGTTGATGCCGAGGTAGAAGAGGGAGAAGCCGGCGTCGCGGCGGTCGTCGTCGGCTGCGTACAGCGTGCCGACCAGGGAGGAGGCGTTGGCCTTCACGCCACCGGAGCCGAGCGCGATCAGCACGAGGCCGACACCGACCCCGGCGATCCCGGGGATCAGCGCGAGCGCGAGATGACCGAAGACGACGAGCCAGGCAGAGGCGTAGAGCGTACGTTCCGCGCCGAGCAGACGGTCGGCGACCCACGCCGCGATGATGGTCGAGAGGTAGACCGCGCCGCCGTAGGCACCGACGATCCCGAGCGCGACCGTCTCACTGAGACCGAGACCGCCGTCGGCCACGGAGTAGTAGAGGTAGATCGCCAGGATGCCCTGCATGCCGTAGAAGCTGAACCGCTCCCACAGCTCGACACCGAACAGGTTGGCCAGGACGCGAGGCTGGCCCAGGAAAGACCGGTCACGGGGATCGCCCGCGATGGTCTCACTTTCTTGGGGAATCATTCACTTAGGTTCACAAGGTTGTCGTTTGTCATCCAAATCAGCAGATAGGTATCGACACCTTATGTGACGTCATTCACTCGCCCGCTGGGGCGAGTTCACGACTCGATCGAGGTCACGACGCAGCCGCGGACGGCTCCTGCGGCCGCGGGAGCTTGTCGGCGTCGCGATGCTCGACCAGCCGGGGCCGTTCCCGGGCGATACGGTCCATGCCCCACTGCCCCAGCGGCGCGAGCGCGGCGTTGAGGGTGCGGCCGTGCTCGGTCAGCGAGTACTCCACCCGCGGCGGAACCTCGGGATACACCTCCCGGTGCACCAGCCCGTCCTGCTCCATCTCGCGCAGGTGCTGGGTGAGCATCTTCTCGCTGACGCCGGGCAGGCCTCGTCGCAGCTCGGCGAAGCGGCGTACGCCATGCTCGTCGAGCTCCCACAGGATCAGCCCCTTCCACTTGCCGCTGACCACGTCGAGCGCGGCGTCGATGCCGCAGATGTAGGGACCGCTTCGGGGGCGCTTCGTCACGGACTGTCTCCTCACTCACCATTTGGTAAGTACCCCAGTATTTAGTGGGTACTCCCGCAATCGTACGCAACGCTCGAAGATGGTTCTCATGAATCGATCTCGCACCCCCGTCACCGTCATCGGCCTCGGCCCCATGGGCCAGGCGATGGTCCACAGCCTGCTCTCCGCCGGACATCCGGTGACCGTATGGAACCGCACCGCCTCACGGGCCGACGCGGTCGTCGCCGCCGGCGCCCAGCTGGCCGACTCCCCCGCGAAGGCCGTCGCCGCCAGCGACCTGGTCATCCTCAGCCTGACCGACTACCAGGCGATGTACGACGTGCTCGACTCCGCCACCTCCGAGCTGAACGGGCGCACGATCGTCAACCTCAGCTCCGAGTCCCCCGACGGGACGCGCCGGGGCGCGGAGTGGGCTGCCTCGCACGGCGCCGGCTTCCTGACCGGCGGCGTGATGGTCCCGGCACCGATGGTCGGGACACCCGAGGCGTACGTCTATGTCAGCGGCCCTGCCGACGTGCTGTCACCGCACGAGGATGCGCTGGCCCGGATCGGGTCGGTCCGCTACCTGGGTGAGGACCCGGGGCTCGCCCAGCTGATGTACCAGGCCCACCTGGACATCTTCCTCACCTCCCTCTCCTCGCTGCTCCACGCCGTGGCGCTGCTGGAGACCGGCGGCATCAAGCCGTCGGCTGCCCTGCCCGAGCTGATGCAGACCATTGCCGACATCCCGCCGATCCTCGCCGCCGGCGAGGACCTCGGCGCCCAGCTCGACGCCGGCCAGCACCCCGGCCACCTGAGCACCGTGACCATGATGGGCGCCACCGCCGACCACCTCGTCGAGGCCAGCGAGGCCGCCGGCATCGACACCGACCTCCCCCGCGCCGTCCAGGCCCACTACTCCTGGGCCCGCTCCCGTGGGTACGGCGCGGAGAACTGGTCGCGGATCATCGACGCCATCAGGCCGTACCCGCGCGGGTGATCTGTCGTCGCCGAGCGGGCCGCTTCGACGTGGTCGCCGGCAAGCGAACGGGCCCAGGCTCTCGAACAGCGGAGAGTCTGGGCCCGCTCGGCGTCGTGCGGAGCGTGGCGCGGTCAGCGGAGGCCGAACGCGCGGATGACCTCCTGCTCGGTGTGGTTGCCGGCGTCGTCGGCGGCGGTGGTGCGCAGCGAGACGGTGGCAGCACCAGCCGGCGGACGCACGACCGCGCTCCAGTCCTCACCGTCGCGGGAGGGTGACACCGAGATCCAGGTGGCGCCCTCGTCGTAGCTGACCTCGAGGGTCACCGTGTCGACGGTGCCTGCCAGCAGCGCCCCGTCGACGTGACGCGCCGACAGCCCGATCGCGACCGGTCTGCCTGCCTTGGTGGTGGTGGCCAGATCGACGGGTACGTCGTAGCCGAGCTGGATCAGGGGCAGCTCAGCACGCGGATCGGCCTGGTCGCGCAGGAAGGTCCAGGAGCTGTGCGTCTCGGTGGAATAGCTCCACAGCTCGGCGTCGCGGGTGACGTCGAGCTCGAACCGGTAGGGATGCGGGCCGTCGACGGCGGGGATCCCGAGCTGCTGGATCGCGTTGCTGTTCACCTCCCGCAGCAGGGTGTCGCCCTGGTAGAGCCTGGCCTTGACCGAGCCGTCGACGCCGGTGAGCTCACCCGGGCCTCCGGCCGAAGGCATGTTGATCCGGACCGAGTTCGCGATGCCGTACGACGCCCAGTAACCCGGACCCTGGTGCGGCGAGGTGATCCCGAACCAGCTCAGCGTCTGCCGTTGCCCAGGCTGCAGCACACGAACCTGATCCCGCTGCTGCAGGCCGGCGACGTGATAGGCCTCGGAGTACCACTCGGTGCCGGCGGAGACGTAGGTCACCCGCTCGTCGCGACCGCTCACGTCGATCCCGGCGACCATGCAGGACAGGAGATAGTCGGGGCAGTCGGCGCGGATCAGGCTCACTGCGCGGGATCGGTCGTCGTGCACCCGGTCGACGAGGACGCCCAGGTCGGACTCGGTCGGCCGCCAGACCAGGTCGCCGGTGATCCCATCGGTCAGCTGGCGGTCCAGGTCGTAGCCGTAGTCGGGATAACGGTCGGCCGCGCCCTTGATCCGGAGGGCGCCGGACTCACCTCCGCGCAGCAGCGCCGCGCCCTGGTCGGTGGTGACCGCGACGACGGGCAGCGTCGAGGAGCCGGCGGCCTCGGCGAGCACTCCGGGTCCGTCGTTGACGACGATCAGCAGCGCCGCGTGGGCGGCCTCGGCGGCCTGCGCGCGCTGCGCCGGGGTGATCGCCGGGTCCCGCTGGACGACCACAGCCTTCCCGGCGGCGTCGACAGTGGCGTACTCCTCCGGAGTACCGGTCCCGGCAGCGACGCCGGCGAGTCGTACGTCGCCGTCCAGGCGCACCGAGTTGCGCTGGTAGGTCGGGGTGAACGGCACCCGGTCCGGCGCGTCGGCGCGCAAGTCCAGGAACGGGGCGCTGCGTGACCAGCGGGTCGTGAACGCGTACCGGTCACCGGGGACCTCGCCGGTCGGCAGCGCGTACAGATCGGTCTCGAGCGCCGGGCTCTGGCTGACGGTGAACGAGGTGAACTGCCCACCCACGCCCGAATCGTGGAACCACTCCACCCGGCGACCGGTGTCGACGCTCGCGCGTGGGGTGCGTACGTCGACGAGGTCGGCCTTGCTGGCGTCGAGCACGATGCTCTGGTCGCCGCCGGTGACCTCGATGTGCGGTTGGTGCAGCAGCGCCAGCCCGCGCCGGCCGTCCCGCCCGGGGACCTCGACCCAGGTGGACGCGGCGTAGACGCCCGGTTGCAGCCGCTGGGTCGGGGCCGCGCCGGTCTCCGGGTCGGTGATCAACGTCTGGATGTTGGTGGTGCCGTACTGGTAGAAGGTCACCGCGGCCTGGGCGCCGGTGCCGTCCGCGTCGAGCACGGTCAGGTCGAGGTCGTAACGCTCGTCCTCACGGGCGGCGCCGGTCGTCGTGCGCGCGATCTCCACACCGGCGTACGACGACCCTTCGGCGCCGGTGGCGACAATCTGCCCGAGGAAGTGGCCGGGCGCGGGGTGGTCGGCGAAGTCGACGGTGGCCTGGACCTCGGCCTGGCCTCCGGCAGGCACCTCGACCTGCGGGGCGGAGAGGGTCACGCCGGTGTCACCCTCGACGGCGAGGTCGAGGGTCAGCGGAGTGTCGCCGTCGTTGTAATAGCGCAGGGTGCGGGTCACGGGCTCGGGAACGGGGTCGCCCCAGGCGAGCTTGCCGAAGTAGACCGACCCGGTGGCGTCGACGCCGTCGAGCGCCGCCGGCACGTCCAGGCGGCCGGTGCCGACCTGGTAGGCAGACGACGAACTGTCGAGCTGAACGGCCGAGGACATCAGTGCGGCCTTGATCCGGTTGTTGTCCCACTCCGGGTGCGCGGCGGTCAGGATCGCGGCGGCGCCGGCGACGTGCGGGGTGGCCATGGACGTGCCGTTCTTGGACGTGTAGCGGCCGCTGCCGGAGGAGTATTGCGAACGGGCGGCGGTGATGCCGACACCAGGAGCAGCCAGGTCCGGTTTCATGCCGTCGTCGCCACTGCGCGGACCCTCGCTCGAGAACGAGGCGAGTCGGTCGCTGTCGTCGGTGGCGGCGACCGTCAGCGCCTCGTCGGCGGTGCCAGGACTGTTGACGGTGCCGGGTTGGCCGGAGTTGCCGGCGGCCACGACGAACAGCGCCCCGGTCTCACGGCTGAGCCGGTTGAGCGACTGCGCGAGGGGGTCGGACTGGTCGTGCCGGGCGCTGTCACCGAGGCTCATGTTGACGACGTCGGCGCGGGCGGCAGCCCACTCCATCCCGGCGATGATCCACGAGTCCTGGCCATAGCCGTCGTCGCCGAGCACCTTGCCGACGGCGAGGTCGGCACCCGGGGCGACGCCCTTGTTGGCCCCGTCGCTCGCAGCTCCCGAACCGAGCACGGTGGACGCGACGTGGGTGCCGTGGCCGTTCCGGTCGGTGATCTCCTGGCCGGGGACGAACGACTTGCTCTCGGTGAGCGCGCCGGCGATGTCCGGGTGCTCCGAGTCGATGCCGGAGTCGAGAACGGCGACGGTGGCTCCGGTGCCGTCGTGACCATCGGCCCATGCCTTCGGGGCACCGACCAGCGGGACGCTGACGTCGAGGTTCCCCTCGACCCTGCCGTCGAGCCACAGCTTGGCGATGCCGTCGTCGAGGCCGGACGCGGACCGGGCCCGTGGGGTGGTGAGGTCGGCCCAGAAGTCGGCGGCTCGGTCGGGGTCGGCCACCAGCGCTGCGCCGTTGATGCTCGGCAGCGACAGGGTGACGTCGCTGCCCTGGGGAGTCGTCGTGGCAGCACGGCTGCGGGCGGCGTACTCGGCGATCAGCGGGATGCCGCCGTGCGCGTCGTCGTAGCCGTCCTCGACCAGGTTGGAGACGTTGAACAGCTCGCGGTCCAAGGAACCCTGAGCGAGGTAGCGCTGAGCGGCGCGCGGGATCGCGTAGAAGTCCTCGCCGATCCGCTGGATCTCCACCGGACCCGACGCCGGTGCGTCGTAGCTGACCTGGAGGGTGGGCCGGCCGTCGGGAGTCTCGCCCAGACGCACTCGGTCGCCGGTGATCAAGGTGACGTCGTGGGCTTCCCCTCCGCCGTCGGCTCCGTGGTGGGTGGCGTCGCCGGCCAAGCCGGGAGGAGTGGGTTCGGCCGAGGCGCTGTTGGTGGCCAGCACGGTCGGCGCCGCGGCGAGCAGGCCGAGGCCGGCGGCACCGGCGCCGAGCCGTCGGCGCCACCTGGAGGATGTGGGGGGTCGATTCACCTGTGGAGGTTCGCAAGCCCGCGGGCCTGGCACAACACACACCGGACTGCGGATTCACGACATGGCGCAATGTCGACACCGCGGGGTGGGCCGCTGCTTCGTCAGGAACGAGCCGTGAGCCAGTCGATCACGTCGGCGGTGATCGCGTCGCGATTGGTCTCGTTGAAGATCTCGTGGCGCGCCTCGGGGTAGAGCGTCACCGTCACATCCTTCAGTCCGGCCTCGCGATAGCGCTCCCCCAGCAGCTCGACCAGTGCGCCACCTCCGGCGAGCGGGTCGGCGTCGCCGGAGACGACGAGAATCGGCAGATCGGCGCCGATCCCGCCGAGGGCTGCCGGGTCGGCCAGACGCTCGGCGCCGGCGAACAGCTGAGGCACAGCGGTGTCGGGCAGATCGAACCCGGACAACGGGTCCGCGACGTACGCATCGACCTCGGCCTCGTCGCGCGAGAGCCACTCATACCCGGTCCGGTGCTCGAACCCGGCGTTGAACGCCTCCAGCCCGGCCGGCCCCTCGGCGCTCGCAAGCGCACCAGCGAGTACGTCGAGAGCGGTCGAGCCCGACAGCACCACGCCGTCATAGAGGTCGGAGCGGTCCACGATCACCGTCTGGGCCGCGAAGGATCCCATCGAGTGCGCCACCAGGAAGACCGGGATCCCGGAGAATTCCTCCCGCAGCGACGCGCCCATGGCTTCGACGTCGGCCACCAGCGCGCCGAAGTCGAAGTGACCGAGCTGGTCGGCCGACGTGACCGACCCGCCGTGACCACGGTGATCGACCGCCCGCACGACGTACCCAGCCTCGACGAGAGCCCGAGCGAGCCGGTCATAGCGCTGCCCGTGCTCGGCGATGCCGTGGGCGATCTGGACAACACCCCGCGGCGCCGACAGGTCCTCTCCCCAGGTCCGGATCGCGAGCTCGGTGCCGTCGGTCGGCGAGACGAAAGTAGCGGTGGTGGGCATGAGGCCTCCTGGTGACGGGGTGCCTATGCTGCCAGTCCTACAGCGATCCCGGCAGGTCATCGAGCTCGAGATGCCGGACGCGACGTTGCTCGCCCCAGCCGAACGACGTCTCACAGATCCAGTCCTCGACGTCCGAGCCCAGCTGCCGGAGCGCCTCGAGCAGCACCGACGGATCATGAAGATCCTCCGAGCGCCCCAACCGCCACGCTCCACCCTCATTCGTGGGCAGATGCTCGACGTGCGCCCAGACGTACTCGTGCCCGTCGTCGGGAAAGGACCAGCCCGGCTCCCCCGGCTCTCGGTAGGTGCTCACGAACTCCGTGCCGGTCACGACGTGCACCATGACGTCAGGGATCTCGTCCTCGGCCAGTGCGCTCTGAACTAGCGGCCGAACGACCTGGTCTCGGAGTCTGCTCACGAACGAGGTCCGACTCATCTCGCGCTCCTTCGATCAGGCTGGACTCGGGACGGTCATCGTCACGTATGCCTTCCCGTGGGTGCTACTGGTTTCCCGGACGACCCCGCTACCCTCGCAGCCGTGGATGAGATCTGGCAGTACGCAGACCGTGCCCGGACGCAGCTCGGCACTGCTGACGCGCCGGTGATCTCCTACACCGGCCTCTGGCTCTTGCTCGCGCTGGTCGCTCCGGCGGCGGATGACCGGGCCATCATCGAGGCGCTCGGACTGCCGGCTGAGCAGGCGCGCGAGACCGCCGAGAAGCTCATCGCCGAGGCGCACCCCACCGTGGCCGCTGCGCTTGGAGCGTGGCTGGCCGACTGGGTCGAGCCGACGGCGGCGCTGCCGGTCGATGTCGAGCCGCTGCCGGACCAGAACACGCTGAACGCCTGGGCCGCTGAGCACACCCGTGAGCTGATCAAGACGATGCCCGTCACCGTCGATGACGACACGATGCTGCTGCTCGCCACCGCTCTGGTCACCACGCCGACGTGGACCGATCCGCTCACGATCGAGGACGGCCGCCTCGTACTCCGCAAGAGCCTTCAGGCCATCGTCGAGACCTCGATCGGGCCGGTCGCGGTGGCTCGTCCTGCCAGCCGCGACGGCGTCGACGTCTTCTCGGTGATCGCCGCTCCGGATGTGCCTGCCGAGGACGTCTGGGTGGCCGTGGCCGAGGTCATCGAGCAGTACGCGGCGGGGGCGGTGTCTCATCTCTCGCACCCTGACGACCTCGCCGACGGTCATGCGTGGACCGTCAAGCGCGAGCGGCGGGAGTACGTGGCGTACGAAGCGCCGGAGCCGAACTCGGTCGTCTTCACCACCCGCCTGCCGGCCTGGAACGCAGATGCGGCCCATGACCTGGGCATCGCGCCGGGCGTCGTGGCGGTCGCCGACGGCATCGCTGCGCGGCTGCCCGAGCAGGACGGCGGCATCAGGTTCAGCTGCGCCCAGAACGCGACCGCCTCCTACGACCAGCACGGCTTCAAGGCGGCAGCAGTCACGGCGATGGCCTGGATGGCCGGTTCCGCCAGGCCTGAGTACGTCGAGCGCAAGATCCGCCACGTCCAGGTCTCCTTCGACCGACCGCACGCGGTCGTCGCGATCGCCCGCGGCGGCGCCTGGGACGGCGTACCTCTCTTCGAGGCCTGGGTCACGCCTGAGATGTTCACCACTGCCGAGTTCGACTGGCCCTCGCCTTCGGCACCGGCCTGATCCCCAACGCTGGGGACATCCGACCGCGACGCGGCACGACGTGATGCGCCCACCGGTCTGCTGAGTGCGTGACCTTCGTGGAGGAACCTGCGCCAAGTGCTGGCCAGGAGAGAATGTATGCCGAGGATCTCGCCGACGACGGCTACGTCTGGGATCTCACCAAGGCGTGGGCGCATCAGCCGGAGGCGCACGAGAAGCTCATGGCGCTGTTCGCGGCCACCGCCGACGCGGCCGGACTGACACCACGCGACAAGGCCATGATCGTGCTCGCGCAGGCAGCAGCGATCGGTGACTCCTACTGCGCCGTCGCGTGGAGTCAACGTCTGACCGACTGGGCCGGCCCGGAGACGGCGATCGCCGCCCTCACCGGCGACGAGGAGCCGTTCAGCGAACGCGAGCAAGCCTTGGCCGCCTGGGCACGCACCGTCGCCCGCTCCCCCGGCAGCAGTACGCCGCGCGACGTCGACCGCCTCCGTAACGCGGGATTCAACGACCCGCAGATCGTGGCACTGACCATCTACGCCGGGCTGCGCACCGCGTTCTCCAGCATCAACGGCGCCCTCGGCGCCAGCCCGGATGCCGCCCTCGCGGATGCGCTTGATCCGGCCGTACGCACGGCGATCACCTGGGGACGTGCCCCGGGGTGACACCCGACCAAGCCGCCCCACATCGCCCACTATGACGAGGCCGTTGAACCGGCCGCAGTCCAGCGTGTCGGTCCCTGAGTTGGCATCTGTTGGCCACCCACCTCCCAATTCACAACAGGCGCTGCGCAGGCGCTCCAACCGGAGTTCGAACCGACCGGCGCGTGAACATCAGTGACATCACTTGAGTTTCTTGTGGACACCGTTCACACTTGGAGTCGCAGGTCGTTAATAACGTTCACGCCACACGGATTGGGGGACGTGCATTGGAGCCAGACGATGCGGATCTTCTGGGCATCTACGAGATCGCGGAGTTGGCAGGCGTCAGCCGCACCGTCGTGTCGAACTGGCGCGCCCGGGACGCTCGGTTCCCCAGCCCGGCAGCCGACCTACGAAGCGGCCCCGTGTACCGGGCGGATCAGATCAAGCGGTATCTCAAACGGAGGAACAGGATTATGGCGGCGTACACGATCGCGACCATCAACCTTAAGGGAGGGGTCGGGAAGACCACGACGACGGCGGCGCTCGCTGAGTTCCTCTCGGCGGAGTTCCACAAGAAGGTCCTGGTCATCGACCTCGACCCTCAGACAAACCTGACGACGATCCTCATCGGCGAGAAGAAGTGGCAGAAGCTGAACGCGGACGGACACACGTTGGCCACCCTCTTCACTGATGCACTCAAGCCCGAGGGGGAGGCTCCCGACTTCGACCTGAACGTGACTCTTCAGACGAACGTGAGCCCTGTGGCGGACGTGAAGCAAGTCGACCTGCTGCCGTCGTCGCTCGACCTAATCGACGTTCAGGATCGCCTCGCCACCATGTCGACCGGTCGGTTCTTCTCGAACAACCCGACCGACCTGCTACGGAAGGCCGTCAAACCGATCCTTAACAACTACGACTACGTGTTGGTAGATTGCCCGCCGAACCTCGGAATCGTCACCCTGAACGGCCTGCGGATCTCGGGCGGATACGTCATCCCGACGATCCCCGACGTGCTGTCGACCTACGGCATTCCGCAGATCCAGAAGCGGGTTGCCGAGTTTGCGGACGGGATCGGCCACGACATCGAAGAGATCGGCGTCATCGTGTCAAAGTACCGAGCTGCTTCCACAGTTCACCAGAACACGGTCGACCGTCTGGAGAAGGACCCGAACCTGCCCGCGGTCTTCGAGTCCATCATCCCCGAGGGGAACGACGTGGCAGCGGCGGCAGAGTACGTCCGATCGCAGACGCTGCGCCAGAAGTACGGCTACTCGGGCCGCTTCAACGATTTCCACGCTCTGACGAAGGAGTTCATTGACATGGTAGAGGGCAAGCTGTGACGCGGCTGAGCGACGAGGGGGACGCGGAGGTCCGCGCCGACATGCAGCCCGAGGTCCAGTCCCTAAGCGACGCGCTAGTGGGGGTGGCTGCCCGGGATCCCGAGTTAGCCGTACGGCTGAGCCGCGTGTTCACCGCAGTGGCCGTAGAAGCCAGCCGCGGTCCGCGGTTCGCTAACGCCCTGTCCAAGGCCCTGCGTGAGCCAGAGGCTGCCAAATCAGCGGGCGCCAGCGCTTCGACGAAGCGGGCTGGCAATCGCCGAAACCCAGGGCCGTTCGACCCGTTCGCCGTTTACGCCGAAGGGCAAGAGACCCTGCTCCGGCAGCGACTCTCTGCGGTCGACCTCGAAGGTCTTCGGGACATCTTGGCCGAGCACGGCATGGACAACGATCGCCTAGCGATGAAATGGAAGGACACCAAGCGGGTTGTCGACCGCATCGTGGAGCGGGTGGCCGACCGATCGGCGAAGGGCTCGGCCTTCCGAGGGTGAGCCCGGAGGAAGCAATTGGACGCGTGGGTGACCAGGCGGTTTGACGATTATCTGTCGAAATGGACTGTCTAGAGTCCCGTGAGCCAGGCAGGAGGGTCCACATAGGAAGTCCGGTCGTGCCGAATTGCGCGGATCTCAGGGGCACGCCACCGCGATCCGCGCGTCGACGGACGTGCGTCCTACCGCCGACAGCGGCGCTGGCCCCAACATCGTTAGCTTTGATCTGTTCGAGCGCCTCGCCGTGTTGGCGGCGAGCATGGCAGGCATCGCCATTGATCGTCGCGTGAGGTGCCCCATGCCCACCACATCGAAGCAGCTGCCGTTCCAGCCCCTGTCAATGACGACCGCCGAACTGGCCGCAGTCTCGTTCCTCGCCCGCTACTCCGGCCATACCAACGAGCTCTAGGGACTGCTGCAGGGCTAGGTGACATCTGATCTGTGGTGCCGAGAGGTGCTGCTGGAAGGATGTGTGCTGTGCCCAA